>NC_007677.1:2400000-3000000 GCF_000013045.1 Salinibacter ruber DSM 13855
TGCGCTTCCGTGTCCCGGCCGGCCCCGCCCTTTCCCGCTCACGACCTGCGACCCGTACGCCCTACATGAAATTTCTCGCTCTCGGAGACACCGACGGCATCGGCGCAAGCTGCCACTTTCTCGACCTCAACGGCAGCGGCATCGCCCTCGACGCGGGCACCGACCCGCAACGCGACGGCCCCGACTCGCTCCCTCGGTTCGACTGGGTGGGGGACCGGGCCGACAGCTACGTCGACCACACGCTCGTCACGCACGCCCACCACGACCACATGGGCAGCCTGCCGGTCCTGGTGCGCCGCTTTCCCCACGCCATGGCGCACATGACCGACGCGACGAAGAAGCTGCTCGACATTCTGCTGCCGGCCTCGGCCCGCCTCCAAGAAAAGCGACGGGACCGCGGCGAGACCACGCACGAGCCGCTCTTCACCGAGGATGAGCTGGAGGCCCTGCACCACCTCTACCTCACACACGACCTCGGGCAGGGGTTCGACCTGACGGGGCCGAAGGGACAATCGTCCGTCACGGGGCGCTTTTTCTCGGCCGGGCACATTCTCGGCTCGGCAGGCGTCGAGCTCCAGTTTGAGGAGTGGGGCCGCGACCGGCGGGTCTTCTACACGAGCGACACGAACATGCAGGCCCAGACCATTATTCCGGGGGGCGAGTACCCGGACAGCACAGACGTGCTGATCCTGGAATCAACCCAGGGGGCCGAGCCCGAGGCCGCGGCCACCAGCCGCCCCGAGGAGCGCGATCGGTTTCGGAAGACGCTCTCGCAGGTGCTCGCCCGGGGGGGCACGGCGCTGATTCCCGTGTTCGTGATGGGGCGGGCGCAGGAGATTTTGGTGCTGCTCGGCCAGCTCAAGCGGGAGGGCGCCATCCCCGCCGACGTGCCCATCTACACGGCCGGCTCCATGCGGGCCATTGCGGGGGTGTACGACGACACCCGCAACACCACCCCCCGCGTCGACGCCAGCGACGAGGTCTACGCCGTCGACCAGGAGCGGGTGCCCTACGAGTCGGAGGCGAAGCGCGAGATCCTGGAGGGCCCTGGCATCATGGTCGTCAGCAGCGGCATGATGATCGAGCCGACCCTGTCGAACGTCCTGGCCCGGCGCATGGTCGAGAACGAGGACGACGCCGTGCTGCTGGTGGGCCACCCGGCGGAGGGGACGCCCGCGCGCCGCCTGCAGGACGCCGCCGTCGAGGGGGACGGGGCCCCGGTGATGCTGGCGGACGGGCACGGCCCACAGCCCGTGTACTGCACCGTCGAGCGCTTTCGCTTTTCCGGCCACAGCGACCGGCGCGAGCTTCTTTCCCTGGTCGAACGGATGACCCCCGAGACGGTGCTCCTCATCCACGGCGATCCCGACGCCAAGGATTGGATGGCCGAGCACATCAAGGAGGCCCACCCGGAGACGGAGGTGCACCGCCCCGACTGGGGCAGCGTGCTCGAAGTTTAGTCGGCCGGGGGCCGGCCCTGCACCGGCCGGTCGCGTTCCGGAACGACACGATTCTAAAACACCGGGGACCGTGTGACGGGCCGCGCGTGGACGTAACCTCTTGGAAACACCGCGGCGAGCGCCGAGCACTGTCGTCGGTTGCCCATTGGTACGTACGACGAAGATTCAGCGAAAGAGGCCGGCGGGCGACGATCCGTTCCGTCCTGCGTCGCCTCCCCGCCCCCATGCACGCCCGCCTTCCCCTCTCGGATTACGCCCCGGCTCCACATGCCTGCCCCTTCCGCCCCCCCCGCCCAGACGCTCCCGCTCGCGGAGGCCCTTCGGCCGCGCATCTCGGGCACGATCCACACCGACGAGATGACGCGGGCCCTCTACGCGACGGACGCGAGCATGTATGCGATGTCGCCCGTCGCCGTCCTCGTCCCCGAGACGAAAGCGGACGTGCAGACGGCCCTGACGGTCGCACACGAGCAGGGCGTGCCCGTTCTGCCCCGCGGGGGCGGGTCTTCGCTCGCCGGGCAGGGCGTCAACGAGGCCCTGGTGGTCGACTTTACGAACCACCTCAACCGCATCCGCGAGATTGATCCAGAGGCCCGGACGGCCCGCGTGGAGCCCGGCGTGACGCTCGCCGAGCTCAACCGCGCCGCCGCCGAGCACGGCCTCATGGTGGGCCCCGACCCCGCGAGCGCCAACCGCGCCACCCTGGGCGGCATGCTGGCGAACAACTCGACCGGCACCCACTCCATCGCGTACGGCAACTTCATCCACCACGTCCGCGAGGCCGAGGTCCTGCTGGCCGACGGCACCGCCACCACCGTCGGCCCCACCGACCCGGCTACCTGGCAGGACAAGATGCGAGACGACGGGCTGGAGGGCGCCATCTACCGCGGCCTGAAGGCGCTGCTGGCCGACGGCGGACGCGAGACGATCCGGGAGGACACCCCGAGCCACTGGCGTCGCAACAACGGCTACCGCCTGGAGGCGCTGTTGGACGAGGCGCCCAACCTTGCCAAGCTGCTCTGCGGCAGCGAGGGCACCCTGGCCGTCACCACCGAGTTGACCTGCGACCTCGTGGAGAAGCCCGCCACCACCGGCCTCGGCGTGGTTCACTTCGAGTCGCGTGACGACGCGCTGCGGGCCGTAACGACCGTCCTCGACACCGACCCGTCGGCCGTGGAGCTGTTCGACGGCGTCGCCATCGAGCGCACCCTGCAGACGCCCGGCTACGCCGAGCGCCTCACGTTTCTGGAGGGCACGCCCGGCTCGGTGCTCATTACCGAGTACGCCGGCGACACGGACGCCGAGGTCGACGCGGCCCTCGACGCCCTCGAACAGACAATGGCGGAGGCGAGCCGCGGCTACGCCACCGTGCGCGTGACCGAGCCGGACGCCATCAAAAACGTCTGGTCCATCCGCAAAGAAGGACTGGGCCTGCTCATGGGCGTAGAGGGCGACTACAAGCCGTGGGCCTTCATCGAGGACGCCTCGGTGCCCGTCGAGAACCTGGCCGACTACATCGACGAGCTCTCCACGTTCGTCGACGCCACCGACACGCGGGCCGCCTATTACGCCCACGCCTCCGCCGGATGCCTCCACGTGCGCCCCTTCGTCAACACCAAGGACGAGACGGAGGTCGAGAAGATGACGGACATCGCGAAGGAGTCGCTCGACCTCGTCACGAAATACGGGGGCGTCGTCTCCTCCGAGCACGGCGACGGCATTGCGCGGGGCTGGGCCAACCCCCACATCCTCGGCGAGGACCTGTACGAGCTCTGCCGGGAGACGAAGGCGCTCTTCGACCCGGAGGGCATTCTCAATCCCGGCAAGGTCGTCGACGCGCCGCCGATGGACGAGAATCTGCGGATGGGCCCGACGTACGAGACCGCGCCGTTCCGCACCGAGCTCGACTTTTCCGAGGACGGCGGCTTCACCGGGGCCATCGAGAAGTGCAACGGCAACGGCGCGTGCCGCAAGCTCCGGGCCGGCACCATGTGCCCCAGCTTTATGGCCACGCGGGAGGAGCCGGACTCCACCCGGGGGCGGGCCAACGCGCTCCGGAGCGCCCTGGCCGGGGACCTCTCGGAGGACGCCATGACGGGCGACGACATGCACGAGGTGATGGACCTCTGCGTCCAGTGCAAGGCCTGCAAGACGGAGTGCCCGTCGAACGTCGACATGGCCAAGATCAAGACCGAGTGGCTCCACCACTATTGGGACGACAACGGGGTGCCGCTCCGGACTCGCCTGTTCGCCCGCCAGCCCGACGCGGCCCGGTGGATTAGCGGCACGCCTCTCGCGTCGCTCGTCAACTGGGCGAGCGGCCAGTCCGCCCTCCGGCAGGTGGGGGAAGCGCTCCTGGGCGTCAGTGCGGAGCGGCCCCTTCCGCCGTTCGCCCGCGAAACGTTCCGCCAGTGGTTCCAAAACCAGCAGCCCCCTGTCGGCGGGGACGGGGCGAGGGGGCCGCGCGTCGTCCTCTTCCCGGACGCGTTCAACGCCTACCACACGCCGGCCCCGCTCCGGGCGGCCACCCGCGTCCTGCAAGCCACCGGGCACCGGGTTGAGCTACCCCCGGCGGCCGTCGGGAGCGCGCGCACGCTCCTGTCGAAGGGGCTCGTTCCACAGGCCAAGCGCCGTGCGCGCCGGACAGTCGATGCGCTGCACGCCTACGCCGAAGCGGGGGTGCCCGTGGTGGGACTGGAGCCCAGTTCCATCCTCACCCTCCGGGACGAGTTTCTGGACCTGCTCCCCAACGATGCACGCGCCGAGGCCGTCGCGGACGCCGCCTATACCTTTGCGGAGTACCTGGCCGAGCGGGCCGAGGACGGGGCCCTCGACACGGCATCGTGGCGGGGCAGCGGCGATGTGCTGCTGCACGGACACTGCCACCAGAAGGCCTTGATCGGCACGGCGGCGACCGAGCAGGCCCTGTCCCGGGCCGGGTACGACGTGACTGCCGTCGACGCCGGGTGCTGCGGCATGGCGGGGGCCTTCGGCTACGAGGCCGAGCACGTGGGCGTCTCAAAGCAGATGGCCGAGCTCCGGCTCGCCCCGGCCGTCCGCCAAACCGATGCGGACACCCAGGTGGCCGCCCCCGGCTTCTCGTGCCGCTCCCAGATCAAGGACGTCACGTCCCGCACGGCCCAGCATCCCGCCGGGCTGCTCTGGAACGCGATCGAACACGACCGCTCTCCAGAGGCCGCCCGTTCGTCCCGGCCCGCCCGCTAGCGCACCGCAGCGGGCGGGTCGGATTTCCGGCGTCCGGTCGGCACTGCTAGTTCTGCTGGATCGTCGGCGCGGCCGTCTTGTGGTAGGCCGCCAGGTCCTGCGAGGACGGCCACAGCGACATGGCCTCCTGGAAAATCGGATCGGCCCGGTTCAGGATGGGCCGCGCCACCCCGCGCCCGTAGATTAGGCGCGCCAGGTACCCCTTCACCCGGGTGGCCACGAACGCCTGCTCGTCCTGGGCCGTCTGCGCCGCGTAAACGCGCTCCGCGGTGTCGACCGAGTCCGGATTTTCCGTGATCTGGACGCCGTTCTTCTCCGCAAACGACCAGAAGGAGTCCATCATGTTCTCCGACGGCTCGAAGGAGGACTGGAACTCCTCGGGGCGGTCCTGCCACGTCTCGCGGAGGTCGGTCTCGTTCTCCGTAAACCACTTGCGGGCAAAGGCATAGTCGAGCCCGCTCTGCACGAGGTGGGTCAACGCCGCGGTGTCCGGCTGTACCACGTAGTCCGGAAGGATGCCCCCGCCGCCGAATACCGTCCGGCCGTGATCGGTCTGGTAGGCAAGCGAGTCCGAAATGCTCTCGCGGTACTCGTTGAGGTGATAGGTCGCCTGGTTGATCGTGGAGAATTTCTCCTCGTAGTAATCCTCCCGCTCGCCCCGCTCGTAGGGCGACTGGATGAGGCGGCCCGCCGGCGTGTAGTAGCGGCCCACGGTCATCTGCAGCACGCTCTTGTCGCCGAGGTCGAACTGCTTCTGAATCAGCCCCTTGCCGAACGTGCGCCGGCCTACAAGGAAGGCCCGGTCGTGGTCCTGTAGCGCCCCACTCAGGATTTCGCTCGCCGACGCCGACCCGCGGTTCACGAGGACGATGATGGGCTGGTCCGCGAGCATGCCCCCGGGCCGCGCCGAGATGGTCCGGTTCATCTGCTCGCTCCGGCCCTTCGTCTCTACGATCGTCATCTTCTCCCCGAGCATCTCGTTCGCAATCTGCCAGGAGGAGCGCATCACGCCGCCCGGGTTGCCCCGAAGGTCGAGGACGAGCCGCTCCATGCCCTGGTCGAGCAGCGTCGACGCCGCCTCCCGAAACTCGTCGTGCGTCTTCATGGTGAACCGGGTGATGTTGATGTACCCGGTTCGGTCGTCGACCATGTAGGGCGACCGCACGGACTGCGTCTCGATCTCTTCCCGCGTGAGGGTGAAGTCGAGGCGATCGTCCATCGTGGGACGATAGACCGTGATCTGCACCTCCGTCCCGATCTCGCCCTTCAGGCTGTTCTGAATCTCGTTGGACGAGAGCCCAACGGCGGACGAGTCTTCAATCCCGACGATGCGATCGCCGGCCATCACGCCCATTTCTTCACTGGGCCCCCCAGCGACCGGCGAGATGACACGCGCCGTGTCGTTCGGCACCTCGAAGACGATGCCGATGCCCCCGAAGGAGCCCTGATACTGGTCCTTCACGTCTTCGGCCCGATCGGCGGGGATGTAGGTGGAGTGCGGATCGAGGCTGCTGACCATCCCCTCAATGCCCTCCTCCGCCACGTCGGCCGCGTCCAGCGGGTCCACGTACTCCTTGTTCATGACGACGAGAGCCTGCCGCATCTTGTCGAGCTGCGTGCCCAGATCGTCATCGGTCAGGTACGTGTCGATCTGCACGCCGAGCACCGCCCCGAAGGCGATGAGAAGAACGGCCGGGAGAATGTGGTACTTGCTGAGACGCTTCATAGAATCGGCGGAGAGATCCGTGTCAAACGACAGCGCGCGAACGGTGTGGAGTGCCGAAAGGATCCTTCGACCTCATCCCCCACGAGCGGCCTCTGGGGAGGCCCCTGGTGATGACATCAACCTTTTTCTCATATTTAAGCCAGACGGCTTTGTTGCGGACTTGGCCGTGGTGTTACCGACCAGAGAACGTTTTCCGGGAATCCGCTTATCAAATGATGCTTATTCGTGCGAAAAGTACGACCCATCCTTCCCAAGACCAGGAGCGGGGCCCTGTCCCCCGCAACCAGAATGACGGACGCAAAGGCGGACCAGTACTACTATATTTTCGACAGTCGCACGCACCGTCCGCTCGTGCTGGACCGGGCGACGGGGGAGCACTACGCCTCCGGATCCGACCCGCGAGGGCCGCTCATCGAGCACGTTTCGGCCCGGCGGGGCCCCGAGGTCCTGCGCCGGTTCGCACGCTGGTGTGCCCGGCAGGTGGACCCCAGTGCGGCGTCCGCCCACACCGCCGCCGGTCGGCTCTGGGCCGCCGCCCAGCGCGACGCCCCGGAGGCGTGGCAGCGCGTGCGGCACGAGACCGCCGACGCGGCCCTGCTGGCCATGTCACTCGGCCTGCCCCAGCGCGAGCCCCCGGCCGCCCGGCTTCTCACCCTACAGGCCTGCACGCACCCGGAGGCGCAGCAGGCGGCCCGCGATGCCGCACACATGAGCGAACGGTGGGCCGAGTTCAGCGCCTCTTCCGCCTCGGCGGAGGAGGCAGAAGCAATGCGGGCGCGCCACGTCGATTGGCTTCTCGACCGGGTGTCCACTCCGTAGATTGAGGAACCGCGTCGGTTTCTCCAACCGGGCCGTCCGGACCGGTCGTATGCGTTTTTTTACCATTGGGGCCGGGATGCGGCCCGGCGCACGCGCTCGGCGGGTGGGACCGACGCCCCGCCTCATCCGCCCCCCTCGTCCTCGTCGACCAGGGGCACGAAGCGGAACGAGTGAAATTCCTCCTGCTCGTAGTCGTGGGGGCCCGAACCGGTACGGCGGACGCGCGTCATGGTCTGCCCCTCACGCCCCCCAATCGGAATGACGAGCCGCCCCCCTGGGCCGTCGTCCTCCCCGGACGGCTCACGGAGCTGGTGGAGAAGCGGAGCGGGTATCTCGGGCGCCCCCGCGGTCACCACGATCCCGTCGTAGGGCGCAAAGGCGGGCCACCCCCGCGTTCCATCCCCGTGCCGCGTTCGCACGTCGTAGCCGAGCCCGTCGAGCACGGATCGGGCCCGCCGGAGCAGGTCGTCGTGGCGCTCGATCGAATAGACTCGCGCCCCCATCTCGCACAGCACGGCGGCCTGAAACCCACTGCCCGTGCCCACCTCCAGGATGCGATCGTCCGGCTGCACGCCCAGCAACGCGGTCTGGTACGCCACCGTGAAGGGCTGGGAGATGGTCTGGTTGAGCCCAATCGGGAGGGCCTCGTCGGCGTAGGCCCGATCGCGGAGGGCCGGGTCCACGAAGGCATGCCGGGCCACCGCCCCGACCGCCGACAGGACCCGCTCGTCGTGGATGCCCCGCTCGCGAAGGGTCTCAACAAGTCGTTCGCGTTGGTGGCGGTATTTCCGGTCGTCCGAGGGGGTGGCAGTCATGGCGGCAGCAAGGAAACAGGTCGTAGGAGGGCGGCGCCTTTTCTCTCAGGCCGAGGCGGGTTCTTTCAGGCCGAGGCGGGGACCGTCGCACTTGCCTGGGAGGTGGACTGCCCCGTGAGGGCGCTCGTGAGGTACGTCCGCAGTTCCTCCGGGGTGATGTTGGAGATGAGGGCCCCGTCGCGCGAGACGCTGATGTCGCCGGTCTCCTCCGATACGACCACCACGAACGCGTCGGTCTGCTCGGTGAGGCCCACGGCGGCCCGGTGGCGAAGGCCGAGCTGGGGGCTCAGCTTCATGCTCGTGGAGACGGGCAGAATGCAGCGGGCGGCCTCCACGCGGCGGTTGTTGATGATGACGGCCCCGTCGTGCAGGGGGTTCTGGCCGTAAAAGATCGTGAGCAGCAGGTCGCGCGAGACCTCCGCCTCCAGCAGCTCGCCCGTCTCGACGTAGCTCCGAAGGCCCGTGCTCCGCTGGAAGGCCATGAGGGCCCCGATCTGCTGCTGGCTCATCTCCTCCACCGCCCCCACCGTTTCGTCAATGATCTGACGCTGGTCGGTCGTGCGGACGAAGCGCCGCACGATCGGGTTTTTGCCCAGCAGCAGCAGCAGCCGGCGGATCTCGGGCTGAAAAATGATGATGACCGCCAGCACAAAGACTTGGTTGAAGTAGCTAAAGACGGTCGTCAGCACCGTCATGTCGGCCAGCTCCACCACGAACTGAATCAGGAAGAGCGCCCCGAGGCCAAGGGCAATCTGCACGGCAATCGTCCCGCGCATGAGCCGGTAGAGCTGGTACAGGATGTAGGCGACGACGACAATCTCGATGGCGTCGCCAATCCCGAAGCCGATAATCTCGAAGACCTTCACGGAGGAATTCGGCCGGATGCGAGGGGAGGAACGGAACCGGGAATGCCGGCGGCACGCGCGCTACCGTTGACGGAGGGTGACCCCGAGCACCTTGAGCATCTCGACGGTGGGGGCAATGTCGTGGGTGCGCACGATGGTGGCCCCCCGCGCTACGGCCGCCGCCGTCGCCCCGAGCGACCCGAAGAGCCGCTCGTCCACAGGCGCGGGGTCGTCGGGCGTGCCCAGCGTGGCCCCGATCGTGCTCTTGCGGGAGACGCCCACGAGCACGGGGCAGTTGAGGGTGAGAAGCTCGTCGATCTCGTTGAGCAGGCGGAAGTTTTCGGCGTCGGATTTCCCGAAGCCGAAGCCCGGGTCGATGATCACCTGCTCCACGCCGGCCTGCTCGGCGGTCTCCACCGTCCGGGCCAGTGCGTCGCGCACCTGGGCCGTCACGTCGTCGTACTCGCGGGGCCGCGTGAGGTCGCCGGGCTCGCCCATCGAGTGCATGACCATGAGGGGCGCCTTCCAGTCGGCCGCGGCCGCGGCCATCTCGGGATCGTGCCGCAGGCCGGTGACGTCGTTCACGATGTCCGCCCCCGCGGCGAGGGACGCCCGGGCCACGTCGGGCTTGTAGGTGTCGACCGACACCACCGCTTCGGGGAACCGATCCGTGAGGGCGTCGATGACGGGCACCACCCGGTCGCGCTCGTCTTCTTTCGAGACGGGATCCGCCCCGGGCCGGGTCGACTCGCCCCCTACGTCGATGATGGAGGCCCCCTCACTCAACATCTCGGCGGCCCGCGACAGTGCCTTCTCGACGGTCACGTACTGGCCGCCGTCGGAAAAGGAGTCGGGGGTCACGTTCAGGACCCCCATCACGTGAGCCCCCGCAGCCTCCGGGCTCCCGGGCCGGCAGTCGAGCGTGTAGTCGTCCCCGCCGAGCACGAACCGGTCGGTGGGAAAATCGTCAGGATTCAGCGACGGGGTTGAGCGCGACATGCGGGGCATCGGAGGAGCAGGGGGACGCGTTTCAAGAAGCGGAGAGCCACGAACACTTGTTGGGGCAAGGTATACACAGAGCGCTGTCGGAACGAGATCCATCGTCTATTTTTGTGGAAACTTTCCGGCCGGCCCGTGTATCCTGCGGGGAGTCTCACGAAGCGGCTTTCACGACCTGCTTTTTCGTTGATGGACGACATCGTACGCTCGGCCCTGCAGTGGATGGGTCCCCTTCGGCGGGTCAAGGAGTTCAAGGCTCGCCCCGTCGCCACGCAGCGCTCTTTGCTTCGCCGCCTGCTTCGCCGCGCCGTCGACACCGAGTGGGGACGCCGGTTCGGGTTTTCCGAAATCGCCGAGGCGTCCGATGTCGTACAGGCCTACCAGGAGCGCGTGCCGCTGCACACCCACGCGGACATCGCCGACGACGCGGAGCGGATTCGAAACGGCGCCGCCGACGTGATGTGGCCCGGCACCGTCACCAACTTCGCCGTCTCCAGCGGCACGGTCTCCGACGGCAAGGTGATCCCCATCAGCGACGAGACGATCGACCACAACCGGTCGTTCAGCGTGGGCACCGGCCTAAACTACCTCAAGGAGAGCCTCGACCCGAGCTTCTTCGGCGGCAGCCACCTGACCCTGCCGGGGCGCGTGGAGGAGGATCCCAATTACCCGGGCACGAAGGCGGGGGAGATCAGCGGCATCCTCGCAGAAAATGCCCCTGGGTTCTTCCGGGCCCTCTTTCAGGCCGTCCCCAACGAGGTGACCTTCCTCCCCAGTTGGGAGGAGAAGCTTCAGGCGGTCGCCGAGCGGACGGTCGACAAGGACATCCGCCTCCTCGTGATGGTGCCCACCTGGGCCCTCAACCTGTTCGACCTGCTGATCGACCTGCACAACG
Source organism: Salinibacter ruber DSM 13855 (assembly GCF_000013045.1). Classification (NCBI taxonomy): domain Bacteria; kingdom Pseudomonadati; phylum Rhodothermota; class Rhodothermia; order Rhodothermales; family Salinibacteraceae; genus Salinibacter; species Salinibacter ruber. Next base: position 2,410,785 of record NC_007677.1, read on the forward strand.
AGCGACACGGCGATACGGCCACGACCGTGGGCGAGGTGTGGCCCAACCTGCAGGTGTTCATCTCGGGCGGGGTCGCCCTTCGGTCGTACCGCGACCTGATCGAGGAGAAGATCGGGCACGACATCGACTTCGTGGAGACCTACGGCGCCTCCGAGGGCTTTTTCTCCTTCCAGGACGAGCTCGACGACCCCTCGATGCTGCTACACCTCGACAACGGGGTCTTCTACGAGTTCGTGCCCCTCGACGAGCGCGGCGACGACGCCCCGACCCGCCACACGATCGCCGACGTGGAGCCCGGCGTGCGCTACTCCCTATACGTGACCTCTTGCAGTGGGCTCTGGGCCTACGAGGTGGGCGATGTCCTCCGGTTTACACAGACCTTCCCGCACAAGATTACCGTGGCGGGCCGCACGAGCGACATGATCGACGAGTACGGCGAGGCCATCTACGGAGACGAGGTCCGCACCGCCCTGAAGGCCGCCTGCGAAGCCACCGGGGCGCACGTCTCCGACTACCACGTGGCCCCGCGCCCCGCGACCAACGGCACGCAGCCGGGCCACGAGTGGCTCGTCGAGTTTGAGCGCCCCCCAGATGCCCTGGCGGCCTTCGAACGCGCCCTCGACGAGCACCTGCAGGAGGTAAACCGGCACTACTACATCCGCCGGGAGGGCGACGCCCTCGACGGCCCGGACGTGTCGTCCCTTCCGGAAGGGACGTTTTATCGCTGGCTCCAAGCGACCAACGACGACATCAGCGGCCAGACGAAGGTCCCGCGCATGAGCGACACCCGCGAGGTCGCCGACGGCGTGCTTGCGGCCGCTGAGCGGGATCGGTGAGGGCATTCCTGCAAGGATCCCCCACAAGTGGTCCCGCCGCTGCCCCTGGAACAACCGGTCACGTCGCTCGTGATGGTTTTTCGGAATGCAAATCGGATCCTCCGCAGACTCGGTGCCGGTTGAGTTTCGGCGTACTTTAATCCCGGTTGGAAGCGCACGCCGCCCCGACTGCCCCCCGATCGTTCCCGGGGACGTGCCGTTCTCACCATCACTGCCACCGCTCATCACCCACAACCCGACAGGACCATATGCAAGTTTCTCGCGAACAACGGATGCTGGACCAGTACCTCCAGGAGATCGGGAAAATCGATCTGCTTGAGCCGGAGGAGGAGGTCGAGCTGGCACGACGCATCGAAGATGGTGACGAAGAGGCCCTTCACAAGCTCTGTCGCGCCAACCTGAGATTCGTCGTCTCGGTCGCGAAGAAGTATCAGGGACAGGGCCTGTCGCTGGCCGACCTCATCAACGAGGGCAACTACGGCCTCATCAAGGCCGCCAAGCGGTTCGACGAGACCCGCGGCTTCAAGTTTATCTCCTACGCCGTCTGGTGGATTCGGCAGGCCATCCTGCAGGCCCTCGCCGAGCAGAGCCGCGTGGTGCGTCTGCCGCTCAACCGCATCGGCACCATCTCGAAGATCCGGAAGGCCAGTGCCCGCCTGCAGCAGGACCTCGACCGCAAGCCCAACATCGAGGAGCTGGCCGAGGAGCTTGAGATCGACGTCCAGAAGGTGCGGGAGGCGATGAAGCACACCAGCCGCCACCTGTCGATGGACGCGCCCTTCAACGAGGAGGACGACAACAGCCTCCTCGACGTGCTGCCGGACGAGGACAACGACTCCCCGGACGAGGAGATGCTCTCCGAGTCGGTCAAGATTGACATCGAGCGTGCCCTCAGCGCCCTGCACGACCGGGAGGCGGAGATCACGCGCCTGTACTTCGGCATCGGGCGCGAGCACCCGCTCACCCTCGAGGAGATCGGTAAGCGCTTCGACCTCACGCGAGAGCGTGTCCGTCAGATCAAGGAGAAGGCCCTCCGGAAGCTTCGCCAGCGACACAGCAAACAAGACCTCCAGCCCCATACTGATTAACGCTAATACGGCTCCTCCTCCCGATTCATCCTTGCGATGAACGGTCCGGGCGCGTCCCGACTCCTGTCGGGGTGCGCCCGTTTTCGTTGGGGGCCGTTGTCACGACCTGTTGGCGCCGACCGAGTTTTCCTCCGTACACTCATGTCGATTCCATTTTTCTCAGCCCGTTGCGTCCTCCGGGCGACGGCCCGAAACCGGGTGGTCGTGGGCTACGCGGTCGACCCGGCCCGGGTGGCGCCCTTTCTTCCGGACGGCCTCTCTCCCGTTCGGGACGACGGGACGACCCCCATCAGCCTCGTGGGGGTCGAGCTGACGAACCTGCGGGTCCTTGGCGTCGGGGGGCCCGGGGGGCAGCGGGTGCCGGTGGTAGAGCTTCGAGTGCACGTCCGGCCGGACGGGGCCCCGTCCGGCCCGGCGGGCACCTGGACGGCGCAGGCCTACGTGCCGCGGCGTCTCGTGGCCTGGGGCGCTCGGTTGCTCTATGGGGAGCGGGTAGCGACAACGTCCATGCAGCCCATCCGGCGGGAGCCGGTCGACCAGGTGGAGGTGACGTACCGCTTCGACTGGAAGGGACGCGAGCAACGGGTGCGGGCACGGGGCGAGCAGCCTCCTGTGATGCCGGCTCCCGGCGCCCGGGCCCATGCCCTCCTCCGCCCCCGCTGGCGATACAGCACCGCACGGGACGGCACGCTACTGCGGACCCGCGTCGAGCGCCCGGCCGTCCCCATCTGCCGCGTGCAGGAGCACCACGTGACCGTGCAGTGGTCGGCCGCCTACGGGGACATCGGAGCCCTCCTCCAGGACCAGTCTCCCTCTCATGTCCTTCTCGCCCCCCGGACGCCCGTGACCGTGCACGGGCCGGCCCGGACGTAGCGACCGGCCTCCGTGGTTGCATTTTGCCCCCTCTGTTAATACACTCTTTATCCGAAGGAAGAAAATTCCATCCACGCGCGTTCACCCTTCCGGACCACTTTCGAGGAACTGCTCGTCTCCGATCACAGCTGAATGGGCTGGAAGCCCTTTTCGCGACGTCTGTCCTTCGTACTGGGTGGGTGACTGCCCTTCTGATCGCCGCTGGCCTCGTCTCTCCCCGCTTCCACTCATGCTTCTCCCTCCTCGCTTCCGTGCCCTCTGCCTGACTCTCGCCATGTTTATGGGTGCCGGACTGTGGGCCCCGTCGCTCGTGCAGGCGCAGGGGTTCGGGGTCTACGAGCAGGGCTCGTGCGCGATGGCCCGGGCGGGCGCCGCCGTCGCGGACGGCTGCGGGGACGGGTCGTCGATTTATTTCAACCCCGCTCACGTCGCAGGCACCGACGGGTTCACCGCATCGTTCGGGACGACCGTGATCGACGTCGGGGGGAACTTTACCTACGATCCCGGCGCTCAGACGTCGGCGACGGTCGATGAGGTAGACTTGGACAATGACCCTCTTCCGGTCCCGCATGCTTATCTCACCTACGGGCTGACGGAGAAAATCGGGCTCGGGCTCGGGACATACGTGCCGTACGGTTTGGAAACCCGATGGCCTACGCGGCTGTCGGACGAGACCGTCTTTGACGGAGCGTTTGAGGGATTCGACAATCAGCTCCAGGCCATCTACGTGCAGCCTACAGTGTCGTACCAGGTGACGCCGAATCTGAGTATCGGCGCCGGGCCGGTGGCCGTGATTTCGTCCGTAGAGTTGAATCAGCTTCAAGACCTCTCACCACGGACCGTCCGGAATCCACAAACCGGAGAACCAGTTCCTGACCCCGCGAATCCGGATGAGAACTTGCAATTTTCTCAGCTCGGGATTCCCTTCCACACGGCCTTCGCTCGGTCAAAGCTGGATGCAAACAACGAGTTCGGGTTGGGGGCCAACATTGGCGTGTCCTACCAGGCCTCCGACCGAGTGACACTTGGCGTGCGTTACACGACGCCCATTATCGTAGAGTACGAGGGTGAGGCGACATTTGAGCAGGAAGAGACGGGGCTTATCTTTCCTGCTACCAGCCCGCTTGCCCAAGATCTGGACGACGATGATGCACCAGACCCTACACCAGCAGACGGGCTTTTGGCCTCACAGTTCTCTGGAGACGGCGTACTGACGAGCCAGTCCGTCAAGACCGAGATCACCTTCCCGATGCAACTCGTCGCCGGCGTCAGCGTCCAGGCAACCGAAAAGCTCATGCTGCTGGCCGACTACCAGTTCACGGGCTGGTCAAGCTTCGACAAGCTTCCGCTCGAATTCGGGCAGTTGGAAGACCGCACTCGCCCCGAAGATTACGAGGACACGCATGGCGTCCGGGTTGGCGCGGAGTACGACCTCCTCGCCCCCCTCACCGTCCGAGCCGGCTATCTGTTCAACACCGCCGCCGCCCCCGACAAGTCAGTAACCCCCTTGCTTCCGGAATCTGAGCGCAATCAGTTTACCGTCGGATTTGGCTGGCGCGTCACCGACGCGGTGGCGTTCAACGTATCCTACCAGCGGCTTCAGCAGAACGACCGCCGGGGCCGCGTTCGCGGGGCCCTTCCGGACGAGGACCTCTCGACCGACCTCAATCAAGGCCTCTTTAGCTTCAACGCGAATCTCATTGGCGCGACCTTTACACTGCATCTCTAGTTCTCATGGCTTTTCGCCGCTTTCTCGCCGGGGCGTTGCTCCTCGTTCTGCCGCTGTTGTCGGGATGTGACGACGAGACACTCACGGCCCCGCAGACCCAAAACGACCTGTTTTCGAGCTACGTCTCCATCGGCAACAGCATTACTGCCGGCTTCCAGTCGGGGGGCATCAGCACCCAGACCCAATTGGAGTCGTACGCGGAGCTGCTCTCCAAACAGATGGGGACATCTTTCGGCATCCCCGAATTGGCGACACCCGGCTGTCCCCCCCCGTTCGTGAGTTTCTTCAACGAGGACGGGGTTCCAGCTCCCCAACGTCCTGTAGAAACCACTCAGGTAACGTGTGGCTTCCGCAATCCTGCATCTCCCCTCACGCTGAACAACGTTGCCGTACCGGATGCGCAGACGCTCGATGTCTTGAGCAACCAGACGAGCTCGACGAACGCCCTCACACAGTTTATTCTGGGCGGTCGAACACAAATCGAAGCAGCCCTCGACGCCGACCCTACATTCGCCACAGTTTGGATTGGAAATAACGACGTGCTCGACCCCGCCCTTCAGGGCACGGCCAACGTCACGCCGCCGAACACTTTCAGAAGCCAATACACAAACGTCCTCGATTCGCTCACCTCAAGCCCAAATTTTCAAGGCGGCGTCCTGGTCGGCGTGGCAAACGTGGCCTTTACCCCGTTCTTCTCGCCGGGCCCCGTGTACTTTGGCCTCGACCAGCAGGGTCAGTTCCCTCAAAACTTCAACGTGGCCTCCAACTGCGACACGCAGGATCCTAATACAAACCTCACTCCCCTCGTGCCGTTGGAATACGGATTCTCCCTGATTGGACAGGCAATCCAAAATCCTGGACAGACCGTCACGCTCGACTGCCAAGCCGCGAACACGCCGGTGCTAGCGCTCACGGAGGTGTCGACCCTGGCGGGGACGGTGCAGCAGTATAATGCGTTTATTCAGCAGCAGGCGCAGCAGCGTGGCCTGGCCTACCTCAACCCAAACGGCGTCCTTTCGGCCCTCTATAGGAATGATGACGGCGACCAGGACCCGAGGAACGACCTAATACCGAAGTTTCCGGATCGCGACTCCGAGCAGCCGTTCGGACGATTCTTTAGTCTCGACGGGGTGCACCCGAGTTCGGCCACGCACCGAGTCATTACGAATCGCCTTATCGACACCATCAACGATCAGTACGGCACCTCGCTGCAGAAGATCGAGGCACCGGAGGTCCCTGCCCCTTAAGGGCAGATCAACGGCTCGTGTCCGTAGCCGCCGCATCTGTCGTCGAAGTGTCAGCCCCCATCGTGTCGGGCTCCGCCGGCAGGATCGTGTCGACGTCCGGCTGCGGGGTCACGGTCGTGTCGGACGACGGCACGGTGGCCGGCGCCGACGTGGTGTCCGTCGCGCTCGTATCGGCGGCCTCAATTACGATGGATCCGTTCTGGGTGCGCAGCTCGACGGTCGGCCCGCCGTCCCCCGTCTGGGCGTCGTAGCGCGCCCCGGCATTGATGGGAGCAAACTGCTCGTTGGTGAAGGAGAGCCCTCGGGTCCGAATCGTGCCCGCGTCCGTCTGGGCGTCAATCTGAACCGTCTCGTCCGGCGGGAGGCGGAGCCGCAGGTCTCCGTTCGCCGTCTCGATGCGGTGCGTGCCCCCCGTCGGCAGAGACTGAAAGCCGACCGCCACGTCCCCGTTCTTGATCCGCACCTCCGCGGCCCCCGCGGCCCCCTGCACGGTCACGTCACCGTGCGCGTGAGAAACGGTCAGCGCCCCCTCCACGCCCGCCACGTGGACCGGTCCGCTGAGCCGATCAACGCGGAGGGCCGTCCGGCGCGGCACCCGGCCCCGCACGTCAACGGCGGCGTAGTCCTCCTGGTCGGCCGCCAGGGTATAGGCGTACTCGGCGTCGGTGCCACTCTCCGTAATCGAGATGCCCTCCACGACCGACTGCCCGGCCTCACGGGTGTCCCCACGGCCGCGGCGCACGAACGAGAGGTCCGCGGTCGTCTGCTCCGCCCCCGTCAGCCGGACCGAGCCGCGCAGTCCCTCCACGACCAGGGGCCGGTCGCTGGGGGCCACGGCCCGGGCCACCGTGTCGACCACCTCCACGGGGCCAAGCCGCAGCACCCCGTCCTCCGACCGTGCGACCTCCGACTCTTGACCGCGCTGGCACCCCCCTCCGAGCACCGCGAGTCCGAGCATCCCGAATATGGCGAGTGCCGTCGACGACCATCGCATGGTACGTATCTATCACTTGAAAGACTGAGCGCGAAGAGGACCCGTGGACCTAGTGAAGCTCGATGTTTTGGATGAACCGACGGGCGGCAAAGTAGGACCCGAGCCACCCGAGCAGAACGCCGCTCCCCACGAGGCCACCGAAGAACAGGAGCTCCGTGTAGAGCGACAGGGGGGTCTGATCGATCTGCTGAAAAAACAGCCGGTAGAGCCCCCACACCACGCCCCCCGCAATCGCTCCTCCGGCGAACCCCTGTACGATCCCCTCGACGAGGAAGGGCCGCCGCACGAAGCGGTCCGTGGCCCCCACCAGCTTCATCGTTCGAATGAGGAGCCGCCGGGCGTAGATGGTGAGCCGGATCGTGTTGGCCACGAGGAAGACGGCCGCGAGCACGACAATGCCCCCCAGTGACAGCCCGATGGCGTTGATGAGTTGCCGGTTCTGTGCGACCCGCGTGAGCAGGTCCCGGTTTAGGACGACCTCCTCCGTCCCTCGCCACCCGTCGATGACGTCCGCGGCGCGGGCCATGCTGTCCGGATGGGCGTGGCTCGGGGCCATCTCGATCTTGATCGAGGCGGGCAGAAACGTCGGGTCCTCGAAGGCGGAGGCCCCCTCCCCAAACTCCTCCCGAAAAATCCTGGCGGCCTCCTCGTGGGAGATGAACTCGGTCTGCGCGACCCCCGGCATCGTCTGAACCCGAGCGTGGAGGGCCTCCTGAACGTCGTCGGTCGCGTCCTGCTCGATAAAGACCTCCATCTGGCTGGCCTGCTCGCGCAACATCTCCGACACGACCGAGGCCTCGTACCCCACAATGCCGAACACGCCCACCAGCACTAGGGCGACGGCAATGGCGCTCGTGGAAGCGACGGCCGAGAACGTGGCGCGTCGGAGGTTGGCAAAGCCTTCCCGGATGAAGTACGGCAGCACGGCAGGAGGGGTCGAGTGTGAAGGAATATGGCCGTAGCGGTAACCTACGAAGACCGGGTCGGAAAGGACAAGCGGAGGCGCACAGGACAATCGCGGGCACGAAACCCGCCGTGCCCCGCTTAACCTGGAGCTCTTCTGACAATTGTGGGCGCCTCCTCACCCGGCCGGATGAGTCCGGGCGATGCAAAGACCGACGGTCATGCCCTTGCGGAGCTGACTGGCACAGCCAATCGGGGTGGAGACGACAAACGAGGGCGCTGTTTTGCGCCCTCCGCCTCGGGAGGCAGCAATACGAGAATCAGTCGGGACGAACGGGCAGTTGATGCGGTGGGCCTGCGGGGGCCAGAAACGCGTCTGGGGCCCGGGCCGCGCTCCGGAGCGCCCCGCCCTGGCCGCTTCCGTTTGCCGCCGGACGGGCACCTACCGATCGGCCCCCTCGGGATACGTCGCCCCGCGGGGGTAGGAGCCGAGCACCTGAAGCTCCATCGTGATTTCCCGGAGGTGGTCCAGCGCCCGGGCCACCGCCTCGTCCTCCAGGTCGCCGTGCACGTCGAGATAAAATCGGTAGCGGCCCGGCTGCCCCACCAGGGGCCGGCTTTCGATCTTGGCCAGGTCCAGCTCGCGGAGCGCGAACACGGCGAGGCTCTTGAAGAGGGCCCCCGGCACATTGTCCTGCAGGACGAACGTGATGGACGTCTTCGGCTCGCCGGCGCCCACCGGGGGCGCGTCCGTGTCCGCCGGGGCAAGCACGAGAAAGCGGGTAAAGTTCTGTTCGTTGTCCTGGAGCCCCTCGGCGAGGACCTCAAGGCCGTAGCGCTCGGCGGCCCGTCGGGAGGCCACCGCCGCCGTTGTCGGGGCGCCGGTCTCCGCCACAACCCGGGCCGCCCCGGCCGTGTCCGGCGTGGCCTCCGGCGTCGCGCCCGGAACGTGGGCCCGGAGCCAGTCCCGACACTGCCCGAGCGCCTGCTGGTGGGACCGTACGACCTCCAGCCCGTCAATCGTCGCCCCCTCCGGCGCCATGAGACAGTGGTGAATGCGCAGCTGGAGCTCCCCGATGATCGTCACCGCGTGTGTGCGAAGATGATCGTAGTTGACGCGGACGCTGCCGAACACCGCGTTTTCGATGGGCACCACCGCACGGCCCACCGCGTCCTCCTCGACGGCCTCGAAGACATCCTCGAACGTAGCGGACGGATGCACCTCGGCGGCATCGAAGACGCACCGGACGGCTTCCTCGCTGAAGGCACCGGGCTCTCCCTGAAAGGCAACGTGAGGGGCCATCGTCGTGTGTAGACCGCTGCAGGCAAAGACGTGAGACCGGAAAGAAATGAATCAGCAGTCCCACGCCCGCAATGGCCCTGCGTTCCGTTCCGCACCGGAAAAAGGAAACGCCTGACCGGACCGGTGGCCCGACCAGGCGTCACGATGCGCTTACAGGTCTCGTCCGGCGGCGCGAGCAGTTTCGTCACTGCCCCCCGCCAGACGCCCTCCAACGGGAGCAAACAGAAGGCGTCGGAGACGTACGGCTACTGGATCTCAATCTGACGGCGCGTGCTCTTCTCCGTCTTCGGGACATTGATGGTCAGCACGCCTTCGTCGTAGGTGGCCTCTACGCGGTCCGGATCCACCGCGTCCGGCAGGGTGAACGTGCGGTGGAAGGTGCCAAAGGCGCGCTCCACGCGCACGTACTCTTCGCCGTCCTTCTGCCGCTCACTGGAACGCTCGCCGCTCACAGTCAGCGTGTTGTTCTGGAGGTTGATAGCAATGTCGTCCTTCGTCATCCCGGGCACGTCCAGGCGAATCCGGAACGCGTCGTCCGTCTCCGACAGGTCCGTCCGGGGGGCCCAGACGGTCGACGTGTCGTCGTCGCCTCCTCGGCCGAAGAACCGGTCGAAGATGCTGTCCACCTCACGCTGGAGGTCGCGAACCGTGCGGTTCGGGGTGCGGCGTGTGAGCTGCGTCATGGTTGATCACCTCTGTACAGGTTGTTCGAGAGTCTCACGAACGTGTCAACCAGGGCGTCACACAACGCCCCGTCGTTTGTCGATGCACCCACATTCGGCATCAAGACGTGTACCAGCCGGTGTCCTCCCTGTCGCCGACCGAAATTTCGGCAAGCCGCCCCCTGCCGTCGTGACAGCGACCTGTAGATGTGACGGTCCCGCAACGCGTGTGCTCCCCTACCGTGGCGTCACGTCAATCACGACGGGGAGGTGATCGGACGCCGTCGGCGTGTCGTCCGCCCGGAGCCCGTGGGCCGAACGCACGTCGGCCGGCAGCGCCGGGGTGTGCAGCACAAACTCGTGGACGACCTCCAGTACGCTGTCGGTGACGAACGCGTAGTCGAGCCGCCCCGGCGGAAACGAGCTGCCGGGCGCGATCCAGGTGGTGTGCAGGGGCGACGCCACCTGGCGCGGCCTGGTGTCCAGCAGGGGCGATCCGTCCCAGTCCGGCGCCGCTGGCGGTCCGTACCGGTCGGTGTGTACGATTTCCCCGGTCCGCAGCGTCCGCGGCTGCTGGGCGTCCCCGACAAAGTTCATGTCCCCGAGCACCACGATCGGGGTCTTCGGCGGAACGTCGAACGGCCCGTCCCCCTGTTTCACCTCTCGAAGAAAGGCCACCACGCCGTCCACCACCCGCTGCCGCTGCGCGTTGCGGGAGGGCTCGCCGTCATCGGGGCCGTAGTTGCAGCAGGGCGGGTGCATGTTCACCACCAGGAGGTCCGTCCCCAGCGCATCGTCCGCGTCGAGCAGGAAGGCGCCACTCACGTTGTTCTCGTACCCTGGAATGGTGTGGGTGTCGAGGATGGGGTATCGGCTGCCGAGGACGAGATCCTGCCCCTGCTTGGCCCAGTCCCACTCGTCCGGCAGCCCGAGCGCCTCGTCGGCGACCGCCGCCACCTGGTCAGCGGTCTGGTCGTAGACCTCCTGAAACGCAATGACGCCCGGATTGGTGGCGTCGAAGATGCGCCGGAAGCTCGGCTGGCGGGTTTCGAAAAAGATTGCACTCTGTTCGCGGTCAAAGTCGTTGACCGAGTTGTACGAGAGCATCCGCAGGGCCGAGGCGGTCGGCGCGTCGAGGGACGGCGCGTCGAGGGGCGGGTCGGCGTCCGAAAGAACGTACCCGAGCCCACCGTCGGCGTCCGGCAGCCGGTCCCCGTCGGTCGACAGGCCCACCCGGAGGCTGTCTCCCTCAAACAGGGACCCGTCGTCGGTAGGGGCCGCCGACCGGTCGAAGGCCACTTCGAACGTCTCGGACGTCACCGTGGGCAGGGACGTGAACCCGAGGGCCGCGTGCGTCACCTCTTCCGCGTCCCCGTTACGAACCACTCGGCCGGACCGCTCGCCAAACGTCCAGGCCAGCTCCGCCCCCAGTCCCAGTGCCTGCTGCCCCGTCCCGGGATTGTCGTCCGTATCGAGGTAGAGCGTCAGGTCGTTGCCTTCCTGGAGATTAACGGCCTCGCCGAGCTCGAGCCGGAGGAAGAGGTATTCGTCATCGTGGGCGATCCACACGCGTTCGAGGTCGACGCCCTCCCCGTCGTTGGGCGCGTCGGTGTGACGGACCGGGAGCTCCGCCCAATCGCCCCGTTCGCCATCCACGTAGATGCGCGCCGGGTGCGAGGCGTACCCGTCCACCGGCGCGGCCGTCGGGGACGCGTCCCCCGACGACGCGTCGTCACGCTCGTCGGCGGTGTCCGCCAGTCCCCCACACCCTCCGGCGACGAAAAGAAACAACAGCGCAACAGAGAGCAGGAGACGCCGAGACATGGACAACGAGGGCGTTTGGGATGAACCACGCGGGAGACAGAGGCGCTATATTGCGTGTCCTGAGGGATGTTCGGGAAACGGGGAGCACGCAGAACCGCGGCCGCCCCAATCGTCGTGCTTTTCATATCCGTCGTCACGAAACGAATGCAGACCCTCTGGCTCGCCCGCCACGCCAACCGTCAGGACTTCGCGGACCCGAACTGGGCGGCGACAGCCGACTGGCCCGACGACCCCGGCCTCTCTCCCGACGGCGTCGAGCAGGCCCGGCAACTGGGCCGCCGCGTCGATGCCCTCGACGTCGACCGGATCGTCGCGTCTCCGTACCTCCGCACCGTCCAGACGGCCCACCACGTCGCCACGACGACCGGCCACGGCGTCCTCCTGGAGCCGGGATTGGGGGAATGGCTCAACGACGACTGGTTCGACGACGTCCCGAACACACGCGCCCCCACGGCGCTTGCCGACCGGTTCGGGTCGGTGCTGCCGTCGTCGGCGCCGCCCTGCCGGGAGCCCGCCTACCCAGAGTCAAGGCACCGGGCCCTCGCCCGCCTCGGGGCTACCGGCACGTGCCTCGCCGACCGGTACGCCGACGAGACGCTGCTCCTCGTGGGCCACGGCATCACGGTGCAGGGCGTTCTGCACGGCCTCGTGGGCAGCGACGTGCCCGACCCCGGGTGCCCGCTCGCCAGCCTCACGAAAGTTGCGCGGCGGGACGGAGACTGGACCGTTTCCCTCCGGAACGACACGAGCCACCTCGAAAACGGCACCCGCGCTCCCGACCGACTCGCCTGACTCGGGAAGGGGGCAGCCTCCGTCCCCACATGCCCCCGAAGCACGAGGCACCCAGCTTTTCAGGAGCCACCGGACCCGGCAATGCGCGTCCAGAGATCCAGCGTCGGCCGGTCGGGGGTCGGGGCCGAAGGCTGCTGCCTCTGCTGACCCCGGCGTCCCCGCCGCCGCCCCCGCGGGGACCGACGCCGCCCTCCGCGCCCCGTCACCGACGGGATGCCCCGCGAGGACGGGGTCACGAGATCGGTATCCTCCGGGTCAGGGGTCTGGAGCCCGATCGCGACGGTATTGTCCAGTTCTCCACGCAGGCCGTGCTCCCAGCGGTCGCCGGTCGTTGCCGACCGGGACGGGGACACGGGCACGGCCATTTCGTAAATGAGCGATCCGGTGTCGAGCGTGGCCTGTGCCTTCAGGGCCGAGGACAGCCCTGCGGGCATCCGGTAGCGGACCGTGTCGTTCCGGATGACCGCGAGGTCCGACGGAAACAGATCGTCGAGGGTCGCCGCCCCTCGCGGCGCGTCGGCCCGGGACGCCCCGCCCCCCTGACCCGCTCCGGCCTGCTGAGCCCGGCGCCCGAGCGGGTACCGGACCCCGTAGGTGTGCCGCTCTTCGCCGGCCGGGTCGATCCACACGATGAGCCCGTTCTCGGCCACGGACCGGATGAGGTCGCGGTCCGGAATCACGACGGCCAGATACAGCAGACTGTCGGTCGGCGCGGCGCTCATGGACACGGAGCGGCCGTCCACCCGGGCGAGCGCCCCGCCCCACTCCGAAAGCGCCCCGTCAATGGCCGGGGCCTGAGACAGCGAGTGCGACTGCAACGTGGGCGGGCTGCTGCAGCCTCCCCCGAAGACACCGGCGAGGACCATCAGGAGGAGGCCAAACCAGACTCTAGACATAGGCGAGTTCGTTCGATGAGAGAGATGTGGGGGCCGTTCCGGCGCCAAGTCGCTTGCCGCCCGGGCGCAAAAGGTATCTACACCGGTCGCGAATTGCCAACCGGGGTGGGCGCTCGAAGCCAGCCGATGGAGCTTTCTTGCGAAGGGCTCTTCCGAACAGACGCCTGCGGGGGAAGTGCCTCCCTCCGTCGATCCGTCGCCGTACGGGAAGAGTGCACGGCGACGAACGGCCCCCACTCCGCCTACGAAAAACAGCTCATCACGCAACTGGAAGAGACGGCGGGCAGACGTTGCATTGTCTGCCCCCCGACATCATCCCCAACTAAAACAATATTTTGCCGGTATCATACGTACCAGTCAGTTACGACTTGTAACAGATAGAGGCGCGGTATCGTCCTGTCGATGGTATGACCTGAACAAGGGAATTTTCCCTCATTTCCCTCGGTACAGAGTTCCCATGTCGCTATGCTCTATTCTCGGACCTTGAGTTGGGCGGTCATTCTCCTCCTGGCGGTTCCGTGTGCTTCCGCCCAACCCGCGACTGATTCTTCACCATCCGCCCCGTCTCCAGATGCGGCCCTTGATAGCACCGACTCCGGTATGCCGGCTTCCGAGGAAACCCCGTGGGGCCGCACCGAGTCGTACGTGGGCGATCACGCAGGGGACTATGTCGGCACGACGGAGGGCTGGACGAGCCCGTTTGGGCAAGCGTCTGCCGTGTACCGCGCGCCGCCGCCGCTCCGCTACAATCGCGTCGAGGGACTGGTGCTCGGCCTCCGGCGCAGCCCGCTCTCGCTCCGCGACCCGGACGACACGGCGCGCATTTACGGCCAACTCGGCTACGCCTTTGCGCTGGGGGACCTGCGGTACACGATTGGGGTCGAATCGAAACTGATTTGCGACGAGGAGACGGGACTAAAGCTCGGGGCCTCCTACGAGAAGCAGACCCGGACCCCTGACCGGTGGAAGACGTCGTACGCGGAGAATTCGCTCGGCGGCATCGGGCTCGGGTACGACTTCTTCGACTACTACGAGGGCGAGGGGCTCTCCGTCTACGCGGTTCAGGCCCTCCCGGCCACGTTCCGGTTGACCGCGGGCTTTCGGGCCGAAGAGCACCGTCCACTCTCACAAAACACCGGCTGGTCCCTCTTTGACGCGGCCCCATTCCGCCCAAACCCCGCGGCCGACGCGGGGCGCCTGCAGGCCGGGCTGATCGGCCTGGTGGGCGGACGGATCCGAGACCGCGACGGCCTTCCCACGGGCATGGCCTTCCGGGCAGCGGCGACAATCGGGACGGCCTTCGGCGGCGACTTCCAGGCCAATCGCTACGAGGTGGACGGACGGGCCTTTCTCTCGCTGTCGGCCGACACGCGCCTCGGGCTGCGCCTCCGCGGCGGATACGCGACCGGCAACGCCCCGCCCCAGCAGCAGTTCACGCTTGGCGGCATCGGATCCATTCGGAGCTACGACCAGAACGCGCTCCGCGGCACGCGCATGCTGCTGGGCAACGTCGAGTACATCGTCGACGGCGCCACGCTGGACGACGATTTCCTTGACGACCTCTTCCTCGTGGGGCTGTTCGACGCCGGGTGGGTGGGGCAGCCGGGCACACGGCTCCGCACAGAAGACGTGCTGCCGTCCGCCGGGGTCGGAATCGGGCTGGACGAGCGGGACGTGCGCCTGGACGTATCCTGGCCGCTCCGGTCCGTGCCCGCAACGGGCTCTGGCCCGTCGATTTGGCTCCGCATCACCCCGAACTTCTAGGGCGAGCCGCCCGTCGACCTGGGCCCTGCGTCCTACGCGGTTCCCGTCGAGCCGAAGCCGCCGGGCCCCCGCACGGTCTCTTCGAGGGCCTCCCGGTGGACCCATTCCACGCGGGCGTGCCGGGCCACCACGAGCTGGGCGATGCGCATGCCGCGCTCAATCGTGAACGGCTCGGCGCCGTGGTTCACGAGCAGAACCTTGACCTCCCCGCGGTAGTCGGCGTCGATGGTGCCCGGACTGTTGAGGACGGTCACCCCGTGATCGTGAGCCAGCCCGCTCCGCGGCCGGACCTGGCCCTCGTGCCCCTCCGGCAGCGCAAGTTGCAGGCCCGTGTCCACGAGGGCGCGGGCGCCCGGATCCAGCACGACCGGGGCGTCCGCCGGCACCGCCGCCCGCAGGTCCATGCCCGCGCTCGCGGACGTCTCGTAGCTCGGAAGGGCGAGCCCCTCGGCGTGGGGCAGGCGCGTGATGGAAACGTCGATCATCGAAGCGTTCGGGATCGGAGTGAGAGTGCGAGAAGGGACGTGCGGCCCGCCCGCCGGTCCGTTATTCGATGTCGCCCATGAGCCGCTTCACGGGCGGCGCGGCAAGCATCGCGACCAGGCCGCCCCCGCCGATGATGAGGGCCACCGTCGTAAACAGCCCGGACGGGTCGAGCGTCTCCAGCTGCCCGGCGATGAGCCCGGCGAACAGGTTGCCGAGGGCCGTAGAGACGAACCAGACGCCCATCATCTGGCCCACGCGGTTCTCCGGCGCGAGCTTCGTCATTGACGACAGGCCCACCGGGGAGAGGGCCAGCTCGCCGCAGGTGTGCAGGAAGTAGGTGACCACCAGCCAGTGGGCGCCCACCGGATTCTCGGCGGTCGCCTGCGACGCGCCCCAGGCGATCACGAAGAAGCCCGCGGCCAGGCCCAGGAGGCCGAGCCCAAACTTGACGGGAATGGAGGGGTTGGCGTTGCGGTTGGCAAGCCACGTCCAGAACGACCCGAAGACCGGCGCGAGGAGGACGATGAACGTCGGGTTGATGTTTTGCAGCATGCTGGCCGGCATGGTCCATCCCCCCGCAATCTGGTAGGCCAGATAGCCGAGGAAGCCGACCACGAGGGCGCCGAGCAGGCTCACGCCCGCCCGTCCCACCCACCAGAGGTTCTCGCGCCGAAACATGCGGTAGCCGATGTACGCCGCCGGCAGGCCGATCAGGACGAGGGCCCCCATCAGGGCCGAGGTCTGCGAAAGCGCAAACGGCCCGAAGTCGCGGGCCGTGAGGTCCCGGGCGAACAGGTTGAGCGAGGAGCCCGCCTGTTCGAAGCCGGACCAGAAGAGGGCCGACAGGAGAAACAGCCAGTAGATGACGAGGTACCGCCGCCGCTTCAGCGACACGTCGTATTGCGGGGCTGCGAGGCGGGCAATGCTCACCAGCACGAAGAACACGACCGTTGCGCCCACCCCAATCTGGGACGCCAGCGCCGCCCCGTCCACGAACTGATTCGTGACGAGGCTGGCCACGACGAAGAAGGCGGTCATCGTCCCCACGCCCGCCCACTCGAGCGTGAGGTAGGCGAAGAAGAGGAGCGTGACGAGAATGATGCCAATTCCCACCGCCTCGGCCACCTGGGTGAGCGTGATGCTGATGACCCCGGACGTGGCCAGGAACCCAAACGCCACGATCAGGGCCGTCACCAGCGCCGTAAGGAGGTAGAAGGTGCGGCTCTTTTGTTGGACGGCCTCCTCGTCGTCGGCGTCGAGCAGCCCGGCCTCCCCCAGGTTGGGCGCGCCCAGCTTGTAGGAAATAAGCCCCACAAGCATGCCGAAGCCCGCCAGCGAGAAGCCCCAGTGCCAGCTGTAATTCTCGGCCAGCCACCCGCAGAGCGTAGGCCCTAGGATGGCCCCGAAGTTGATCCCCATGTAGAAGACCGAGAAGCCCGCGTCACGCCGGGCCCCGCCCTCCGGGTAGAGGTCCCCGACCATCGTGCTGATGTTGGGCTTCAGGAGGCCCGTGCCGATGACGATCAGAAACAGCCCGAGGTAGAAGAAGGACACGTCCGGGAGGCCAAAGGCCGGCATCGCCAGGCTGAAGTGCCCTGCGGCGATGATGCAGCCGCCAACGAAGACCGACCGCCGCTGGCCCCAGATGTTGTCCGCCACCCAGCCGCCGGGCAGGGCCAGCAGGTAGACGAACGCCGTGTACAGGCCGTAGACCGCCGTCGCCTTTTCGGTGCCAAAGCCGAGCCCCGGGTTCGTCGCCGCCGCGCCGGCCGGGGCCGTCATGAACAGGACGAGGAGCGCCCGCAGTCCGTAGTAGCTGAACCGCTCCCACAGCTCCGTAAAGAAGAGCGTGGCGAGGCCGCGCGGGTGCCCGAAGAAATCCCGCCGACCGGCCACGGCCGTGGCCTCTCCCCCCGACGGCGCCCGGGCGCCTCCATTCTGCATCGACTCGTCGGACGAGGGACCGCTGGCTGCCATTTGTGGCCTAGAAATCAATCGGAAAAACGCGTCGGGGGGCGAAAGGGGGTGTTCAACTGGACCGTTACAGGATCCGTACGAACGCTGGGAATATAGGAGACACCCGCTGCTCTGTCTAATTCTATGTCTAAATTCACGGTGAGGACGAACTGGGAATTGACTCTGCCGTTCGGGGTGGTAGTTTTAATGCACCCGCTCTTCCCTCCGTCCTTCACACCCGAACACCCGCGTCCACCATGGAACGCTCCTCCCGCGCCGATCTCATTTCGGAGGATTCCCATCCCGCCCGCACTCACACCTGCGGCGACCTCCGCGCCGAGGACAACGGCGAGGCAGTCGTCCTCAAAGGATGGGTCGACACCCGGCGCGACCACGGCGGGCTCGTGTTCGTGGACCTGCGCGACCGCTACGGGCTCACCCAGGTCGTCTTTTCGCCGCAGGACAACCAGACGGCCTACGAGGTGGCCGGACAGCTGCGCCGGGAGGACGTGATCAGCGTACAGGGAACCGTCCGCCCGCGGGGCGAGGAGGCCGTGAACCCCGACCTGCCGACCGGGGCCATCGAGGTCAGTGCCGACGACCTGGCGGTGCTCAACACGTCCGAGACGCCGCCCTTCGTCGTGAGTGCCCACGAGGAGCGGCAGATGAATACGAACGAGGACCTGCGGCTGGCGCACCGCTACCTGGACCTCCGACGGCCGGACCTGCAGGAGAACATCGAACTGCGCCACCGGCTCTACCAGACGACCCACCGCTACTTCGACGCCCACGACTTTCTGGAGGTGGAGACCCCGGTGCTCATGAAATCCACCCCGGAGGGCGCGCGCGACTTCCTCGTCCCCAGCCGCCTCCATCCGGGCCGCTTCTACGCGCTGCCGCAGTCGCCGCAGACCTACAAGCAACTGCTCATGGTGGGCGGGCTCGACCGCTACGTCCAGATCGTAAAGTGCTTCCGCGACGAGGACCTGCGGGCCGACCGCCAGCCAGAGTTTACGCAGATCGACGTGGAGATGACGTTTGCCACCGAGGAGCAGGTCTACGAGCTTACCGAGGGGCTCATGGCCGACCTCTGGGACACCCTGGAGGACACGACGCTGGAGACGCCCTTTCCGCGCATGACCTACGACGAGGCGCTGCGGACCTACGGCACCGACAAGCCGGACCTCCGCTTCGACCTGGAGCTGCACGACGTGAGCGACTGCTTCGCCGGCAGCGGCTTCCGCGTCTTCGACTCGATCGTGGACGACGGTGGACACATCGTGGCCCTCCGGGTGCCCGGCGAGGGCGACCGGGGGCGCGCCGCCATGGACCGGCTGGAGGACCACGTGACCGACGAGATCGGCGCCGCCGGGCTCATCTACTTCCAGCTGCCGTCCGACGGCTCCGGAATCGAGCAGAACCTGAGCAGCGACGCCCTGCCCCACGAGTACGGGCGGGCCGCCGCCGAGCAGGTGGGCGCCGAGGCGGGCGACTTGGTTCTCACGCTGGCCGGCCACTCGCCCACCGTGTTCGAACAGGCCGGCGCCCTGCGCCTCCACATGGGCGAGGAGCTCGGCCTGCGCCCGCCCGCCGACGAGGGCGACGACGCGTTCCTGTGGGTCACCGACTTTCCGCTGATGGAGTACGACGAGGAGGCCGGGCGCCCCGTCTCGATGCACCACCCCTTCACGGCGCCCCACCCGGACGACCTCGACCGCCTCGACGAGGACCCGACGCAGGTGCAAGCACGCGCCTACGATCTCGTCCTCAACGGCAACGAGATTGGCGGCGGCTCCATCCGCATCCACAACCACGAGACGCAGATGCAGGTCTTCGATGTCCTCGGGATCGACGAGGAGGAGGCGCAGGACCGATTCGGGTTTCTGCTCGACGCCCTCCGCTACGGCGCGCCGCCGCACGGGGGCATCGCACTCGGGCTCGACCGCCTCGTCATGCTGCTGGCCGGGGCCGATTCGCTCCGCGACGTCATCGCCTTCCCCAAGACCCAGAGCGGCAAGGAGCCAATGGTGAAGTCGCCCGACTGGGTGGACCCCGAGCAGCTGGAGACCCTCGCCCTCCGCCTCGACCTGCCCCCCGACGTGGAGCCGCCGGCCCGGATCGCCCAGCGCAAGCGCCTGGCGTCTTAGGTCCTGCCCCATGTCCGACTCGCTTTATCCCCCCTTGGACCTGCAGGCCCTCCGCTCGGCCGTCCACGAGCACCTTCACTGGGGGACGTGGGCGCGGTGCATCACGAACAACGGGATTACGATCGAGCGGCCCCGCACGACGGCCCATCCCGACCATCCGTCCATCGTCTACCCGGTCGACTATGGCTACGTGAACGGCACGCGGGGCGGCGACGGCGACGCGCTCGACGTGTTCGTGGGCCGCGGCACGACCGGCCTCGTCGGGGCCCTCCTCACAACCGACCACCAGCAGCGGGACCGGGAGGCGAAATTGCTCTACGACTGCACGCCCCCCGAGGTCTACACGGCCCACGGCTTCATCAACTACGACCGGACGCTGCTGGAGGGCGTGCTGGTGCTCCGCCAAGAGATGCGGACCCTCTGGGACGAGGGCGACGGACCGGCCCCACCCTCGGCGCAACGGCCGTAGGCGGGACGCACGTCTCTTTACGCCCGCCGAATCGTCACCGTGGCCCCGACCCGGTCGGCAAGCGCCCGGAGCTGGGACGGCGTGACGCCGATGTAGACCGTGTCGACGCCGGTGCACCCCGGGTGCGCGTCGGAGCGGATCCGGTTCGTCGAGCCGCCGGCATGGTCCGTCCCGCGGTGCCCATTGACCATCACGAGCGTGTCGACGGCGTCGTCCCCGTCCACCGCCCGGATGATCTCGGCGCGGGAGGCCTTCAGGGCCCGCGAGTAGATGTAGGCGGAGCCGCAGATGATGCCCCCGAATCGCTTGAGGCGGCCCGGCGGGCCCGACGACTGGTTTTCGGGCCCCTTTGCAGAGTCGTGGTGCATCCCGTCGTGCCTTCGCTGTGCCTATTTTCAACCCATTAGAAGCGGACGGAGCGAGCCCGGCGGTCGTTCCGCTAGTCTCGGTCCCGGCTGAGACGTCCAATTCACACCGGCTCCCGTGCCTTAAAACGCCAGCAGGTCCTCCACTTTCGGCCGCAGTCGCGCCGTCGCCGAGAAGATCTCGTCCTCCAGCGGCTTGGCGTTGGGCACCGGCAGGTCCTCGGCGGCCACCCGTGTGATGGGGGCGTCGAGGAGCTCAAAGCCGATCTCGCCCAGCTCCGCCGCCACCTCGGCCCCAAAGCCCGCGGTGCGCGACGCCTCGTGCAACACGAGCAGGCGGTTTGTTTTGTCGAGCGACTGACGGACGGTGTCGCGGTCCCACGGGACGAGCGTGCGCAGGTCCACCACCTCCAGCTCCACCCCGTTTGCTTCGGCCTGGTGTTCCGCCTCCGCCAGCGCCCAGTGCACCCCCACCCCATAGGTGACGATGGTCGCGTCGGTGCCCTCCCGCGCCACCCGTGCCTCCCCGAACGGCAGCGTGTATGCCTCCGTCGGCACCGCGCCGCGGACGGACCGGTAAAGCTTCTTGTGCTCGAAGAAGAGAACCGGGTTGGGGTCGGCCACGGCGGTGCGGAGGAGCCCCTTCGCGTCGCGGGGCGTGGCGGGGACGACCACCTTCAAGCCCGGCGTGTGGGTGAACCAGGCCTCCCGCGACTGCGAGTGGAACGGCCCAGCCCCGATGCCCCCGCCGAAGGGCGCACGGATCGTTACGTTGACCGGCTGTCCCCACCGGTAGTGCGTCGTCGCCAGGTTGTTGACGGTCTGGTTGAAGCCGCACGAGATGAAGTCGGCGTACTGCATCTCCACGACCGCCGGGAGGCCCTCGATGGACAGGCCCATCCCGGCCCCGAGGGCCCCATCCTCGATGATGGGCGTGTTGCGGACGCGCTTGCTGCCGAACTCGTCGACGAACCCGTCGGTCACCTTGAACGCCCCGCCGTACTCGGCAATGTCCTGCCCCATCACAATCACCTCGTCGTCGTCCCGCATCGCCGCCCGAAGACCATCCTGAATGGCGTCGATGAAGCGCGTCTCCTCCGTGTCCGCGTCGGGCGACGGCGGGTCCGGATCGGGCGACGGGGCAAAGACGGCGTCGCGCTCGGCCTCGGGGGTGCTGGTCACCGCCGGCCGGTCGAGGGCCCACTCCGCCAGCTCGTCGACCGCGGACTCGAGCTCGGCCCGGATGCTCTCCATCCGGTCGGCCCCGAGCAGCCCCTCCTCCCGCACCCGAGCGGCAAAGCGGTCGAGCGGGTCTTTTTCCTTCCACTCCTCGATGAGCTCGTCCGGGACGTACGCAGTGCCGGAGGCCTCCTCGTGGCCCCGCACGCGAAACGTCTTCATCTCCAGCAGCACCGGCCCCTCGGTCCGGGCGTGCGCCCGTGCCTCCCGAACCGCCTCGATGACGGCGAACACGTCGTTGCCGTCCACGATCATCCCCGGCATGTCGTAGCCGGCGGCCGCGTCGGCGATGTCGTCCGGGGCCACCGCCTCGTCGGTGGGCGTCGAGAGGCCGTAGCCGTTGTTCTCCACCAGGAAGAGGACCGGCAGGTCCCACACCGACGCCAGGTTGAGCGCCTCGTGGAAGTCGCCCTCGCGGGTGCCCCCGTCGCCACAGAACGCGCAGGCGACCCGGTCCGCCTCCCGAAACCGAACGGCCTGCCCCAGCCCGCACGCCACCGGCAGCATGGCGGCCATGTGCGAGATCATGCCCACGAGGTTTTTCGCCGGCAGCCCGAAGTGAAAGGTCCGGTCCCGGCCGTTCGTAAAGTCCCCCTTCTTCCCCATCAACTGGCAAAAGAGGCGCTCCCGGTCGACGTCGCGCGTGGTCCACACGCCGAGGTTGCGGTGCATCGGCAGGATGTAGTCGCGGTCGTCCAGCGCCCAGGCGGTGCCCGCGGCGACGGCCTCCTGACCGTACCCGCTAAACCATTTCGCGATGCGCCCCTGCCGGATGAGCGTCAGCATCTTTTCCTCGATGACACGGGGTTCGAGGAGCGCCCGGCAGAGCGCCTCGGCATCAAGGTCAGGGCCCGTATTGACAGATGACTCTGGAGAGGACATGTATCTCGTAGTTCGGAACGAAGACTGACGATGGACACTGCGAACAGAGGGCGGGCGAGACGAGGGCCGTTGGAAGCGTGCCCCCTCCGGCTCGCTTCTATTCCAGTCGGAAGGTGAAGGTGATCGTGCCGGTCTGGTTTTCCTGGGGCGCCCCCGGCGGCAGTGCGTTGAAGCGCCACTGTTGCAGGGCGTCCATGACGGCGGCCTCCAGTTCGGGATTGCCCTTGAGGAGGGGCACGCGCCGCACGATGCGCCCGTCCGGGTTGACGGTAATCCGAACCCGGATGCGGGCGTTCACCTTCTCGGCGTACTGGGGAAGGGGCGCCCGCTCGGGATCCCGGTCCAGCCCCTCAATGTCGTAGGGCGCAGCGGCCTCTTCCTGGGAGCCCGACCCCGGATCGCCCGATTCTTCGCCGGGCTCCTCGCTTGGCTCCTGCTGGTCGGCCTGCTGTTCGGTCTCGGGCTGGGCCTCGGCCTCCGGCACGGTCGTCTCCTCCTCGGTCGGCGGCACGGACTCCTCGCTCTGCTCCTCCTCCGGAAGGTTGACCGGCTCCGACTCGGGCTCCTCCGCCGTCTCGTCGGACTCGGCCTCCGGCTCGGGCGCCTCCTCCTGCGGCTCCGGCGTCGTCGTTTTCTCCACCTGCTCGGTGGCCTCCACCGGCTGCCCGGGCGAGAACTCGCCAAACTCCACCTCCACGTAGCCGAGCTGGGCCGGGCGGGGGCGCGACGCCGTCAGGAAGGCGAAGAGAAGGGCGAGCCCCCCGTGAAGGATGACGGTGGTGGCGACCCCGATCCAATCGCTACGGGACATGGGACGCGCGCAGTTGTGGAAGCAGGCGGGCGATCAGTGTTGTCGGTCGTAGAAACGTTGGACGGCCTCGGCCCGACAAAAGTTCGTCGCGTCGGCCCCTTGCCCCACCTCAGATCTCGTCAGCCGGCGTGGTCGAAGCGCGTCACGCCGTCGCGGACGAAGCGGCCCTCGTCGGGCACGTACCGCCGTTCCTCGACGGAGAAGGCCTCCGGCTCCACGGAGACGACGTTGTAGAAGTTGATTGGGCCCGTCGGTTCGCGCCAGCGATTGCTCGTCGCCGTGCCCGCGCTGGCAACGACGATGCGCGGGGTGCCCGGAATGATTTCGAGGGGCTGGATCGCAGAAATGTGGAGGTGCCCGCAGAGAATGAGGTCAATGCCCACCTCGCCCGCCACCGCGAGGGTCTGCTGGGCCTGCCGGGCCACGGGGTGCGGGCTGATGGGCCCGATGGCCGTGGGGTGGAGCTGGTGGTGCACCACGAGCACCTTGAAGCGGTCGTCCCCCGTCCCCGAGAAGAACGCACGCATGGCGGCCCGGTCGGCCGGACCGATGCGCCCCCCCTTGATCGACGGCCCGTACGCGGACGTGAGGCCGAGCGCGGCCACGCCGCCGGCCTCGAAGGTCGGGGCGAGGTCCTCCGTAATGAACTGCCTATAGCGCTCCAGGGGCGTCCGGAGTCGCTTTAGGGGGCGCCACCACGGATAAACGTCGTGGTTGCCCGCCACGACGAGGGTGGGCGGGCCCAGCGCGTCGAGCAGGTTTCGGGCCGCCCGGTACTCCGCCGGACGGGCCCGTTGTGTCAGGTCGCCGCTCACCGCGACGAGGTCGATGCCCGCCGCGTTGATCTCGTCCAGAAGCGCCTCCACCACTCCGGAGTCCGCAATGCGCCCGAAGTGAAGGTCGGAGATGTGAGCAATGGTCATAGCGCCGAACGCGGGCCTCGTAACCGTTCAACGCTACAGCAACAGGTTCATGGGTTCCTCCAGGTAGGACTTCACCGTGTCGAGGAAGTGGGCCCCCTTGGCCCCATCCACGACGCGGTGGTCGCAGGAGAGGGTCACCTTCATGCGCTTCCCCGGCACCACCTCGCCGTCCTCCACGACGGGCGTGTCGCGGATTTCGCCGATCGCCAGGATGGCCGAGTTGGGCGGGTTGATGATGGCCGTGAACTCCTCGATGCCGAACATCCCGAGGTTGCTCGTGGTGAAGGTCGCCCCTTCAAACTCCTCCGGCTCCAGGTCGCGGTCGCGGGCCCGCTCGGCCAAGGCCCGCGTCTCGCGGGCGAGCTCCGAGAGCCCCTTCCGGTCCGCGTCGCGAATGACGGGGGTGATCAGCCCCTCGTCGATGGCGACGGCAATGCCGATGTGCACGCGGTTGTGCTTGTGGATTTCGCCCTCGTCGGGGCGGTAGGCGGCGTTGACGTACGGGTGGTCGTGCAGCGAGAGGGCGCACGCCTTGGTGATGAAGTCGTTGAAGGAGATTTTCGCGCGGCCCTGCTCCTCCGCCAGATCATTGAGGTCCTCGCGCACCTCGATCGCGCGCTCCACGTCGATGTCGACCGTCAGGTAGTAGTGCGGGGCCGAGTACTTGCTCTCCGCGAGGCGCCGGGCGATGGTCTCCCGCATCTGCGTGATGCCTTCGGACTCGTACGCGGCCTCCTCGTCCGGCATCGCGTAGGACGGCGCCTCCGGGACGGACGGCTCGGGCTGGGGCGCCGGCTCCGGTTCGGTTGTCGGCTCCGGTTCGGGCGTCGATTCGGGCGCGGCCTCCTGCTTCTCGACATGGGTTTCCACGTCCCGACGCACGATGCGCCCCTCGGGCCCGGATCCGTCGACCTGCGCCAGTTCCACGTCGTGCTCCTGCGCAATGCGGCGGGCCAGAGGAGACGCCTTGATGCGGCGCCCCTCCGCGTCGGTCCCGGCGGGCACCGGCTCCGGCATCCGTTCGGACAACTGCCCGTCCCCGCTCGGCTCCGGCGCGGGCTCGGGCTCCACCTCCGGCTCGGCTGATGCATCCTCGGCATCGGCGTCCGAATCGACCTCGGCGTCCGGGTCGGCCTCGGGCTCCGCGGCCCCGTCCCCGCCGGCGTCATCCACGAGATCGGAGATGTCCTCCCCGGCCTCCCCAATCACGGCGATCAGCTCCCCGATGGGCACGGCGTCCCCCTCTCCGATCACTTGTTTGAGCAGCACCCCCTCGTCGAAGGCCTCCAGGTCCATCGTAGCCTTGTCCGTTTCCACCTGGGCCAGCACGTCGCCCGCCGACACCTCCTCGCCCTCGTCCACGAGCCAGGCGGAAAGCACCCCCTCCTCCATGGTGTCGCTCAACTTGGGCATTTCAATTGGAATCGCCATGGGTCAATGTCGAGTGTCAAAGTGTAGTACAAATGTCGAATGTAAAGGGGCACGGGCCCCAAAGGCCCGCGCCGAGCGCCGGGGCTTGCGGGGCGTTACTCGGCGTAGAGGACCCGGAGGCACTTGTCGACCGTCTCGTCGGCGCCCGGCATGTACTCGTCCATGAGGTTCGGCGCGTACGGGGCCGGGGTGTCCGGGGCCGTCACGCGCAGGATGGGCGCGTCGAGGTAGTCGAACGCACGGTCCTGCACCTGATGGGTAATCTCCGAGGCCACGCTGGTGAAGGGGGTGCTCTCGTCGATGACGACCAGCCGATTGGTCTTCACGACCGACTCCACGATCGTCTCGATGTCGAGCGGCTTGATGGTGCGCGGGTCGATCACTTCCGCCTCGTAGCCCTGCTCTTCGAGGGTCTCCGCGGCGTCCATCGCGATGTGGTAGCTCTTGCTGTGCGCCACGATCGTCACGTCATCGCCCTCCCGCGCCACGCGGGCCGAGCCGATCGGGATCGTGTAGTCGCTTTCCTCGCTCACCTCCCGCTTCATGCCGTACATGAGCTCACTCTCGAGAAAGACCACCGGGTCGTCGTCCCGGATGGCCGTCTTGAGCAGCCCCTTGCCGTCGTCCGGCACGGAGGGCGACACGACCTTGAGGCCGGGAATGTTCGAGTAGAGCGCCTCCGTGGAGTTGGAGTGGGTGGCCCCGAGCTGGCCGGCCGCCCCGTTGGGGCCGCGGAAGACAATCGGGACGTCGAACTGGCCGCCCGACATGTAGCGCATGTTGGGCGCGTTGTTGATGACCTGGTCGAAGGCCACGAACGAGAAGTTGAACGTCATGAACTCGACGATGGGCCGGAGCCCGTTCATCGCCGCCCCAATGCCGAGCCCCGCAAATCCGAGCTCACTAATCGGCGAGTCGATGACCCGGTCGGACCCGAAGTGATCGAGCATGCCCTTGCTTACCTTGTAGGCGCCGTCGTACTCGGCCACCTCCTCCCCAATGAGGAAGATGTCGTCGTCGCGCTCCATTTCCTCGGTCATTGCTTCCCGGAGCGCCGTGCGGAATTCCAGCGTAGCCATATTCAAGTGCGAGTTTCGAAGTGCAAATGTCGAATGGGGAAAGCGGAGAGTGGCGGGCCGTGGGACCGGCCCCAACACTCAGACGTTCACGGGACCTAGGCGATAAAGGGGTAGTCCTCCTGGGTGTAAATGTCGTCGTAGATGGCCTCTTCGTCCGGGAAGGACGCCTCGTTTGCCGCGTCGATGGCGTCTTTGACCCGCTCCTTCACCTCCTCGTCGATCGCCTCCATGTCGGCCTCGGTGGCCAGGCCCCGGTCGAGGATGTAGTCCTGGAGGCGGTTGATGGCATCTTGGCTCTGGCGCTGATCGAGCTCGCCTTCCCCCCGGTACTCGGCCGGGTCGGTGATGGAGTGGCCCTGGTAGCGATACGTGCGCACCTCCAGGAGCGACGGCTGATCGTTGCGGGCGTAGTTCTCCACGTGGTCCTGGACCGCCTTGTTGACGCTGAACACGTCCATGCCGCTGGCCAGGGACGCGGGAAAGTCGAAGTTGTAGCCGTGCTTGAAGAGGTCGGGCTTGCTGAAGGCACGGTCCACCGCCGTGCCCATCGCGTACTGGTTGTTCTCGCAGACAAAGACGATGGGCAGTTCGTAGATGCCGGCCAGGTTGCACGCCTCGCGGAACGCCCCCTGGTGCATCGCCCCGTCCCCGAAGAAGCAGAGGCACACGTTGTCCTCGCCCCGATACTTGTGGGCGAAGGCGAGGCCCGCGCCGAGCGGCAGGTGGGCGCCGACGATGGCGTGCCCGCCCATCATTTTCTTCTCGGCGTCGAAGAAGTGCATCGAGCCGCCCTTCCCCTTCGAGCAGCCCGTCTCTTTGCCAAACAGCTCCGCCATGCCCGCCTCGGGCGTGATGCCCATCGCCAGCCCCATGCCGTGGTCGCGGTAGGCGGTAATGACCGAGTCGTCCCCCAGCTCAATGGCGTTGACGCTGCCGGTCGAGACCGCCTCCTGCCCAATGTAGAGGTGCAGAAAGCCCGAGATCTTCTGGCGCTGGTACATCTGGCGGCACCGGTTCTCGAAGCGCCGCTGCAGCAGCATGTTGCGGAGCAGGTCGAGCACCTCATCGTCCGCAATGCCCAGCTCGTCGTGCCCGTACGTGTCGGCGGGATAGGTCTCGTAGGTAACCGTTTCTTCGAGCGGCCCCTCGGGAATGTCGATGGTCTGCCGGGTGGCCGCCCCGCCCGCAGACGAGTCGGCGTCGCCCTCCGAGAGCGGGCTCGGGCGCTTCTCGGTGGTTGCGGCGCCGGTGGAGGTGCCGTTGGCCCCTCCGGTGGTCGGGGCCCCCGTGCCCGCTCCCTCGAGGGCATTCTGGATGTCTTGGGCGTAGGCCGGGCCGATGCCGGACAGGTCTTCCAGCGACTCCACGTCTCGCAGGTCGGCGAGGCTCGTGACGCCGGCCTGCTTGAGTCGGGACGCGTGGGGGAACCCCTCCGGAAAGTCGGCTCCGCCGTTGAGGCTTCCATTCGAACCGGAACTGGAGTTTGGGGCCGAGGTGTCGTCAGCCATGACAAGCGGCGAGGTTGGGTGAGTAGAACCATGCGTCGGCGAGTGCCGGCCCCGTCAGTCAGGAGCAACACCGGACAGTCGCCGCGTAGGGCTGGACGGATCCACGATGCCAGCCGAAGAAGCAATTTTGTCAAGCCCTTGTATCTCACTATTCCCCCCTCGGTTTCGACACATCCACGCCCGCTGAAACCCGTTTTTCATTAAAACCTGCCGGCGGACTCGGAAATGCCCCGGTGCATCATTTATGTAGATTTCCCGTGTTGGCATCCGGTTCGTCAACGGCCGCTCCGCGTCCGCGGCCGGTTCCGCACTTTCGTCCGTTCTCACGCTTTTCCCTCTCCTCCGGTGTCCGACCCGTCTCCGTCATCCTCCGACGCGTCTCCCCCCGACGCCCTGGTCATCATCCCCACCTACAACGAGGCCGATAACATTGGCCCGGTAATCGACCAGGTGCTGGAGCAGTCGCCCCCTCTTTCTGTCCTCGTCGTGGACGACAACTCGACCGACGGGACCGCCGACCTCGTGCGGTCGAAGAAGACGGACGCGCTCGACCGGGTTCACCTGATCGAGCGAAGCGGCAAGCTGGGCCTGGGCACCGCCTACCTCCGCGGCTTCCGGTACGCCCTGGCGCAGGACTACACCTACATCTGCGAGATGGACGCCGACCGCTCCCACGACCCCAACGACCTGCCGCGCCTCATCGCGCCGGTGCGGGAGGGGGAGGTGGCCCTCGCCATCGGGTCGCGCTACGTGGAGGGAGTGCGCGTGATCAACTGGCCGCTTTCCCGCCTCGTCCTCTCCTACGGGGCCGGCGTCTACACCCGCGCCATCACCCGCCTGCCCCTCCTGGACGTGACCGCCGGCTTCAAGTGCTTCCACCGGCGCGTGCTGGAGACCCTGCCGCTCGACCGCGTCAACTCCGACGGCTACGCCTTTCAGGTCGAGATGCACTACCGCACCTGGCGGGCGGGCTTTCCGTTCACGGAGGTGCCGGTCGTCTTCACGGAGCGGACCGAAGGGGAGTCGAAGATGCGACGCGAAATCGTGGTGGAGGCGGCCCTGAAGGTGTGGGAGCTTCGGCTCCAAGACCTCCTCGGGCGGCTGTAGTCCGCGGCCGCCGGGGCCCACGCTTCTCGTCGTCTTTTCGGTTTTCTAATGAAGGGAGTCGCCGCCGCGTGTTACCTTGGCCGGTACCAGTGCGCCTGCCACTCCTGCCTGTTCATCCTTTCTCTCCCAACAACTCGACCCAACCATGAGCCCCTCCGGCGAACGCATCACAGTCGACGACGGCACCCTCCACGTCCCCGATACCCCCATCATCCCCTACATCGAGGGCGACGGCGTGGGGGCCGACATCTGGGCCGCGGCCCGTCCGGTGTTCGATGCCGCCGTGGAGACGGCCTACGACGGCGAGCGCGCCATCGAATGGACGGAAGTGCTGGCCGGCGAGAAGGCCAAGGAGCACACCGGCGACCTCCTCCCCGAGAACACGGTGGAAACCATCCGCGAGCACCGCGTCGCCATCAAGGGCCCCCTCACGACCCCCGTCGGCGCCGGCTTCCGGTCGCTGAACGTCGCCCTGCGCCAGAAGCTGGACCTCTACGCCAACGTCCGTCCCACCTACTACATCGACGGCGTGCCCTCGCCGATGAAAAATCCGGAGCAGATGGACATGGTCACGTTCCGGGAAAACACCGAGGACGTGTACGCCGGCATCGAGTGGGAGGCCGGGACCGAGGGCGCGGAGCAGGTCCGGGCGTTCGTCGAGGACCAGATGGGCTTCGACGACACCATCCACGACGGGCCGGTGGGCATCGGGATCAAGCCGATCACCGAGTTTGGGACCAAGCGGCTCGTCCGCGAGGCCATCGACTACGCCCTGGAGTCCGACGGCCACCAGTTTGTCACCCTCGTCCACAAGGGCAACATCATGAAGTTCACCGAAGGCGCCTTCCGCGACTGGGGCTACGAGGTCGCCCGCGAGGAGTACGGCGACGCGGTGATCACCGAGGACACCCTC
The DNA here is from genome assembly GCF_000013045.1 of Salinibacter ruber DSM 13855. Classification (NCBI taxonomy): domain Bacteria; kingdom Pseudomonadati; phylum Rhodothermota; class Rhodothermia; order Rhodothermales; family Salinibacteraceae; genus Salinibacter; species Salinibacter ruber. Next base: position 2,441,012 of record NC_007677.1, read on the forward strand.
TGGGAGGAGCGCGACGGCGATCCGCCCGAAGACGCGGTCGTGGTGAACGACCGGATCGCCGACAACATGCTGCAGCAGGTGCAGACACGGACCGACCAGTACGACGTGCTGGCGATGCCGAACCTGAACGGCGACTACCTGTCGGACGCCTGCGGGGCCCAGATCGGCGGCCTCGGCGTGGCGCCGGGCGCCAACTTCGGCGACGCCGCCTGCCTGGCCGAGCCCGTTCACGGCTCCGCGAACAAGTACGCCGGCCAGGACAAGGTCAACCCGTCGGCGCTCATTCTGTCGGGCCGCCTCATGTTCGAGTACATGGGCTGGGACGAGGCCTCCGCGGTCATCCTCGAGAGCCTGGCGGAGACGATCCAGCAGAAGCGCGTGACGTACGACTTCGAGCGCAACCTGGAGGACGCCGAGCTGCTCAAGTGCAGCGAGTTCGGGCAGGCCGTGGTGGAAAACATGAGATAACTGTTCCGGACGACCGGCTCCCCCCCTCAGCGAAAGAGCGGCATCGTGGCGGCCCCACGGTGCCGTTTTTCTGTTTGCCCCGTTCTTTTGATACACTGCATTCGCTCATGGCCTTCTCGCTCTCTCGCCTCGTACCCCGCCTTGCCGAGCGCCTGGGCGGCCCGCTGCCGGGCCACGAGGCGCACCTCCGCATGGCGCCCCAAAATCCGAGCCGGCGGGCCGACCTCTCGGTGGAGGCGCGGGACTGTCGGGACGCCGGGGTGCTCCTGCTCCTGCACCCGGACGAGGCGGATCCGTCTGTGGTGCTGACCGTCCGGCGCGACCACCTTCCCGACCATGCCGGCCAGATTTCGTTTCCGGGAGGGCGACGGGAACGCGGCGAGTCGCTCTCGGACACGGCCCTGCGGGAGGCGGAGGAAGAGATCAACCTGCCCCCGGCGTCCGTGGACGTGCTCGGCGCCCTGACGCCGCTCTTCATCCCGCCCTCCAATTTTTGCGTGCATCCCTTCGTGGGCCACACGCCCTCCCCCGCGTCCCTCCGCCCCACCGACGCGGAGGTCGGACGGATTCTGCAGGTTCCCCTCGCGCGTCTCTTGGATCCGGCCGCCCGCACGACCGAGACGCGCCCCCTCAACGGGAGGGACGTGGACGTGCCGTACTACGACGTGGCCGGCCATACTGTCTGGGGGGCCACCGCCATGATGCTGGCCGAGTTCCTGGCCGTGGTGCGGGACGCGACGGCGTCGGCCGAATAACCCCCGCCCCTATTCGGTGCCGTCGGGATTCGATGCCGCTTCCGCCCCCACGAGCGAGCGCCAGCCCACCCGTCCCCACCGCTCCGGGGCGTAGCGCTGGATCCACCGCCGGTCGACCCAGTGCTTGAGTCGGAGGGACCACGTGCGGGCCGTCCACAGGGGACCCGCCGTCCAGATGGCGCGGCGCGTTCCGGTAGAGAGCAGCAGCGGCGCGACCGGGTACGGGCGAAAGACCGTCAGGTCCGACGCGGCCGGGGCCGAGCCGTCCCCCGCGAGTCGACGTACAGTGGTGTCGAGGTTTGCCCGGAGGTCCGGCCCCTGCTTCACGGCGTGCACGCCCACCTTGTCCAGGTCCAACTCCGGAATGGTTCCGCAATCGCCGGCGGCGAAGATGCGGGGATGGGTGGGGGTGCGCAGGCGCCGGGTTACGTGCAGGAAGCCCCGCCCATCGGTCGAAAGCCCGCTTTCACGGAGCAGCGGCGGAGCGACGGCCCCGGTGCTCCAGAGCACCGCGTCGGGATGGATCGTGTCGTGTTCGCCCGAGTCCGTTCGCATGTCTACCTGAGCGCGACCTTCATCGGATCCGTGCACCTCGTCGACGGTCGTCGCCGTCCGGATGGTCGCGCCTCGTTCCCGGAGCAGCCGGGCCGCGTAGGCGCGCATGCCCTCCGGAAACCCCGGCAGGATCTTCCCCGACTGCTCCACAATCGTCAGCGAGAGGTCCGCCGCCCGGCCGGCCCCGGCGAACCGGCCCGTGATGTTGAGGGCCACCTCCACCCCAGCCGCCCCGCCCCCTACGATCGTCAGGCCGAGCGTCTCCGTCGGGGCATCGAGCACCTGCTTCAGATGGGGACGGAGGGCACGGACGCGGTAGATCGGCTTCGTGCCCACCGCGGCGTCGGGCAGGGCCGGATTCACCCCCCCGACATCGATCGCCAACACGTCGTAGGGGATGGTGTCCCCCTCGGCCGTCGTGACCATGCGGGCCTCCGGATCGAGGGCCGTGGCCCGGTCCGCCACGTGCGTGGCCCCCGCCTCACGGGCCAGCCTCCGCAGGTCCACGCGGATGTCGTCAACCGCGTACACCCCGCCCAGGTGCTCCGGCACCATGCCCGAGTAGTAGAGCCAGCGTTGGGGATCAACGAGGGTTACCTTGACCCCCGCGTCGGTCCATTCCCGGGCATGGGCGAGGCTGGGAAGCATGGCGTGTCCCCCTCCGACGAGGACGAGATGCAACGGATCAGACATCGGACTGCGATCCATCAAGAGCGTAAGGCGGCGAAAGCCCCCACGAGGTTAGGGACAATTGTGGCGTACAAAACCTCCATCAGTTGCGCTGCTCGTGTCGCGTCGAGAGGCCCATGGGGAGGTACACAGGGCACGTTCCGACGAAGCTCGTGAGGAGAAACGCCACGGCCCCGACGCCCAGGACGAGCGCCGTGGTGCCGCCGAGGGTGCCCGTGGCGTACAGCACGCCAACCACGAAGGCGGCGACGGTGCGAAGGATTCGGTCGAGGGATCCCATGTTTTGGGTCATAAGGGGGTATGAGTTCGGAATGGACGCAGCGAGCGCCGTACCGTACTGGCGGCGGCATTGTGAGTGATTGATCACTCACAACTGACACCGGTGCCAATGTGAGAGGTTCCGGTAGGGATGCACGATCCGCCCGACACGACAGAATCGCCCCTCTTATTTGAACTCCTCACGAACCGTTGAACCTGTGCGAGTAGGCAGCATAGAGTGGTTGTGAGTGATCACTCACTCATTCCTCCCTCTATTTGGGGCTTTCTCTCCCACTCGCCTACGCCCATGACCAAGCGAGACGACATTTGCGAGGCCGCCCTCACTCTCTTCGCCGAGAACGGCATCGAGGCCACAACGACCCGCGAAATTGCGGAGCACGCCGGGGCCGCCGAGGGGACGCTCTACCGCCATTTCGACGGCAAGGCCGACCTCGCCCAGTGGCTCTACCGGCGCTGCCTGAATCAACTCCGCGACACCCTTACGGATGCCGACGAGGCGACATCCACCCCGACCGATCGGTTGGAGGCCCTCGTACGCGGCGTGTTTGACTTTTACGCCTCGAGGCCCGCCTCGTGCACCTACCTGCTCTCGGCCCGGGAATCGGGCGCCGTGGGCGCGAGTGAGAGCGACGCGCCGCCCTCCCCAGTCCACCTGTTTGCGAGCGTGCTCGACGAGGGCACGCGGCAGGGCGTCTTTCGGGAAACCTCATCCCCCCTCGTCGCCGGATGGATTCTCGCGATGGTTCAGCGTACCGTTCTCTTTTTGAAGACCGAGGCCCTCTCTTTGAGCACGCAGGACGCGATCGACCAGACGGTCGACGCGGCCCGCCGCCTGGCGATGCCCTCTCCGCGCTGAGACGCGAAGGCGCCGCGACCGTTTCTCCACTACGAACCCGACCCCCCACATGTATTTTCCAGTTGTGAGCGAACGATCACTCACGTCCGGCCCGCGAATCGGAGGTGCGCTGTGGATACTGATGTTCGGCATCATTGCGCTTCTTCCCGTTCGGGGGGCGGCGCAGCCGGCCGCGGTCGTCGATGACGACACGTCCGCCACGTTATCCCTGTCGCTGGACGAGACGCTGGCCCGGGCCCAGGAGGAGAGCTTTCCGGCCCGGTCGGCGGAGGCGACGCGGCGGGCGGCAACGGCCCGCAAGCGGCAGTCGCTCGGCGTCTTCCTCCCCCGGATCACCGCCCGTGAGCAGGGGCTGTTCACCACCGATCCCGTCAATGCCTTCGGCAGCAAGCTGCGGCAGGAGCGCTTTGCGCAGCAGGACCTTCAGTTGGGGGCCCTCAACACGCCGGATCGGGTGGACCAGTACGGCACGCAGTTGGAGATCGAGCAACCGATTTTGAACCTGGACGGCATCTTTGAGCGGCGCGCAGCGTCCGACGCGGCCCGCGCCGCCGGCCACAAGGCCGAGCGCACGGAGGCCATCGTCGCGTTCCGGGCCAAGAAGGGCTACTACGGACTGCTGCTGGCCGAACGGCGGGTGGGCGTGATCGACTCGGCCCTCGCCGCCGCCCGTGCCACTCGCGACCAGGCGCAGGCCCTCTTCGAGGAGGGCATCATCAACCGGGCCGACCGGCTGGCGGCCGCGGTGCGCGTCTCAGAACTGGAAAGCCGGCGCAGCGAGGCGGTCGCTCGACGCGACAACGCCGCCGATCAGCTGCGGGTGCTCATCGGACTGGAGGATGACGTGCGCATCGAGCCCACCGACTCACTGACGCGCGAATCCGCCCTGGTGGGCGACGTCTCCCTCGACGCCGTCAACCAGCGACGCTCCGACATGCAGGCCCTGCGCGCCCGGGCCGAGGCGGCCCGGCAGAAGACCCGGTCCCGGTGGCTCGCGTTCGTGCCCACCCTCAACGCCCGCGGCACCACGGGCTGGTACGACGACACGCCCTTCGGCACGAACGGGCAGAGCTGGACGGCCGGCGTCTCGCTGTCGTGGAGCCTGTTCGAAGGCTATCAGCAGATCGGACGGGCCCAGGAGGCCGAGGCGCAGCAGCAGCGCGCCGAGATTGCCTTAGAGCAACAGGCCCTCGAAAACGACGTCGAGATCACGTCCGCGCGACGCGACCTGCGGGCCGCGCAGGAACGCATCGACCAGGCCCGGACGGCCGTGGCCCAGGCGGAAGAGAGCCTGCGCATTCGGTCCGACCGCTACGCCGAAGGCATGGCCCGCACCACGGATCTGCTTCAGGCCGAGGCCACCCTCGCCGAACGGCGCCTCGCCTACCTCCGGGCCCTCTACCAGCACAACATCACGGTCTACCGCCTCGAGCTGCTTACGGAGCAGTCGATGACCCGATAATCCATCTTGCCTCTCGTTCCCATGGCTTCTTTCACCGCCTCCCTCCCGCCCATGACCGCACGTGGCTCCCTTATCCTTCCGCTCGTTCTCGGTCTGCTCCTCTCCGCCTGTGGCGGGGACGCCCCCACGCCCCCCGCGGATGAGAGGGATCCGGTTGCCGTCGAGACCGCGACCGCGGCGACGACGACCGCCCCCCAGGCCAGACGCTACACCGGCACCATTCAGGGCACGCGCCGGGTCCCCCTCTCCACCAAAATGATGGGCACCATCACGCGCCTCTCGGTCGAGGAGGGCGACCGTGTACAGAAGGGGGAGACGCTCGTCCGCATCCGCAGCCAGAACGTGGAGGCCCAGCGCGAGCAGGTGCAGGCCCGCCTGCGGGAGGCCCGCGCCGCCCGCGACAACGCCGAGACCCAGTTCGAGCGGATACGGGCGCTCCGCGAGAAAGACAGCGCCACGGAGCAGGAGTTCGACAACGCGCAGACCGCCTACGAGCGGGCCCAGGCGCAGGTAGAGGCCCTCGAAAGCCGCCTGGCGGAGACCGAGGACATGCTCACCTACGCCACGCTGGAGGCGCCCATCGACGGCTACGTGGTCGAGAAGCAGTCCGAGCAAGGCGCCCTGGCCGCCCCGGGCCGACCGCTGCTCACCGTCGAGACGCTCGACGACCTGAAGGCCGTGGTGCAGGTGCCGGCGGAGGACGTGAATCAGTTCGCGGTGGGCGACAGCACGACCGTCACGATCGGAGCGGCCGCCAACGTGCACAAGCAGGGCGTGGTCACGCAGGTGAACCCGTCCGGCAACGCTGTGAGCCGGCAGTTCACCGTGCAGGTGCGCCTGCCCCGCACGGCCCCGGACGACCGGGAGGCCGCCACCGCCCTCAAGTCCGGGATGTACGCTGAGGTCCGCCACCAGACCGGGACTCATTCGACGCTGACGGTCCCGCGGGCCGCCCTCATCGAGCACGGCCAGCTGACGGGCCTCTACGCCGTACGCGATGGCCATGCGCTGCTGCGCTGGGTACGGACCGGTTCGCAGCGCGGGAACCGCATCGAGGTGCTCTCGGGCCTGCGTCCGGGCGAGACCTACGTGACTGACGCGACGCCCCGCATCGCAAACGGGCAGCCCATCCAGGCCGAGTAGCCCCGTCTCTCCCTCCCGTCGCTCCACGCACCAGTCGTTTCGTTCCATGGCTACGACCTCCGGCATCGCGGGCCGCATCGCCCGCACCTTCATCAACAGCAAGCTCACCCCCCTCCTGATGGCGGCCTTTCTCGGCATCGGGCTCTACAGCGCCTGGGTAACGCCGAAGGAGGAGGACCCCCAGATCGAGGTCCCGATGATGGACATCGCCGTGCAGTACCCGGGCGCCACGCCGCAGGAGGTGAAGAGCCGCGTCGCGGAGCCGATCGAACGGCTGGCCTCGAATATCGACGGCGTCGAGTACGTCTACTCGACGGCGATGCCGGGCCGGGCGATGGTGTCGGTCCGCTACTACGTCGGCGAGGACCCGTCGACCAGCACCGTGAAGCTCTACGAGGAGCTGCTGAAGAACATGGACGAGATGCCCCCGGGGGCGAGCCGGCCCCTCATCAAGAGCCGGGAGGTGGACGACGTGCCCATCCTGACGCTCACCCTCCACAGTGAGACGACGGGCGACTACGAGCTGCGCCGGATCGGGGAGGAGATGGCCGCCGACCTCAAGACGACCGACGGCGTGGCGGAGGTAAACGTGCACGGCGGCCGTCCCCGGCAGGTGCGCGTGGCGCTTCAGCCCAACCAGCTGGCCGCCCACGGGCTGGACCCGCCGTCCGTCGCCGAACAGCTCCGGGCCGCCAACCAGGAGACCGACGCCGGGGCCTTTCAGCGAATGGACGAGTCCTACCTCGTGGAGACCGGCGGCTTCCTCACCTCGGTCGACGACGTGAAGACCCTCGTCGTGGGCATGCACCAGGGCAGTCCGGTCTACCTGAAGCAGGTGGCCGAGGTCACCGACGGGCCCGCCGAGCCGAAGAACTACGTGTCCTTTTCCTACGGGGCGGGCACGCCGCGGCCCGACAGCCTGGCGCCGGGCGGCACGCGATCGGCCGTTACGGTGGCCGTCGCCAAGCGGAACGGCCGCGACGCCATGACGATCGCCGAGCACTCGCTCGACAAGCTGGAGACACTGGAGCAGACCCTCGTGCCGGAGGGCGTGACCGTGAGCACGACGCGCAACTACGGCGAGACGGCCTCGGAGAAGACCAACGAGCTCATGCTCCACCTGCTCGCGGCCATCCTCGCCGTGACGTTCGTTGTGAGCCTCGCCATGGGCTGGCGCGGCGGCCTCGTGGTCTTTCTATCCGTGCCCATCAGCTTTGCGCTTACCCTCTTCGTCTACTACTTCTTCGGCTACACGCTGAACCGGATTACCCTCTTTGCACTCATCTTCGTAACGGGGATCGTGGTCGACGACTCCATCATCGTGGCCGAAAACATCGAGCGCCACTTTAAGATGGGGCGCCTGCCGAAGCTGCAGTCGGCCCTCGCCGCGGTCGACGAGGTGGGCAACCCCACCATCCTCGCCACGCTGACGGTCATCGCCGCCGTCCTGCCGATGGCCTTCGTGTCCGGCCTCATGGGGCCGTACATGAGCCCGATGCCGATCGGGGCCTCGGTGGCCATGACGTTCTCGCTCGTGGTGGCGCTCGTGATTGCGCCCTACCTGGCCTTTCGACTGATTCCCTCGCACGAAGACCTCACCGGCGAGGAAGGCGGCGGGGACGACGACAATGAAGAGAACGACTCCGAGTACGAGCTCGAAGAGACGGCGGTCTACCGCGCGTACGCCGCCACCATCGAGCCGCTGCTCGACAGCGCCTGGAAGCGGTGGGCCTTCCTCGGGGGCACGACCCTTCTGCTGCTCGGCTCGGTGTCCCTCTTCTACTTTCGGGCCGTGACGGTGAAGATGCTGCCCTTCGACGACAAAAACGAATTCCAGGTCGTGGTGGACATGCCGGAGGGCACGCCGCTGGAGCGCACGAACGCCGTGCTGCACGAGATGGCCGCCGACCTCACCGACCGCCCCGTCGTGACCGACGTGCAGACGTACGCCGGGGACGCCGCGCCGGTCAACCTGAACGGGCTCGTGCGCCACTACGACCTGCGCTCGGCCCCGCACCAGGGCGACCTGCAGGTGAACCTGCGTGCGGCCGAGCACCGCACCCGCCAGAGCCACGCCATCGCCAAGGACCTGCGCGGCCCGCTCCAAGAGATTGGGGAGAAATACGACGCCGCCGTCAAGGTCGCCGAGGTCCCGCCCGGCCCGCCCGTGCGCGCTACGCTCGTGGCCGAGATTTACGGGCCGGACAGGGCAACCCAGCGCGCCCTGGCCGACAGCGTCCGGCAGGCCTTCGAGGCCACCGAGGGCGTGGTGGACGTGGACTGGGGCGTGGAGGCCGACCAGACGAAGTACACCTTCACGGTCGACAAGGAGAAGGCCATGCGCGTCGGCGTGCCCACCGCCCGCGTCACCCAAACCATGAAGATGGCGCTGGACGGTCGGGAGGTGACGACCCTGCACGATCCCGACGAGCGCGATCCGGTGGGCGTGCAGCTTCGCCTCGGTGAGGAGCGCCGGGCGAGCCTCGCGGACCTGCAGAACGTACCGGTCCAGTCGCCGGCCGGCCCGACCGTGCCGATGGCCGACCTCGTCGAGGTGGAGGAGACGACGCGCGACAAGCACATTAGCCGCAAAAACCAGCGGCGCGTCATTTACGTGACGGGCAACGTAGCCGGGGCCATCGAGAGCCCGGTCTACGCCATGCTCGACATGCAGGAGCGCCTGGACGCCATCGAGGCGCCGCCGGGCTACTCCTTCGACCAGCTGTACACCGGCCCCCCCGAGGCCCGAAGCAACTACGCGCTGAAGTGGGACGGGGAGTGGCGCGTCACCTACAAGGTGTTCCGCGACCTGGGCATCGCCTTCGCCATCGTGCTGCTGCTGATCTACATCCTCATCGTGGGGTGGTTTCAGGACCTCACCGTGCCCCTGGTGATGATGATCGCCATTCCACTGTCGCTCATCGGCATCGTGCTGGGGCACTGGCTCCTGGGGGCGTTCTTTACCGCCACCTCCATGATCGGCTTCATCGCCCTCGCGGGCATCATGGTGCGCAACGGGGTCTTGCTGATCGACTTCGTAAACATCAGCCTCGATCAGGGCGCCTCGCTGCGTCAGGCCGTCATCGAGGCCGGGGCCGTGCGGACGCGCCCCATTTTGCTGACGGCCGGCACCGTGGTGATCGGAGCAACCGTCATCCTGTTCGACCCCATCTTCCAGGGCCTGGCCATCTCGCTGATCGGGGGCGCGATCGCCTCCACGGCGCTCACGCTCCTGATCGTGCCGCTCGTCTACTACATGATTGAGTCACGAATCATGAGTCACGAGTCATGACTCAAGGATCGGGGAGCGCGAATCGCGACGGGTGTCTTTTGGAGCGGTTGGGCCTCTCTCGTACCCGTCATTTGCGGGTCGAAGGCGGAGGGCCACTGCAACGGCTGCACCGTAATGCAGTGACGACGGACTCAGCCCTCACGGGTACGACGACCAGGGGCACGACTGGTGAGACCATCGACTTTCCCGGTGATAGAATCCGCAGTGGACAGTACACTCCGACTGGTGCAACCGACCCTCGGCACTCCTGATTGACGGGTTTGATTGACGGGTTCGACAGCATCCAAATACCAAAATGATCCAATGACGCAATCTACCAATGCCATGAAACTCGTCGCCATCATGACCCTCGACGCCTACCGCGACGACGTGCACGCTCTGCTCCGCGACCGCGAGATCGAGGTCTTCAGTGAACTCGACATTGAGGGCCATCATCAGTCGTCCGCGGCGGGAGCGGCGCCCGCCTGGTTCGGCAGCAGCACGCCCCCTGCGGACTCGACCCTCACCTGGGCCTTCCTCGACGACGACCAGGCCGACCACCTGCTCGATGCCATCGCGGACTTCAACGAGCGCCGCGACCTGGAGCGCCCGGTCCGTGGATTCCGAATGGACGTGGACCGGGCCGTCTGACCCCCGCTCGCATTCGCCGTTCTCCCCACCTTCCCCCCCAGTTTCGATGTCCGCCAACGCCCCTACCTCCCCCGACACGTCCGACGCCCCAACGTCCGGCGTCTGCCGCGTGCCCTCGACCGAAGAACAAATCGTCCGCCTGCTGGCCGGCACCGTCTCCCTCACGGGCCTGGCCCTCGGCTTCTTCGTGAGTCCCTGGTGGTACCTGCTCACCGTCTTCGCGGGGCTCAACGTCATCCAGAGTGCCGTCACCGGCTTCTGTCCCCCCGAGATCGTCTATCGCTGGATCAACCAGTAGCGAGGCGCCGCCCGGAATGCCCCCGGCGCTACTCGTGCGGATGGGCGCCCCGGACGAGGTGCCAGTGGTGGCGCTGATGATGCTGCCCGTAGGCCAGCAGGCCGATGTAGCCGAGTCCGCGAATTTTGTCGACCTCCCGCGGATTCGGGGTCGTAACGCGCAGCACGTAGGCGTCGCCGTCCTCAGTGACCGTCATCGTCCAGCCCGTCTCCTGGCGCAGCATGTGCGGGTGCGCGTCGAGCACCCGGTCGAGCGATGCACGGGCCGCCTCCTGCGTGGGCCGTACACGAAGACGGACGCCCCCATCGATGGGCGTCTGTGCCTCCACGGCCACGTCCATCGCCACGCGCTCCATGTCGAGCAGATGCTGGCGCAGGGCCGCCATGTCGACCCGGGACCAGTCCGTCGTTGAATCGGCTTCGAGCCGCCGGACCGCCTCCTGTACCGTCCCGAAGACAGACTGTCCTGAGGCCTGGAGTACGGGCGAGGGGGACGACATTGCGCCTCCCGAACCATGATGCCGTCCCTGGTCGTGCTGCTGTGCCGAGGCGACCGGCCCAAAGAGAACCGGTCCGGCGACAAGAACGAGCACGGACATGCAGAACCGGAATGAAGATGCGGTCATACGGGATATCGGGTCCATTGGTACAGAGAGTCTACGAGGTGGACGGCCGGCACCACACGAGACGAACCGTCGCCGCGGGGCCCCGGTGCATGCCCTCGTCGAGGGTCGGCTCGGCCGCTTCGAGATGGTCGATGCCCGCCTCGGCGAAGTGCCCGCGGAGCTCGTCGGCGGTGACCATCATGGCAGGATCGGGCGGGCCGCCGCTCGTGTAGCCGTCCGTGCGCTGCTCCGGGCGAAACCACTCCGCCACGAGGCGCCCCCCGGGCCGCAAACAGCGCTGAACGAGGCGGTACAGGCCCGGTCGCTCGTCGGCGGGAAGGTGGAGAAACGTGACGACGACCGCGTCCCACGCCCGGGCGGGCTTCCACTCGCGCACATCGGCCTGGATCGCCTCGACCTCCACCCCGGCCTCCGTCGCGAGGCGTTCCGTCTTGCGGAGCCCCTCCACGGCGTAGTCGACCGCGGTGACCGTATGGCCCTCCCGGGCCAGGTGCACGGCGTTGCGCCCCTCGCCCGCCCCGAGCAGGAGAACCTCACCGGCCTCCGGCAGCCACGTCCGGGCGGCGCTCGCGACGAAGCGGTTGGGGGCCTCGCCGTACACGTACTCCTCGTTGGCAAAGCGGTCGTTCCAGAACGCAGCGGGCTTGGGCATGGCGGCCATTGACGGTTCGAATGCCGGCGGGACGGTGCGAGAAAAGACTACTTCTGGCTCAACGGCCTCGTCACCGCCCCAAAGTTAATGCGATCGGCGTCCTGGGCCATCACACGGAGGCGCGTGGCGCCGCCCTCCGGCACGGAGACCGTGCCCCTGTACTCGTTGGTGGTGCCGGCGAACGCGAGCGGCGCCTCGGCCACGACGGCCCCGTCCCGAAGCAGCTGCGCGCGGATCGTGTACCTGTTCGCGTCCCACATCCCTCCCGGCTCCGTGGGGCACCCACAGAGCATGCGCACCCGGGCCCGAACCGACAACTCCGCCCCCGGTTGGGGCCCTGTCGACGAGGGCTTTAGCACCTCCACGATGAAGCCGTGCAGGGTGAGCGTGATGCCGTCGCCCGTGACGTCCTCCCCCGGCACGAGAAGCACCGTTTTCGAAGCCGTCTGTGTCGCCTGCGGATAGTCGAGCGGCCCCTCAGCGGTGACGCGGACGCGGGTCGGCTCGGTCAGGTCGAGGGTCGTTTCGTACTGGGCCGCGCCGGGCACGTCGTAAGTGGTCGCGCCCCGCTCGCGGGGCTGCCGCATGATCTTGTCGGTGCTGCCCGAGTCCCCCGTCTGGCGGCCCTCGGCGAGCACCTCTCCGGTGCGGGCGTGTTCGATCGTGATGCGGGCCCCGCCCACCGGGTCTTGAATGAGCTTGGCGTCGTTGGAAACGGCCCGGACCACCACCGTGGTCGGCACGGCGTCCTGCGCGACCGCCTTCGGGGCGAGCAGCAGCACAAGGGGAACGATGGCAATCCACCGAAGACGATGCATGGGCGGGGAATGGGACGTGGAACGGGGACGAGAAATCGTGGGCCCTCTATATCTGCGACTCGGGGAACCGATCCCACGCCGTCCGCTCCTCCCTGGCTTTGGTGCGTGCTCCCAGAATGCACCACGACCGTGCAGGGGAAACACCCACAACAAACCTGCCCGAAATGTGATAAACTTATAACACGATTTCTTCTTGGCCCTTGTCGAAAGACATGGCAATCAAGCGGGCGCCGACGCCCGACGAGTCGGTGGCCGTAGCCGGCTCGGGAATGGCCCGCGGCGGCCCCGCGGTGCAGGCGTCAATCGGACCCTTCATTCCCTCATTCCCTCTCGTTCTGTTCACAACCCCCCATCCCCCCATGCTTTCCATTCAACGCATTCTTTTTCCGACCGACTTCTCGGACGGGGCGAGGCGCGCCTTTCCCCAGGCCGCCCACCTGGCCGACTGGCACGACGCCGGCCTTCACATCCTGAACGTGACGGGGCGGCACCGCCACGACCACGAGGAGACGACAGCGAATTTTCCCATCGCCACCGACACGCTCACGAAGTGGCTGCGCCGCCCCGAAAAATCGGTGCGTGGCGCCAACTGGCCGGACCTGGAGGCCCTCCCCATCACCCAGGAGCAGGTCGAGTCGGCCGAGCCCGCCGAGCGCATCCTGGCCTACGCCGAGGACGAGGCGATCGACCTGATCGTGATGGGCACCCACGGCCGCCGCGGGGTCGACCGCATGCTGTTCGGCAGCGTCACCGAAGAGGTGGTCCGCAAGGCCCCCTGCCCCACCCTTACGGTCCGGGCCGACGCGGACGTGGCGCCGGACCAGGCCGTCCGCCGCGTGCTCGCCCCGGTCGACTTTTCCGACGCCTCCCGGTCGGCGGTCCGGCACGCGAAAGAGATTGCCCTCACCTACGGGGCGGAGATTGACCTTCTGCACGTCGTGGAGGAGCCGTTTTACCCGCCGGCCTACGGCCTCGGCGAGACGGGCTTTCCCACCGATAAGGTGATCGGAAGCGTGGAAGACGAGCTTGCCGACCTGGCCCGGTCGGAGGTCGGCTACGAGCACGTGATGATCGAGGCCCGCACCGGCGAACCGTCGCGCGAGATTCTCAACTACATCGACGAGAACGAGGTGGACCTCACCGTCATCGCCAGCCACGGGCGCACCGGCCTGGACCGCATGCTGATCGGGAGCGTGGCCGAGCGGGTGGTCCGCCAGTCCCCCACGCCGGTGTTTGTCGCTAAGCCGGACCGCGCGGCGCTCGTGTCGTCGGATGCGGCAGAGGCCGCTTCGGCCCGCGACTAAGGCCGAGCGCGTCCCCTCGCGGGGGCGACGATGGAACCCGTCTCGCCCCGCCCCGGTCCCGCGTAACGGAGGCAGTAATCTTTTCAGGGACCAGGCACTGGTGTTGTGAAGCGGATTCTATTCGTCTTTCTGGATGGGATCGGGCTGGGCCCGGCCGGGCCGGACAACCCGCTCTCGAACGACGCCGGCGCGGCCTTTCGGCGGCTGGCCGGCGGGGCGCCCTGGGTTCGGGGGCTCCCCAAGTGGGCCGCCCCCAATCACGTCGTCCGCCCCCTCGACGCCACGCTGGGGATGGACGGACTGCCCCAGAGCGGCACCGGACAGGCCACCCTCTTCACCGGCGTGAACTGTGCCGAGCGGGTGGGGCGCCACTTCGGGCCGTACCCTCACTCCGCCACCCACGACGTGCTGGACCACGAGAACCTCTTCCATCGCGTGCAGGGCCTGCCAGCGGTCCCCGACGGGGGCGTCGCGTTCGCGAACGCGTTTCCGCCCCAGTTCTTCGAGGCCCCGTCGCGGCGGTGGACCGTCACGACGCGCTGCTGCGCGGGGGCCGGCGTGCCGCTTCGCGACCAGGAGGCCCTCCGGGCCCGCCGGGCCGTGCCCGCAGACCTGACGGCGGAGGGGTGGCGGGACGCCCTCCAGCTCGACGTCTCCCCCCGCACCCCCGCCGACACTGCCCAAGCATTGTTCGACACCCACCGCAGTCACGCGCTCACGCTGTTCGAGTTCTTCCACACGGACAAGGTGGGCCACGAACGGATCGACCTCGCCCCGGGCGTGCTCCTGGAGCGACTGAACCGCTTCCTGGAACGGTTGCTCGACCTCCTCGATCCCGTCCAGGACACCCTCGTCGTGACGAGTGACCACGGCAACCTGGAGGACACCCGCCACACCCAGCACACCCGCAACCCCGTGCCGCTTCTGGCCTACGGATGGGCCGCGCCGCACCTGGCTGATGCTCGCACGCTGGCCGACGTGACCCCCGGCATCGTCGAGGCGTTCCGGACCGGACTCGACGGCCGGTGACGCGTCACCCCTCGGGCCCCTCCCCACTCGTGGTGATCTCCTCGACGAGGCGATCGGCCCCGTAGACCGTGCGGAGGGCCTCCAGGATGCCCCGCCCGTCGACCGCCACCGCCCGGGCGCCGTTCCGGCGGTACAGGTACTCGTTGGGAAGGGCCTCCATGTTGCTGTCGAAGACCACCCCGACGACTTCGAGGTCTTTGTTCAGCAGTGCCGACCCGGAGCTGCCGCCCGAGATGTCGACGGTGGAGACGAGGTTGAGGGGGGTGTCGAGGTCGATCGAGTCGACGGCCGTGGCCCACCGTGCAGGAAGCGACCACGCCTCCTCGTTGTGGGAAAAGTACCGGTCGTACAGCCCGTAGAAGGTCGTGAAGGGCGGGGCCGTCGTCCCGTTGTATTGGTACGCCCGCACGCGGCCGTCCGAGAGCCGCAGCGAGCGCGTGGCGTCCGGCGGAAACGTGGTCCCGTAGACCGAAAGCCGGGCCCGCGAGAGGCGCGCATTGAGGGTTCGCTCCGACGCCCGCACGTCCTGCATCTGGCGGTTCGTGTTCAGGAACATGGGCGCCAGCGCCTCGATGACCGGCACCGACGGGTCGTCGCTCTTGCGGTACCCCTCGTCGAGCAGAGTGAGGAACCGCGTCGAGTCCATCAGTGCACTTTTTTCCACCAGCCGGGCGGCCACCTCCTCCGGCGTGCGCGTCTTGAAGAGTCGCTGGACGGTGGGGTGATCGGCGCCGTAGGCCGACCGGATCTCCTCAAATTGTGCCACCAAGAACTCCTTTTCGAGCCCGGCGGGCCAGTCGGTTACCTGCTCGGCGTCCTCCCGAATGGCCTCCAGCCGATCAGGGGGCGCGCCGCGTGTGCGGAGGAAGTCGTAGTAGTACCCGTGAAGCGCCCGCACCAGAATCCGGGACCCGAGCTCCAGATTCGCGAACGTCACGAAGGCCCCGGCCTTCTCCGCCATCACGACCTTGGACTGCTGAAGGCCCCCAATCCGCTCCACGATCGTCCCGTACGACTGCCGCAACGAGTCGACGGCCCGGATGGAGTCTTGGAGGGCCTGGATCGCCGCGCCGCGCCGCGCGAGGAGGTACGAGTCGCGGAGCCCTCGGAGCTGACCCGTCTGCCCTTTGATCGTGTTCTCGATCGAGAAATAGGTATTTCGAAGGCCGTAGCGGTCGGACGAGTCGGGATTGCTGCGGATGTAGGTCTCGAGCAGGTCGCCCCGCGTCCGGAGGGCCTCAAGCCGATCGGGCAGCGCGTGGTCCCGCTGGTACTCGAGCTGCGAGACCATGTCGAGGCGACTCGTGGAGCCCGGGTGCCCCACGGCAAAGACCGACTCGTTGGGCTGGGCCCCCTCTGTGTCCCACGAGAAGTGGTGCTCGGGGCGGAGGGGCTCGCCCTCCGAGGTGTAGACCCGAAAGAAGGCCACGTCCAGCGCGTACCGGGGATACGTGAAGTTGTCCTCCGTTCCCCCGAAGTACCCGAGCTGCAGCTCCGGGGCCATCACGAGCCGGACGTCCTCGTACCGGCGGTACGTGTAGGCCGTGTACCGCGCCCCCTGGTACAGCGCCTTGACCTCCACGCGGAGCGAGCTGTCCCGCGTGCTGGCCTCGGCCGTCAACTGTTCTTGGAGCGACTGGACGCGCTGCTCGCGGGCCTGTGCCCCGGCCTCTCGCCCCTCGCGGAGCCCGTCGTACACCGTCCCGGTGACGTTCTCCGCCTCGACGAGCTGGTCGACATGCAAATCGGGGGCGCGACGCTCGTCGCTGCGGGCCGCCGCGTAGAACCCGTTCTTCAAGAGGGCCTCCCCGTCTCGACGGACGTCCGTGATGTGCTCCCGCGCGCAGTGATGGTTGGTCATCACGAGCCCCCTCGACGACACGAACGACGCCGAGCACCCACTGCCGAACCGAAGCGCGCCCCGCCGGGCCTTCGTGCGCCACTCGTCGTCGGGGGTGACGCCGTGGGCCTCCTGGAAGTAGGACGTGGGCAGGTTCTCGACCGTCCACATTCGCCCGCGGTCGAACCGCTGGGCCCGGACGGTGTCGGAGGGCGACGGGACCGACGCCGCCTCCGTGGCGGTCGCCCCCAGCGTGTCGTCCACGGACTCGGTCTCGTCGGGACGTTCCACGACGGGCACCGATACGGTGCCCCCGCTCCCCCCACAGCCCGAGAGGAGCACGGCCCCAATTCCCAATATTGCGACAAGACGCCAAACGGAAGTGCGCATGCAGATGGGTCTTACGACACAGAAGAGAATACGGTGCAACGCCGAAGCATGTCCCTCAGGGCGACCGGTCGGGCGAGCGGCCCCCGAACAGTTCGTCGACCAGCGCGTCCGCCCCGTACACGGCCGTCAGGGCCTCGCGCAGGCCGCGCACGTCCGTCCCCACGGTCCGCATCCGCTCCGGCAGGAAGAGGTACGCGCCCGCCACGCCCTGAATGTTGGGCCCCGCGGCGACCCCGACCAGCTCCAGGGATTGGTTGAGGAGCGGCGCCCCATTGTTACTGACCGCCCCGTCGACGGAGGCCACGAGGGTAAGGGGCGTCGAGCGGTCCATCCGTTCCCCCGCCTTGTGCCACCGCTCCGGGAGGGCCCAAGGCGTCTCCCCGCCAAACGCACGGTTCCGTTCGTAGAGGCCAAAGACGGTGGTGAAGGGCGGGGCCGTCGTTCCGTTGTACGGGTAGCCCCGGACGCGCCCGTCCGTCAACCGGGGGGCGGTGCCGTCCGTCAGCACGGGGGCCGACCGGGCGGCCCGACGGGCGTCTGCAAGACGCCGAGTGAGGCGGCGTTCGGCCCGCGTGAGGCCCCGCCACTGCTCGTGGAAGGAGCGGGCCCGCGCCCCGACCACGGCGGCCACGTCGGCCGCAGGGCCGTCGGTGGGGAACGCGTCCGTCCCGTCCCCCGAGGCCGACGCGAGCTGCTCGACGACCGAGGCGGCGCGCTCGGCGGGCGACTGTCCCCCGAGGAGCCGCCCCACGGCGGCGGTGTCCGGGCGGAGGTGCCGCCGGAGGGCCTCCAGCCGGGCGGCCAGCAGGGCGGTCTCGACCGGCCCTGACGAAGACTGAAGGGAGTCCGCGGCGGTCATTGAGGCGTGCGAGGACGCGGTGCGCGTCGGCGACTCCTGTCTTTCCTCCCGAAGCAACCGACGGTACGTGGACGAGCCGTGCGGCCCGCCCTCCGCGGCCCCGAAGGCCCGGTAGCCGGCGCCAAGCGTTCGTTTGGTGTTCTGAATCGCAGCCAGGCTGTCCAGCACCCCCCCGAACCGCCGCTGGAGGGCCGGGTCTCGGCGAAGGGCCCGCCGGAGCCGCTCGTCTCGCTGCGCGAGACGGGCCCGCACATACTCGTTCCGCAGGGCCTCCAGGCGCGCCCGGGTCTGTTTCAGGGCCCGCTTGGCATCACGGAGGGCACTGCGCTGAGGGGGGGACGCCTCGGTGGTATCGAGACGGGCTCGCAGGGCCTGGGCCCGCGTCTCCAGGCGGTCGCGCCGCGCCGGCAGCACCAGGTCCCGCCGCGTGGCGAGCTGCGCCGCACTCTCTGCCCGGTGGGGGGCCGTGGGCAGTCCGGCCGAAAACACGGCGTCTCCGGGGCGTGCCCCCTGCCCAGAGGGATCGAAAAAGTGGTTGGGGGCCAACGGCTGCCCCTCCGACGTGTAGATGCGAAGCAGTGCCACATCGAAGGCCGACCGCGGATACGTCAGCGCCGCGTCGGTGCCCCCGAATGCGCTGATTCGCCGGTCCGGCAGCAGGGCAACGCGCACGTCCTCGTGGCGCCGGTAGGTGTACGCCGTGTATGCGCCTTCCCCGTCGGCCGCCACCTCCACGTGCCGACCCGACTCGGCCTCCGTCTGGAGCCGCCCTTGGACCGCGGATATCGCGGCCGCCTTGGCGGTATCCTGTCGGGCCGTCCGCACCGCCGCCGTCACGTCGCTCGTCCGGACCAGGCGATCGGCGTGCAAGGCCGGCACGGCGCGCTCATCGGCGGGCCGCGCGGCCACGATGGCGGTGTCGCCTTGAGAATTGAGGTGCCGTCGCACGCAGCGGGCCGTCGTAAGGGCCAGCCCGTCCGCCGAGACCAGCGCCCCCGTGCATCCAGGGAGCCGCAGGACACTTCGGCGCAGGTGGGCCGCCCAGGCGCTGTCCACCTCCATCCCGTACCGACGCACAAGCCGGTCGGCCGGCGGCGCAACAAGGCTCCAGATTCGTCCCGCGTCCGACGCCTCCGCCACGACCGTGTCGCCCGGCGCGGCCGGGCCAAAGCGCGGCGCCCCCCGGTCCTGCGCCTGCGCCTGCGGCCCCATTCCGAGGCCGCCCCACAGCAGACTCGCCACGCCGATGATAAGTACGGAGCCTCGGAGCGTCATAAACCGGTGGGGGATCAGCAGCAAGCAGGGCAGGTGGATCGGACACGGCATCCGTACAGCCCGACACCAACGCGGATCCATAGGAACCTCGATCCCATGTTACGATTCCTATTTCTGGCAGCACCGATGCCCGACGTTCCGCATGCGAAAGTGGCGGAATTGGTAGACGCGCGAGACTTAGGATCTCGTGGGGCCTAGCCCCGTGGGGGTTCGAGTCCCCCCTTTCGCACAAGCAGAAGACGCCCCTCAGCGTTCGGGGCAGGGAGGCAGACGGAATGCTCCCAGTCCGTCCCTTGAAAGGGGCAGCGGGGGCAGCCGCCGACCTTGAGGTCGCGCCGCCCCGGCCCGGAGGGGACATCTCAAGCGGAAAGGCCCTGCCGGTCGAGAATCGCTCCGTTCGCGTCGAGGTCGTCGAGGTAGCGCTTCAGCTCGGACGAGTCGGTCGCCCCGGCAATCCGCCGGAACTGCCCCAGGCCGACCACCCGAAAATACAGGTCGGCCAGGTAGGAAGCGTCCGTCCACTCCAGGCGAACCGCCCGCCCACCGAGGACCTGTTCGGGGTCGTCGTAGAACGACTCGAGATGCTCACGGACCCTCGTCTCGGCATCTTCTCGGGCCAGTCCGAGAAAGTAGGAGAGATCGGGACGGCCCTCCCCCAGGTCGACGGCCTCGGGGACGGTTCCAAGGGTTCGGAAGGCGCGGGCAATCAAGGTGTCGGCGTCGCGGGTGAAGAACACGTAGTACTCCAGGTGAACCAGTGGGTCCGGCGGCAGGCCGTCTTCGGCCCGCCCCACCACGATGGCCACCGGGCGTCCCTTTCCGGGAACCCGAGGGCCGTTGCAGACGCGAAAGGTCGATAACGGAAGGTCCATCGGTGGAAAAACGCCTCCTATCGGGGCGTCGGCTGTGAGGGATTAGCGTGAGGAGGCCAGATCCGTGGCGGCGCAGACCGGTCCGGGTGCGGAAGTAGACGAACCGGGCCCCGAGCAGGGCCCGAAACGGGAAAAACAGCTCAGAACTCGCCGGAGCACGGCATTTCCGGAATCCGGCACGGGGGACGCAGGTTTGATTGACGCTGGCGGAACAGGTGCTCTTCTGCCCGTCACCCCCACCGAGACCAGGCCTACGGCACTGCGCATCTCAAACCCATCCCTTCATGGACGTCGACTACACGCTCCGGCACCGCAACCGGGGCACCCTGTTCAAAATCGCGCCCGAAGAGCTTCACCGGCGGCTTCGGTACCTTGATCAGAACGTTGAGGGCGGCGTCGCGGCCCACGAGCGCCCCGACACGCGGCCGGGCGTCGACGCGTCCGAGACGATTTACGTTCTGGACATGCTCAGTGAGCCCGCCGATCGCCTCGTCGCCATCGAGCGCCGGGACGAGGCCCGCCTTCAGGGCCATGCGTCCCTGATGTCGGAGCCGGCCGCGATGCCGGTCCCCCGCGGCGCGGAGGACCTGATTGCCTTCGCCGAGAAGGCCAAAAACGGCGGCAACTACAATGCGGCCAACGCGGCCTTCGCCCTCGCGCTTCACGCGTACTTTCCGAGCGTCACGTGCTCGCTGTCCATCCGGGAGCGCCCCAAGACCCCGACGGGCGACATGACGGACGGCTACTACGACCTCGCCTACATCCGGGACCGCGAGGAGGAAACCTGCATCCCCATTCCAAAACTGCAGGGGGCGGTGGCCTACTGGTTCGCGGCCCACGCCGACCGGCGGGAGCCAATCGACCACAACCGGGACACCTCGGGGGCAGGGCCGACCATCGCGGACCTGGAGACGGCGGTCGGGCCGGCGACGGTGCGGGAAGCGGCCCGGTCCATTCTGGACGATGACTTCGTGCGCGAGCGGTACGGAGCGTAGCGCCGCCGGTGTGCGGAACGGTCGGCGGTGCCGGCCGCGCTGCGGGCCGGCGGCCGGGCGCCACTCGGTCCTCTATGCGGCCGGCGCCTCGCGCTGCACCGCAACGTGGTAGATGGACGCCCCCAGCGTCTCGCCGGAATCCGCCCCGTCCACATCCATCTCGCTCTCGGCAACGGGAATGACCTTCCACTCCATCGTAAATTCGGAGCCGTCCTTTCGGTAGTTGGTCGCCCGGCCGTGAAAGACCTCTCCGGCCCCAAGCTTCCGGCCGAGGCGGTCCAGCACCTCCTGCTCGGTCTTGGGGCCCTGCAGGACCCCGGGCGTCTCCCCCATCACCTCCTCGGCCTCGTAGCCCGTCAGGTCCACGAACGCGTCGTTGACGTAGACGATCTCGCCGGGCTCCTCCGCACCGGAGGCACGAGTGATGGTGAGGGCGTTGAAGGAGTGGTCGGCCACGGCCGTCAGCAGGTGCCGGGCAAACGCGTCGGGGAGATCGGGGTCAAGCATACAGGAAGGAGCAACTGGGCAGATAGAGGGGCAAGCGCGCAACGAGAATCGGGGTTCGACCCTCGGGAGTTGTCGCCACGCGGCGCCTCCCGTACGGTTTCCTGCAGCGGTCCTCTGCCGGTGGATTTACCGTATCGGAAGATTCGTGGAGGCCAACGGCGGTACGAAGGGCTGCCCGAACGGTCTCCCCCCGGACCGAAAGGCGGACGGGAGTGAGGCCCGGCAGGCGGTGCGGAGTGCCCCACAGCGCAGGGGCGCGGCGAACAGGCTGGGGAATCCCGGCACGACCGCCACGAAAGGCATCCAGAAGCCCCAACCGGGCGAACTCACGCGCCCGAGAGGGTTTGAAGGGACCCACGGCACCCCTTTCAGCCAGACGCAGCGCTACCATGACGAAGCAAAACGGACACAGCGACTCTTCGGGCGGGTCTCAATCGGACCGCGACGAGTCGGGCCGCGACGACGTGGTCGGGCAAAGCTTTTCGAGTGAGCGCGTCCTGCTCGACGGGACGCACTTCGAGGACTGCACCTTCGACACCTGCACCCTCGTGTACGGGGGCGGGAAGCCCCCCCACTTTGTGCGGTGCGACTTTGCCGCCCCGCGGTTCGTGTTTGAGGACGCGGCCCAGAACACGATTCAACTCATGAGCGCAATCTACAACGGCATCGACGAGCGCATCATCGAAAAGACCTTCGACGAGATTCGGAAGGGATTCGGCCCCGCGTAGGACTGGTTTCCTCCGGGAGCGAGGATGGACTGCGGCAGCCTCGCCCAAACACCCGGTCGCGGTCAGGCGTCCTCGACAGGGTACTTCTTCTTCGTTTTCTCCAGCTTCGCCCCGAGCGCCTCCAGCGGGTCGATCCCCGTCCGCTCACAGAAGAGGAGGAGGGAGATCAGCACGTCCCCCACCTCGTCCTCGACCGCCTTCCGGCCCTCCTCGGACCGGAGATGTTCCGCAACGTCACGGTCGTCCTTCCACAGAAACTCCTCTTCCAGTTCGCTCGCCTCCACCGCCACGGCCCGTGAGAGGTGGCGTGGCGTGTGGTATTGGTTCCAGTCGCGGGCCTCGCGGAAGCGGGTGACTCGGGCGATGGCCTCCTCGATGGAGGCCGGGGGCGTGGGGGCATCGGGCATGAGGAATGTTGCGGCAACGAAGAAGCGGGTGCCTGGAACGATACAGCCCGCTCCCCCACTTGATCGCCCGCTGCCGTAACGAATTCACATCCCGGGGACGACGGACCGCGGCCCAGCAACGGAAGACGTGCCCTTGCCCCTGTGCGTGCCGCCGCAATGCCGGAATGGGGGCACGTTCTCGGCGCTCTCCGACGTCCCCCTCGGACGGCCGGTGGGATACGTTCTCGAAACCTCGCCGGGACACTTGGGATCTAGACGGACGATGTCCCGTGAGGGCTATACGCCTTCTTCATGCGCCCTCCGTCCATCCGGAAGACCGACGCCGATCTCGCCAGCGGGGTGGGACGTTGGTTGCTCGCTGTTGGCTCCCCGGGCTCGCGATCCGGGTTGTTCGCACTCACTCTCAATAGAGCGCCCCCGGTCCGATGTCGTCTCCGCCGGCCGTCAACACCCCCGCCCCCGCCGACGCGACCCAGTCGGCGGCGGACACGGCCCTGTTCGGGAAAGACCCCATGCCCCGCCTCGTGGACGTCCACCCGATGATGGACCGTCCGTCGAACGAGCCGGCTCGGGTGCGCGTCTACCAGCGGTCGGAGGACTTTGCCTCCATCCACGAGCAGGAGGACACCTTCTTTCCGTTTTTCTTCCTCTCCGACTTCTCGCTGCTCGCGGATCGGTACCGGAATGGGGACGTCCACACGGCCACGCCGCTCAACGGCGACAACTTCTACCAGTACCTGCTGACCTTCGAGACGTGGAGCGACTACTGGGACGCCCTCCGGCAGGTCGAACACCGATCGGACAGCGACCAGCAAGCGCCCGACGAGCTCTACCGGGTCGGGTCCCCCGCCCAGCAGTACCTCATGCAGACCGGGCGGTCGTGCCTTCTCGGCATGACGCTGGACGACCTGCACCGCCTGCAGCTCGACATTGAGGTGTACTCCGAGGGCAGCTTCCCCAACGCCGACCGCCCCGACGACAAGGTGATTATCGTGGCCCTCTCCGACAATCGGGGCTGGGACGAGGTGCTGCACCTCCGCGACGGGATCGGGGAGGAGCAGCTGCTCCAGGAGCTCGTCTATGTCCTCCAGGAGCGGGACCCGGACGTGATCGAGGGCCACAACATCTTCGAGTTCGACCTCGCCTACCTCCTCGACCGCTGCGCCCTGCACGGCGTCGACTTTGCCATTGGGCGCGACGGGTCGGTCCCCCGCACCTACGACTCCAGCATGCGCTTCGCGGAGCGGACGGTCGACTACCCGGCCGTCGACATCGTGGGGCGCCACGTCATCGACACCTACTTCCAGGTGATGTCCTTCGACGTGTTCAGCCGCGACCTCCCGGACTACAGCCTCAAAACGGCCGCCCGCTACTTCGACCTCGCCCCCGAGGAGCGCACCTACATCGAGGGCACCGAGATCGCCAAGGCCTGGCGCACCGACCGGGCGACGCTGCTGGAGTACGCGCTCGACGACGTGATCGAGACGAAGCGGCTGGCGGGCCACCTCTCCGGCTCCACCTTCTACCTCGCCCAGATGCTCCCGATGACCTATGGCTCGTCGGCGCGGCGCGGCCCTGCGGGCAAGATCGAGAGCCTCTTCGTGCGGGAGTACCTGCGCCGGCGCCACGCCCTGCCCCGCAGCGAGTGGGGCAGCCAGTCGATGGGCGGCTACACCGACATCTTCATCACGGGCGTCCTGGGCCCCATCGTCTACGCCGACGTGGAGAGCCTGTACCCGTCCATCATGCTCAACTACGACGTGCAGCCGTCCGGCGACACGCTGGACCTCTTCCCGCAGCTCCTGGAGCGGCTCACGGACCTGCGCCTGAAGACGAAACAGGACATGAAGGACGCCGAGGAGGAGGAAGTCCGCAGCGAGCTCGACGCACGGCAGAGCTCTTACAAGGTGCTCATCAATTGCTTCGACCCAGAGACAGAGGTCGTAACTGTCGATGGCATTAGGCACGTCGAGGAAATCGAGGTTGGAGACCGCGTCTACTCTCTCAATCCGGACACCGGCGCGGTCGAGATCAAGCCCGTCACAGCCACCCAGTCTCAGCACTACGCGGGCCCGATGGTCGAGATAAAAAACCAGCACACTGATTTTCTGGTTACCCCGAACCACCGGTTCCTAACACAGAGGTTCACGTCCGGTGAATACACGGACCTGGAGTGGGAAACGGCCGGCGACATGCTGGGGGACCGGATTCGTCGCCGTTTGCCCTCTCTCCGCTCACTTCCCGCTACTCAAGAGAGACCGGGTCCGATTTCTCTATCTGCCGTGTGCGATCGACTTGCGATTGAGCACAAAACAGGCCCGCGCGGCATCAAGGAGCTTCGTCGACAAGCACGCTGGCAGCCGGAAGAATACGAATTGACCGACTGGCTTCGCATTCTTGGGTGGTTCGCAACGGAAGGAACGCTCTACAAAAGCAAAGCGCGGCAGTATGAGAATGGAAATGTGCGCGGCGTCTCGTACCAGACGACCCTCTGCCAAAAAAACGACATAGGACGTTCTGAAATTGCGACCTTACTCAACCGGACAGGCATTACGTACAGCTCCGACCAGAACGACCACTCTTTCTGTTCGAAAGTGCTGTATGAAATCCTGGAGGCCGAGTGCGGATCGGACAGTTTCTCGAAGCACCTTCCCCCCTGGATCTTTCAGCTTGGGCCCAAGGACCTGAAGATTGTATTTGACACCTTGATGCAAGGGGATAGCGCCGCAAATGGGGATCGTTTCACAACCTCCAGCAATCAGTTGGCCGAAGATTTTATCCGCCTTGCAATGCACATAGGGCGTCGCGCCTTTCACATGCCGAATGATGGCAGCCACCGAATTCAAGTAAATACGGTTCGGGGCCAGCGCCCGACGATCAAGCCGAAGCATCGGCAACAGGTGGACTACGACGGAATGATCCACTGCCTGACCGTTGCTGACAACCACACGGTGCTCGCAGGGCGCAATCGTAAGTTCAACTGGACGGGTCAGAGCTTCTACGGCCTCCTCGGCTTTGGCCTCTCGGCCTTCAACGACTTCGAAGAGGCCGATCGCGTGGCGCGGACGGGGCAACAAATTCTGCGCCAGTTGATCGACGAAATCCGGGCGCGCGGCGGCACCGTGATCGAGGTCGACACCGACGGGGTCCTGTTCGTGCCCCCGGAGGACGTGCGGGGGGAGCAGGCCGAGATCGACTACACCGTGAGCCTGACGGAGGCCATGCCGGAGGGCATCCGCGTCGGGTTCGACGGGCGGTTCAAGAAGATGCTGTCGTACAAGAAGAAAAACTATGCCCTCCTCACCTACGACGACGAGTTGAAGTTTAAGGGCTCCTCCCTCATCTCCCGCTCCAACGAGCCGTTCGGGCGCGACTTCGTCCGGAAGGCCATCCGCCGCCTCCTCGACCACGACGTGGCGGGCCTGCACGAGCTCTACGTGGACACCCGCGACAAAATCGTCAACAGCGACTGGGAGGGCGTGGAGCGCTTCGCTCGCACCGAGACGCTCAAAGACACGCTGGAGCAGTACGAGGCCGACGTGGAGGCGGGCCAGCGCCCCCGCGCCGCCACCTACGAACTCGCCAAGGAGAAGCAGAACCGCACGGGCAAGCCCGTGAAGAAGGGCGACCGCATCACGTACTACATCACCGGCGACGACGCCACCGTCACGGCCTTCAAGCACTGCCGGCGGGCCGAGGAGTGGGACCCCGAGGATCCGGACGAGAACACCGCCTACTACTTGAAACGACTCGACGAGTTTGCGAGCAAGTTCGAGCCCTTCTTCGACGAGGCCGACTTCCGCCTCGTGTTCTCCCCCGAGGATCTGTTCGGCTTCTCCGCCGACGGAATCGAGATTCAGCGGGAGGAACATGCGTCCGACTACGCCGAGGATCAGGAGGATGTCCCTTTTTGATTTTGATTGGTGCTCGTATTGCGTATCATCACTTTTGATTGTGACGAAATACGGCATACAAAATCCCGGACTTTCTGCTCCCAACCATCCTCTTCGGTTCCGTGTCCGCCCCACGCCTCCGTGCTGGTCTTTTCCTCCTGCTCCTTCCGCTGAGCGCGGCCGCCCAGTCCGACCCGACGGTCCCCATCGAAAAGGTCGTCTTCTTTAAGAGTGGGGTCAGCTACGTCGAGCACCGCGGCACGGTGCAGGGCACGACGACGATGACGCTGCGCTTCCGGGACGAGCAGATGAAGGACGTGCTCAAGTCGCTGGTGCTTCAGGACCTCAGCGGCGGACGGGTCGGCACGATCAACTATCCGTCGCAGGACCCGCTTTCGCGCACCCTTGAGGGGTTTCAGGTGGACCTCTCCGAGCCAGGCGGGTTGGGCAGACTGAGCAACCAGCTTCGCGGCGCGGCCGTGACGCTCGCGACGGGGGACACGACAGTCGGGGGCACGATTGTAAGTGCCGACCCGCAGGACGGCCCGAATGGAGCCACGCAGTGGCACCTTACGCTCTACGGGGACGGGGGCCTCCAGTCGGTCGCGCTCGACCACGTGCAGCACCTGCGCTTCGAGGACCCGGCGCTGCAGGCGGAGATGCGGAAGGCCCTTGACGCGGTGGCCCGGGCGCGCAACCAGGACGAGAACGCCGTCCGGCTGCGGTTCAGCGGACAAGGGACCCGTCGCGTGCGGGCCGGCTACGTGGTGGAAGCCCCGGTCTGGAAGACCAGCTACCGCCTCCTGCTGCCCGATGCCAACGAGGGCCAGGGACAGATGCAGGGCTGGGCCATCGTCGAGAACCAGACAGATGCCGACTGGGAGGGTGTCGACCTCACGCTCGTCAGCGGGCGCCCGGTCTCGTTCGTGCAGGACCTCTACACGCCCACCTACGTCGACCGTCCCGTCGTGGCCCCCACCGCTGGCGAGCCCCTCCCCCCGAAGCAGTACCGCGAAGGGATTTCCAGCGACACAGCAACCGCCGCGACACAGGGAGACGTGGACTTCAATGCAAGCCTTGACAGGAGCCGACGGGTGGAGGCGGGCCAATCGGCCCTGAAGGCCGGGGCGGCGCAGGCCGAATCGGCCCCGCAGATGGACCCGTCGCAGGGCGTCACCGCCACGGCCACCACCGCGGAGGCCGGGGCGTTTTTCCAGTACACCGTGGACGACGTGTCCCTGCCCCGGCGCCGCTCGGCGATGCTGCCCATCGTCACCGAGCCCCTCCAGGTCGAGCGCATCAGCCTCTACGACCCGGACGTGCACCCAACGCACCCGTTGCACGGGGCCCGGCTGACCAACACGACCGGCCAGCACCTCGCCGCCGGGCCGATGTCCGTCTTCGACGCGGGCAGCTACGCGGGGGACGCGCGGATGGGCGACACGCCGCCGGGGGACACCCGATTCGTGACCTACGCCCTCAACCAGAACGTGCAGGTGGATGCCGGCGGTGGGCGCACGGAGGAGACGGTCCAGACCGGCACGATCGTCGAGGGCGTCCTGACCATGACCCGCAAGCGCGTGGCGTCCCAGACCTACACGATCGAAAACGAGGGCGAGACCGCGGCCTCCCTCATCATCGAGCACCCGCGGCGCAGCGGGTGGACGCTCGCGGCTCCTTCAGACGTCGAGGAACGCACTGCATCGGTGTACCGGTTGCGCATGACCGTCGGCGCGGGGGAGACCGGCGAACTCGCGGTCGAGGAGACGAAGATGCTGACCCGCAGGCACCAGCTTCTCGGAACGGACCGCGATCAGCTTCTCTCCTACGCCCGCACCGGTGCGCTCCCCGACGACGTGCAAGACGCCTTGAAGGAGGCCGCCGACCTGCAGCAGAAGGTGTCCCGGACGAAGAACCAACTGTCGCAGGCGCGCCGGGACCTCGACCGCCTCCGGAGCGAGCAGTCCCGCATCCGCGAGAACATGAAGGCCGTGGAGCAGTCGAGCGACTACTACCAGCGTCTGCTCGACAAGCTCTCGTCCACGGAAGACCGGATCGAGTCCTTGAATGAGCGCATTGCCACGCTCGAAGAGGAACGGGGCGAACGCAGCGATCGGCTGGGACGGTATTTGCAGGACCTCACGATTGATTGACGCACCGTTTGTGTTTGCGACTGTGCCCCCGCCCGGGGAGCCGTCCCCTGCAGGAGACCCCCTCTGCGCAGACGACGACCCTGCAAATTGCCCGTCGGCCCTTGCCTCTCTGAAGAGCAATTGGGAGTTTACGTTGGTTCCTGCCTGGATGATACCGCGAAGACCCCGACACTGAACGTTTCGTCCTACAACCGAATGGTCCACCCATGAAGCGCACACTCGCCGCCGGGGCCTTTAGCCTCGCCATCGGTGCCGTCTCCCTTCTGCTCCTCGCCTCCGTCGTCTATTCCTGCCGGAGCGGGGGTGACCCGCACCACGAGCGGTCCGACGCGTCCCTCGACACGCCCCCCGTGGAGGACGCCCGCTCCGCCCCACCTGACCACCGGGCCTCTGCCTGACTCTCCCTCAACGGGGACGCCGTTGCTTCCAGCCGGCGCTGCCCCCCTGTCGCCCGCACTCACGGCCCCACCGATGCCCATGGACGATCAGGCCGACGACATTCCTCAGGGACTCGTGGTTCCCGGCCTCGGGGATGAGTCCCGGCGTGCCGCCCTGTGGGCGTTTCTCGTCGTGAGCGTGCTCTCGGGGCTGGCCCTCGTCTGGCCCGTCTACCCGCTGGCGGTAGACCTGACGCCCTACGTCTTCGGCCTGCCCTTCTCGTTCGCCTGGACGGTGGGCTGGCTCGTCGTTATGTTCGTCGCCCTGGTGCTTCTGTACCGCACCGACGCGCCCGCCCCCGCAGACTGAGCCCCGTTCCCTCGCCCGCCTCTCTGGTTGTCGCCGTGTCCCCATGCCCGAGTGGGCCGTCATTCTGTCCATCTGCGGCCTCTACCTCGTCCTGGTGCTGGGCCTCGGGGTCTGGTCGGGGCGCACGGTCTCCGCGAGCGTGGACGGGTACGTGGCCGGCGACCGGACGCTGGGCGTGATTGTGCTCTACTTTGTGCTCGGGGCCTCGGTCTTCTCGTCGTTTGCGTTCCTCGGCGCCCCCGGCTGGGCCTACTCGCGGGGCGCGGCCGCCTTCTACATCATCGCCTACGGCACGGTGGGGATGGTGCCCTTCTACTTCCTCGGCCCGCGCGCCCGGCAGGTCGGCGAGGCGTTCGGGTTCGTCACCCAGGCCGAGATGCTGGCCCACCGGTACGACAGCCGCACGCTCTCGGTGGTGCTGGCCGCGCTCAGCGTCGTCGCGTTCGTGCCCTACCTGACCCTCCAGATGAAGGGGGCGGGCCTGCTGCTGTCAACCATCTCCGACGGCGTCGTGCCCCAGTGGCTCGGGGCGCTCGCGGCCTACGGCGTGGTGCTGGTCTACGTCTTCGCCAGCGGCATGATGGCGATTGGGTGGACGAACACGGTGCAGGGCCTCTTCATGATGGCCGTCGCCTGGTTCCTGGGGCTCTACCTGCCGGAGACGCTGCACGGGGGCATCCAGCCCATGTTCGAGGCGATCGCGGCAAGCGACAAGGCGGCCATGCTCGACGTCCCGGGCCTCGCGGCGGACGGGTCGCCCTGGAGCTGGGCCGGCTACAGCTCGGCCGTCATCGTGTCGGCCGTCGGCTTCTCGATGTGGCCGCACCTCTTCATGCGCGCCTTCACGGCCAAGAGCGACCGCACCCTCAAGCTGACGGTGGTGCTATACCCCACCTTCCAGCTGTTCCTCGTGCCCATCCTGCTGATCGGCTTCGCGGGCGTGCTGGCGTTTCCGGGAGTCGCGCCGCCCGATACGATTGTCCCGCACCTGCTCACTCAGATCGAGCTGTCGCCCGTCCTGGTGGGGCTCGTGTGCGCGGGGGCCCTGGCCGCCTCCATGTCGTCGGGGGACGCGATCCTGCACGCCGCCGCCTCCATCGGCCTGCGCGACGGCATCAAGCCGCTGCTCGCCGCCCCCATGACCGACACCCGGCAGCGCCAGTGGATTCGCGGGCTCGTCGTCGCCACGAGCGCCACGGCCTACTACTTCGCAGTCTTTTCGGAGGTCGGCATCGTGGCGCTCCTGCTTGGGGCCTACGGCGGCGTCGCGCAGATCTTCCCGCTCGTCTTTGCGGCCTTCTACTGGCCCCGCGCCACCGGCGCCGGCGCCCTGGCGGGCCTGCTGGCAGGGATCGGGGTGAACACCCTCTTTCTCGTCGCCCCGCACCTCCGCCCCTTCCCGCTGCACGAGGGCGTCTACGGGCTCGCCGCGAACATCGCCGTCTTCCTCACGGTGAGCCTCCTCACCCCGCCCCACGACCGGGACCGCCTCCGGGCGTACACGCACTCCGACCGGCTGGCCGCCGACGAGACGGTTGCCTCCTAGCCCAACGGCACGGCGCTTGCTTCACTATTCCTTTCTACACAGCTCGCTTCCTACTCTCAACTCCTCCTCTTCCCCCATGCACACCCTCCAAGCCCGCCTCCTTCCGTTCCTGATCGTCCTCGCCGTCCTGGTCGTCCCGCCGAGCCAGGCCCAAAATCGGGACACCGACGAACTCGGCGGCGCCCTGAGCAGCATCGGCCAGCAGTATGCCGACAACTACACGCAGCCGATCACCGACGCCCTCGGGGCCAACCTGAACGCCGGGCTCTTCCGCACCGCGGAGGTCGGGGGCGAAGGCATCGTCCCCGTGATTGACCTCTACGTCGGCGTGGCTGGTATGGGTGCCTTAACGTCCGGATCCCAGACGGCCTTTCGGCTGGATCAGGATCAGATTTCAACCGACGACGGACGGACCCTTACGATCACCTACCCCGATGAGGACCTTCCCACAGTGTTTGGGGAAGAGACGTCTCCGGGACAGGCGATCATCTCCGACAATGATCCCTTGACGCCCAACGAGACGGTCGACCTTCCCCCTGGCCTGCTCAACACCTCGATCGCCCCCCTCGCGGTCCCCCAAATCGGCGCCGGCACGGTTCTGGGGACCGACGCCCAGGTCCGCTTTCTTCCCGAGACGAGCGTCAGCGACTACGGCTCCGTCTCCCTCTTCGGCCTCTCCGTGCGGCACAGCCTCAGCCAGTACATTCCCCTCTCGCCCGTTAACCTCGCCGTGCAGGGCACGTGGCAGAGCCTGTCCCTCTCCGGCAGTGACGACAGCATCAATTCCGGCGAGATCGTCGACGCCTCCGGCTGGGCCCTCAACGCGCAGGTGAGCAAGAGCGTCCCCGTCGCCCCCATCACGTTCTACGGCGGCCTGCAGTACGAGCAGTTCGGGGTCAACGTGGGCTACACGTTCCAGACGAGTGCCGGCACGTCGACCGTATCGTTCGAGCAGGACGCCTCGAACAACGTCCGGGCCCTCGCGGGCGTGTCCGTCACCCTCGCCGTCATTCAGCTCAACGTCGACTACGCCCTGGCCAGCAACAACACCGTGAGTGCGGGCGTGGGCATCACGCTGTAGGTCCCCGTGCCGGGCCCCTCCCGACGGCCCGTGCCGAACGGATGCGAGGGGCCCAAAACACCCGGGCTTGAGTGCGATCGCGGGCAGCCTTGCTCCTGCAGACTCGTCTGGAACGTTACGGGTTACCCGTCCCGCATCGGGGCAATCTCCTCCTCGTAGCGTTGGAGGGCCCCGTCGACGATTCCTTTAGCCCGGTCCGGCCCGAAGAAGTCTTTCACCTGGACGGTCTTGTCCTCCAGGGCCTTATAGTCCTGAAAGAACCGGCGCAGCTCTCGGAGGCGATGGTCGGGAAGCTCCTTGATGTGCCAGTAGTCGTTGAAGGCCGGGTCGTCCAGGTGGATGCAGATGATTTTCGCGTCCTCCTCATCGTCGTCGAGCATGTTCATGAGGCCGATGGGCCGGGCGCGCAGAATGCTCAGCGGGTCGACGCTCTCCTGGGCCAGCACGAGCATGTCGAGCGGGTCCCCGTCGTCCGCGTAGGTGCGCGGAATAAAGCCGTAGTTGGCCGGATAGACGACCGAGGAGTGGAGCATCCGGTCCACCCGAAGCAGCCCGCTCTCTTTGTCCAACTCGTACTTGACCTTGCAGCCCTGCGGAATTTCGATGATGCAGCTGAACATGTCGGGGGCTTCCCCCCCCACAGCAATGTCGTGCCAGGGATGGCTCATGGGCGGTCGGCGGGCGGTGGACGAAAACGAACGTGCAGAATTCCTGCGGGAAGGGATTGAGGGCGTGCGTCGTCTCCCTGTTGTGTGCTCGGACGAGGGCTCGTGTTAGAACCTGTTTCAATTCATGCCCCGAGGCTGCGGGCGGCATCGATGGCCTGCAAATCGGGACCGGGCTCGGGCGGTCGATCCGCTACGGCCCTCGACCATATCCCGGGTCTCGGCCCATCGGTGCGCGTCCTCGCGGGTCGGTTCACAATCAACATACCAGGCTCTTAGGCCCCCGCGTCCGTTTGGGGGGATGTTTTCAGGCGCTGGGACGGATCGAACGACCGCTCCGACCCGAGCCACACCGCAAGGGCGGCACTCGTGATGTGCGTGGCCGACGGGTCGAACGACAGGCCGTCGGTCTGCGTCTCGCCCAGCGCCTCCATGTCGCCGTCGATCTCGTCGAGCCGCTCGGACAGGGCCTGCACGTCTCGGGCCAGCCGGGAGGCCGCCTCGGTGGCGTGGTTTTCAAGGCGGAGCCGCCCGTCGCGGTGGAGGTTGACGAATCGACGCAGGACATCCCCGCCGCCGAGATGGACCCCAATCTCGTCGGGGTCGCCGGCCACCGCCCCCCCTCCACTCGTAAGGGTTGCGGCGACGGGGTCCATGCCCCGATCTTCGAGGGCCCCCACGAGCGCCGCCCCAAAGTCGGCCCCTCGGTTCACGATCAGACTCGTGCGGCCGATGTAGGGCTGGTCGGCCACGAGGCCCTGGACGTGATCGGCGAGGTCGTCGGCCGACGCCACATCGGCGTGGTCTCGGATGCGGTTGAGCCGGTAGGCTGCCGGCTCGTCGGAATCCTCTTTCGACTTCTCGAACAGCGCGTGGGTGACGTCCGGGGCGCCGTCCCCGTCGGCAGGGGAGACGTCGACGCCCAGAAAGAATGCGTGGGCCATATCGGGCGGGGAGCTGAGTGACTTGAAGTGTGACGAGCAGGGCCCATACGGATGGACCGCACCGTCTACTCGTTCCGTCTCCGGGGGACGGGGGCCGCCCGATGCCCCGTAAATTCACGCCGAATCGGAGCGGGTGGTGCAGTACTGCACACTAAAGTATGAGCGATCGTCCGTCCACACCGACTCGACCTCGAACCCCGTGTCGGCCGCGAGGCTCGCGAAGCCGTCGAGCGTGTACTTGTGTGAGTCTTCGGTATGAATGGTCTCGCCCGCGTCGAACGCGAACGACTCGTCGGCCACAGTTACCGACTGCGCCGTCGTGCTGCGGAGGTGGCTCTCCACGCAGCCGCGCTCTTCGTTCCAGAGGACCTGGTGCTCGAAGGCATCCAGGTCGAAGGTGGCATCCAGCTCTCGATTCATACGACGGAGCAGGTTTTTGCTGAAGGCCGCCGTCACCCCCTCGGCGTCGTCGTAGGCGGCCGTCATCACGTCTACGTCCTTTTTCAAGTCCACGCCAATCAGCAGCCCGCCCTCCGGCCCCACCGTGTGGGCAATCTGTTCGAGAAACGCGCGGGCCTGGTCCCGGGGAAAGTTTCCAATCGTGGAGCCCGGGTAGTAGCCCACGGTCCGGTGTGCCGACCGCGGCGGCTCGGGCAACTCGAAGGACGTTGTGTAGTCCGCGCACACCGGCTGGATGGGGACCGCCGGGTAGTCCTCCGCGAGCGCCTCGGCGCTTTCGAGGAGGTGGCTCTTCGAGATGTCGACCGGCACGTACGCCGCCAGGTCCTCCCCCATCTGCTCCAGCAGGATGCGGGTCTTCAGGCTGCTGCCACTGCCGTACTCCACGAGGCGCGCCGCCGGCCCGATGGCCTCGGCCATGGCGGACACGTTCTCCCGCATGATTCCAATCTCTGTGCGGGTGGGATAGTACTCCTCGAGCTCGCAGATCTTGTCAAAGAGCTTCGACCCTCGATCGTCGTAGAGAAACTTGGACGGAATTTGCTTCTGGTCCTTGCGAAATCCACGCAGCGTCGCCTTCCGGAAGGACTCGGTGGTGGGCGCCTGGTCGAGGATGGGGTGAATGCTGGTTGAGGTAGGCATACACCTAGGGTGTCAGTGGAAAAGGAGAGGGTGACGGCCCGGCTCGAACGGGTGCTTTGCCGGGACTTTGAGATCAGCCTTAAACAACGGGGCCCCCGCCGCGAAATCAACTTCGTACGGACGTGCCCGGAGGCGTCGTGGAATCGTTACAGGCTGTGCGCTGGGCCCCGATCTACGCGTCCAGGTCGGCCAGGGGATCCGGGTGGCGGAATTGATAGTCGCACCGGTCTTTGACCTTCTGATTGTCGACGCGCTTTCCGGTGGTGGGGTCCGACTCGTCGAAGGTCGGCGGCTCGAGCCCGAGCACTTCTGCCGCACGGGTGTAGAGGGCCTGGCGGGTCGGATGAGCGTCCGCGCAGGCGTTGAAGACCTCCCCCTGAGCATTCTGGTCGAGAAGGGTCGCGAGCAGCGCCACACAGTCGTCCTGATGGATTAGGTTGACCGGCGCCTCCGGCCGCCCAATGTCGGACCGTCCCGCAAGAAAGCGCCCAGGGTGTCGGTCGCCCCCGTAAAGCCCCCCGAACCGCACGATCGTGGTGGCGAATGACGAATCGCGCATCAGCCTCTCCTCGGCGGCCAGCACGGCGCGTCCGGTCGAGCGGCGCGTCCCCGGCAGGGCGTCCGGCCGGCCCGGCGGTTGGTCGGCCTCCGTGACCGTCCGCTCCACGGTCGGGTACACCCCGGTCGAGCTCGCAAACAGGACCCACTCGACCGCCCCGTGGGCGGCCGCCTCGCGCACCGCATCGATCTGGCGACGGTAGTGCGCTTTCGCGTCGTCGGCCGTCCGGGAGGGGGGGACATTCAGGACGAGGATCGGCGACGCAAAAAACGCCGATTCGTCCTCCCCGGTGAGCTCCGGGGTGAGGGTGAGGAGGTACGGCTCGACGCCGTCTTCACGCAGGGCGTCGACCTTCTCAGGCGTGGTGGTCGAGCCACGCACGCGAACATCCTGGGCCACGAGGTGCTGGGCCAACGGCCGGCCGAGCCAGCCGCAGCCGAGAATACTGACATCCGAGTCGATCATTCAGGGCGGGGTCTAATTCGTCCGAGCAGCGCCTCCCTCCGGTGTGTGCAACGACGGAAGGCTTCGGACGCCGCACAGCGAGGGCTGTTTCCTCATTGGCCCCGCCTCGCCCCGTTTCGGACCGTGCTCGGGCCCCTACAGGTCGTTGAGGGCGCGTTTCACAATATCCTTCTCGAAGACCCCGGTCCTTCTTTGTGTATCCGCGTCCGTTCCGCCCGGCGGCACCGGCGACTCCGCTCGGGGCGCGGGG
Source organism: Salinibacter ruber DSM 13855 (assembly GCF_000013045.1). NCBI lineage: Bacteria > Pseudomonadati > Rhodothermota > Rhodothermia > Rhodothermales > Salinibacteraceae > Salinibacter > Salinibacter ruber. The sequence goes on from NC_007677.1 coordinate 2,477,145, forward strand.
CGCTCGTTGTCGTCTTCGGTCGCCCCTAGCAACTCGTCCAGGACGTTCTGCACCACCGACCGCAGCCGGTCGAGCTCGTCCCCCGAGACGGTCTCGTCGCAAATCTGCGTCGCGACAAACTGGACCAGCGGCGCGTCGGGGGCGTCCCGCTGTTGTGTGAGGTACGATCGAACCTGACGGCTGCGGGTCCACGCACGCATGGCCGCACCGACGGCGTCCGCTTCGAATACCGGCCGGGCGAGCCGTCGCAACACGTCGACCTCGTTGGACGAGTGGTCGAGAAGGTCAAAGTCCAAGGCCGGCCCGTCGGGGGGCTCCGCCTCCCCCTCGTCGACTGCGCAAAACTGAAACCGAATGCCATTTGTGAACAGGACGAGCGGGACGTCCATCGCCTCGGCGTGCCGGAGCAGAGCGGGGGAGCCCGGCGCCTCCAGCGGCTTCGTCGCCGCCGTGCACTCGACCAGCATCACCGGTCGCCCGTCTCGCTTGAGGGCATAATCCACCGTCTCGTCCTCCCCCTCCACGCTTGCCTCCGGCTCCACGGCCCGCACGTCGAAGGGGTCGTATCCGAGTGCGTCGAAGAACGGAAGGACGAGTGCAGTTTCGGTCGTTTTCTGGCAATCGAGGGCGGCCCGCTGCCCGTCGGCCCGGGCCCGAAGCATCGAGAGTCGATCGGCGAGGTCCATGGGAGCGGGGGCACCAGGAGGAAGAACAGCGAGGGCCCTTTTCAATCCTCAAATACGATGCCAATGCCGTTCCTCCTGGTGTGCGCCCCGAACGTCTTCCCGACCGCCAGGACGGTTCGCGGTGCAGATGCCGCCCTGGCGCACGCTCGCGGCCTCTTCCGGTGGCCTCCTTCGCAGACAGAGCCGTCCAAAAATCTCGGCGATTGGCCGGACGGGTTACTCCGAAAAGGCAAGCCGACCCGAGAAAAACGGAAGAACGTGGTTCTCCACCCGCGCGTCGATCCGGCTGACGTGCGTCCCCGGGTCGTAAATCTCGACGGTGTGGTCGATGCCATACGCCGCGAGCCCCTCCGCAAACGCCCGAGTGTTCGAGGCGATGGGCTGGTCTTGAGCACCCGCGTCCAGGCCGATCGCCGCGAGCCGCCGCAGCTCCGGAACGTGCTGGTGCATCAGCGCGAGGGGCGCGTTGGCGGCCCACTCGGCCACCACGCCCGGTTGACGGGCGCCGTTCGCCCACGGCAGGTCGAGGTAGAGGGGCGGGTCGTTCGGGTCCGGCGACCAGGCCGCCGCCCAGGCCAGCACAATCTTCGTCAGGAAGTCGGCCTCCGGCACCTGATCGGGGTGCGTGATGGCCCGAGCCTCGGCCACGGCGGCGCTGTCCGGCTCCAGGCGCGCCTCCAGGCAACACGGGCTCATGGCGTAGAGGCTCGAAAACACGTCCGGCCGCTTCATCCCGATCCGAAGGGTTCCGTACCCGCCCATCGAGTGGCCGGCCAGCCCCCGGCTGTCCCGGTCCGGGAGGGTCCGGTAGTTCCGGTCGACGTAGCCGACGAGCTCCTCCGCGACGAACGTTTCCCAGTCCCCCGTGGTGACGGAGCTGGAGTACATGCTGCCCTCGTAGGCCGTGAAGGCGTTGGGGACGACCAGAATCATCTCGCGGACCGTGCCGGCCTCCATGCCCCGCTCCAGCGCGGCGGGCACATTTACGAAGTGCTCCTCCCACCCAAACCAGCCCCGGTCGGAATCGGTGAAGCCGTGTAGCACGTACACCACCGGGTAGCGGCGCTCCGGCGACGCGTCGTAGCTCGGCGGCAGGTACACCGACACCGGGCGATCGGGGTCGTCCCCCACCAGATTGCCTTCGAGGCTCGTCCCGTGCACCGTCACGCGTTCGAGGGCGCCGTCCAGTGGGGTCACCGGCCGCGGGGCGTCCTGCGCGAGCCCCGCCGCAGGCAGAAGGGCCGCGGCCCAAAGGCCCAGCGCGAGCAGGCCTCGGCGAAACGCCGCCGTTCCGCGGAGCAGGACGGCCCAAGAAACGGAGTCGTTCATCGAGACAGATGCACGTTTGACGTGAGAGAATGCAGGGGGATGTCGTCAGGTGGACCCGTCTTTCGTTTCCGTGGGGGACCCGTCCTTGAGGGTGGGGGCACGGTCGCAGATTCGACGGAGCACGGCCTCGACCTCGTCCCGGCGGACGCGTCCGGCCTCGAGGTCCTCGCTTACCGCCTCCAGGGCCCGGCGCCACCACGCCTCCGGGGGACGCTCCGCCTCCGACGTCAGATGGCCCTCCGCCCGGAAGTAGGCCTCCAGCTCGTCCACCTTGTCGGAGCGGAAGCGCTTGACGGCCCCGTTTCTCAGCCCGTCGAGGATGCGTGCGGCCTCCCCGCCGACGCGCTCCGCCAGGGCGGTCACGTCGTCGATAAAGGTGTCGGACACGGCGTCCGTGGCCTCCAGGGCCGCCCGCCCCACAGGGGTGCCGCGTCCCACGCGCCACGCGGCGGCCCAGTGCTCCACCGCACGGGCCAGTGCCTCCAAACGCCGGTAGGTCGACGGATCCAGGTCAATGAGCGAAAGGGCGTCCCGCTCGGCCAGGCCGGCAAGCTGCCCCCACCGCCGATAGGCGGCCTCCACGGCACGGCACAGCCGGTCCGCATCGTCGGTCAGGTACCACAGGTGCAACGCCGCAACCTCATTCCGGGGCGTCCAGACCGGGACGTCGAGGTGGCGCGCAAGGGCCTCGTGGCTGCGCTCCTCAGGGGGCGGGAGCGCCGGCGACGCAGGCCGGCCCGGTCGGAGGCCACCGGTTTCACGCGTGCCGCCGGCCGCAACGCTTTCCCCATCGGCCCCGGACAGCGTGTGGACCGCGAGTGCCGTGTCGGTCTCGTCGAGCTGCCGCCGCCACTTCGCGACTTCGTCGGACTGTGCCGTCAGGTAGACCACCTGACGCCCCTCGGCGGCGATCGTACGAACCGCCTCGATCATGGCCGCGGCCTTCCCGTCGTCGCTGTTGGCCAGGGCCTCGTCCAAAACGAGGGGCGGCCGGATGCCCTGCTCCTGGGTCTCGACGAAGGCCATGCGGACGGCAAGTAGAAGCTGGACCTTGGTGCCCCCGGACAGTTCCTGGAGCGCGAGCCCACGCCCGGCGTCCGTCACCACGCGGAACGTGCTCTCCGCCCGGTCGAGGTCCAGGCGGTAGCGGTCGCTCGTGATGTGCCGGAAGAGCTCGTCGGCACGGGCAAAGACGGCCGGCAGATCCTGATTTCGGGTCCGCTCGTGAACGACATCCGCGAGGGCCTGCCCGACGACCCGCCGCAGGTCCCGGCGGCCTCGACGCCGCAGCGCCTGGCGGGCCGACTGGTGCTCCGCGAGCGCTTCCTCGAGGTCGTGGTCCGTCTTGGCGTCCTCGACCTGCTGCTGAATGCGGCTAATCCGGTCGGAAAGGGCGTCGACCCGTTCGGCCTGCCGGGCCGCCTCCTCTTTCCGCCGCTCCAGCTCTTCGGCCGTCGCCCCGAGCATCGATTCCTCGAAGCCCTCCCGTTCCTTGAGGCGCTCGCGTTCCAGCTCGACGGACCGCTCGGCCCGATTCAGGGCCTCCTCGGCGGCCTCGTACTCGTCGAACTGCGCGCACCACTCCGCGACCGTCTCGTCGCTCTCGTCGTCCAGCCCAAGCCGGTCAAACAGCTGCGCGATCTCGTCGTCGATCCGTTCCACCTGCTCCGTCGCCTGGTCGAGACGCTGCTGCGCGTTTTCCCGGTCGGCATGGGCCGCCTCAAGGGCCCGTTGGTCCTCTCGGAGTTGCTCCAGGGCCGCCTGGCCGTCGCTGATGTCCTCCACGTGGTCGTCCCCGTACGGCTCGACGAGCGCCTCCACCTTCTCCCGCCACGTCTCCGCCTGTCGCTCGGCCTCTCGCATTTTCTCTTCGGCCCCCATGCCCTCCGTCCACGCCTCCTGCCAGGCCCCCAGCCGCTGCACGAACCAGAGCAGTGAGTGGGCACTGAGCCCCGGATCTACGTGAAGCCGGTCGGCGAGCTCGCCCTCGCGCTCATCCAACTCGGCCTGTTTGTCCTCGATGGCGTCTGCCTCGTCGGCGTGGCGGGCCCACTCCTGTGCCTTCGCCGCCTCCAGCCGCGCGTCCGTCCAGTCCTGGAGGAGGGAGTCGAGGTGGGCGTGGACTGCATCCACCGACCAGGTTGAGGGCGTGGGGAGGTCGAGCCGTTCGAAGCGGTGCTCCAGATCGGGCCGACGCGTTTCCGTCGCGACGCCGGTCGAGCGGGTAGCGAAATACGCAGCGACGGCCACGACGGCGCCCGCCCCGGCCACGACCCAGCCCAGGGGCGCCCCGCCAAGTCCCAGCACGGCACCCCCCACGACCACAGTGCCAGCCCCCGCGAGGACCACATAGCGAAGGACCCGCCCCCGTCCTTTCCCGTCGGAAGCCGACGCCGGCTCCCGCAGCCACTCCGCAAGCTGCTCGACGCCACGGCGAAGTTGCTCCGGGCTGGTCTCGGGGTCGGCCTCCCCGAACCGCCGCTCCAGGGCGCGGAGCGCCGCCTTTCGCCCCTGCACCTCCAGGCGTGACTCGGCCAGCGACTGGACCGCGTCGACCGCCGGCCCGTCGATCTGGGCGGCCGCCTCCTTGTCGTCCCCCGACAGGCGCTCCCACTCCGCCGCCTCCGTCTTGGCCGCCCGGGCTCGTTCGCGCTCCGCCTGTTCGAGGGCTGTTCGCGCCTCGTCCCATTCCTGTAGGGCCGTCCGGAGCGTGTCGAGGGTGCCGTCCGGGAGCCCGTCCGCCGGCAGCCGGCTTTCGGCGATGCGCGCCTCCGCCTCTGTCCGCTGCGCGGTGGCCTCCTCTCGTTTCTCGACCGCCGCCTCCCGATCGGCCCGGAGGCGGTCGAGGCGGTCGGCCTCGTCGCCCTGAAGGGCTTGCATGCCCTCGGGAAACGCGTTGAACGTCCGTTCGGCCTCCTGACGCTCCTGCTCCGCCCGCACCACTGCCAGGGCCTGCTCGAGGGCGTCTCGGCGCCGGGCCGCCGCCCGCGCCTCGTCCCGTTCGCGGCGGAGGCGCCGCAGCGACCGCTCTTTGCGCTCCAGATCCCGGTGCAGCGACCGGGCCGCCTCCACACGGCCCCGTGCCTCTTCAACCTCGCGCGTCTCCTTCAGCTTGCCCTTCGCGTATTCGCCAAAGCCGAGCGCCCCGGCGGCCCCCGGCACGTCGTACCCGCCCTGGGCCTCCTGCAGAATGGCGTCGGCCAGGGCCCGCTCCGAGTCCTCGGTCGCGGCGAGCAGGTCGCGCAGGGACATGTGGTAGCGCCCCCGGTGGCCGGGCGGCGGCATGGACGGCGGGGAGGCCGGGACGCCGTCCTTCTGGTACTGCACACGGCTGCCCTCCACGTCGACCCGCCACGGCTCGCCGCCCAGGCGAAACGTGCCCTCAACGAGGGGCCGCCCCCATCCGTGGGCCTCCGGCCACAGGAGCACCGTCACGGCCCGGGCGAGCGTTGTTTTGCCGGAGCCGTTCGGCCCCGCGATGACGTTGACGCCCGGGTCGAGCCCCTCGACGTCGAGCCCAAACGACCGGCCGTACATCCGTTGCACGGCGAGGCGGCGGACGTGGAGGGCGGCGTCGGCCGTCGCAGTCGGCATGTCGGGGGAAGAGGCATTCGTCATTCCTGAGGCGCAGCGTCGGTCTGGGAGCGCAGTTCGTCGAGAAGCAGGAGGCCCTGACGCCAGGCCATGTCGGCGAGCGTCTCCCGGTCCGGCGACAGGTCGTCCGCGGCGGGGAGCGGGTCGTAGGCGGGGGAGTCCTGCACCGCAGAGCACGCCGCTTTGATCGCAGTCCACGCCTCCTGGGCATGCTCGTCTTCCGCCCCGTCCCGCATCGCGAGCAGAAGCTGGGCGAGCACGGCGGGCGGGTCGGTGCCCTCCGCGATGCGCTCCAGGTCGAGGGCCGGGCGCGTCCGGGCGGCGGCCGCCTCCACGACGGCGGTCGACTCCGCAACCGGCACCTCCAGCGCGCCCGGCCACGTCTCCACCAGGTCGCACACCGCACGATGGACGGGCGTGCGGCCCGTGAGCGTGAGGCGACAGACGAGCCGCTGCGGCGTGGGGCCCTCCTCGCGGGCCGTACGGAGCCGGTCGCGCATCGCGTCCGTCACCGCGGCCTCGACGGCCCCCTCGTCGTCGATTGCGTCCACGTCCACCTCGAGATGCTCGTAGCGGAGGGGGGCGCGGGGCAGCTGGGCCGCTGTGCTGGTCCCGTCCGGGGCCACCTCCACGCGCCAGGGACCGTGGGGCCCCGGTTCCGAGGGGTCCAGCGGCTGGAGCGAGCCGGGGTACAGCACGAGGGGCGACCGGTCGTCTCGCAGCGAGGGCGCATGGATGTGGCCCAGGAGCCACGCCGAAACGGGGCACTGGCGCAGGGCGCCGAGCGACACCGGGGCGTAGACGCTCCCCGGGGCGTTCAGGTCGGCGTGCAACAGCCCCACCGTCGGGGCGTCGTCGCGGAGGCGCCCGTCCGGAAACGACTCGACCGGAGAGGCCTGCTCGTGCGCCTCCCGAAACGACCACCCCACGAATTGAACGGGCGACCGTCCCTCCGGCGCCACGGTCACGGTGCTCCACTCCCCCCCCCGCCCCAGAAGGTGAAAGTGCTCCGCCTCGACCATTTCGGCCAGGCGGGGGAGCGCATCGAAGTCGTGATTCCCAGCCACCGCCACCACGGGAATGCCGGCCTCTTCGAGCCGGCGGAGGCCCCGTTGAAGCGGGCCCAGGGCCTCGTACCGCTTGTTCTGATCGTCAACGACGTCCCCGGTCAACGCCACCACGTCCACCGCCTGCTCCACGGCGTACGACACCGTGTCCGCCCACACGGAATCGACCGCCCACGCCCGGTCGCGCGACTGGGTGCGGGACGGGTAGCGCCCGAGGTGAAGGTCGCCGGTACACAGAATCCGACACGATGCGTCGGCCACGCGGACGTACGAAGTGGCGAAAAACGAGAGCGGTATGCGGGTCTCGCAAAACTGCGCGGGGCAATGATTCGGGCACCGCTAACGTAAGAAAACCTGCGCCCTTCCCCAACCCGCCTATACACATCGTAACGGTCGTCGTCCCCAGAACAACGAGACTGTGCATTGGTGGCGACCTGAGTGTACCCGTGGCAGAGACGCCCCAAAACAATTTTCGGGTCTTGCCCACGTAGCTGTGGGCGCCCCACGTCGGTAGTCCCTTCCAGAGACCAATCCGGCGTGGGGCTTTTTTATGTCGACCGTGTGCTGGTGTATGTCGACCGTGTGCTGGGCGACTGGGCCGATGTAGGGGCCCTGCGGGCCGCCCTCACGTGTGCCCCGCATGTCGTTCTCGTCCCCGAGTCTCGCGTGTGTCCCGTTGCGCCAGGGCAGAACGGGACGCCACCTCATCCATCCGGATGGCCCCAAGCCCCGACGCCTCGATTCCACGAATCGGGCACCGCTTTTGTAATCATTCGCATACACTCGGCGCGCTGAATCGGCCTCGCTTTAACATCTGACGGCAGGGCTTTTTGAAGACATCCGTAACTCTTATGCTTACTGGTGCCGCCTGGGCAGTGCGCTTGCGCCCGCGCTTTCCACTCCCTCCGCCCATCGCCACGGGCGTCGCGGACTGGACGCCTCGTTGCCCCACAGCACCATTCCGCACACGATGGACGACGTCGACCCTGCCTCGCTCTCAGATCCCGATCGGCTCGCCGCCCTGGGCCGCTACGGCGTTCTTGGAAGCCTCCCCGAAGAGGCGTTCGGGCGCGTTGCCAACCTCGCGGCGCGCCTCCTTGACGCCCCCATGGCCGGGGTCCACTTCGTCAACGACCACTCCCGATGGGCCGGGGCGCAGGTGGGCCACGATGCCCAGCAGGTGGCCGTCGACGTGTCGCTCTCCGCCCGTGAGCTCGGCACCAAGGAGCTCTTCGTCGTCGAGGACGCGGCCGACGACCCGCGTTTTCAGGACAACCCACTCGTGGCCGGCGGGCCGGCCGTTCGCTTCTACGCCGGCGCCGCCATCACGACGCCCGCGGGCCATGCGCTCGGGCGGCTTTGTGTGCTCGACCCGACGCCGCGCCCCGAGGGCCTCCCCGAGCACGATCGTCAGACGCTCCGCGAGCTCGCCGGTGTCGTCATGGACGAATTGGCGCATCGCGCCCAGCCCCGCCACCGGGAAGAGATCCTCGAGAGCATCACCGACGCGTTCTACGCGTTGGACGACGAATGGCGGTTCACCTACATCAACCAGCAGGCCGAAGCGCTCCTCGAGTGTTCTCGGGAGGAGATGCTGGGCGAGGTCATCTGGGAGGTATTTCCCGAAACGAAGGAACTCCCGAACTACGAGGAGTACCACCGCGCCGTGGAAACCGGCGAGCCCGCCCACTTCGAGGCGTATTCCCCAGCGTTTGAGGCGTGGTTCAGCGTCAACGCCTACCCGTTCGACGGCGGCCTGTCGGTCTACTTCAACGACGTGACGGCGCGCAAGGAGCGGGAGCACACCCTCAAGGAGCGCGAAGAGTACCTGTCGGTCACGCTCTCGTCCATCGGCGACGCCGTCATCGCCACCGACCGCGGCGGCCGCGTTACCGAGATGAACGCCGTCGCCGAGCGCCTCACCGGGTGGTCCCACGCCGACGTCGAAGGGCGCCCCCTGGAGGACATCTTCCAGATCCACAACGCCAAAACGGGCGCCCCGGTGGAGAGCCCGGTCCAGAAAGTCCTGAGTGAAGGCAAGACGGTCGGGCTCGCCAACCACACGGTCCTCACGGCCCGCGACGGCACCGAGTACCAGATTGCGGACAGCGCGGCCCCCATCCGCACCGACGAAGACGACCTGCTGGGGGTAGTCATGGTGTTCCGCGACGTGACCGACGAGTACGAGCGGCGGGAGGCGATCAAAGAGCAGCGCGAGCGCCTGGAGATGGCCCTAATCGGCGGGGGCGCCGGCATGTGGGACTGGGACATGCAGACGGGCGACGCGGTCTACGACGAGCGCTGGGCGGATATCCTCGGCTACTCGCTCGACGAGGTCGAGTCTGACAACTCGTTCTTCGAGCGCCATACCCACCCCGATGATCTTGAACGGGTGTACGACGACATCGACCGCCACGCCCACGGCGAAATCCCCTACCTCGACCAGGAGATTCGGATGCGCCACAAGGACGGCTCGTGGCGCTGGGTGCTCGACCGGGGCCGGATCGTCGAGCGGGCCGCGGACGGGACGCCGCTCCGCATGGTGGGCACGCACGTGGACATCACCGAGCGCAAGGAGCGGGAGCGAGAGCTCCGGACGGTCCGCCGCCGGTTCGAGCGGTTCGCCGAAAACGTGCAGGACGCGTTTTTCCTGTTGCCGACGGACTACTCGGAAGCCGAGTACGTGAACCCGGCCGTCGAACGGGTCTACGGCGTCCCGGCCGAAGACATTCGTGAGGACCCGGCGGCCTGGCTTACGCACGTCCACCCCGACGACAGAGAAGAGCTGCTCGCCGGCATGGAGCGCCAACGGGACGGCGCAGTGGATTGGCCCGTCCAACAGGAATTCCGCATCCAGCATCCAGACCGGGGGCGCCGCTGGGTCGAATCGCGACTCGACGTTGTCGCGGACGACGGGGGCCCGCCTCGGATCGCCGGCGTGGCGACGGACATCACCGAGCGGAAGGAGTCCGAGCAGCGGCTCCGCCTCCAGTTGGACACCCTCCGTCAGGTGGCCACGGGCACCCCCCTCCGAACCACCCTTCGGGACCTCATCGCGGCCATCGAGGCACAGTGCCCCGGCATGATCGGATCGGTCCTGTTCTGCGACCGCGCACAGGGGCGCATTCAGCACGGCGTCGCCCCCCACCTGCCCGACGCCTACAATGCGGCCATCGATGGGGTCGAGATTGGCCCGGCGGCCGGGTCCTGCGGGACGGCGATGCACGAGCGCGCCCCCGTGATCGCCGAGGACATCGAGAGCGACCCGCGCTGGGCCGACTACCGCGACCTCGCCCGCTCGCACGGCCTCCGTGCCTGCTGGTCGGTGCCCATTTTTGACTCCAACGACGAGGTCCTGGGGACCTTTGCGCTCTACCACGAGCAGCCCACCGCCCCCACCGAAAAGGAACGGACGCTCATCGATCAGGCCCGCTCGCTGGCCGGCGTCGCCATCGAGCGCCACCGCACCGCCGAGACGCTGCGCGACCGGGAGCAACGCGTGGAGGCGCTCTACGACGCCATAAGCATCCTCACCCAGTCCGAGACGCCGCAAGAGCTGGCCGAGGTGCTCCTCGATCTCATCACCGACACGCTGGACTACCCCGTCTGCGCGGTGCGGTACGTGGAGGACGACCGCCTCGTCCCCACCGTTGCCTCGCCCCCCGGACGGGAGATTCTGGGGCCGCACGCGGACTGTGCCGTCGACGGCCCGCACGCCGCGGCCGAGGCCTTCCGGACCGGCACCACGTTGCACTACAATGACGTCGCGGAGGCAGATGGCATCGACGCCCCCAGCCCGCTGCAGAGCGTCGCGCACGTGCCGCTGGGGCCGTACGGAAGCCTCTCCGTCGGCATGACCGAGTCCGGCTCGATCCCGCCCTTCGACGTGCGCCTGCTCGACGTCCTGGCCCAGAACGCCGAGAGCGTGCTCCGCCGCATCGACCACGAGCAGGAGCTGGTGGACGCCAAGGAAACGGCCGAGAAGATGAGCCGCCTCAAGTCGGCCTTTCTCGCCAACATCAGCCACGAGATCCGCACGCCGCTCACCTCCATCCTCGGCTTCGCGGAGGCGATCGGCGGGGAGGTGGAGGGCGCCCGGCGGGTTGAGGAGGTCGACCATGCATCGCTCGCACGGTTCTCGTCGCTGATCGAACAGAGCGGGCAGCGCCTGATGGACACGCTCACCGGCGTGCTAAACCTCTCGAAGCTGCAGGCCGGGGAGATGACCCTCGACCTTGAGCCGATCGACCTGGCCGCCGAGGCCGCGGCCGCGGCCCACGAGTTTGCCCCACAGGCGGACGGCGCCGGCGTTGCCCTCGAACTGACGGAAGAAGACACGGCGGTTTGGGCCCGGGCCGACAGAAGCGGGGTGCAAATTGTCCTTCGCAACCTCCTCTCCAACGCGATCAAATATACCGAGGAAGGGGGCACGGTGTGGATTCGGGCTCGGACGGACGGGGAGCACGCGGTTTTGGAGGTGGAAGATACCGGAATCGGGATGGACCCGAATACGGCCGATGTGCTCTTTGAGGCGTTCAAGCAGGCGTCCGAAGGAATCGGGCGCGAGTATGAGGGCACGGGACTGGGCCTGACCGTCACCAAGGAGGTGCTGGACCAGATGGACGGCGCCGTTGCGGTGGAGACCGAGCAGGGCGAGGGGAGCCGGTTTACGGTGTGGCTTCCCCGGGCCGCGGAAGAGGGGGAGGAGCCGGAAAGGGGCACCTCGGGCTCGTGAACGGACGGCCCGGCTCCTTCCTTCGCACGTTTCTGAAGGCCGTCCCTCTGAGCCGAAAGATCGGTCCCCCGCATGGCAGTTCGCGTGGTGCCTACCGCCTTCGTGGAAGATCTCCCTCCCCTCCATTGGATCTTCCCTGCCTACGCGAAGCAAGCAGGCCTCCGGGGTCGTCCCAATTCGGCCTCAGAGGCGGCCATTTCGAGCCGGTGCCGGACGGCATTGTTTGAGCTACTCCGTGCCGCAGCCCGTGATGGGTTTCCCGGGGATGCCGGCGAAGGCATTGCCCTGCGCCGTAAGGTCGATGCCCGCGTCGTTGCAGGCGATGCCGTGCTTCCCGCTGTCCTCGATTCTGCTGTTCTCGACTGTCAGCGAGCCCTGCGCGTCTAGTCCCGGGAGGACTTGCTCTGCTGTGATGTTGGCCGGGGACGAGGCGCCGCCTCCATGACGGATGATGACATTGCTGAGGGTGCCCCCGAAGTCGTCGCGCAGGTAGATGCCTTGCCACCACCCCGGCATCTCGTTGCCCTCGGTGGCGGTCATCCGGATTGGATTGCCAGCAGTGCCTTGAGCCTCGATGGCCGCCGGCAGAATTGCAAACACCTCAAGCTGCACGTTTTCGGCGAAGGTCATATGGACGCCGGCTTTGATTATACCAGTTGCCTAGGATGACAGTACATGTCTAGCCTCCAACAGGTAGCTGTATCCGGTCAGGGACCTGATCGCTCGATCGGTGTACCTACGAAGAGCCATCCGGGTCTCCTGTCGCAGGCTCGATAGGTGCTCGTAGAAATCGAAGGAGAGCTGGTCTTTTAGGTCCTGCCAGAGCCGCTCGACTGGATTGAGCTCCGGGCTGTATGGAGGCAGAAACGTCAGGTCGATATTCTTCGGGATCGAGAGTTTCTTCGCCTTGTGGAACTGGCCGTTGTCCAGAACGAGAATGTTGTGGCTCCGAGGAAACGCCTCCGCGAATCGATCCAGAAAGCGCTGAAAGCAGTCGCTGTTCAGACGCTCGTGTTCGGTGAAAAACCGTTGCCCAGTTTCCGGTTCAACTGCTCCGTAGAGATAAAAGTACTCGTAGCCGGGCTTGGCTTCCTGAATCGGTTTCACGCCGGGAAGAGTGACTCGGTGCCTCGTAATGGGCATCAGCCCAATCCGACACTCATCCTGGCAAAACAGCCGCACGGGTTGGTTCGCCCCCGTCTTGACGCTCGCAAGACGGTCGGGAAGGCCCTCCTGGAAGTCTATTTGCTCCTGCTCGTTTTTTTTGGATGGCTGGGCCGAGGGGCCTTCGGCTTGGCTCCGAGTTCGTAGCGCACAATGCCATGGACCGTCGAATAAGGAAGCTCTGCGCCCTGCTCCTCAGCGAGCCAGCGCTGGATGTCCTTGTAGCTGCCGAAGCCCTCCGGGTCGGAGAGTCGTTCCTTCAGGGCCTCCATCACCTCGGAGGAAATCGACGTTTGGCCGGGCTCCGGTCCCGGATCTTCGACCTCTTGAATCTTCTCGATGCCTCCTTCTTCGTAGAGCCCGAGCCAATCGGAAACGGTATGGCGATGGACGCCCAGGTGGCGAGCCGCCCCACTCCGGCTTTCGGCCTCTCCGGTCTTCAACAGAAGGAGCATGTGGAAGCGGCGCTGAATTTGGGCGTCTTTCTCCTTGCGAACGAGCTGCTCAAGCCGCTCGGTCGACTCGGTAATTTCGGGAAGGTTGTACATGAGGGGCGGCATTCCTTGGACGGTACGATTCGACCGCCAGTAACCGCTCAACCTGTATAGTGATCCTCAGCATTTGGTATTACGAGGGTATCCGATGATACAGTCACATCTTCAGTGACTCGGTACGGAATGTCTTCGTCGAGCGAGCGCATTCGCGTTTTCTCCTCGATTCCGCTTTCGATGGGTGCCTCAAACACCTCAACTGCTGACTGTGGCGGGAAAGAATTGCTTCCATCGAAGATACCGACCTTCGCAAATGGAATGCAGACGGGCGGTTTCTCCAGTTCCCGAAACTCATTCCCTGAAAAGGTTTGGAGCGTTGACTCGATATTGGGGACAACGGCTAACCCACAGCCCCTGCCGCTTTCGATTGTTGAGTTTGTAAGCTGAAGATCGGCCTCGGAGCTACCTGACTGATAGATACTTGCGGCCCGGTCTCCTGGAACGCGGTCAGCGCCGGCGTAACGGATCTGGACGTGGTCCAGTACGCTGGTTCCGGCGCTGAACTCGACCCCTCTCCACCATCCAGGCTGCCGGTTTCCCCGGGTAGCGGTCACAGTGATCGAATCCTCGGCCGTACCCTCCGCCCGGAGGGTGCCGAATACGTCCAGACCGGCCTCTTCGGCAAAGCGGAGGTCAGTATCCGGCTCGATTGTGACCGTCACTCCTTCCTTGATATCGACCGGATCTGTGTTAGGAAACCGGTAGGTCTCATCCGACGTGAGGGTCCGGTCACTCGAGATGTCTCCGGTGATCTCGACGACCGCCTGCACCGCCTCCAGCGATCCGTCGTCGGTGTCGTTTTCCTCGCCGTCGGACACCTCCAGCCCGACGACGTAGTCCCCGGTCGCGTCCGGCGTGAAGTCGGCCGTGATGCCGGCCTCATCAGCAAGAGACGCGTCGCTGCCGCTCGGGGCCGCGGCCAGGCGCCAGGAGTACGTCAGGTCGTCCCCGTCCGGGTCGGAGGAGCCGGAGCCGTCTAAGGCCACCTCGGTCCCGATCTCGACCTCGCTTGTGTCCAAGGTCAAGTCGGCGGTGGGGGCTGCGTTGTCGGTCTCGGGCGGATCAGGGCGGTCCGGAGGCGGATCGTTGGGTCCTCCGTCGCAACCGGCAAGGAGAACCATCCCGACGATGAGAAAAACGAACACACGCATCCTGTAGAGACCTGGCCTGTAGCTTCTCATAGCATGTGGGACAGCGATTATCGGGCTCCAGGTGCCAAACTGGAGGGTAGTCCAGGTTCAACACCTGACCAAACGAACGGACGAGACTCTACTTTCGTGTTTTGCGCATTTTGAAATTAACATTTTCCGCCCAACATTCCCATATCACCCTCACGCTCGTGTCCATAATGTATTATTTTTATAACATCTTTTCGTCTCCTCTCTGTCTACTCCACCGTGGTCAACCTGTTTTATGTTTAAATTCATTTCCCTGCATCAACAAATGTCGCTTCCTGCTTCGGACGGGGAGACACTACCCCTTTTATTTTATGGTAGCGGCTCAACACGTAGTGGAGCTCTCTGTTTTAATGATGTCGCTCTTGGCTCACCAGTCCATCCAGTCCGATGATCAAAGAGACCCATGAGTGTAGGGAGTGCGGCTCCTCGAACATTATCAAAAACGGCCACAGCGCGAGCGGCTCTCAGCAATACCACTGCAAGGATTGTGGGGCCCATAAGGTGCTCGATCCGGAGCCGCGGGGCTATTCCGAGGAGGAGAAAGAGAAGATTCTCCGGGCTTACCGTGAACGCGGGTCAAAACGAGCAATCAGTCGCATTTTTGGGATCAGTCGCAATACTCTGAACCGGTGGCTTGAAAAAAGGGACACGAAGCCGACTCAGTAGCTGAGGGCCTCCGGCCAGCCAGGGACAACGACACCCTTGAACTCGACGAATGCTGGACATACGTCCGAAAACGGTCGAACAAACGGTGGCTCTGGGTCGCTCTATGCCGTCGAACTCGACAGGTCGTAGCATTTGTGATCGGAGACCGCTCGGCAAAAACCTGCGCACGGCTCTGGAGCCGGATTCCGGAGGGCTACCGGAAAGGCCGAAGTTTCAGCGACTTCTGGAAGTCCTATCGCCCAGTTTTTGAAGACGATTCCAGCCATCGGCAGGTCGGAAAGTCCAGTGGCGAGTTGGCACATGTGGAACGGTTTTTTGGGCGACTGCGGCAAAAGCTGGCACGGTACGTCCGTCGGACGCGAGCGGCCTCCCAGTCAGAACGAATGCTCCATCTGACGACAAAACTGTTCGTGGAGTGGTACAACGAAGCCATCACTTAACATCGACCCGCTACCTATTTTATCTTTTAAGATCGAATTCAAGGGAAATCGCTCAGGGGAGGCTGTATGTTTTCGATCTTCGCCCTGACAGTTTGCAGGCACGACTTTCCCGGCCTTCTTTTTCTCCTGGAGGTTCTGTCGGTCACGTGCGTCCGCCCGTTCCGGAGGCGATTCTGAAAAAAACGACGGAAGTGCGCAGCATGGCCCTGCCCCTCGGGGTGCAGTATCTGCTGGGCCAGGAGGCGGGGGACCTCACCGAGGGAGCGCTCAGCGACCAGAGCGGCAACGGCCAGCTCAAGCGGCGCGAGTCGGCCGGTCGCCGCCCGCGAACGAGCGTTCGGCAGGCGACGTTAGGCATGACCGCTCGGCCGGCCGACGCCGACCAGTGCTGGTGGCCCGATGATGCCCGTTGCGATGCACCTCGTCCATTTTTTCATCTGAAGAGAACGCAAGCGCTTTCTCATGTCCTCGTTTGCCGGGTTGTGCTCTCAATCCCCCGCATGCCCCACACGGTCCAGTCGCGCGTTCGTCTGGACGCTGTTCCTGGCGACGCTCCTGGCCGGAGCCCTTGCGCTCGCGGCGCCGGCCGCGCAGGCACAGATCAGCTACGACGCCCGGTACCGCCCGCAGGCCGACTACCGCCTTGTGGACACCGACCGCTTCGAGTGGATCTACCCCGCTGGGGCCGACACGACGACGGCCCTCTTCGAAAATGCGCTCCGGCGCAGCTTCCAAAGCACCCGCTCCGTCGTGGGCACGGACGGAGCGGACTTCGAGCTTCCCGTCGTTGTCGATCCGATTAGCGGCCGGGCCAACGGCTTCGTGACGCCGGTCAACTTCCGGTCGCACCTCTTCCCGGCCCATCCCACCTTCTCGTTTGGGGCCAAGTTCGACTCCTGGGCCCAGACGGTCGCGCCCCACGAACTGACCCACGCAATGCACTTCGAGATCGACTCCGGTGTGGGTCTCGGCGGGCTCCTCGGGCTCTTTTCCGGGGATGCCTCCCGTTTCGTCCACGGCCTCGCGCCACGTGGCTGGTTCGAGGGCATCGCCGTCTACCGCGAGAGCCATCTGGAGCCGGAGGCCGGGCGGCTCGACGCGCCGCTCCAGGTGATGAAGTACCGCGCCGCGCTGGGGTCCGGCGACCCCTGGAGCGTCGGGGAGGTGATGCATGGCAGCGTCTTCGAACGCCCCTCGCGCCGCCACTACCTCGGGGGCGGGCAGCTGATCGAACACATGGCCCAAGAGCGGGGGAGCACCGACTTTTTCCGGCGGGCGACTCGCTGGCACCACCGCCTCCCGTTTTTGGGCTTCGGGATGGCGCTCTGGATGGGCACCGGCCAGACGCCCGCTCAGCTTAGCGATTCGTTTCTCGACGAGGAGAAGCAGGAGGAGCGGCGGCGCCTCGATTCGCTGCGGCAGGCGGCCGAGCAGGGAATCACCGACCCCACGGTCGTTGCCGGCACCGAGGGACTCCACGTCCGCCGCCCCTACTGGCTGAGCGACTCCACCCTCGTGGCCTACGCCTCCGGCTACGCCACGCGGCCGGGGTTCTACCGGATCGATGTCCACACCGGCGAGCGGGAAGTGATCAGTCACCAGGCGACCACGCAGGGGCGAACGTACGCGCTCGGACCCGACACGACGGCCCTCTATTTCGCGCGCCAACATCCGGACCTGCTCGTCCCGGACGCCACGACACTGAAGACGCATCGCCTGAATCTTCGCACCGGCGAGACTCGCCTCGTGTCGGAGACCAGCGGCGCATTCACGCCGGCCAGGGCGCCCGGCGGACCGGTGTGGGCGGCGCGGCGAGACGGCTCGTTTAGCGAGCTGGTGACCCTGGGCGAGGAGAGGGCAACCTTGCGGGCCCACCGCCCGGGCCTCCGCTACAAACAGGTCGTCCCCTCCCCGAGCGGCGACACGATTGCCGTTCTCGCCAACGCGGGCGGGACACAGGGCCTCTACCGCTTCGACCCGTCCACCTCGACACTGGAGCCGTGGCTCCGGTTCGAAGGCGGCTCCATCTACGACGTGACCTGGGGGCCGGAGGGGCGCTACGTGCTCTTCGCGGCCGACCCGTCGGGCATCGCGAACGTCTACGCCCTGGACCGCCGCGACGGAGACGTCCGGCGCCTCACAACCGTGCGCTACGGCGCGCTGGAGCCGACCCTCTCCCCAGGTCGGGAGCGCGTGGCCTTCGCGCGCTACCGGCACGAGCGCTTCGAGCTCGCCACAGTTCCCTTCCGGCCGGACTCGCCGCGGCCCGTCGCCGACACCGAGCGGGACTGGGCCCCACGAGGGGGTGTGCTCACGGCCTCTGCCGACTCGGCGGCGGGGGGGCGGGCAGGCGCCGAGCGACGCGTGTCGGGGACGGACGGTGCCTCGCAGAATGGCCTTCCTTCGGGTCGTGACGCGGCGTCCCTGCGCGCCCAGTCGCGCCCGTACGAGGCCTGGCGCCACCTTTTCCCTCGGTCGGCCACCCCTGTGCTGCGAGGCGCCTGGGATCTGCTCGGCACCTCCGTCGACGGCGAGAACCTGGGGCTTGGGCCAGGCCTGAAGGTCAGCGGGGCTGACCCGCTTGGGCGATGGGCCTACAACGCCCGGGGCTTTTACCAAGCGGACCGTCTGTGGGGCGATGTCTCCGTGGAGACCGGCCTCGTGCCCGGCACCCCGTCGCTGACCGTCTTCAACGGCCCGGTGGAAGCGGTGCGGGAAACGGGCGCGGGCCCCTCGCGCCTGGAAGCCTTCGAGCTGCGGGGCATCGGCCTCGGGGTCGACCAGCGGTTCCTGTTTCAGAAGAACGTCTACGGCACCAGCCTGACGGCAGGCCTTGCGGGGGAGTACCGCCAGTCCCGCCCCATCACAACAAGCGGCAAGGCGGAGGCGGGCTTCACGGGCCGGGCGACGCTCCGCTCCGACCTGACGTTCAAGTACCGCGTTCAGAAGAACATCCGAGATCTGGTGCCGAATACTGGCGTCCGGCTAAACGCGAGTGCCGAGGTCGATGTGCTCACCCCCACGGGTGCCACGCCCAGCCAGTACCTGAAGCAGCGGGTCGACGTGTTCTGGCCCCTGCTCTCCGGGCACAACACAGGGCTGCGCACGAGCGCCTCGTTTCTCACGCAGAGCCGCCGGTCATTTTTCGATGTGCAGTCGTTCGTGCCCCGCGGCTACCGAGACCTATCTGGCGCCCTTCCCGGGGCCGGCAACTACCTCCGGCTCGGCACGAAAATCACCCAGCCGCTCTGGTACATAGACACCGGGTCGGTGATGCTGCCGGTGGCCGTAGACGCCCTCTACGGCTACGGCCTCGGGCAAGCGCAGTACCGCGTGGGCAGCGGCGCGGGACCGACGCTGGGCGAACGGCGCGCCTCGGTCGGAGGCGGGCTGGGGCTTCGGCTCCGCCCGTTCGGCGGCATGAGCCTGAACCTGGAGATCGGCGTCTCCTACCGCATCGACGCCCGCGGCGAGAACCGGTGGGCGCCTCACCTCCGATGAGGACCCTTCTCTTCGGTGCCCCCCCACTTGCACACCATGACAGATTCATCCGCAACGGACGACCGAAGCACAGGCGAGAACTCAGAGACGCCCCTCGGCCCCCATGTGCCCTCGGCCTCTCCTATTCGTCGCGTTGTTGGATCCGGCGTGGCCGGGGCCCTCGGCGGCGGGGTCTTCGCTCTCACCCAGCACCTCGGTCCCAGTTTCCTTTCGGAGCCCGGCCTTGCTCGCTGGGTCGTTCTCTACGCGCTGCTCGGCGGCCTGGGGGTGGCCCTGTGGAGGGAGGCCACGCGGTGGGCGACCGGCCGGGGTTCGCTGTCCCGCCGAGGAGCTATTCTGGTGTCCGGTCTTGTAGCAGGAACGCTTCTCGGGGCCGCTACGCTGCTTGTGGCCACGTTGAAGCAGGGCGCCGGGGCCGGCGGCGGGCTGCTTCTGCTGGGGCTGCCCTGGAAAGATGGACTCGGGGGGTTTGTCGGCGGCGCGGTCTACGGCGCGCTGAGCACGCACTTCGACGTGTAGTCCCCGACACTCCCTCGTAGGGGGGCATGGGAGCCCTGGCGGTCGGAGGGGCAGCGGAGGCATCGACCCAGGGCAACCCGCGGGCGGCGCCTACGGAGGAGTGCCTGTTCTCTGCATCCGTTGTGGGATAACAGTACAGGTTGGGGCTCGGCCTCTTCGTCAGCGACGGCTCGTCGAGTGCCCGGAGTAGCGCAGCTCGTAGAACTCCACGTCGGTGAACACGCCCGAGCGGCGCCAGAGCTTCGCGTAGAGGAAAACGGTGAACACACCCGTCAGCAGAAACGCCCACCACGTCCAGTTGCCCACCGTCCCCGTCGAGCGGACGATGTCGGCAACCAGGTTCGGCGTGTCCGTCGAGAAGGTCGTCGCGACCATCGAGATGCCCAACAGCCACCACGGCATCTGCTGGTTTCCGAGGAAGAAGCTGCCGAAATCCTCGCCGGCCCGCCGGTACACCGCCACCCCAATCCCGAGGGAGACGGCGAAGTAAGCGGCCATGATGGCCCAGTCTACGAACGCGAGCTCCATGGATCACGCGGGTTCTTGTGTGGGGAGCAGAACGCGTTCGAGACGACTGTTGAAGTCGATCAGATTGAACGCATGATAGTACTTCATCATGGCTTGTTTAATCCTCCACAGCACATACCCCTCAGCATCCCGATATCCATCGAGATTCTCGTAGAGGCGCGCTCGCGCCGTGCTGACCTCACGGTCGCTCCACACGTACCGGCTCCCGGTGCGAATCAGCCAGTTCTGCCGTTCCTCGTCTAACTCGTTGAACGCGCGGCCTTCTTCGTCGGCGTGAAGCCATTTTTTCCACCGCCCGCTTTCGACGACGGCCTCCCGGAGCGCCTTCTTCAGACCGGACGTCTTTCCAATCTTGTGCTCCAGGTCCACCAGGTCCATCAGGGCCTTGTACTCCTCCTCGGTGAACTCGGGCCCCACGTTTGCCCCGCCCATGCCCGCCAGCGGGTAGTCGTCCGGGTTGTCGACGTAGTCGGTGTAGTGTCCCTTCACCAAGGCCCCGTACGGCTTCGTTCGCGTGGTCAGGTCCCGCGCCGTGTCGGGCTCGAAGTACGACGTGTCGAGGTCGGTCCCCACCTTGCCCACGACGAAGCAGGGCCAGGCGTCGTCGAGCCCGCGCTCGCGGAGCCCCGCATCGAGCCCTTCCAGAAAGCGCTCAAACTTGTCGCGGTCCGCCAGCCCCCCGTGCACCTCTTCGGTGCCCACTTCGTAGCTGATTGGCGGGTGTCCCTGTCCGCGCCGGTACGCTTCGGCGTGCTCGATGAGCTCAAGCGTGTGCTCCACGACCCAGTCGATGGAGGTCGGCTCCCGATCCGGCTGGCGTTGATCCACGGTCGGATCGATGTGCAGGAGTTCGTAGCCGGCGTCAATGCACGATTCGAGCGACCGTTTGACCGCGCTCATCGCTTCCTCGTACGTGTAGTCCTCGATGACGTGGCGGTCCTTCAGCCAGGGGCCGCCGTGATCGAGACACGGGAGAATCGGGACGTCGAGATCAAGCTGATCAGCCTTCCGGTCGATGAAACCGATGAGGTCATCGTGCGTCCAGCCGGTGTACCCGCGGTCGCGGTCTACCTGGTTCAGCGTCGAGGTGAAGAGAAGCGGGGCATTGGCTTCTTGAGCGGCCAACAGCGCGGCCTTCGTCACGGCCCGCGAGTTGGGGCAGATCGCAAGAAGGCAGGTTTGCTCTTCGAAATGGTCCGTCAGCGTCTGAACCAGTGCCTTCACCACCGGGGTCTTCTCGTCCTGTAGCGCCTGAACGAGCGGGTGGGCGTTCCGCGATGTCGACTCATCTGTTGCTACCATCATGAGCAGGTCCTCTACGTTGCAAATACTCGTTTTGTACGACTAGCGATGTTCCCCTGAATTCTCCGCACAAGCCCCCGACGGATCGTAGATCTGAACGCCCTGCACGGTCCGGTTGTACAGTGCCTTCTCGACGGACGGCTCGTCCACGTTCACCCCGCGCCGGTAGGCCGCAAACAGGCCGGCCATTTGGCCGATCAGCACGGCGACATTGGTCTGTTGCAACGCGGGCACCTCCCCCTCCGCGTCGTAGGCAAACACCGAGAGGTGGTCCGTCTCCTCGATCTCCGCCGTGCGGTCGGTCTGGTGCACGAAGGCATCCATGCGGTCAAGGTGGGCGAGGGCCTGACTCGCCACCACCATGCTCGTGTAGGAGCTGGTCATTGCCAGCCCCTGGTCGTTCGTGTCGTCGGGCAGCACCAGCAGGTGCACGCGATCGGGGTGGGCCCGAGCCAGTTCCGCAAGGGTCCCGTCGCTGTTGCACGTGATCACCAGGTGCCGTCCCGCCTCACCCATGCATTCCAGCCCCCCCTCAAGCACGGCCCTGCTCTCCGGGCTGTTGCCGGATCGAGCGAAGTGGACCATGAGGGTCGGCTCCCCCTCCCGGAAGAACAGATCCGGGTTGGGCGTAATGCGGGTGGTGGGTCGGCTTTCGCAGGGCGTGTCAAAACGCCGGCGGAGCAGGTCCACGACCGAGAGGCCCACGTAGTGAGACGTTCCCGCCCCCGTCAGGAGAATGCGGGAAGGGATCTCGTCGGAGTAGAGGCCGGCCGCCTCCAGGAACCGCTTGAGGGCCGGCGCACGGTCCCGAACCAAACGGGCCGTCTGCCGCCACATCTCGGGCTGCTGCGTAATTTCGCCGGGGGTGTGAACTGTTCCCCGATCCGGATCGGGATGATCGACCATGTGCTGAAGCACATCGCCGTTCGAATCTCCTCGTTCTGGTTGTGGGGCGACCGATGGGTGACGTTGACTCACGTACGTTTGCGTGTTGGGTTGATGCAAGGAGTCGGTGTGTGGCCCTCCCCTGCGGCCGGGACGATCATCCAGTGGTGAACGGGTCCGTCCCGGCCGGGGCCGCCCTGGACTGATACTTCGGATGGTCCGTCCACGCCCGTGCGGACTCGTTCGCGTCGAGCAGGCGCTCTACCCTGCCGATCCCCACCTCCGCCATGAAGTGGCGCATTTCACGTTCATTCGGGGCGTAGCGCACAATGTCCTTCCACGCGGCTCGCCCGCAGAGAAATCCGCTGGCCCCGGCGTCATTCGCAAACTTGAGGGTCTCGATAAACTCGTCGATCCCCACCCCTGAACTGAGGATGACCCAGGGAACGCCCGCCGCACGGTCGAGGCGCTCGCACGCCTGCTCGACCGTCTTGCGGTCGTACACCGCCTCCCCCGCCCCAAACGGCGCGTCCTGGTAGGCGCCCACAAACCTTAGATTGGCGGGAAACTCCAGCTTGAGAACGTCCACCTTGTACGCTGGATCGGAAAACGTCTTGGCGGCATCCACGACGACTTCAGGCTTTCGGCGCGCCTGCACGGCGGGCGTCCGTGCCGCCTCGCCCATTGGATACGTGACGACCTCGAGAATGAAGGGCATCCCGGCTTCCTCGCAGGCCTCCCCCATCGACGCCACAATCTCTTGCTCGTGTCGATGCGTCTCCTCGGACGCGTCCGGATGATGATAGACCAGGAGCTTTATTGCATCGCCCCCGCTCCGCAAGGCTCGCCGAGGGGACCACGCCTCCAACAGCCGGGTGCGCCGTTCGTCCTCCCCAGCAGCGACGTAGCCCGTTTGCTCCCCCGAAAGAAGCACGCCCGTGGACGCCGGCAGAACATCGATCGACGCAGGATACCCGTACAGCGGATCGGTCAACAGGCCACTCACCAGTGGCGCGACCGCCTGGGTTACCACGCGTTTCACCTGTTGCAGTCGATCCGGGGCCACCTCGGTCGGCTCGGTGCCGTGTTCGCGAGCAAACATGCGACGCAACGAGCCCCGCTGGTCGACGGCAAGCATCGAAAAGCGGTCCGCAGCATCACTGAGTCGCTTGAGGCGGCGGTACTTTCCCGGCGAGAGGGCGTCCGGAATCTGCATGTTAAGGGGCTCAGTTCAAATACAAGCGCGATGGAAACTCAGCCCTGGAATGCCAAGGCATGGGCTCCCGGTTCCCGGTCCGGTGCGGGGGCACCCACGATCAGGAGGACCAGTCTTGGGCCCATCGCCCGTTCCGGCCCCGCTCAATGGGCGGCAGGAGAAAGGCACAGTCGAGAGGGTCGTGCCACACGCCTGACGCCCGGGACGTGCTCTTGAGCGGGGTACTCGACGTTCAGACCCAGCAAATCCGCCCTCGGTCCTCGATGGCGCTTCGGCACGCTCGAAGATGGAGACGTGCGTGCGATCTGCCATCACGTTTTCTCCCTGCCTCCGCGGTGGAGCCGACGCTACTTGCAGGCCCCATTCGGTCGGCTCTTGATGGGGCCCCTCCCTCGGTCGATGCGACCGGCCCCCTCCACCCGGCCCCACCGCCTCACGTCGCCCCTCTTCTCGTCTCCGGATCGAAGTTGCACTGCAGTTGGTCGCAGAACGATACGATCTTCTCTTCCGGCCCGTACACGATGGCTGCCCCATCGGGGGGCACGCAGTCTTCGGCCCCCGGTGCATCGTCCATCGGCCGGGAGGGTAATCTAACACGTCGCCGGTTCTTTCCCGGAGACGGCCTATCCGTGTTGCTGGTAGATGAGGTCCCGGACCGCCTCAGGATCGTCCAGGTCGCGCATCGTGAGCTCGATGCCGGACTGGCCGGCACTTGAGAGCCGGAGCGTGCCGCATTGCATGAGCCGATGGATTGGGCCCTGATCGATCTGAACGTTTCGGATGTTGCGATGGGCGAGTTCGGTCGTGCGGTTGCTGAGGATTCCGGACCGCTTTCGAACCCGAGATCGGGTGACCACCAGCTCCCTGC
Source organism: Salinibacter ruber DSM 13855 (assembly GCF_000013045.1). NCBI lineage: Bacteria > Pseudomonadati > Rhodothermota > Rhodothermia > Rhodothermales > Salinibacteraceae > Salinibacter > Salinibacter ruber. The sequence continues at coordinate 2,501,374 of NC_007677.1, forward strand.
TCCGCGCCTGAAGCCACATCCAAAGCAGCGGGAGCGGCCCACAAAGCCCGGCCATCAGGGCCGCCGTCCATCCGGTGTCGACGAGCGCTCCCCCTAGCACGAACGGCGCGACGGTGGCCGACAGCAGGCCGAAAAGCGTCACGCTAAACGGATGTGCCTTCCACAATCGTGGCTGCGCCCGGAAAATGACATCTTCGGTCATAGTCCCAGATCCAGATAATCACCATGCAGTTCAGATAGACCGGCGGGGGCAATACGGCTGCTCAACGCAATAGGATGCATGACCTGCAATTGGGCCCCGGCGCGGAACGGCCTCTTGAAGAGGAAAAGAGATCACGAATGGCCGGTTCTGAGGGGGCACGAGGGCCTCAGGCCTCAAAGCAGGGGACGTGTACGGGGCCAGCGGCACTCCCTTGGTTGTCGGCAGGACGGGCGCGGACGTAGTAGCCTCACGTCACGCGCGGGTCTCGGCCTGCGGCGTGCCCCAGGACAGGGGGGCCATCCGCCCCGCGGGGAGGACGCTCCAGACCCATTTGGGCGCGGGCTCGACGCCCCACGGGCCCGAACAGAATTGCCTGTGCTCCGGGCGGAGGCGTTCGATTGGGGGCGCTGTGCGCCCTCGGTGTGGGTACTGGGATGCGTCGAGGCGACCGCCTGCTTGGACCCAGTTCCCACGGCACGGCCGAGTTGGGCCGGTTCACCGATGGGCACGCCCTTCCCTACTCCTCCACGACACTGATCGACTCGACGTCTTCCTCCGAAAACCGCAGGACGTCTCCGTCGGCCGTTTCGATCTTGTATCCCTCCCGGGTTTTTCGAATGTCGTCTTTCGACTCGACCTGATATCTGGTCTTTCGCAGATCCGTGGTGGTTACTTCGGCAACGGGCACGCTACTGCGCTTTTTGGCTTCGAGTGCGATAAGGGGGAACTCGGCTCAGGATCTGGAACGGAACGGCCCGATCGCCCCCCGTCCGCGTCACCGATCCCAGTCGGAGGGCGCCACTCGTCCTCTTTCTCCTGCATCGTTCGTGGCGCGGTGGGTTCCCGAATCGATCTATCGGGCCTACAGTCTCCCGGGATGTCGTCTCCAGCCGGTGCCCCCCCTGCGAGGAGGTCGCCTAGCGACCGGCCGGCCCAGCGTACCGGCGGGCCGCCTCGCGCACGAGCGTCCGAGCGGCCGTCACGTCCCCGAATCCGCGCGACCGGTTCCCCGGCCCTTCGTAGTGCACAAACCAGGTCTCTAGGATCTCAAGCACCCCAGGGTACCGGTCCTGCAGCCCATCGATGCTGCGGACGTCCCCGAGCGGAGCGCCCGGGCGCACCGCGAGAATTTTGTCGTCCCGCTCCTCGTCGTCGATCAGGCGAAGGACTCCTACAATTCGGGCCCGCACGACCGCCCCACAAGGAGTGGCCGGGCCAAGCAGAACGAGGTCCACGGGGTCGCCGTCCCCCCCGTCCTCCGTTTCCAGGCGCGTTTGGGGGATGAAGCCGTAGTTGGCCGGGTACGGGAGGTAGTTGATGCGGCGCCGCCGACCGGCCTCCCGCTCGATGGCGAGGGCGCGCCCGGTTTCGGCGACCTCCCACTTGTCGGCGGTTCCCGCCGGAATTTCCACGACCGCGTTCACGGCAGTGCTTCCGGCTGTTGCGGGGGCCGCTTCCAAGAGATTCGTCCCCGCCGCAAGCGTGTCGGGGGCCTGGGGCTGAAGGCCGTCGGCGACCGCTGGGCAGAGGGGATCGACCCGCACCGTGTCGGTCTGGGGCAGGCCTCGCGTCCACGAACTTGGGGCCACAGCAGGCGGGGGCGACGCGGAGGCACATGGCGCCCACACGAGCACGAGCATCCAGAAGACAGAGCGCATCAGCGGAAGCGGGAGAAATGAGACGACACGCTACAGGAAAGGCCGACGACGGACGTTCGCCCCTTCCTCTCAGAACGGCCTGTGCTGTTGTGTAATGTATGTGCACACCCCCGGGATAAGCATCTTTCACTGGAAAACACCACCTCCGTCGCTCCAGACTTGATCTGGAGCCTATCTGACGACCGTTGAGGCCTCCCTGTGTGGATGGATAGGCTCCAAGTCAAGCTTGGAGCGACGACGATGCTTATTTCTGGCGTTTGGAGCAGGGCACACATTCTATCCACATATAGCACAACTCGTTCTCAGAGAAAATATTCCAGTGTGCGACAATCTTTCCGCGCGGGGACGGGAGATAATGGCGAGGTAATTTCGACGGACCTCGTCCGGCGTCGGGACACGCGAAACGGCCCAAGCGTCCAGCCTCAGGCCCGTACATCCCTCGGTCGGGCCGCCCCGTCACAGGAGGGCGCCTGCGGAAATCCGTCCGTAGCTCCCACGTGCCCAGGGCGGCGGCCCGGTTCGGTCCGGGCTTAACGCCGGAGACGCAGGCGCCGCGGCCCAGGCCCCTGTTCGGCGGACGGGTTGCGGCCCCACTGTCTGCAGGCTGCGGTTCACAGATCTTGCGAGCCCGGAGCGCGCTCAGTGGCGGCGTTCCGGCGCAGTCCGGAGCTGCATCTGCCCGGCAGCGCACCAGAGGGGGGACGTCGCTTGCTGCGTCTCGGCTGCGCACTCGTCAGCGGCTTTTGAGGGTTTGGGGCCCGTTCGTAAAGGTATGGAAATACCGAGTTTCCAGCCAGATAAACTCAGCTGGTAGCGGCTCAACAAGTAGTGAGTCTTTCTGTTTGAACTGCGTCGCGTCTGGCCCACCAGCCTGGTCTATCCGATGATCAAAGAGACTTACGAGTGTAGAGAGTGTGGCTCCTCGAACATCGTCAAAAACGGACACAGCGCTAGCGGCTCTCAGCAGTATCACTGCAAGGACTGTGGAGCGCACAAGGTTCTCGATCCAGAGCCGCGAGGCTACTCCGAGGAGGAGAAAGAGAAAATCCTCCGTGCTTACCGCGAGCGCGGGTCAAAGCGGGCAATCAGCCGGATATTCGGCATCAGCCGCAATACATTGACCCGGTGGCTCAAAAAAAGGGACGAGAATCCGATTCAGTAGCCGAAGGGCTCCGGCCTGCTGAGGAAGGCGATGTCCTTGAACTCGATGAATGCTGGACGTATGTCCGAGAGCGGGCGAATAAACGGTGGCTGTGGGTTGCTCTGTGCCGGAGAACCCGGCAGGTCGTGGCATTTGTGATCGGAGACCGTTCGGCCAGAACCTGTGCTCGGCTCTGGAGCCGGATTCCGGAGGAATACCGTCAGGGCAGAAGCTTCAGCGACTTCTGGAAGTCCTATCGCCCAGTGTTTGCGGGCGACCCCAGCCACCGGCAGGTCGGAAAGTCCAGTGGTGAGATGGCCCACGTGGAAAGATTCTTCGGGCGACTGCGCCAGAAGCTGGCCCGGTATGTCCGCCGGACGCGAGCGGCCTCCGAGTCAGAACGGATGCTCCATCTGACGACGAAACTGTTCGTGGAGTGGTACAACGAAGCCATCACTTAACATCTATCCGCTACCACTCAGCTTTTTACCATGCCGTGCTGTCCGGAAAAACAAACGCACCGGAGCGGCGAGAGCAGAATCGAATTCCTCCCCCAACACAGTTGCACTCGTATGCTTCTTCGATATCAATCTCTTCTTTCGTCCCTCCTAATGCTCTTTCTGATGGGCGTAGCCCCTGCCAGTGCATTGGCGCAGTCAGGCGGCATTGTCGAGGGCCGGGTCGTCGACGCCAGTAGCGGGGCCCCGCTGCCCGGCGCCAACGTGGTCGTGGAGGGCACGTCCATCGGGGCCGCCACCGACGCCAACGGGCGCTACGAGCTCCGCGACGTGCCGCCCGGGGCGCAGCGATTGAGCGTCTCCTTCGTGAGCTACCAGGACACCAGCACCACGGTCGAAATCGACGCCGGGGAGACGGTCACCGTCGACGTCGAACTGAGCAGTGAGGTGACCCGGGCCGGCGAGGTGGTCGTGACCGGAATTCGTCAGAGTCAGATGCAATCGGTCAGACAGAAGAAGCAGGCCGTCAACGTGGTCGATGCGCTCTCGGCGGACGACATCGGGGACCTTCCCGAGAAGAATGTGGCGGAGGCGGTGCAGCGCCTTCCGGGGATCGTGATGACGAACGACCGCACCGAAGGCCGATTCGTGTCCATCCGCGGCGGGTCGGCGGACCTGAACAACGTGACGCTCAACGGAACCACGATGGCGTCTACGACCGACTCCCGTGCCACGGGCCTCGACCTGCTGCCGGCCAACATGGTGTCGAACATTACGGTCACGAAGGCCGTGACGCCGGACATGTCCGCCAACGCGATTGGGGGATCGGTCAACATCGAAACCCTGACGGCCTTCGACCGGGCAGGGGACTTCGTCTTCGGCACACTCCGGGGCATGAGTCACGACCAGCAGGTGCCCGGCCTCCGCACCCTTCGGGACTCCCGGTTTCCATTCAAGGGCAGCCTGACGGGCGGGGCGAAATTCGGCGCCGACGATCAGTTCGGGGCGCTCGTCACCGTGAGCGGCTCGCGCCGGGACTTCACCACCTCGGGCTACAAGGCCGAGAACTGGAACTGGGCGAACGAGGCCAACATCCAGACCACGCAGGGGAGCAAGACGCTCGCCGTACCGGAGGCGTCGGAGCAGATTGTTGAGTCGAACCGACGGAGGCGTGTCGCCGTCAACACCAGCTTCGACTGGCGGCCCAGCGAGGAGACCGCCGTCTACGTCCGCCCGTACTTCACGTACACCGACGAGGACAAGATCGACAACGAACTGGAGTACGTTCTTGGCGACCTCAGCCCGAGCGAATCGGCCCGCGACAACGTCGTGGCCTCGGGGGACAATCGGTTCGAATTTCCCCACGGATATGGCTCTCTGGACGCCAGCCTGAGCGAGGAGGAGGAGCGGCTCTGGGGCACCAGTGCCGGCGTCGAGCACGACTTTGCGAACAACGTCAGCCTGTCAGCGAGTGGGAGCTTCTCCCGCGGCGTGTTTGACTTCCGAAAGCCGGACGGCGAGTTCCAGACGCCGGGGGATCCGGACATGGCGAGCAGCGACCCCGACGTGTCCGCCCCCGAGCCGCGGGCGGGCGGCGTGGCCGACATGAGCAACTTCCTCTTCGACTTCTTCCCGTCGGATCCCAACTTTCTGGGGAGCCCGCAGAACTACCTCATGAACAAGTTCGAGGTCGACGACCAGCGGAACACCGAAAACACCTACGCGGCGCAGACCGACGTCCGGATCCCCTTCGAGCTTGGCGACGCACCGGGGTATCTGAAGACGGGAGGGCGGTTCCAGTACCGCAGCAAGGATGTGGACGTGAACAAGGCCGAGTACGACTTCACAGGGTTCGGGGAGGATCGGCTGACGCTGGGGGACGGATACGCTGCGCCCCGGGTGCAGACGCAACAGCTGGACAACCGCCTCATGCCGTTTGCCAACACCCAGGCGTTCGCGGACGGATTCTTCGGCGGGCTTTGCAACCCGCCGGCGGATTTCACGGAGCGCAACGGGGGAGAAGAGTGCCGGGCGTCCGGCAGTGAGTTCACGTTCGACGGCCGAGAGATCTTCGAGGAGGACTCCGAAAACGAAGAGGGCATTTATGCCGGCTACGCGATGGCCTCGGTCGAATTTGGAGCGCTGACGGCCCTAGCGGGGGCGCGCGTGGAACACACGTCCACGTCCTCGACCCGCTTTGAATTGCTGCCGGGCGGTGAAACGGGGTCGAGCACCTTCGAGAGCACGTACACCAACATTCTTCCGTCGGTTCACCTCACCTACGCGGTGGGGGATCACCTTCAATTCCGCGGCGCCTGGACCAACACCATCGGGCGTCCGGACTACGATGAACTTGCGTCCTTCCGAGAGGTGGAGGAGGAAAATGGTGAGGTTAGCATCAACCAGGGCAACCCGGACCTGGACCCCTACCGGTCCATGAATTTCGACCTCAGTGCCGAGTATTACTTCGAGAACGGCGGACTGGTGTCGCTGGCCGGGTTCTACAAGCGGATCGACAATGCGATCTACGAGGACGTTCGCAGGGACACGGACGGCCCATTTGATGTCCCTGGCGTAGACGGGCCAATCGACGAAGTCGAGGTCACGCAGCCCGAAAACGCGGACCTCGGTACGGTGCTTGGCCTAGAAGCCGCGTATCAGCAGCCGTTCACGTTCCTTCCATCGCCCCTCAGTGGTCTCGGGGTGAACTCGAACGTGACGGTGACCGACTCCGAAGTCGACGTGCCCGATCGGGGGGACCTGCCGTTCTTCCAGCAGGCCGATCTGGTGTACAACATCATTCCGTACTTTCAGAGGAGCGGGTTTCAGGCACGCGTGGCCATCAACCACCGCGGCGACTACCTCTTGGGGCTGGCGGACAGGCAGGTCAACGACACGTGGGTGAAAGACCGCACGACGGTGGACATCAACGCCAGCTACCAGTTCGAGAGCCTCCTCGCCCAGCCGACCCTGATGGTGCAGGTCGAGAATCTGACCAACGAGCCGGAGGTCGAGTACGCCGGAGGAAATGAGGATCACTTGTCCTTCCATTATCTCAGCGGCCGCACCGTGTCGGTGGGGCTTTCAATGGAGCTCTAGACGTCATCCCTGAGGTTGAGTCGGCCTCGGCACGTCCCCCTTCCTCCCCGCCTGGAGGAGGGGAGGCGTGTTGTTTTTTCTTGTCCCTTTTCCGAAGCGGAATTCATTTATGCAACGATTCGACGCGTCCCTTCTCGTCTGCGTACTACTCCTGTTGCCGCTGGGCCTGCTGGCGACCGCCTGCTCGACGCCCTCGTCGGGCTCGGCGGCGGAGGGCGCGGACACGACCCAGCCTACGTCGGCAGAGCCGCCCCAGCTGCCCTCGACCCCGCCCGGGCCCTACCCCGACCGCGTCGTGCTGAGCCACGCGGCGGATCCGTCCTCGTCGCTGAGCGTCACCTGGCGCACCGACAGCACCGTCACGGGCGCGAAGGCCCAGGTCGCCCTGGCCACGGGCGGGCCCTCCTTCTACACCCAAGCCCGTACCGTCGAGGCGGAAACGCAGGACCTCCACGCCCACAAGGTGACCGGCGAACACGTAAGCGCCAACTACCACTCCGTCACCTTCGAGGGCCTCATGGCCGACACCCTCTACGCCTACCGCGTCGGCGATGGCGAGCGATGGAGCGAGTGGTTTCACGCCCGCACCGCCAGCCAGCAGCCGGAGCCCTTTTCCTTCGTCTACGTCGGAGATGCACAAAACAACGTGCGCTCCCACTGGTCTCGGCTCATCCGGCAGGCCTACACCGACGCGCCCGAGATCGACTTTCTGCTCCACGCCGGCGACCTGGTCGACAATGCTCACCGGAACGTCGAGTGGGGCCACTGGAACGCGGCGGGGGGATTTATCCAGAGCATGGTCCCGAACATCGCGGTGCCCGGCAACCACGAGTACGCGGGCTACCGCAGCTGGCGGGCGCGCGATACCTTTCAGGTTGAGGTGGAGGCCAACGGCCAGGAGATGACCGGCACCATCTTGGAGCCGGACGGCAACCCGGAGCCCTTGGAGGCCACCAACAGTGGGGCCGTGCCGTCGAGCAGCCGCTCTCCGACCGGCGACTGGGACTACAACGTCGACAACGGGGAGTACGTGGGCACGCTCCAGATCGAGAGCGACGGGTCCGGCTATGGGGCCACGCTCGTCAGCGAGGATGGCCGGGCGCGTCCCCTTCAGGACGTATCCGTCGACGGAAACACGTTGACCGGCCACTTCCTGATGGAGGTCGAGAAGGAAAGCCCGGAGCAGCTCTCGGTCCACTGGCATCCCCAGTTCGCCTTCCCCGAAAACGGGCCGGAGGGCATGGAGGAGACGGTATACCACCTCGACTACCAGGGCATGCGCGTCGTCGGCCTCAACTCGGAGGCGGCCAAGATGGATGAGGAGGTGCTGCGCACCCAGACCGAGTGGCTGCGGTCGACGCTCCGAGAGGCGGAGCAGGATCCGGGCATCCGTTGGACGGTCGTCACCTTCCACCACCCGATGTTCTCCTCCGGCGAGGGCCGCAGCAACGCGGACCTCCGCGCGGCGTGGCGACCGATTCTCGACGAGTACAACGTGGATCTCGTCCTGCAGGGCCACGACCACACCTACGCCCGCGGCCAGACGAAGAACCTGAAGCAGGGCGTGAGCGCCCGGTCCCCGGAGGGCGGCACCGTGTACGTCAACTCCGTCAGCGGCGCGAAGATGTACGAGATCAAGCCCAACCGGTGGGAGGATTTCGACGGCGTCGAGATGGAGCGCGGCGGGGAAAACACGCAGCTCTATCAGGTGGTGCGCGTTGGGGCGGACACGATCCAGTTCCGTGCCTACACGGCCACCGGCGCGCCCTACGACGCCTTTGACCTCGTGCGGCCCGGCGACGGCGGGCCCAGCCGCATGATCGAGCGGCCGCCGGCCCACCGGCCGGAGCGCACCCACGAGAACACCCTCGACTACACGCGGCCGTAGCCCCAACAGCCCGTCCGCCCTTCCCCCCTTCCCGATCGCTTTTCCGGAAAACGCCCTTCCTCGCCCCAGCGGCTCCCCTGCGTCCCGGCCAGGCCGTGGCGCCCCCTTCTGAAGCGCTCTGTCCCCACCTCCCTCCTTTTGATGACGCCCGCTTCCGCCCGCCCCATTGCGACGCTTCTATGCCCCGCCCTGCTGGGCCTCCTCCTCGTGGTGGCGTCTGGCTGCGCGACCAGCGCCGATGCCCCCGGCGAGACGGAGGACACCTCGCCCGCCCGCCAGACCGCCTTCCGGGTGCGCTCGGACGTCGGCGCCGGCCTCAACGCCGATCGGGGATGGGCGGGGCCGATCAACCAGCCGGTCGCCCTGCCGGTCGAGACCCCGTTCCGTCTTCGATTTGAGGTGGAGACGCCCCGGGACGTGCCGTTCGTGGAGCGCTTTCGCCTGCAGTACCGCCGCAACGGCGGGGCGTGGCGCCCGGTGCTGGCCGCCGACTTTCCCTACGCCCCGTCGGAGGTCACCCCTCGGGTGAGCGTCGTCTCCCCCTCTGCCTACGCCGATCGCGCAGACGCCGCCGACCTGCTCGACGGCTCGACGGCGTCGTACGCGGGCGGAAAAGGCATTGCCCTCTCCGGCACGGGCCCCGCCCTCCCGGATCACGGGGTGCAGAGCGAGTGGGAGTGGCCGCTGGTGATCCGACGCTACGCGGACGGGGCCGTGACCAACGAGCCGGGCGATCGGTTTGAGTTCCGGCTGGTGGACGTGAAGGGGCGTCCGCTGCCCGCCCCCGCAACGCCCGAGGTGACGGCCTTCGTTCCCCCACGGCTCCTGGGCGGCACGTACCCCGAGACCCCGGGCCGCCTCGGGCCCTGGGAGGCCTCCGACGGCAGCCTGTACTTCCTCATGGAGCCGGCGGAGTCCTACAACAAGTTGATGACCGTGAAGTCGACCGACGGCGGGCGGACATGGCGAGAGGTGGACGGCGCCCATCGTCCCGTGGCGGGCGACCTGGAAGGATTTGCCTCGGCCGTCCACGACGGAACGATTCACATGCTCCACCAAATCGACGCGGGCGTGCTGCACCACTCCTTCCGAACCACGGACCACCCGCGCACTCCGGACGCGTGGGCCGTGCGGGACGACACGGTGGCCACGCCCGGCGCGCCCCCCGTGCAGGTCGCCTCGGTCGCCGCCCGGTCGGACGGCAGCCTCGTCGGGGTGTACGGGGGGCCGGAGCACCTTCACTACAGCATCCGCAGTCCTGAGGGAACGTGGGGCGATCGGAAACCGATCTCTGGCGGGGCGGGCGATGCCCGTTCGGGGCCGCAGCTGGTCCGCGGCGCGGACGACACGGTGCACCTCGCGTACACGCGCCGCGACGGGACGGCGTGGTACCGCCGCATTCGGCCCGACGGCAGCCTCACGTCCCCCCAGCGGGTCTCTTCCAACCTGGGGACGGCCGTAACGGACGTCGGCTCCGTCCTCCCGCTCGTGCACCTTCCGGAGACGAATACGACGGTCCTTCTCTACCGCCGGGCCGGCGGCACCCTGTGGGCGCGACGAGCAGACGCGGAGGGGCGACTCAGCCCGCCGGTGCAGGTCACCGAACGAGCGGTCGCCCAGAGCGCCGCCGACTCCGATCAGGTCGGGGCCGACGCCGTTGCCCTCGGATCGTCGGTCCACGTCCTGTTCATCGAAGCGCAAACCGGCTACCTCTACCACACCCGCAGCGACGAGCGCGGCTCCTGGGCGCCCGCCACGGTACAGGTCGACAGCGTCGATGCGCAGTGGGTTCGGGGGCAGCCGGTCTCGAACGGGACGTCGTCCCCGACGGCGTACGGGTACGTCTACGACGCAGGGTCAAACGGCGGGTCGGGGATGAACTGGTACGACGAGGTGCCCGTGCGCCGGCGGTAAGACGGCGCCGCCAGGGGGGGCTACAGAGCACTGCCGGGCGCAAGGCACAAGGATCCGGCCGCGTCACTCGGCGGCTGAAGGGCGGGCCGGCCGAGAAGGCAGGGATGTAGGTCCTGCTCTCGGATGCGCCCACGGAGGGTGCTTCGCCCCCGACGCACGCCATTCTCACACAAACAATTCTCACACGAACAAAAGCCCGAACGCGCCGAAGTAGAGCACCAGCGCCAGGAAGCTCTCGAACCCGATTCCGAATGCCCCCCGTCGCTCGCGGCGCAGGAGGCCCATCAACAAGATGCCGGTCAAAAGCAGCGTGAGGGCAATGATGAACACCTGCTGCTCGGTCATGGCGTGGTAGATCGAGCCCTCCTGGTAGCCAACATCCGAAAAGGCCACGAACAGGACATCGAAGCTGTTGCCGCCAATGATGCCCCCGACGGCGAGGGTCAGCGCCCCACGCCGCACCGCCGCCACCGACGTGACCAGCTCCGGGAGCGAGGTGGACACGGCCGTAAAGAGCCCGCCGACGAGCCCTTCGGAGAGGCCCGTCCGGGCGGCCACCTGCCCGCCCGTCTTGGCGATCACGTATCCCGCGGCGCCGACCACGAGGGACAGAGCCACGAACTCTAACCAGAGCGTCGAGAGGGCGGCCGACTCGCGGCCCTCCGCTCCGGTGTCCTGGCGGGTCTTGTCGGTTTGGCGCGCCACCCAGTACGGGGTCGACCGGGCCTCGGCCACGAGGTGAATGCCATAGAGGTAGCCCGCAACCAGCAGCACGGAGGCAGGGTGGATCCCGAACAGGTCGAGGCGCGGCCCGGCCATTCCGAGCAGGGGAATCGCCAGGAGGGTCGACAGCAGGGCGCCCTGCAGGAGGTTCTCGACAGAGGCGGCGGCGTGTTCGAGATTCGCGGGCCGGTAGGCCATGTCCGCCACCGCAAGGAAGACGGTCTGGGCGGCGATCCCGCCAATGGCGTTGCTGATGGCCAGGGACGGAAGCCCGTCCACCGCGGCCGTCACGGACGTCGTGATGCCGGCAATGGAGGTGGTACTGCCCAGCAAGACGGCCCCGAAAATCGCCTCTCCGAGACCGGTTTCGTCGGCGAGGCGGTCGGCGGCCCGGGTCATCCGCGTTCCGACGACGGCGATGAGGAAGGCCGAGGCTCCGAATGCCGCAGAGACGACCGGAAAGGAGAGGGTTTCCCAGGCAACAAGGTCCATCAAGCGTCAGGCGCGAGCGGAAAAACAGCGTCGAAAACTACGCGTGCACACCCTACACACGGTCCCCCCACACATGGCCTCGGTCTGATTGTTGAGACCAGCACCATTGCGGGCGGCAGGGCAGTCGATTTCGGGGCACAGCAGGACGATTTCTGACACGGAAGCGGCCTGGTCGTCCGGCCCCCGCACTGAATGTTGGGAGACAGCCCCCCTCCTCCGGCCTGTTCTACGTCGGCTGGTTGCCATCCCGTCCGTCTGATCCGGCCCCGTGTCCTCTCGGCCCACCGGATCATCTCATAGGCCCATCTCCAGGGCCAGAAGCATCAGATTTGCAAGGCCCGCCAACGGGCCGACCACCGCGAATGCGGGGTACACCCAGCGCCCCACGCCCTCCGGCATGCGGTGACAGGACAGGTCCACCGCTCCCCGAAAGAACTGCCCCAGCGTGACCGCCGTCCCGATGGCGGCGCCCGTGAGGCCCCAGACCGCCCACCCTTCGGCCCCGGCTTGCCTCCACGGCAGGTGGAAGGCGGCCATCCCCTTCTGGACCAGGGCCTGCGCCACGAAACCGATGAACGCGACGAGAACGCCAAGTTGGCCGACAAGCCACTGCTGTGCCTGAGTCATGAGCCCGAGTCCGTTGCTCGTGCTAGGGGGATTGGGGACTGGGTATTCAGCTGCCAAGTGCTTGGGGGCCGGACAGTAGGACGCCAAGGTATTGGACCTCTTGTCCTGCGTCGTGTTCGACGGGCCAGATGGCCATCGGGGAGAGGCGGTGTCGGGGAAGGGAGACGAAGACCACGGTGGCGTGGGGCCAGCCGACACGGGCCCATCGGCAGCGTCGAGACAAGGGGCCGGTCGCGCTGCATGCCGGCGACGAACAGGCGGAATCGAACGAGCGTACGTCACGTGCAGATGTTGTCGGGAAAAAAACGCACTTGGGAAGGTACTGGATGCGTTCCAGCACGTCGCCCGCGAGGGCATGGCCGTTGGCCCCCAGTTGGCACGCAATCATACATACGCAATCATACGTCTTGCCCCTCACATGGGTATGACCACAATCGGTCTCGTCCAGCGGAAGGACGACGTCGGAACGACCACAATCGCCACCAATCTTGCCGTCACGCTTCGGAACAGGGGAGACAGCGTGCTCCTGGTTGACGCGGGCCCACAGGGGCCCCAGAAGGGCACTGTACGGGACTGGTCTGCCACAGGCGACTCCCAGACGCCCGAAACGATCGGCGTGGACCGACCTGTGGTCCACGAAAAACTTCCCTCCATCGAGGGCTTCGATGTTGCGATCATCGATGCGACCGGCAAGCTGGAGGAAATGACCATCTCGGCCATCAAGGCCAGCGACCTCACGCTGGTACCCGTTCAGCCTTCGACGGCGGATCCGAAGAAAGTGGGGCAGGTCATTGATTGTATTGAGACCCACCAGGCCCTGACGGAAGCCCCCTCCAACGAGAGACGCCCCGCCGCTCGCTTTGTCATCTCCAGGGCGACCGGCTCCTCGAGGATGGGCGAGCAGATCCAGCAGATCGTCAGCGAGGCGCCCTTCGGCCGGCTGGATGCCGGAACGAGCCAGCGCGTCGCCTATGCCAGGGCCCTCGGCGAGGGGGCCAGCGTCCACGAGACCGGCGACAAGGAAGCGCAGGCCGAGGTGAAGGCCATCACCGACGAGATTGAACAAATTCTCCGGGCCGATGGACAGTAACGATCTCAACTACATCCAGCACAGATGCATTCCGCGTCGCTAGAACGTGGCCACAACCGGCGGCGTCCGACAGCGGCGGGCACAGGGCCCCGCGAACAGGAAGCTCAGCAATCGGCCAAACATTCGTCCACTCTCACGCTCGTCGTTCCACCTTCTCGATGAAGAAATACGTCTACTGGGGATCGACCGTCCTTTTCGCTCTCATGATGGCCGGCTCTGGCACAATGTACTTCGTGTCCGAGAACATGGCCGCCAAGTTCGCCCAGCTTGGCTTTCCGGACTACTTCCGAATCGAGCTCGGCATTGCGAAGCTTCTGGGGGCCGTGGCTCTCCTCACGCCCCTCCCCCGGTTGGGACTCTCCCGCGCGGTACTCGCCCGCACGGTCAAGGAGTGGACCTACGCCGGCTTCACGATCAGCATCGTCTCGGCGATGATCGCGCACACGGCATCGGGCGATCCGGCGACGGCACTCCTCCTCCCTGGGGTGGCGTTTGTGCTGGTGGCCACCTCCTACACGACGTACCATCAGTACTACCGGACGGAGGCCGGCGCAGAGGAGACACCCACAGCCCCCGCTACGTGATGGCAATTCGCCGCGTGGCAGCAGCTCCTTCCGTGCGGCGACCGGCCGCGCCACGACAGCCTTCACAGCCCCCGCGCCCTGCGTTTGGTCTCAGCCCAACAGACCCCGATGGCCCCTGCCTCCGAGATCCCAATGCGACTCCACGATGCGCTCACCGCCCGATACCCCCGTCTCGTGGACACCTACGACCGAAAGATCGGAACCAAGGGGGCCGAGGGCCACGCCGACTGGAGCGCGTGGTGCTTTGCGGCCGGCGGGATTGCGGCCACGATCGCAAGCAACCGTCACGCCGCGGCCCCGGAGACGGTCGGCGCGGGCCAGGCGTTCGAAGACATCCACCGCATTGCCGCCATCGCGGCGTGGCGCCCCGACCGGTACGTGCTGGACCTCTCCGACCGCCCGTCGACCGCAATCGAGACGATTCCCGCCCAGGTGTCGCCCCCGCGCTGCCTTCGCCCCGATACGTTTCATTTTGGGGCCTGGTGCCCCTTTGTCTTTCTGGGACGAGGGGCCGACGGCCAGAACCGCGGACTTTTCGTGTACCTGGATGACCCGGGGACGGACAACGCCACAAACGGCCCCCCGATGCTCATCGGCGTCGTCGCGCGGGCGGACCTCGCATGCAGAACCGTCGCGGTGGCTTTGGGACAGGGGGGTCTGATGCGGGGCATCGAGACCGCGATGAAGGAGATTTCCGAAACGCGGCAGGTCGACACGGAAGAAGCGGTCGAGGTGGACGAGGAGGAGCTCGAGAAAGAAGCCGTGCCCAGGCTCGGGAAAACGACCGATTACGCGAGGGAGGCCCGCATTGCGGCAACGGTTGCGCTGTTTGTCTCCCAGGCCGACTGGACCCCACCGCTTCCGGAGGCTCCGCGTCGGACCATTGCCATGGCGGAGGAGACGACGGTCTGCTCTCTCGCGTAGCCCCCCTCCCCCCGCGCGGCGCAATCGCCTCCTGGACGAACCAGCCGACCGTTCCGCCGCAGAAGTTCTTTTCGAGGACGCGACGCGTGCCGCCCTCGACCGACGCCCCCCCCAGGCGGTTCATCGTGGCCTTTCGGCATCCCACGCTCGTCGTGACGGCGTCCACTTGTTCCGGCGGTGGGCCCTCGATCTCCCGATCGACCCCTTCGAGGGGACGCGTCTCTACCTGCTCTGCCTGCGGGTCCGATGGGCTCATCGCAGAAGCGTGCGGCCTCAAACGGCCCTGGACGAGAGAGGAGAAGTAACGATTCGGGCCCAGGGACAACGGAGCGGTAGACTGCAACGCAGCAGCTTCGCGTCGGGGGCGGCATTTTCACCTCCGGACGTGGAGGAGGACCGAGGCTCCTCGATGCTCGCCGACGTCCGACACAGTCCGCATGCGCGTCGATCGCCCCTGCGCTCTCGTGTTCGCTTCGCACACACCACTCGTTCGTGCCCATGTACTCTCGTCTTCAGTCTGGATTCGTAGGCGGAGCACTCGGCTCCGTCTTCATCGCCGCAATCATGCTCGCCATGTTCGTCGTGGCGGGCACCCCCCCGATGTTCATGGCCACCTTCAACGCCACACTCGGCCCGGCCAGCCCGATTGTCGCCGGGCTCGCCGGCGGGGCGCTGTTTGTCCTGAGCGGGGCTCTCTGGGGCGTGCCGTTCGCGGCACTGGTTCGAACGCCGACGATCGGGAACGGAATTGCGTTCGGGCTCGTGCCGGCACTCTGGCTGTGGGTCGTTGTCGCCCCGGTGATGCTCGGAAAGCCCGTGTTCTTCGGGTTTGCCCTGCCGAAGCTGAGCCTGCCGTTCGTATTCAACTGCCTGGTGTGGGGCACGACGGTCGGCTGGTACGCCGGCGCGGACGCCCCCGCGGCCGACGGAGAGGCGCAGGCCAGCGTTGCCTCCTCGTGAGAAGCCAGGCGACAGCATCCGTGGATGTGCGCCCCGCGACGGCGGCCCAGGGCCTTCTGCCTCTCTGATGGGAACCACTGGCCTTGGGACAGGACGACTCCTGATCTGCCCCCGGCCCCTCCGGAGGGCGTCTGTCTCTTCCCACCGCCCAGGGTCTCGAAGTGGGGAATCACCCCGGCCTGGGTGTGGCAAAAGTGGGTGACGAAAGCAGCCTACGGAAGCGTGGAGCCGTTTCGGAACCGCTTCGAAGTGTTCTCGAATCCGCGTACTGTCCCTTAGGGGCTGGCAGGACCGAGGCGACTGTTCCAAACAGAAAACGCCCCTTAGATCGCCGGTTACAGGCGCTGAGGGGCGTTTTTGATGCTGTCGCTATGTGCCCGAGAGAGGACTCGAACCTCCACGGCCGCAAGGGCCACGTGACCCTGAATCACGCGCGTCTACCAATTCCGCCACTCGGGCATCAAAGTGTGGATCCACCCAACGCCTACGACCGCCTGAAATGTTCCTTGAAATTACCGCGCACCCGACCGCCCCTCGAAACAGCGGCTCGCACTCGCCGCCCCCAGTTCATACATTAGAGGCGCTCGCTTCTGCTTCACAACCGCCCCTGCCCGCCCATGCGTGGTGTGCGCCTTCTCGCAGTCATCGGCCTCGTGCTCGGCGGCCTCGTGCTGTCCGGCCGTCCCGCACAGGCCCAGTACGCCCAGGACTCCCTCGCCTTCGACCTGGAGCATGTCTTTGACCTAGAGTACGCGGCGGACCCGCAGATTTCGCCGAGCGGCGACCGGGTGGTGTATGCGCGCACCGTCATGGACAAGATGGACGACCGCCGTGCCTCTCGGCTCTGGGCCGTCAACGCGGACGGCTCGGGCCACCGTCCAATTACCGCCCCCGAGACAAACGCGTCGCAGCCGCGGTGGTCCCCCAGCGGCGATCGGGTCGCCTACGTGGCGTCGACGGAGGGCGACGGGGCCGAGGTCTTCGTGCGGTGGATGGACACCGGCCAGACCGCCCGGATCACGCAGCTTGAGGAGTCGCCGAGTGGGCTCTCGTGGGGGCCGGAGGGGGACCGGCTGGCCTTCTCCATGTTCGTCCCGGCGGAGCCGGAGCCCTTTGCCCGCATGCCCAGCCCGCCGGAGGGGGCCGACTGGGCCGAGCGGCCCGACGTCATCGACCAGACCTACTACCGCTCCGACGGCGGCGGGTACACCGAACGGGGCCATACGCAGCTCTTTGTCGTATCGGCGTCGGGCGGCACCCCGCGTCAGATCACAACCGGGCCCTACGACCACGGCGGCGCCCCCACCTGGACGCCCGACGGCGAGACGCTCTTGATCAGCGCCAACCGCCACGCGGACCGGCGCCTCGACCCGCTCAACACGGAGGTGTACGCCGTGGACGTGGCAAGCGGTGCGGTCACCGCCCTCACCACCCGGCAGGGCCCGGACGGCGACGTGGCCCTCTCCCCGGACGGCTCTACGATCGCCTACACCGGCTTCGACGACCGCGAGCAGGGCTACCAGGTGACCAAGCTGTACGTCATGGACCGCGACGGCACCAACGCCCGCCTCCTCACCGAGGGCTTCGACCGGGACGTCCAGAACCCGACGTTCACCGCCGATGGGGAGCACATCGTCTTCCGGTACGTGGACGAGGGGTCGACCAAGATCGGCCGCGTGGCGCTCGACGGGGGGCGGCGCGTCGTGGCGGAACACGTGGGCGGCACGTCCATCGGCCGCCCCTACACGAGCGGCTCTTTTAGCCTCGCGTCGAACGGCCGGGTGGCCTTCACGCACGCCACGCCCCAGCGCCCCGCCGACGTGGCGGTGGCCCAGGCCGGGCGCGAAGCACAGGTCCTCACCGCCCTGAATGACGATCTGTTTGGGCAGGTCGACCTTGGCTCCGTCGAGCAAATCACGTACGAATCCTCCCACGACGGCCGCACGATCGAGGGCTGGATCGTCACCCCGCCGGGCTTCGACGCGTCACAGGAGTACCCGCTCGTCCTCGAAATTCACGGCGGCCCCTTCGCCTCGTACGGCCCGTACTTCTCCGCGGAGGTGCAGCTCTACGCCGCCGCCGGCTACGTGGTGCTCTACACCAATCCCCGCGGCTCGACCAGCTACGGCCAGGACTTCGGCAACGCCATCCACCACGACTATCCCGGGCACGACTACGACGACCTGATGTCCGGCGTGGATGCCGTCCTGGAGCGCGGCTACGTCGACGCGGACCGGCTCTACGTGACGGGCGGAAGCGGGGGCGGGGTTCTGACGTCCTGGATCGTGGGCCACACCGATCGCTTCCGGGCCGCCGTCGCCGCCAAGCCGGTGATCAACTGGTACAGCTGGGCGCTGACGGCGGACATGTACCCCTACGGCGTCAAGTACTGGTTCCCCGGCCTGCCGTGGAACCACGAGGAGCACTACATGGACCGCTCGCCCCTCTCGTACGTCGACAACGTGACGACGCCCACCATGCTACTGACCGGCGCCAACGACTACCGCACGCCGATGTCGGAGTCGGAGCAGTTCTACCAGGCCCTGAAGCTCCGCGAGGTGGAAACGGCGCTCGTCCGCGTCCCGGGGGCCTCCCACAGCATCGCCGCCCGCCCGAGCCACCTGGCCGCGAAGGCCGCCCACGTGCTGGAGTGGTTTCGTCGCCACGGGGGCCCCACGCCTGAACAGTAAGGCGGCGCGAGGCCCGCGGCGCCCACTCGCCAGCCCCCAGCGACCACCCCCGTGAAAAGAAAATCAATCCCCTACCATAGAGGGGCCGAGTCGGGGACAAAAGCCCAGCACCCACCCGGGAGGGTTGGAACCCGGCCCGGCACCATGCCGTTACGCGAATCGGATATTTTGGGAGGCGGCTGCCCGCTCCACTTTTGATTCAATTCCTCGGTAGCTCAACGGTAGAGCATGCGGCTGTTAACCGCAGGGCTGCTGGTTCGAATCCAGCCCGGGGAGCCGAAAGCCCGATTGGACGGTCCAATCGGGCTTTTTCTTTTGCCACGCCGGTTCGCCCCGCCGGACTGGGGGCCTCCTCGTCTGTATTCCCGGCCCCCCACGACCGCAGTCAGTGCCGCCCCGCCGGCCGCGACCGTCCCGATGCCGGCCGCCCCTTCCAATCCTCTTGCCCGGCCCTCAGCGTGTAGGGGCCTCGTTCCCATCCGCCAGCATGGAGCCCGATCCAGATCGGGGTGGTCATGCGTCTCAGATGTTTGCCTAGAGTCCCGATGCCCCCTGTACGAACGGAGACACTGATCCGATGCGTCCTTCGACGGCCAACGGCGGCCGTCCTGGCCGTCGCGCTTGCGCTGGGCCTCACGGCGTGTGGCCTGGACGCGACCGATGACTCGACGCCGTCGCCCTCCGCTTCCTCCCGTTCCCCGGTGGCCGACAGCACGACCATCCCCCGCATGCTGACGACCGACGATCGGTTTTCGACCCTGCGCGCCGCCCTCGATTCTACGGGCCTCGATTCCCTCCTGGCCACCGGGGGCCCCTTTACTCTTTTCGCTCCCCCGAACGGCGCGTTTGCGTCGGCCTCCGCCGGCTCCGTCGAGGATGTGCTGACAGGGGATCGGGACCGCCTTCGCGCCCTCCTTGCCCGCCACGTCGTGGGGGGCCGCGTTGCGGTGGGCGGACGGCCGGGGCCCCGCTCGGTGGTCCCGATGAGCGGCGACACGCTCTCGCTGCACCCGGCCCCCGACGGCGTCCGGATCGACGGGACCCCAATTCTCGACGCCAACATCCAGGCGGGGAATGGGCGCATTCACGTCGTCGACGCGGTGCTCCGGGCTCCCGGATCCGACGCGCCGTGACGAGGCGCCCCTACCCGGGGCCGTAACGATCCACGAATATGTATTCGTCCCGTCGAACCTGGGCGGGAAATTGGGTTTGGAGAAGTGTTCGTCTCTTCATAGCTCCCTCTCTAGCCCATGGCTTCTGATTCTCCCGTCTATCTCCTTCTCGGCGCCACCGGCGGCATCGGGTCCGAGGTGGCCCATCGGCTCGCCGACGACGGCGCACAGCTCGTCCTCGGGGCCCGCTCGGAAGACGACCTGGACGACCTGGCGGCCGCCACCGGCGGCGACGCGATGCCCCTCGACGCCACCGAGTTTGAGCAGGTGCAGGCCGCCGTGTCGCACGCCACCGACACGTACGGGGGCCTCGACGGGGTGGTCAACTTCGTCGGCTCGGTCCTCCTCAAGCCCGCCCACCTTACCAGCATCGACGAGTACCGGACGCAGATTGAGAAGAACCTCGACACGGCCTTCAACACCGTGAAGGCGGCCGGCCGTCCCATGATGCGCAGCGGCGGGTCCATCGTGCTCATGGCGTCGGCCGTTTCGCGCACCGGGCTCAAGAACCACGAGGCGATCGCCGCGGCGAAGGGCGGCGTCACGGGCCTCATGCGGGCCGCTGCCGCCACCTACTCCGGCCGCGGCATCCGCGTGAACGCCGTGGCCCCCGGCCTCATCGGCGGCGGTGAGAATTTCGCGAGCCAGATGTCGGAGCAGATCCTCAGCTCCGAGGCGGGCCGGAAGCAGTCCGAGAAGATGCACGCCCTCGGCCGCGTGGGCACGCCCGAGGACGTGGCCCCGGCGGTCACGTGGCTCCTCGATCCCGAAACCGACTGGGTCACCGGGCAGGTCATCGGCGTGGACGGTGGACTCGGCACCGTGCGGCCCGGATAGAATGAAGACGCACCCTCCGGCGGCGTGCAGGCCCGTCCCACGGGCGGGCGCTGCCCTGCAGACTTCACCGGCCGGCCTCCTGTGCTTCTCCCCAGTTCCCCAGCGTTCCCATGCGTACCCTGATTCTCGTCCTCCGGGACCAACTTGACCGCGACGCCACCGTCCTGCACGAGGCCGACCCCGGCCGCGACGCCGTGGCGATGACGGAGGCGGACGTGCACCGGGACCGATACGCGGAGCACAAGCAGCGCCTCGCCCTCGGCTTCGCGGCGATGCGCCACTACCGGGCGGACCTGCGCGACGACGGCTGGACCGTCCACTACCAGCCGGCCGACGCCCCGGCCGGGGCCGAGGACGCCCCCGCCTTCCTGCGGCAACAGCTCGCCGAGCATCAGCCCGAGCGCGTCGCCATGACCGAGCCGGGACGTCATGCGCTTCTGGAGACGATCGAAGGGGTGTGCGAGGAGATGGGCGTCCCGCTCCGCGTCCACGCCGACGACCACTTTCTGGCCACCCACGACACCTTCGAGCAGTGGGCCGATGGGCGCAAGGAGCTAACACTGGAGTACTTCTACCGCGAGCGGCGCCGCGAGTACGACGTCCTCGTCACCGACGACGGCGACCCTGTGGGGGGCGACTGGAATTTCGACGACGACAACCAGGAGAGCTTTGGGGCGGACGGGCCGGGCATGGTGCCGGAGGGCCCCGCGTTCGAGCGCGACGCCATGACCGAAGATGTGCTCGACCTGGTGCGCACCCAGTTTGCCGACGCGCCGGGGGCGCTCGACGCGTTTCGATGGCCGGTGACGCCCGCCCAGGCCCGGGCCGCCCTCGCGGACTTCGTGGAGCACCGGCTGCCGAACTTCGGCACGTACCAGGACGCGATGTGGACGGGCCGGGCCTTTCTCTACCACTCGCGCCTCTCGTGTGCGCTGAACCTGAAGCTGCTCGACCCCATGACCGCGGTGCGGGCCGCCGAGGAGGCGTACCACGACGACCATGCCCCCCTCAACGCCGTGGAGGGGTTCGTGCGCCAGATTCTCGGCTGGCGCGAGTTCGTGCGGGGCGTGTACTGGCTGCACGCCCCCGAGTACGTGGACCGCAACGCGCTGGAGGCAACCGAAGACCTTCCGGAGTTCTACTGGACCGGCGACACGGACATGCGGTGCCTGAGCGAGTGCACGGGACAGGTCCGGGAGCACGCGTACGCCCACCACATCCCACGCCTCATGGTGATGGGGCTCTTCGGGCTGCTCTACGGCGTCGACCCGCAGCAGATGAACGAGTGGCACGAGTCGATGTACATCGACGCCTGGGAGTGGGTCTCCACCCCCAACATGGTCGGGATGGCCCTGTACGCCGACGGGGGCACCGTGGGCACCAAGCCGTACACGGCCTCCGGGAAGTACATCAACCGGATGAGCAACTACTGCTCGCACTGCCGCTACGACCCGGACGAGGCCGTCGGGGACGAGGCCTGTCCCTTCACCTCGCTCTACTGGAACTTCCTAGACCGGCATCAGGAGACCTTCTCGGGCAACCGGCGCATGAACTTTCAACTCGCCAACGTCCGGCGAAAGTCCGACGCGGAGCTGCAGGACATTGCCGAGCGGGTGGAGGAGGTGCGGGCCCTCACCGAGGCGGGCGAAATTTAACCCCAGGGCCCTCGGGCGGGGCCACGGACCCGTCCGAGAATGTGACGATGCGGGCCGGGCGGCTCCCAATCCGGAACGCCCGTGCGTTTTGTCAAGTACCAGACCACAGATTTTCAACACGGTCCTTTTCAGGGAAGCATCGATCATGTACCGACGCGGTCGTTCCATTGCGACGTGTACCGTAATGGCCCCCGAGGCCGTGCGGTGTCGTTGTTGGTGTCGATGTTGTTCTCCCCCGGAGAGGCCGCCTTCTGTCGGCGCCCCGCGCCCCGTCCCTGAGTCCGGACGGTAAGCCCGCGCCCGACATTGTTGCCAGCGCCCGTCGCCTCTCCGGCCCCGCCGCGAGAGGCGTTTTCTATTTGCCCCGTTCCCCACACCAATGAGCACGGCCCCTGCCTCCCCATCCGCGTCGACGGCCGCCCCGGCCGCGTCGTCCCTGGTTGACGACATCGGCCGGACGCCCCTCCTGCGGCTCGACCGCGTGGCCGATGACCTGCCGGACTCCGTGGCCGTCTACGGCAAGGCGGAGCACCTCAACCCTGGCGGCTCGGTGAAGGATCGCCCCGCCCTCCGGATGATCGAGGCGGGGCTCGACGCCGGTGCGTTCCGCCCCGAGCAGACGCTCATCGACGCGACGAGCGGCAACACGGGCATCGCCTACGCGATGATTGGCGCGGCGAAGGGGCTGGACGTGGCCCTCGCCCTGCCCGAGAACGCCTCCGCGGAGCGCAAGAAGGTGCTGCGCGCCTACGGGGCCGAACTCATCCTGACGGACCCGATGGCGGGCACGGACGGCGCCCAGCGGCGCGTGAAGGAGATCGTGGACGCCCACCCGGACCGCTACTTTTACCCCGACCAGTACAACAACGACGCCAACTGGCGGGCGCACTACGACGGCACCGGCACGGAAATCTTGGATCAGACGGACGGCGCGGTGTCCCACTTCGTGACGGGCCTCGGCACCACCGGCACCTTCACCGGCGTCACGCGCCGCCTGAAGGCACACGACGCATCGATTCGATGCGTCGCCGTGGAGCCGGAAACGGCCCTGCACGGCCTGGAGGGCCTGAAGCACATGGAGACGGCGATTGTGCCCGGCATCTACGCCCCGGACCTCGCCGACGCCCACCGCACGTGCTCCACCGAGGCGGCCGTCGACATGACGCGTC
The DNA here is from genome assembly GCF_000013045.1 of Salinibacter ruber DSM 13855. Lineage (NCBI taxonomy): Bacteria > Pseudomonadati > Rhodothermota > Rhodothermia > Rhodothermales > Salinibacteraceae > Salinibacter > Salinibacter ruber. The sequence continues at coordinate 2,524,657 of NC_007677.1, forward strand.
GGCTGGCCCGGGAGGAGGGGCTGCTGGTCGGCCCGTCGGCGGGAGCGAACGTGGCCGCCGCGCTCGACGTGGCCCGGTCGCTCGACGCCGGCACCGTCGTCACGATCCTCTGCGACACCGGCACGCGGTACCTGAGCGACGACTTTTGGGAGGAGGAATCATGAGTTTGCGAGTCACGAGTCATGAGCTACGGGTATTGAAATCGAACTGATGACTCGTGACCTCATGACTCGTGACCTCATGACTCGTGACCTCATGACTCATCACTCGTGACGCACTGACTCGCAACCTCGCCACTGACGCCCGACGATGAAAACCACCCCTGACATTCTCGACCAGATTCGTGTCCACGGCGCCGACGCCTATCCCGAAGAAGGATGCGGCTTTCTGCTCGGCACCGTCACGGACGACGGCGACAACCGCGTGGCTGCCCTCCACCGCGCCACCAACCGCCGCTCCGAGCAGCGGACCCGGCGCTACGAGCTCACGGCCGACGACTACCGGGCGGCCGACGCGGCGGCGCAGGAGCAGGGGCTCGACGTGGTGGGCGTGTATCACTCCCACCCCGACCATCCGGCGCGGCCCTCGGCGACGGACCTGGAGGAGGCCACCTTTCCCGGCTTCACCTACGTCATCGTCTCCGTCCGCGACGGCGCCCCGGAGGCCCTAACCGCCTGGGCCCTCGCCCCGGACCGCTCCGAATTTCACCGCGAGGACATCGTCCGGCCCGACCCCGAGGCGCCGTAGTCTCGGCAGGCTAGTCCCAACCGTCCAACGTTCCCCCTTCCAACCTTCAACGCCCTACCATGCCCACCACCGACACCACGACCGTCACGCTCCGCATTCCGACCCCCCTTCGCTCCGCCACCGACGGGCAGGCGACCGTCGAGGTGGAGGCGGAGACGGTCGACGCGGCCCTTCGCACCCTCGTAGACCAGCACCCCGACCTCGCCGACAACCTCTACGACGAGGACGACGAGCTGCGCCAGTTCGTGAACATCTACGTCGGCGACGACGACGTGCGGTTTGGCGAGGGCGTGGACACCCCGCTGGAGCCGGGCGACGAGGTATCCATCGTGCCCTCGATTGCGGGCGGCTGAGGCGATTCTATTCGGGATGCCCGCCCCCTTCGTCCTGTGGGCTTTTAAGCCGTTTGCGCATGCCGAAACCGCAGACGTATTGCGTGTTGCGTATTCCGTGGAAGCGGTCGCGTCGTTTTACGGGGGTACGCAGTACGCAGTACGAAATACGCAATATCCCGACGAATTTCATTCTTCCCGATGCCTACAACCACGACTGACCCCAACCAGAAACAGGCGGAATTGTCCCCCGATGAGCTCCAGCGCTACAGCCGCCACCTCACGCTTCCCGAGTTTGGGCGCGAGGGACAGGAGGCGCTCAAGAACGCGTCCGTCCTGCTCGTCGGGGCGGGCGGCCTCGGCTCGCCGGCCGCGACCTACCTCGCCGCGGCGGGCGTCGGCCGCATCGGCCTCGTCGACTTCGACAGCGTGGAGGCCTCGAACCTTCAGCGCCAGATCCTCTACGGCACCAGCGACGTGGGCCGGCCCAAGCTCGATGCCGCGTCCGAGCGCCTGGAGGACCTCAACCCGCACGTCGACGTGGAGACGCACGAGGTGCGCCTCACGAGCGACAACGCGCTCGACATCATCGACCAGTACGACGTGGTGGCCGACGGGACCGACAACTTTCCCACCCGCTACCTCGTCAACGACGCCTGCGTGATGACGGGCACGCCCAACGTGTACGCGTCCATCTTCCGCTTCGAGGGGCAGGTGTCGGTCTTTGCCACCGAGGACGGCCCCTGCTACCGGTGCCTCTATGAGGAGCCGCCCCCGCCCGGCCTCGTCCCCTCCTGCGCCGAGGGCGGCGTGCTCGGCATCCTGCCCGGCTTCATCGGCACGCTGCAGGCCACCGAGGTCATCAAGGTGCTCACCGGCGTCGGCGAGCCGCTGGTGGGGCGCCTGCTGATGTCCGATGCCCTCAACATGGACTTCCGCACCGTCAACGTGCCCACGAACCCCGAGTGCCCGGTCTGCGGCGACGACCCGACGGTGACGGAACTGATCGACTACGAGGCCTTTTGCGGACTTCCGCAAAGCGACGAGTCCTCCCCCAACGGAACCGCCGATTCTGACGTGTCTGACACCGACGACGCCGTCCCCGAAACGTCCGTCCACGACCTCAAGCAGCGCCGCGACGCGGGCGACGCGCCCTTCGTGCTCGACGTGCGCGAGCCCTACGAGGCCGAGATCGCGAGCCTCGACGCCGACCAGCTCATCCCGGTGGACGACCTTGAGGCCCGCCTCGACGAACTGGACGCCGGCCCGGAGGAGGAGATTGTGGTGCACTGCCGCTCGGGCGCGCGCTCGGCGAAGGCCACCGCGTTCCTGCGCGAGCAGGGCTACGACGCCTCGAACCTGGAGGGCGGCGTGCTTGCCTGGAGCGAGGAGATTGACGACAGCGTGCCGCAGTACTGATCTTCGCGCAGCACACAGCGTCTCCACCACAAAACCACAAGCGGGACCCGTGGCTCAGCGCCAGGGGTCCCGTTGTATGTGTCTCCAATGTGCAGCCTTCGGTCCAGGCAGCGCGTCCCTCAGCACTACGGAGCGAGAATCTGCTGCACCTGCGCCTGCTGGATCGGCCGGTCCGAGTCGACGGTCTGGTTGAACGCGGCCGAGTCACCGGGGGGCACGTCCTGCACCTGGATCCGCATCGTCTCGATGCGGGAGCCCTGGCCATCGTAGAGGGCCACCTCCACCTCCGCGATGCCGATGGTAGAGCGGCCCTGGTTGACGAGCGTGCCCGCAAAGATCCGCTCGCCGGTCTCCGTCTGCAGGAGACGGGGCTCGACCACGGTCGCGTCGGTGGTCTCGCCCTCGCCCCCCCCGCACGCCCCGAGGACGGCCATCCCCGCGACGGCGGCAACGAGCAGCATCAGCGAACGCACGGACGAGCCGGAAGCGAGAGGCATAGGAGCAGCGGGGCCGGTCGGAGAACAGCGGGGCGGAAATGGTGGAGTTCTGGCGCTAACCAATGGTGTGAAGTTGTTTTCGCAGAAGAGTCCAGCCGCCCCCTACGGCAGTGGGTTTGTCCGGCTTCGTCGCTGTAGGCAAGCAAATCATGGTAAATCAGGTGCTTTCTTTCTCTTCGGGTGTCCATTTTGTCGGCCCCAAAATGGACGAAAAGGGCCGGGCTGTCAGAAAATGGCCTAAGGCCACGCTCGCTCCATTGAAATTTATCAAACTCGCCCTCCCTTCGTCGGGCTCAGCCCAGGACTACTTCCTCGCTTCGCTCGGGGTGCGGGCATGATAAATTTCGGGCACTCCGCGAGCTCAGGCCTCCGGGCGGCCATTTTCTGAAGGCCGGAGGATCGGTCACCGTGTAATTTTCGATTTCAAACCGGGCGAGGCCCCTTCGCACGAATAACGTCACACTGTTGGGCACTAACCACGGTGGGAAACCACACAGACCCCCACGGATCCCCGCGCCGGTCCGTCGGGCGTGGGGTTTACGAAACAATCATGCGGCCGCTACACGGCCTCCAGGTCGGCGAGGTTGTCCTGCAGCCGCTCTAGCTCGGCGGTCGCGTCCTTCTTCTTCTGGCGCTCGCGCTCCACGACCTCGTCCGGCGCCTTGTTGACGAACTGGGGGTTGTTGAGCTTCTGCTCCACGCCTTCCAGGAAGGTCTCCTTCTCCTCAATCTCGCCCCGGAGCCGCTCGCGCTCCTGCTCCAGGTCGATCATGCCGACCAGCGGCACGAACACCTCGCACCGCCCCACGACGACCGAGGCGCTGGCCGTCGGCTTCTCGGCCCCGGCCTCCACCGTCAGGTCCGTCACGCTCGCCAGCTTGTCGAAGTAGTCGGCGTACCGCCGCACGGTGTCCGCGAGGGCTTCGTCGTCGACGGGCACGCTGACCGTCGCCTCGATCTCCTGCCCCAGGCCCACGCCGTAGTCGCTCTTGATGCCGCGCACGCCGGAGATCATCTCCTGGATGAGTTCGAACGTCTCGGCGGCGGCCGCGTCCATCTGCTCGTCGTCGGCCGACGGCCAGTCGGCGGCGATGCAGGCCTCCCCCGCCCCGCGCGGCCGCACCTTCCACCACAGCTCCTCGGTGATAAACGGCATCAGCGGGTGCAGGAGCTTCAGGAGCGTCTCGTAGATCTCGGCCGCCAGGGCGATCTTGTCCGCCTCCATCTCCTCACCGTACGGCGGCTTGATCAGCTCCAGGTACCAGTCGCAGTAGTCGCGCCAGAACACGTCGTAGACGCGCTCGGCGATCTCGTTGAGGCGGTAGCGGTCGAGCGAGTCTTCGACGTCCTGGATGGCGGTGTGGAGGCGGTGCAGCATCCACTGCTCCACCAGCTCCAGCTCTTCGAAGGAGCGCTCCCGCTGGTAGTCGCGGACGGGCACGCCGGCGTCGTCCCGGTCCATGAACTGGCCGAAGACGTTGAACGCGTTCCAGATCTTGTTGGCGAAGTTGCGGCCCATCTCAAACTTCGAGGGGGCGAGCTTGATGTCCTGCCCCTGCGCGCAGAGGAGCGTCAGGGTGAAGCGGGTGGCGTCGGCGCCGTACTGGTCCACCATCTCCAGCGGGTCGATGCCGTTGCCCAGGCTCTTCGACATCCAGCGGCCCTGCGCGTCCTTCACCATGCCGGTGATAAAGACGTTCTTGAACGGCGGCCGGCCGGTAAACTCGTACCCCGCCATGATCATGCGGGCAATCCAGAAGAAGAGGATGTCGTACCCGCTGACGAGCACGTCGGTCGGGTAGAATTTCTCCAGGTCGTCGGTCTCCTCCGGCCAGCCGAGCGTGGCGAACGGCCAGAGCCAGGACGAGAACCACGTGTCGAGCACGTCGGTCTCCTGCACCATCCCGTCCTCCGGCTGGTCGATGCTCACGACGTAGCCCTGCTCGGGATCGGCCTCCCCGTGCTCGTCGGTGTAGTACCAGACCGGAATGCGGTGGCCCCACCAGAGCTGGCGGCTGATGCACCAGTCGCGGATGTTTTCCATCCAGCGGAAGTACTCGTTGGCCCAGCGGTCGGGGAAGAACTCGATCTCGCCCTCGCGCACCGCCTCGATCGCCGGCTCGGCCAGGGGCTCCATCTCCACGAACCACTGCCGCGAGATGAGCGGCTCGATCACCGCCTCCGAGCGCTCGGAGAGGGGGACGCTCATCATGTAGTCCTCCACCGCCACCAGCAGCCCCTCCTCCTCCAGGTCCTCCACGATCTGGTCGCGGGCGTCGAACCGGTCCATGCCCTCGTAGGGCCCGCCGTTCTCGTTGATGTCGCCCGTCGGGCTCATGATCGTGATTTTCTCAAGGCCGTGGTCCTCCCCAATTTCGAAGTCGGTCTCGTCATGGGCCGGGGTGACCTTGAGCGCTCCCGTGCCGAAGTCGCTGTCGATCCGCTCGTCGGCGATGATGGGGATCTCGCGCCCCAGGAGCGGCAGGATCGCGGTTTCGCCCACGAGGTGCTCGTACCGCTCGTCGTCGGGATCCACGGCAATGGCCGTGTCGCCGAGCATCGTCTCGGGGCGGGTCGTGGCGATCGTCAGGGACTCGTCCTCGGCGCCCACGAGCGGGTACTGGACGTGCCACAGGTGCCCCTCGCGCTCCTCGTTCTCGACCTCCTCGTCGGAGAGGGCCGTTTCGTTCTCGGGGTCCCAGTTCACCAGGTAGTCGCCGCGGTAGATGAGCCCCTCCTCGTGGAGCTGCACGAAGACCTCCTGCACGGCCCGCGTAAAGCCCTCGTCCATGGTAAAGCGCTGGCGGCCCCAGTCGCACGAGTCGCCGAGCGTGCGCTTCTGGTCCAGGATGAGGTCGCCGTACTCCTCCTTCCAGGCCCGCACCCGCTCCACGAACGCCTCGCGGCCGAGGTCGTGGCGCGTCTTCCCCTCCGCCTCGCGGAGATCGTCCTCCACGGCGTTCTGCGTGGCGATGCCCGCGTGATCGAGGCCCGGCATCCAGAGGGTCTCGTCCCCCTTCATGCGGTGGATGCGCGTGAGGGCGTCCTGGATGGAGTCCTGCAGCGCGTGACCGATGTGGAGCCGCCCGGTGACGTTGGGCGGCGGCATCATGATGACGTGGGAGTCGGCGTCGCCGTCGGCGTCGGCCTCGAAGAAGCCGTGCTCTTCCCAGTAGGTGTACCACTTGTCTTCGATGTCGGACGGATCGTAGGCTTTGCTCATCGAAGCCAAGGACGGGGCGTCGTCGGGCATGGTGTCGTGCAAGTACTTGAATCAGCGAATTCGACCGTGACCGTGCGGAGCCAGCGCGAGGCCGCCGTCTGCGGTCGGCCGTCTGCGGTCACGAAGGTAACGTAGGGGGCCGGAGCGAGGGATGCCGGACGCATGTCGGGTATTTCATTGAATTTGGGAGAGGCCCGTCGGATCCGTTTCGCTCGATCTTCCCAGTCGCCCCGTCCGCTCGGTAACATCTCTTCCCTCTGGGCGTATCTGTTCCTGTCGCTCTCGTCTGTCTCGACACCCGCCCTCCTCCCATGCGGAGCCCTTCCATCGAGGACTATCTCAAAGCCCTCTACAAACTCGAAGACGACAAGGGAGCTCCCGTATCGACCGGTGCCCTCGCGGAGGCGATGGACGTCTCGTCGGCCTCGGCGTCGAACATGATCAAACGCCTCGACGAGCTCGAGTTCTTAACGTACGAGGCCTACGAGGGGGCCACGCTCACCGATCCGGGACGCACCGTGGCGCTGGAGGTGCTCCGCCACCACCGCCTGCTGGAGCTCTACCTGAAGGAGGTGATGGGCTTTTCGTGGGACGAGATTCACGAGGAGGCCGAAATTCTGGAGCACCACATCTCCGAACGGTTCGAGGACCGCATCGAGGAAATGCTGGGCCACCCGGAGCGCGACCCCCACGGCCACCCCATTCCGGCCCGGGACGGCTCCGTGGACGCCCTCCCCACCCGATCGCTCGCCGACCTCCCCGAGGGGGACGCCGCCTCCATCGACCACGTCGCCGACGAGGACGGCGAGCTGCTGGACCTGCTCGAACAGCGCGGCCTCCTCCCCGGCGCCACCGTCGAGGTCGCCGACACGCGCCCGCTCGACGGCCTGCTCGTCGTGGCGGTCGACGGGACCGAGCAGCTCATCGGCCGCCCGGTCGCAAAGAAGGTCGTCGTGGAGGCGTAGCTGAACAGGAACCGGCCGATGCGACGGGTCTGTCGCCCCCTCCCGAGGGGCACGCGGAACGATTTAGCCACGGCTAAATTATTGTATTGCCCTCGAAAACTCGGGGCCGTCCCCACGCGCACAAGACGGTGCGCACCGCCGACCCGTTCGCGTCCGCCCCTTTCCCGCCTCATGCTTCCTCAAGACGCCCTCGACATTCTGATCGTCTCGATACGGGACGGGTTTGTGCAGGTGAGCGCCTTCGTCGCGGTGACCGTTCTGTTGTTTAGTTACCTTCAGTACCGAACCAGCGGCCGCATCGTCACCTTTCTCCGGAACCACCGGCGCATGCAGCCCATCGCCGGGGCCCTGCTCGGGCTGACCCCGGGCTGCGGCGGGGCCATCGTGGCGATGCCCCTCTACATCCGCGGCACCATCAGCTTCGGGTCCGTCGTGGCCACCCTCGGGGCTACGGCCGGGGACTCGGCCTTCGTGATTCTCGCCATTGCGCCCGGGGCCGGGGTGTACGCCTACGGACTGGCCTTCGCCGCGAGCGTGGCGTTTGGCTACGCCATCGACCACTGGGGGTTGGGCGTCCGCCGCATCGACGCGGCCGTCGAGCGCGTTGCGGCCGTGATGCGTCCGGGGAACGTCGCGGCCTCCAGCGTGGTCGCCGGGGGGCACGGCACGGCGACGGGGTCCCCGGAGGCGCCCCGCCCCGGGGATGCCGGCTCGGCGGCCGTCGCGCGGTCCAGTCCGGCCCGCCTCGACGGTGCGCTCTCGGCCCCAGACGCCGCCCCCGCCGGTACGGCCTCGTCCTGCCCGCCCCCGTCCGACGCCTCCGGCCCCCACGAATCGGCCGACGCCTCCGGCGCGACGAATGGGGCGTCCGGCGTACTGACCACCATTAGCCACGTCGTGCACCTCCTCTGGTGGGGCGTGGCGGCCGCAGGGCTCGTGGCGGGCGTGATGTACCTGGCCCGAGGGGCCCCGGAGGTGGCCGTCGAGGTCGCCCCGACCTTCTTCGGGCTCTTCACCGTCGCCGGGGTGACGGGCACGGTGCTCTCGTTCTACCTCTACGTCGTCGGCCGCCACTACATGGACGAAGCGGGGGCCGGCCGCCTCCGCGACCGCTTCGGGAGCGCATACGAGACATTTCAGCACGCCGCGATGGAGACGTCCATGGTGACGGTGTGGGTGCTCGCGGGCTATCTCCTCTACGAATACACCATGGGCCTTTTTGCCCTCGACCTCAGGGCCCTGTCCACGATGGCCGGCGTGTTTGCGCCGGCGGCGGGGGCGGCCCTCGGGATCGTGCCCGGCTGCACCCCCCAGATCATCTTTGCGCAGCTCTACGCCGTCGAGGAGGTGATCCCGTTTTCCGCCCTGGCGGCCAACGCCATCAGCCAGGACGGCGACGCCCTGTTTCCGCTCATGGCCATCGACATGAAGGCGGCGCTCATTGCGACGATCTACACGACCATCCCGGCGCTGGTCGTCGGGGCCCTCGTGTACTACCTCTGGCCGTTCGCCCGCTTCGGCTTCGGCGTGCTCGGGTAGCGCGCCTCCGCATCACTCCGCTGGCTGCAGTTCACGGAGCCGGTCCCACCGGTAGATGCCGCCGCGGTGGCCGTCGTCCCAGGTGATGCGCAGCCCCACGCTGCCCGCCTTCTCGATCCGGACGTTTTTCCAGCGGTTCTTCTGGCGGAAGATGTGGAGAACGCCCGGCTTGGGGATGCGCTCGACCTTCTTCCCCTCACATTCCGCACACGGACACGCCTCCCGCAGCCCGTCGAGCGGAAAGACGGACGCGTGCCCGTCGGCCCACTCAATGTTGAGCCGCTGCATCTTGACGTCGAGCGAGACGCGTTCGGGCGGCGGGATGTCCACGGCGAGACCACGGGCGAGAAGCAGAAACGCGCGACACGCCGGAGTCGGGCGCCGCGTCGGCAACGCGCCCGTCGCGGACGCCCCCAATTCCGGACAAAACCCCACAGACGCCTGCCGGGGATGATCCCCGGGCCCGCACTACCCCTCCCCCAGCGAAGGCGCGTCATTCGTGGGCTCCATTCCCGGTAGGCCCACCGTCACACACGTCCCCTCTCCCTCCTCCGTCGCCACGTCGACGGTTCCGCCCATTCGGTCGACCGCCCGCTGCACGACGGCCAGCCCCAGCCCGGTGCCCTCGTACTCGCGCCCAAAGCCCTCCGACGCCTGCCGAAACGGCTCGAACAGCGCCGGCACCTCGTCCGGGTCCATGCCGATGCCCGTGTCCTCGACCTCCACGACCACGTCGCCGCCGGCCCGACCGACGCGCAGCCACACGGTGCCGCCCGCCTCGGTGTACGTAATTGCATTGGAGAGGAGGTGACGCAACACAATCGGGACCTGATCCGCGGGGGCCCGGGTCCGCATCGTCGCGCTCCCCACCTCCGTCCGGAGCGCAATGTCGTCCGCTTCGGCCCGATCTTGAATCTCGTCGGCGACGGAGCGGGCCGCGGCCGCCACGTCGACCGGCTCGGCCGGTTCGTTCTGCTGCTCCGCCTCCAGCCGGGACAGGTTGAGTATATTGTCGAACGTGCGGAGCAGCCGCTCGCCGCTCTTCGCGATCAGCGATGCGAAGCGGGACACGGGGCCCGCGCCGTCGGAGGCCTCGTCGTCGATGGCCTCGGCAAACCCGAGGATGGAGGTGAGCGGGGTTCGTAGCTCGTGGCTCATGTTTGCCAGGACCGCCGACTTGAGCCGGCTCGCCTCTTCGGCCTCTTCCTTGGCCGCCCGGAGGGTCTCTTCGCGCCACTTGAGCTCCGTGATGTCGCGGGCCTCCGGAATCAGCAGCTCCACCTGCCCGTCCGCGTCGGTCACCGGGCGGATGGAAAAGTCAATGATGCGGTCCTCATCGCCCCCCTGGATCGGCCGCTCGTAGCGTACGAACTCCCCCTCGGCTGCCCGCTCGACGGCCTCCCGGAGCCGCTGCTTCGAGTCCTCACCGGTTTGGGCCCAGTGGGTCTTCCAGATCGGCGTGCCGACGATGTCCTCCCGGTCGAGCCCCCCGAACCGAAGGGCCGTGTCGTTGGCCTCGATCATCGTCCCGTCCGGCTCCATAAGGCCGGTAAACTGGTAGGTGTGGTTGAAGATGGCGTCGAGGCGACGCTCCCGCTGCTTGCGCTCCGTAATGTCGGTGTAGATGGCGTAGATCTCCGGCGGCCCCTCGTCGGGACGGCGGGAGATCGCCTGGACCTGAAACTCGCGCATCCCTTCGGCGGTCGTACGCTGCACCTCGGCCCGGACTTCTCCACTCTCCAGGACCCGACGATCAAAGTCTCGCGCCCGGTCGTGGCCCTTCTCCGGGACGAGTATGTGGTTGATCTCCGCCCCCACCGCCTCCGTGGCCGCCAGGCCGAACGTGTCCTCGAACGCGGGGTTGGCATCCGTGACGAAGACCCCGTCGTCCTGGGCCACGCAGCGTACCACCGGCGTGGGCAGCGACTCGAACAGCGTTTCGAAGCGGTCGCGCTCCTCGCGCAGGGCCTGCTCGGCGTTCTTGCGCTCGGTGATGTCCCGGATAATGGCCCCGAAGAACCGCTCCCGGTCGGCCTCCCAGCTCGAGAGGGCCAGCTCCACCGGCACCTCGTGGCCGTCCTGGTGGAGCCCTTCCAGCTCTACCGTTTCGCCCAGGAAGCGTCCACGGCCCGTTTCCCGGACCCGCTCCATGCCGCGGCGGTGTGGCGCCCGGTGGCGGTCCGGCATGATCGTCTCGATGGGGCGCCCGACAATGGCCTCCTTCTCGTACCCAAACATCGCCTCGGCCCCGGGATTCCAGTCGATGATGTCGCCGTCCGCGTCGGCGATGACGATCGCATCCTCGGCGCTGTCCTTCAGCTCCTCGTAGGTCCGTCGGCGCCGCTCGGCTTCTTTCCGCTCCGTGATGTCGAGAATCACCCCGTTGAACACGGTTTCTCCCTCCCGCTGCTCCGGGGTCGACGCGCCGAGTGCCCAGATGCGCTCCCCATCCGGAGGGTCGAACGGCGTCTCGAACTCCCAGTCCGACTGTTCGTCGATGGCAGTTTCAATCGACCGCTCGATCTCGCGCTGGTACGGGTCGGGAATGCGCTCCAGACACCGCTCGTGGAACGTCGCCGGCTCGGCCTCGAGCCCGAGCACGTCCTCGGCGTGTTCGCTGACGAAGTGATGGCCGACGGTGCCGTCCTCACGCACGAAAAACTCGAAGACCACGCCGGGGAGGCTGTTGGTGAGGCCCTGGAGCCGGGCCTCCTGCTCGCGAACAGTCTTTCGGATCCACAACCAGCCCTGTGTGAGAACGGTCTCCACCACGGCGATGGTGCCCATGCTCGCAAGCAGGATGAGCGGGCTGGTCTCCGGACGCGGTCCCGTGAGCGTCGCCAGCACAGTCCCTCCCCCGCCGTAGCCCAGAAATGCGAGGGGGGCCCAGACCGACTCCGCCCCAAACGCGACGATTCCGGCCAGCACCGCGTACACGAGCAGCAGCCCCACGGCATACTCTCCCGAAAATTGGTTCAGCGCAGCGAGAACGACGAACCATCCCACAATGAGGTATAGCACCCCCCACACACAGGACACGTAGGCAGCCCGGACGCGGGCTGACCGGTACGAGGCCGCGAGGAGTGTTAAGAAGAGCCCGGCAATTCCCACGCGCACCCACAGCGGATCGATGGCATCGGGCGCGGCGACGGCGTAGAGCGGCGCGAAGCCCACCACGAGGCCCGCGCCGAGCAGGCTCAACAGGCGGTGCACCTGCACCTGCGACCGCATTTCTTCAGGGAGGTGGTCGTCTCGGGGCCGAAGACGCGAGAGGAGGGCACGTACGGAGGTCGTCATGGGGGATAACGATTCTGCACGATCGGGTCGGGACGTCGATCAAGGATCGTCCCCGGCAACACACGCAGCGGGACGCTGAGGCGTGGTCGGTCTACCGGGTCGGGCATAACAGCACTTGCAAAAACCATTCGTACGCTTTTTTCTCTCCGTCCCTTGCCTGCGCCTCCCTGCCAATCGCCAATGCGTTGGGGCTTCTCCAAACCGGAACGCAGTGCCCTCAGCACGGATGCCCGATCCGTCGCCGGGGCGGCCCGGCCGTCCGCCCCTACTCGGCGTGGTGCCCACCGGGAACGCGTCGTGCTGGACGTCGACACGGGGTATTCCCCCTCGACACGTCAGAAATGAATTCGACGCTCGTCCTGGACGGGATGTCCTACAGTGCCGCCGTGCGGGCACGGCCGTCGGCCGTCACTTCGATCATGCAGGGGCGATCCAGCCAGGCGGGAACGCCCCTTACTCCAGCAGAAGCGCGTCGAGCCACCGGATCATCACGGCCTCCTGCTGATACATCCGCAGGTCGGCAAACACCTGCCGAAGCGAGACCTCAATCAACCGCCGCTTGGGAAAGCCCTTCTCGTAGCGGGCGTCCAGGGCGGCGGCGGCCTTGTTTAGGTACGTCACCAGATCGGCGTGCATCTGATCGACCGGGATGGCCTGCAGATCCGGATCCGCCGGCGCCGCGTCCCTCGCCATCGAAATGGAATCGAGTTGTTGCATCAGGGGGCTGTCCTTGCTGTGCATGTGAAAGTCCAGCAGCGACTGTCGCAGCGACGTTTCGAGCAGCAGCCTGTTGGTCAGCGCCCCGTCGTAGTTTTTATTGAGGTCCGAGGCAATCTGCTCAAAGTAGTCCACGACCGTGCCCTCCAGCGCCTCTACGGGCACCGGGCGCAGTTCCGGCTCCGACGGGCGGCGCTCGTCTTCGTCCGCCCCCGCTTCGTCCGCCCCCTCGTCGTCCGCTGCCTCGTCGTCCGCCTCCGAGCCGGGCGTCTCGACTTCCTCCTCCACGTCCGATCGCTCCAGGTAGAAGGAGGTCTGGGTGGCCCCGTATTCCGTGCGGTACCGGCCGCTCTCCTCCAATTTCCGGCGATCCAGTACGTAGGTGCCTCCCTGTCGGGTCTTGTAGAAGCCCATGACATCCCCACTTCGGGGCTTCTGGTGCACGTACACCTTCGTCGGGGTCACCTTCTGAATGTCGTGCTCGTGGATCATGCTCTTGCCATCGAGCCCGCTGACGGTGCGGAAGACCGTCTCGTGATCGTCGGCGTCGCGCTGAATGTCATCGCCCATGGAGTTGAGACCGCTCGTCCGAGAAATGCAGGCACGGCACCGGCACTCGGGGGTGCCATTCGCGTTTTATGGAAGACGACCAAGACACGTTCGCCCCGTGGGACGCAGCGGCCCTCGTCGTGTCTGGAGGCATCCGGGGCGTGCGCCCCGTCGTCGGTCGCCGCCACGTGCCCCAGCGCCGCGAGCGTCTTCAGCAGTGCGCGCACATCGGCCCGGCGGGCACACTCCGAAAGCACGTCTTCACTTCGCTCAGGGCGCGGTGGACGTGCTGGGCGACCGGCTCGACCGTGAGCGGCGCGTTCGCGTGGGTCATGACAGCGCGGACGGCCTGGACCCGCGGCGTGAGGCCGGACGGCCAGTCGTGCGGCTCGCGGAGGACGCCATCGCCTCCCACCTCAATGTCCAGCTCCGCTTGCGCCTCAACGGTCTCGGGGGCCTGGTACGCCGGACGGAGGTACCGGACGTTGCCTTCTTCTCTCCCCCGCCGCTCGGCGTTGAGATCATGGGGAAATCCAAGCGGGTCACCAAGGAGACCGATCAGATTTATGGTTCGCGGTCGTAGCTGGAGAGGTCGTCGTCCAGTGCCCAGATGAACACCCGGCGGGACGGATGGCGCTCACATTCATCGTGGAATGCTTCGACGATGGACATGTCATCAAAGCCCACTTCTTGCTGGGCATAATCGGGAAACTGTGCCAGCCACTGTCGGAGCTCGTCTTCCTCATTGATGTCCGTAGGCGTGAACGGATTTTCGCCCTGAAGCGCCAAATCGACCTGTTCTCCAAACCGTTCAGCGGCACTTCGTCGCTGACGGCCATCCCCATTCTGTGCGATATGATTACCTGTTTCGTAGATCGTCGCAAGCGGGAGTAACAGAGTTGCCCCTTCGTCAATCAGCTCTTCGAGACGTTGAAGGACCTGCTCCCGTTCTTGACAAAGATTGGGGACTTCCAAGATATTGCAGAAGACAGAGGTATCAACGATGCAAATGCTCATCAGCACAGGTAAAGCAGTCCGAGTACACCACGTATGAGCACAGCCCACGTAGCAACTACTTCACCGATTCGAGCCAGGCCTTATCCTTCTTTCGCTGTTCTTCCGGATCCGATTGTTCATGCAGGTACTGTTCGATGATGCCCCGTGTCATGAGGCGGCCAAGGGGCCCTCGCGCCACGAGGTCCGGATACTTGCGCAGGTCTTCAAGTCGGATGAGGCGACTGTCCCCTTCATCCGGATCCCTGTAGCAGCAAACGACGTGCGGCACCGAATTGTCAGGAAGCGAGTCGAGAAGAGCAGGGTTGTGACTCGTAAGCACAACGCGAAGATTCCGCTCTTGAGCGATACGCTGGATGCTTTCGAGGAGCATCCCTGCCCGACTCGGATGGACGCCGTTATCGATCTCTTCGATGGCTATAAGAGACCCCTGTGGCGCAGAAAGCACCGCTACCCCAACGGCTAACACACGAAGTGTACCGTCGGAGAGTATGGGAGCATCCCACGCTTTTTTTCGCCCTCCAAACGATTCGGTAAGCTCCACCATCACCTCATTTCGAGGCGTCTCAATGAAGCTGATGTTCTGAAAGTCTTGCTCGGGAAGGGCTTCAATGAAGTCGAGAATTTCGTCTTTGCGATCCTGGTGTTGACACAAATTGTAAAGGACACCTGATAGATTGCGCCCATCTCCCCTCAGCTCCGTCTCATTCGCAAAACTATACTCTCGCATGCGACGAGGATCGGGATCAAGAAAAAGAATTTCGCCAAGCGCACTCCGAAACCGGTCCGTAATATCGGGAATCTTTTTCTGCGCCTCCTCCTTCCCGAATCGAGAAGGCGTATCGAGCTGCGTGAGTATCGCCCTTTGGTTAGAACATGCAATCTGGGGCTTCCGTCCCCCCCGCGCAAAATTATTGTAGGCAACTTTCACCTCGTACCCGTACTCATCTGGAGAGTGGACAATTTGGTAGAGCGGTACCTTTGAATGATCCCCATAGATGCTCTCTTCCACGATGTATAGATCATCGTCTTCAATCTTGAGTGTCACCTCAAAGTGCTCCCAGGGCTTGGTACTTGTCAGGGAGCATCCCAGCGAAAATGACTCAGCACCGTGGTACCCCAGAGTTTCGAGGGATCCTCGAATAGTAATGTCATCTTCTTGCACAGCACGAAGCGCATCATCAAGCCGCTGTCCTTTGGAAAGCCACGAGAGAAATCGGATGCCTTCCAGCGCGTTGCTCTTACCGGAAGCATTTGTTCCAATAAGAAGCGTGAGTGGAGCGAGGGGGAATCTGGCTTCTCGGTAGCTCTTGAAGTCCTCGTACCGAAATTCGCTAAACATAGGCCTTCAGTCCCAATGCAGTGGGGGGCAGTGTGTGATCCACCTACGGTATTCGTCTCGCCTTGTTGAAGACCCTCTCTCCTATGTTGCGTGCGCCCTGTCGTCGGTCGCCTCCACGTGCCCCAGCGCCGCGAGCGTCTCCAGCGGTTCGCGCACGTCGGCCCGGCGGGCACACTCCGAAAGCACGTCTTCACTTCGCTCAGGGCGCGGTGGACGTGCTGGGCGACCGGCTCGACCGTGAGCGGCGTTGCCCTGCTCGGAGGCGCCGGAGAACTGCCAGCGCTCGATGAGGGCGTCGACGAGCATAGAGGAAGTGCGTTGCACAGAACACAGGGGACATCGACGAAAGCGGCGGCCATAACCTATGCTCACAGGCCCCGAGGATCAATGCGCTCCATTCAGGAGACGGAGTCGTCCCCCCACCGTCGCTTCGTCTCGCGTGTTGCACCGGTGTGCCCCCGAAGCCGCCATTCCCGCGACGGACGACGCTTTGGAGCAACGCTGTGCTGCAGGGCAGGAGACGGCTTCTGCCGGACGAGGCCCTCATCCTGTCGCTTCAGACGTGATCTGGAGCCGATCCGTCCAACGGCCCGAGCCGATTCTGGCAACTGGATGGGCTCTGAATCAATACTGCATCGAGTTCCCCGCACGCAGTCCGGCCAGCACGGGGCTCGGAGACAGGGCGTGTGCCCTAGCCTGGAGGTAACAAGCCGGTGATCCCTCCCCACTTTCCTGGATCGTCTGTCGCCCCCCTGCCGTGGATAGACTTCCGATCTGATACAAGTCTTTGTCCCTCTCATGCGCGTTGCTCTCCGTGCCGCTGCTCTCCTCCCGTTGCTGATCGCTGGTCTCGTCGGGCTGGCCGGCGCCCCGGCCCAGGCCCAACAGGTCGCCGCGACAATTGACTCGACCGCGAGCCTCGTCCACTACACCGGCACGGCCCCCCTCCACAGCTGGCGGGGCACGAGCCGGAGCGTCCAGGGGAAATTCGTCCTGCGGCCCCGTCGGCCCGACAGCAGCCGCGCCGTCATCCGCATTCCGGTGGCCAGCTTCGACAGCGGCAACAGCACGCGGGACAGCGGCATGCGCGACGTAACCGAGGCGGACGCGTACCCGTTCGTCACCTTTCGGGGGACGGACTTCTCGCCCTTGACGTGGGGCCGCGGCGCCTCGGGCTATCGGGGGGGATGGGCCGTCTCGGGGGAGCTGACCTTCCACGGCCGCACCCACCCGCTGCGCGATACGGTATCGGTGGAGGTGGCCGGGGACACGGTGCGGGCGCGGGCCGAGTTTGACGTGTCCCTGACCCGGTTCGACGTCGAGCGCCCCGGCTTCATGGGCTTTACCGTCGGCGACACGATTCGCATCGACGCCCAACTCGCCGGGCCCATCGCGCCGGACACGCTCGCCTCACGGTAATACGGATCGGCGAGCGCGATGCGCCGCAGGCCCACCCCTGAACCAGGCCCGCATCAGCGATTCGGGCTGGGCCCGGCTCTTACCCAACGCCACTACGCGCCCTCGGCCTGCGTGCGCACCCGCTCCACAATGTCGTCGATCTGATCCTGTGCGCGGGCCAGAAGCATCGGCACGGTGCGGCGGCGCACCTCATCCTTGTGGGCAAGGTAGGCGTCCAGCTCGTCCTGGGTAAGATGCCCTACCACCATCCCCAGGAGCGTCCGCTTGAGGCGGCCGTCCTCCTTCATGAGATTGCGGAGGCGATCGCGCTGGTCGACCCGGTCCATCGCCGCGAAGCCAACCCCGTAGCGCGCCAGCCGCTCGGCCACGAGGCGTAGGATCGTCGGGTTCAACAGCTTCAGGATGGGGCGCAGCGTCTCGTTCTGGAACTGCTCGACGGGCCGCGACTCGGCGGTGTCGAGGTCCAGCACGGGCCGCACCCGCCGCAGCCGCTCGGCCCGGGCGGTGGTGCTCCAGAGCGTGCTGCTCACCAGCTCCACGCTGTTGCCGGCCGGGTCGCGGACGTAGAGGGACCGCTGCCCGTCGCCCCACTGCGTCGTGTCCTCCACTGCCACGTCGTGCCGGTTGAAGTGGCGGCGCCACGCGGCCAGCTGGTCGGTCGGCACCCCGAACGCGACGTGCACCGGCCCCTCCGCGCCGTGGGCCGGCAGCGACGTCCGGTCCCGGCTGGCGGCCGGATCAAAGACGTGGACCACGCCCGGGCCGCACCGAAAGGTGATGTGGTTGCCCTCCGTGCGAAGCATCACGTCCAGCCCCAGCACGTCGCCGTAAAACTGCTCGGCGGCCGCCAGGTCGTCGGCGTAGAGGCTCGTTTCGAGGGCGAGGCGGGGCGGGGTCGGCATCGCGTATCGACGGCGTGGGGCTGGGGATGGGCACGGAGGCGCGGCGCCCGCATTTTCGAGCGCCGACCTCCCAAACGCCCGCCGGCCTAGCGCGTTGCCCGCACAATCTCTTCGAGTTGGAGATTGTTGTACGTTACCGTTGCGGGGGCAAAGAGCTGGGTGCCGTAGGCCGTGCGCCAGTCGCTATGGGTGGCCAGCTCGAGCGTCTGCGGGGGGTGTACCTCGAAGGCCACCCTGTAGGGGTCGTCGGGCGCGCCGGGAAGGGCGATGTTGCGGGCGTAGTGGAAGTTGTCCGTCTGGTTCACGTGGGGCACCAGCGTCGCCTTCTTCACCTGGCCCGTCTCCTCGTTCGTGACGGTCGCGAAGAGGCGGAGGTACGGCACGAAGCCGCCCGCGGGCGCCCCCACCTCGTCGCTCGCCGCCTCGGTCCAGCCCGACAGCACCTCCAGGTGCAGGTCCGAGCGCGACTCCGAGAGGTTCTGGGCCGCCGGCTCCACGTCCCCGGCCGGCGCGACCAGGAAGGTCATCTTCACCCCGGGACCGAGCACCTCTTCGCCAAAGACCTGTTCCTGGGCCTGGGCGGGGGAGGCCTGCAGCAGCAGGCCCGCGACAACGAGCGACAGCAGGACACGAAGGGACGTCATGGCAGAACAAATGGGTTGGTGGCGTGGGCTCGATGCAGTCGGCGAACCGTCGGTGGAGGCGGCCTCCAATTTAGAACGGTTCTAAATAGTAGAGGCAGGGTACCTCACAGTCCGCCCTGTATCAAGGGCCGGCGGGCGAAGATCGGTCAAAAGTGGTCCCTCCGACATCCGGACCGGACGCGCTCAGTCCTCCTGCTGGAATTTGTCGAGCCGGACGACCTGGGTGTCGGAGACAAACATCACGCCCGAGCTCTTCTCGAAGAGGGGCGTGAGGCCGTCCACGATGGTTTGAATCGCCTCCTCCTGGCCGACGGCAAAGAACATGACCAGCCCGTCCCGGTCGTTGAAGAGCAGGCGGCCTTCGTGGAAGCCGTGCTCGCCGCGGCCGGTCACGTTGTGGTGGATCGTGTACCCGCTCACCGTCGACTCGTCGAGGAGGTCTTTCACGAAGGGCTCTTTCTCCCCCCGCACGATGATTTCGATTTTTTTGAGGGGGTGCAGCGTATGCTGCGTGTCCGCGTGGTTCGTGTCGTCGCTCATGGGACTGTGCGGTCTCAATTCGACTCTGGGTGCGATGTGCGTCTCCTGGGCTCAGGACGGCACCCCGGCGGACGCCGGCGCCTTCGTTGCCGTTGACGCGTCGGGGGCGGGCCGTGCGTGCCAGCCCCCGCCGGGCTTGTAGCGCACAAACGCGTCGTCCTGCTCCGGGTCCATCACCGTGAGGTGCATCCACTCGTGATCGAAGAGGTGGGCCACGGCGGCGTGGCGGTCGAGGATGGCCTCCACCCGGTCCGTGGGCGCCTGGATGAGGGCCATGAGGCGGAGCGGCCGGTGGTGGACGTGCTCGTCGTCGGCCTTCAACGACTGCAGGGGCAGGCCGCTCATGAGGTCGCCCCCGTTGCCCTGCACCACCCCCAGCTTGCCCACTACGTTCTGGGTTACCTTCGACCCGCTGCCGTAGGCGGCGTTGTCGACCGTGGAGAAGTAGTACTGCGTATTGATCCACTCTCCCACCACCAGCGGGCCGGTCATGATGTTTTCCAACGCCGTGCCGTCGTCGTCCGTCGCCCAGTCGTAGGAGTGTAGGAAGCACCGCCCGTCGAGGTCGAGCCCGCGCGTCAGCGCGCGGGGGCCTACGATGAAGGCGGCGTTGCCGGCCAGGCCCCACTCCGGCCGGGTCTCCGCCCAGTCGGCCGCCCGGCGCTCCGTCTCCCGCACGGCCGCCGCCGGGCGGCCCTCGTCGACGGACGTGTTCAGGGTGCGGACCCGCTCGGTGGCCGCGTCGGCCTGGGCCGCGTGCAGGTCGCGCCGCAGGCGATCGAGCGCGTCGGGGGCGACGGGGGGATCGTCCTCGTCCACGAAAAGGGCAATCTCGTCGGTCGTCGTGTTGTGCTGTCCGGCGAGAAAAACGGTGTCGTCCGGAATCGCGATCCCGCGCTCCCGCAGGGCCTCCTGCACGGCGTCCTCGTTGCAGATCGCGGCGAGCACGCGGGCGTTGGGCCCGCCCGGATTGCCCGCGCACGCCCCGCAATCGAGACTGGCCTTGTACGGGTTGTTGGGGGTTTGGCTGCCGTGCCCGGTGAATACGACGACCGGCGCGAAAGTGTCCGTCCAGCCCATCAGGCGGAAGGCGGCCTCGGCGTAGAGCACCTTTGCCTCGTCGGCGAGGCCCACAGGCAGGCCGTCCTCCGCGTCCGCGTCGGCGGGGGGCGCCCGGTCCACGGTCGGCTCGCAGAAGGACGCCGGGCCCGGCAGCCAATCGTCCAGGGCCTCATCGAGGCGAGACAGCCCGGACGGGGCGAGCGTCCGCGCCGCCATGGCCGCCCCGAAGAAGCCGCCACTCCCCTCCACGAAGCCGAACACCGCCGCGACGTTCTTCTTGAGCGTCTTCAGGAGCGCGGCCCCCGCCTTCTGCAGCCGGGCCCACCAGTCGTAGCGTTCGGCCTGGGCTCGATGCGGCTCGGCGGGCCGCTCCATAATTCGGTGCTTCGGGTCCACGATCGGCGGGCAGGACTTCACCCGCTCCTCCGTGCCGTAGGGCTGATGCTGCATGGGCACCCCAAAGAACCCCGCGTAGCCGTGCGTCTCGTAGGGGCCCTGCTGCTCGATGTGGCGCCGAATAACCTCCGACCGCGTGTCGATGCAGAACACCAGCTGGGCGTCCGGGCGGCCCGCGTCCGACCCCGACGGGGTCGTCTGCTGCGTCTGCCGCAGGTCGTCCAGCAGGCGCGTGCGGTAGCTCTCCTCCCAGGCCCGCAGCCAGATGCGGGGCAGGACGGGCTGGTCGGTGCCGTTCGCCGGCAGCTCGTCGGTCCGATCCGGCGCGATGGCCGCCCCCATCCGATCGGCGAGGGTGAGGCGCACCGCCAGGTACTCGGTCAGGGAGATGGGGTGGGCCGCCTGCCACGCCGTGTCGGCGCGGCGCGACCGCCACTTGATGAAGCCCGTCCACCCCGGCAGCGCCGTCAGGTGGTGC
Organism: Salinibacter ruber DSM 13855; assembly: GCF_000013045.1. Taxonomy (NCBI): domain Bacteria; kingdom Pseudomonadati; phylum Rhodothermota; class Rhodothermia; order Rhodothermales; family Salinibacteraceae; genus Salinibacter; species Salinibacter ruber. The sequence goes on from NC_007677.1 coordinate 2,545,739, forward strand.
ACGAAGATCGGCTCCCAGCGTGCCTCCGGGTAGCTTTCCAGGACCGCCTCGAACGCCTCGACCACAGTGCCGGGCAGGTCCGACGGGCGGCCGACGCCGGGGATGTCGCCGTCATACGGGGCCACCGTCCGCCAGGCCGCGTAGAAGCCGTCCTCCCGGTTCGGCATGGGCCAGGCGGCCTGCCCCTGATCCAGGAAGGCCGCGAGCCACTTCGTCAGCACGCGGTCGAGGGGCTGGTCGGCGGGCGCCGCGTCGCGGCCCGCAGCGTCGGCGTCCATCCGGTCCAGCAGGACCTCGGGGCGCTCCGTGATGCCGTGCTCGGCGAGGTGGCGGGTCAGCACGTCGGCGTCGATCTCGCCGTTCTCCCACGCCTGCCGGAACACCGTCGGGCCCGGATACCCACGCCCCCCGAAGAGCTGGCCGGCCTTCTGGACCGCCCGGTCGAAGGGCTGGTCCTCGAAGCCCAGGAGCGGATTGGCCGCGTTGAAGGTCCGTAGGGGCCAGAGCGGACCCACGTATTCGGCGGCGTTCTCGATGCGGGCCCGCACGACCGATCGGTCAATGGGCATTGTACTGGTCGCGGTTGTTGAGAAGCGTGGTCGACAGGGGCTGGGCGGTGTTGCGGAGCGTCACGTAGAGGCGCGTGCTGGCCCGGTGCCACCCGCGGTCCACGGCGATATAGGCCCCGACAAAGACGGCCAGAAGCGCGCCGTGCAGCGGCGTGAGCGCCGTCGGGGCCACGGCGGAGGGCATGTCCGCGAAGAGCGCCCCCACGCCCTTGTAGACGCCGGCATACAGCACGAGGGTGGGCAGCAGGACGGCCGGGACGAGCGCGGTGCGCACGGCTGGGGAGAGCGACGTGCGCCGCACGAGCGTGCGGGTGGCGTGCAGGACCGACAGCACCACGAAGAGCGTGAGGACGGTCCCGCTGTTGAGAGCGGTCAGCGACTTGCCCGTAAGGACGGCGAACAGGGCGCCCCCGCCAACCGCCGCGGCCGCCGTGACGAGTCCCCCGAGCGCCCCCGTTCCCGAGGCCTCGGGCCGCCCCGGCGTCGTGTGCTCCACCGCCGACCCGGCCGCAAGGAAGAGGTAGGCCTTGTAGAACCCGTGCAGGATCAGGTGGGCGATGGCGGCGGGCACGAAGCCCAGCCCGCACTGCAGCACCATAAACCCCATCTGGGCCACCGTGGAGGCCCCCAGTTGCCGCTTCACGTCGGTCTGCACGAGCATCCAGGCCTGCCCCAGCAGCGCACTGACGCCCCCGGCGAGGACGATGGCCCACATCACGGCGGGGGCCTCGAACACGACGGGCGCAAACCGCGCGAGGAGCACGCCGCCCGCGTTTACGAGGCCCGCGTGCATGAACCCGGAGACCGGGGTCGGGGCCGTCATCGAGGAGAGCAGCCACCGGTGGAACGGCACCAGGGCCGACTGCACCATCGCGGCGAGGAGCAGCAGGCCGGCGGCCCCCGCCACGACGAGCGTCGGGAGGGCCTCCGCGGCCGCCAGCACGCCGCTGATGGTCCACGCCCCCGCGCTGCCCCCCAGCAGCCCAAGCGCGCCCGCCAACAGGGCACTGCCCCCCAGGAAATGCTGTCGGGCGTACCGGGCGGCCGCCCGGGCCTGCGGCCAGCCCCGGACGTGCCCGATCAGGTCGGCCAGCACCCAGCCCATCGCCGCCCACGCCCCCGCAAACAGAACGAGATGGTTGGCCGCCGTCAGCACCAGCACGATCAGCGTCAGCCCGAAGAGGCGGCCGTAGAACGCGTTCAGGCGCTTCGCCCCCGCCATGTAGCGGCGCGAGAAGCTGTGCACGATGCCGCTCACGAACGTCGTCACGAGCGCCATCGCACGCGTGAGCCCATCGGCCCGCAGGAGCCCATCGCCGGCCCATTCCGGATCCGGGGCCCAGACGAGCAGGCCCAGGCTCAGGGCAAAGAGGCCCCACGTGAGGCGCGTGTACACGAGCGGCAGGCGCGAGGGGGTAGATCGGGACATCCAGGGTCGACGGTCAATGCACACAATGTCGTTCGGGGACTGCTCCGTGCGCCCGGGGCGCCCCACAAAGAAAAAAGACCGACACGCAGCGCCATCAGGGCGCTGAATGTCGGCCTACAGTCGTTGCACCCGCCCGGGACGAGCGTGTGCGCGGCTTGCATGCCGGAGCAGAGTCACGGGGCTGAGGAGCCGGCCCGCCCCGCGGGCGTTCCGTCTCGTCAGCCGAACGCAAACATAGGACCCGTCTGTGAACGGAGCAAGGAGGCCCCCCCACTCTCACCGAAACTTTACGGGGGGTTCTTATCGGTTTTGCAGGGCCGCCTCCAGGTCCGCGTCGAGGCTGAACACAAAAACGCGCTCGCCGGTCCGGGCGCTGATGTCGGTGTGCATGCTCACGACGTCGATTCCGGTCTCGTCCGTCACGAGGCCGGACAGGTCCTCGCTGGAGCTCTCAATCAGGCGGGTGCGCATCTTCTTGATGAGCTCGACCCCTCCGTTCTCGTGGCTCAACTGGCGCTCCGCGGGACTCAGAATGCCCTGCAGCTTGACGACGACCAGGTTCTCGACGACAAAGGACTTCGCCTGCTTCGGCCCTCGGCCCAGATAATCCCGCTCGAACTGCGTAATGGCCTCGGTGACCGCGGCCTCGATCTGGCCTTTCGTTTTGTCGGACGGAACGGACGAGTGCGCCATCGGACCGGGCGCCAGCGATGAAACGGAGCACAACGGCATTCTACCGAAAGGATACGGGCTGCCCGTGAGTTTGTCCAGCCTGGGCGCGTTCCGGATGCCCTCGGGGCGGTCTATTCGTCCGGCGGGGACGCCGGAATCGGCTCGGTGGCCCGCAAAAACGAGATGAGAACAGGCTGCGGCACGTCGGTTTCCGATAGGTCGAATCGAAGCAGCGCGCTGTCGCGGCGGTCGTCGACGGCCGTGAGCACGGGCGGCACCGGGTGCAGCCCCTGGGCGGCGGCCGGATCCACCCACATCACCATCTGCCCCCCGTTCCGGACCTCCACCCGGTCCACGCGGCCCCACCCCACGCGGAGGACAGTCCGGCCGTCGGCCCGCATCCGGAAGCGCTGGGCGTCGAGGCGAAAGGAGATGTCCGTGGCCTCGTCCGGGAAGTGGCGGGCCACGAGGGCCGTGACGAGGCCCGCCACGAGCGCCCCGCCGCCCACGGCCAACGAGAGGGTCCACACGTCAGCGGCCCACACGCCCAGGGCCTCGAGCACGAAGAACACCCCGACCGCGGCGAGGCCGGCGAAGACCCGCCAGAGGTACCCCCCACAGCCCGCCGGGGCCTGCTGCGTGATCCGGAGCACCTCCGGCACCTGTGGCGATTTCCGGGCGCGGTCGTAGGACTTGCGACGCTCCGGGTCGCCCAGCACCTGATACGCCTCCTTGATCGTGCGGAACCGCTCGGCGGCCTTCGGGTCGTCCGGGTTCTGGTCCGGATGCGTCTCCTGCGCCTTTTTCCGGTACGCCGCACGAATCTCGTCGGCCGAGGCCGAGGGCCGCACCCCAAGCCGCGCGTAGTGGTCGGGCGGCGATGCGTCGTCGGAGCGGGGCATGGGACCACGTTACGCGACCGGCTCCGGGTGTGCTCCGGCGCCGTTCTGCGGAACGGACACGTCGAACGCGTCCGGGGCCGGCACGATCGTGTCCAGCACGCGGGCCGACGAGAGCACGCCCGGCAGGCCGGCCCCCGGATGGGTGCCGGCGCCGGCGAAGTAGAGGTGGTCCACGTCCTCGCTCTGGTTGTGGGGCCGGAACCAGGCACTCTGGGTGAGCTTCGGCTCCACGCTAAACGCCGCCCCCTTGAGCGACTTGTAGTCCGTCTTAAATTCGCGGGGCGTGAGCATGCGACTCGTGACGAGGTGCTCCCCGAGGTCCGGCAGCACCGTGTCGGCGAGGTACTCCTCCACGGCCTGCCGGTACGGCTCGGCCTGCTGGCGCCAGTCCACCCCGCTTTCCAGGTGCGGCACCGGCGAAAGGACGTAGAACGCGTCGTGGCCGTCGGGCGCCATCGACGGGTCCGTCTTCGTGGGGCGATGCAGGTAGAGACTGAAGTCGTCGGCCAGCTCCTTGTGGTCGAAAATGTCGTCGAGCAGCCCTTTGTACCGCGGCCCCAGCAGGATGGAGTGGTGCTCCACGTCCTCGTAGGTGCGGTCCGTCCCGAAGTACCAGACGAACAGGCTCATCGAGTAGTCCATGTCCTCCACCTTGCGGTCCGTCCACGTGTCGCGGTGCTCGGGCGCCACGAGGTGCCGGTAGGTCCAGCCCACGTCGGCGTTGGAGACCACGAGGTCGGCGGGGATTCCCTCGCCCGAGGAGAGGCGCACCCCGCTGGCCGTCTCGTCCTCCACGAGAATCTGATCGACCTCCGCACCGTAGCGCTGCGTGACGTCGAGGTCCGCAAGGAGGTCCGACAGGCCCTGCACGAGCGAGCCGGTGCCGCCCATGGCGTACCACACGCCCCACTTGCGCTCCAGATGTGCGATGAGCGTGTAGATGGAGGTCGTGCTGAACGGGTTCCCCCCCACCAACAGCGGGTGGAAGGACAGCACCTTCCGGATCTTGGGGTGGGAGATGTACTTGGAGACGAGGCTGTGCACCGTGCGGTGGCTCTCCAGCTTCATCATCGCCGGCACGATGCGGAGCATGTCCGTCACGTTGTCGAACGGCACGTGGCCGAGCTCCTCGAAGCCGACCTCGAAGATCTCTTCGCTCTTTTCCAGGAAGCGCCGGTACCCGTCCACGTCCTCCGGCGCGAAGCGGCGGATTTCCTCCACCATTTCGTCGGTGTCGCCCGTGTAGTTGAAGGCGGTCCCGTCGTCGAAGCGGATGCGGTAGAAGGGGTCGACGGGCACGAGCTCCACGTCGTCCTCAAGGTCGCGCCCGCAGAGGGACCAGAGCTCCTCGAACAGAAACGGCGCGGTGATGACGGTGGGCCCGGCGTCGAACGTAAAGCCGTCCTGCTCGAAGACGCGCGCCCGGCCGCCGGGCTGGTCGAGGCGGTCGAGAAGCGTCACCCGAAAGCCACGCGCCCGCAATCGGACGGCGGACGCGAGCCCGCCCATTCCGGCCCCAACGACGACGGCGTGGGGCGCGTCGGGCCCGGCCGGTGCCGGTTCGGTGCGCGTGTTGAGGGTGGCGTCGTCGCGGTGGGCGAGGCGGGTGAGCCAACTCATGCGTCTGGATTGGCGGGGTGATGAAAGTACGGATGGACAGAACGGCGCCATGGCAGCGGGAGTTCGCCGGCCATCACCACGGTTTGGTTACGTGTGCGTCGCCATGGCGACGCCGGCACAACGGGGGCGGGGCCGCGACTACCGCACGACGGTAATGCGACGCGTCCGGGTGTCGCCCTCCGACCGCAGCCGCAGGAAATAGGCCCCGCTGGCCAGCCCCGACAGATCGGCCTGGACTTCGTGGCGGCCTTTGACCCTTCCGCCCCCGAAGGTCCAGACGACCCGCCCCAACATGTCGTACAGCTTCAATTTGACTGTTTGGCGCTCGGGCGTCGCGAAGCGGATGCGCACCGCGTCCCGCACCGGATTGGGGGATGGCGCCGCGAGGCGAAGGGCCTGCACGCGAGGCGCCTCGTTCGGCGACGGGGGGCCGAGGCGCAGCGTGCGCAGGACATAGATCGCGTCGTCCTCGTAGCGCCCGTCGTCGCGGCAAAAGGCCCGGAGCGCCTTTCCGACCCGCGTGCACGCCACGAACGTTGCGGTTCCGTCCCGGTGCTGCTCCCCACGAGCGCCGTACAGCCGGAAGCGAAACGAACTCTCGTCGCTCAACCCCTCCCCCTCGAAGGGCCCCCGTCCCGCCACCGCCATCGCCGTCTGCTGGGCCTGTCGCCACGACTCGGCCCCGACGCACGTATCGTCCGGCGAGAGAGCGGCGAGGGAGTCGGGACTAAAGAAGGGCGAGGCGTCCCCCTCAACGGACACGGTATCGGGAATGAGAACGGTCGCATTGTCGATCGCCGTGACGCAGGAGACGGGTTGCGCCCGGCCCCGCCCGCACGCGGGCAGAAGCAGGCCCACCGCGAGGACAATGAGAACGATGCCCGTGTTTGAGGCACGCCGACGCGCCGAGGGCAGACTAGCAGACGGGGGGCTCGGGGTCATCTAAATGCCCTGATCGGGGGGTCTGGAGACATCCCCCTCGGCGAAAATACGCGGAGGGGTTGGGGGGCGGTCGGTGTTGGTAGGCGCAGTGCGCCCGTTAAACGGACGCTTGAGGAGTCGGCCTGCGGATCCTTGGGGCTTGTGCGTTGGCAGTCCCCCCGCCTTGGTGGGTCGGAGATGGTAAAATCCGGTCGGCTCCTCCTCGTCGAGTCGGCACGCATTATTCGTGTCACGCCGCGGCTTCCTCGGTGGTGTGGAGGGCCTCCTGCAGGGCGGCTTCGAGCTTCTCCGCGGTGAAAGGCTTGGCGAGAAAGGTCTGTGCCCCGGCGTCGAGGGCTTCTTCGGTCCGCCCGTCGGCCACCCCGCTCGCGGCCACGATGGGCAGGTCCGGATGTCGCTCCTGGAGGCGCCGGATCAGGTCCAGCCCGCTCATCTCCGGCATGCGGAGGTCCGTGATGACGAGGTCAATCGCCTCCTTCTCCATCACCCGCAGGGCCGCCGCCGCGTCGAGGGCGGTCCGGACCTCGTACCCGGCCGCCTCCAGCGTCTGCTGGGCCGACTCCAGCACGAACTCCTCGTCGTCCACCACCAGCACCTGCGTTCCCTCCCCGTCGAACGACGGGCGCTCGTGCTCCGCCTCCCCGTTGGTCGGGGACTGGGCCTCCACGGTCGCCTCCTCGTCGGCGGCGGGCAGATAGATCCAGAAGGTCGTGCCCACCCCCTCTTCGCTCTCCACGTCCATGAACCCGTCGTGGCTCTGGATGATGCTGTAGGCGGTGGACAGGCCCAGCCCGGTGCCCTCCCCCTCCTCCTTCGTCGTAAAGAAGGGTTCGAAGATCTTGTCGGCCACGTCGTCGGGCATGCCGGTGCCGGTGTCGCGCACCTCAATGCAGACGTAGCCGCCCGGCTCCGCCTCGATGTTGCGGCGGGCCTCTCGTTCGGTGAAGTCGACGTTGCGGGCCTCGACGGTGAGCGTGCCGCCGTCGGGCATCGCGTCCCGCGCGTTGACGCACAGGTTCATGAGCACCTGCTGGATCTGCGTCGCGTCCCCCACGACCGGGCGCAGGTCCGCGTCGGTCCGGATGTGCACCTCCACGTCCTCCGGGAAGGTCTCCGTCGTCATTTCCTCCACCTCCTCGACGATCAATTCCGGCTGGAGGGCCACCCGCTCGCCCTCCACCCCGCGGGCAAAGGCCAGCACCTGCTCCACCATGTCGGAGCCGCGCTCGGCACTCTTCTGAATCATTGAGAGCGTCTGGTCCACCTTATCGTCGGTGTCGTCCACGCGGCGCTTGAGCACCTTCACGCCGAGGGTGATGGGCACCAGCAGGTTGCCCAGGTCGTGCGCGATTCCGCCCACGAGCCGCCCGAGGCTTTCCATGCGCTGGGACCGGAGGAACTGCGACTCCAGGCGCTTCCGCTCGGTGATGTCGGTATTGATGACGAGCACGTGCTTCGGCTCCCCCGTGCTGTCGCGCACGAGGGACCACCGGCTCTCGACGATGCGCTCCTCGTCGTCCTTCGTGCGCATGTGAAGCTCGCCCGTCCACTCGCCCTCCGCCATCATCGTCTCGTGGCACTGCTGGAGCGTGCCCTCCTCGTTGGGGGCGTAGAGGCAGTCGTGCGCCTGCGCGCCCAGGACCTCCTCCTTCGACCAGCCGGTGAGGCGCTCGGCGCTCTTGTTCCAGTAGACGATCCGTCCGTCCAGGTCGTGGGCCAGAATCGCGTCGCGGGCCTTGTCGAGGAGCTGGGCCTGTTCGCGGATTTGCCGTTCGGCCTCCTTCCGGTCGGTGATGTCGCGGTAGGTGACGGCCACGCCGTTTTCCACCTTGACGGCCATCACCTGAAACCAGACGTCCTGCCCGTCGGTGTCGTAGTGGACTTCCATCTCGGCCGGCTCGCCGGTCTCGACGACCTCGCGGTACGCCTCGAACAGGCCCTTTTCCTCCTGCCGGGGCATGTCCTCCCGCAATCGCATGCCGACAATGTCCTCGGCCGTGCTCTCGAAGAGCTTCTCCGCCTGCGGGTTGACCAGTACGCACTCGAAGTCGGCGATGGTGTCGCCCGCGCTCCGGATGGCCGAGAAGACGATGATCCCGTCGAGCGAGCTGCTGAGGACGCTCGACAGAAGGTCGCGCGAGGTTTGGAGGGCCTCCTCCTTCAGCCGCTCGTCGGTGATGTCGTCGAACGAAACGAGAACGGCGTACGGGGCCTCCTGACCGCTCCGGAACAGCGGCTGGGCGTTGACCCGAATCCATCGCGGCGGCGCATCGGGGGGGTACACGCCCATCACCTCCTCCTGGACCGGCTCCCGCTCGACGTAGGCGCGCCAGAACGGAAACTCGACGTTGGGGAGCGGGCTGCCGTCCTCCCGCAGGCCGTTCCAGATGTCGTCGTCGAACCGACTGCCGATGATCTCGTCGAGGGAGCGGCCCAGGATGTTCTGGGCGGCCTCGTTCCCGTCCCGGAACACCCCGGTATCGTCCATGAGGAGCACCCCCTCACTGATCGTGCCGACGAGCTTGTCGAAGCGGTGGTCCACCTGGCGCCGCAGGCCCTTGGCGTGCCGCTCCTCGGTGCGGTCGATGACGGAGAGGAGCACGCCCCGCTCTGACCCGTTTTTGGTCTGCCACGGCCGCACCTCCCAGTCCACCTGATACGTGGGCCCGTCCGGCTGGGAGAGCCGCTGCCCGTAGCCGCGCCGGCTGCCCTTCTCCTCAAGGCTGCGCAGAAACGCGGTCCGCCACTCGTCGTCCGGGTCGGCAAACACCTCGAAGAACGTCCGCTGGTCCGTCGGGGCGGGAAGGGCCTCGCGGGCGGACAGCGCCTGGCCGGTGGACTCGATGCGGTCGAGGGCGATGGGGTTGCGGGTTTCGTCGCCCTCGTTCTGGAAGACCTCCAGCCACGCCCGGCTGTGCGTGACGATGCGCCAGTCGTCGTCGAGCATGGCGACCGGGGCCGGCGTCGCCTCCACGAATTCCTTCAGCGCACCGGGCCGCTCAACAAGGGGACCTGTGGAGCACTGCTCCACGTCGGACGGGGAATCAGGGGGCATGGGCGACCGTATCTCGCAATGTCTGCGTCTTGGTGGGCGGTTCTCTACTCACTCACGTGATTCGGTGTTCGGCCGCATCGCCGCAGGCGGGCCGTCCACGGCCCGGTTCTACTCGTTCGGGGCGGCGCGGTCGGCCTCGACGTGGCGCCGGATCGCGGGCACGGAGTCGCCCCCGTACTTCCGCAGGAACGCGTTGGCCACGGTGTAGGCGACGGTGGCCTCGGCCACGGTGGACGCGGCCGGCACGCTCGTGATGTCGCTCCGCTCGTAGCGGGTCGGCTCGGGCTCGCCCGTCGCCGTGTCGACCGAGTCGAGCGGCTTGATGAGGGTGGGGATCGGTTTCATGTAGCCCCGCACGACGAGCGGCATGCCGGTGGTTGTGCCCCCTTCCGTGCCGCCCGCGTGATTGGTGCGGCGCGGGTAGGCCTGCGCGCCGTCCTCGCGGGGCTCGATGGGATCGTGCACCTGCGAGCCGGGACGGTGGGCGTTGAAGAAGCCGTCGCCGACCTCGGCGGCCTTCTGGGCCTGAATCGAGCAGATCGCCTGCACGAGCTGGCCGTCGAGGCGCCGGTCCCAGTGGACGTACGACCCGAGGCCGGGCGGCACGCCGGTCACGACCACCTCGTAGACCCCCCCGAGCGAGTCGCGATCCTTCTTCGTCTGATCGATGTGCTCCACGCAGCGCTCCGTCATGCCGTCGTCGATCATGCGCGTGGCGCTCTCGTCGGCCGTCTCGTAGAGGGCACTCGCCCCGCCGCCCTCTTCGATGAGCGCGTTGCGGCGATCGGCCCACTCCTCGGGCTCGTCGAACCCCACGTCTCCGATGCGCACCACGTGGCTGCCCACCTCGATGCCGAACTCGTTCAGCAGGCGCCGCGCCACCGAGCAGCAGGCCACCCGCATGGCCGTCTCGCGGGCGCTCGACCGGTCGATGACGGGCCGCATGTCGTCGTGCTCGTACTTCTGCTTGCCCGCCAGGTCAGCGTGGCCGGGCCGCGGCATCGTCACCTTCTCCATGTCCTCCGGCGGCTCGCCCTCGATGGCCATCTTCTCGGGCCAGCCGGCCTTGTCCTTCTCGTAGGCCCCGTTGTCGATGCGGAAGGAGATGGGACTCCCGAGCGTCTTGCCGAAGCGCACGCCCGAGTAGATGTGCACCGTGTCGTTTTCAATTTTCGACCGCCCCCCGCGCCCGTAGCCGAGCCAGCGCCGGGCCAGGTGCTCGTTGATGTCGTCGGGCGTAAGCGGCAGTTGGGCCGGGGCGCCCTCGAGAACGCCGATGATGGCCTCGCCGTGCGACTCGCCGGCGGTCAGGTATCGGAGCATACTGTGGTCGTTAAACATCGGAATGAGAATAGGGGACAGAACGAAAACACGCCCGTCTGAGGGAGGGCGCTTCAAAAGTGCTATTCAATCTCGTAGAAGGCCGGCGTGCCGTCGCGGCGCTGCACCTCCACGAGCACCGGCCCGCTGGCCGCCGACAGATGCTGGACGACATCGGCAGGGGACTCAATGCGGGTGTCGTCGAGGCGGGTCATCACGACGTTGCGGGGCAGGCCGGCGGCCGCCGCCCGTCCACCGCTTTCCACGTACGCGACGTACGCCCCAGCATCCGCGTCGAAGACAGAGGCCTCCGTGTCCGTCAGTGGACGCAGTCCGACGTCCCATCCGTCCACCTCGGTTACGGCCGCGTCCGCCCCTCCGTCGTCGGGCGGCTGGTATTCCGGCGGATCCGAATTGGGGGCACCCCCCGACTGAAGGTCGCTCAGCCACTCCTGATACACCGGCGTGTCCTCGCCCATCAGCTCCACACCGAACGTGCGTGCTGTGCCGTCCCGCCACACCTCCACCGCGACCGTGTCACCGGGGCGCTGGCGGGCGATCAGGCTCTGAAGGTCGTTGGGCGCGTTCACCGGCTCCCCCATGATGGAGATCACCACGTCGCCCCCTTCTAGGCCGGCCCGGTCCGCCGCACTTCCCGACTGCACCTCCTCCAGGTACACCCCGCGGATGTCGCGCAGGCCGATCTCTTCGGCCCGATCCGCGTCCACCGGCAGAATGCTGACGCCCAGGTACCCGCGTCGCACCTCGCCGTACGCGATGAGGTCGGTAACCACCCGCTCCACGAGGGCCGAGGGAATCGCGAAGCCGTAGCCTTCCGTCCGCCGGCTCCGGCTGGCGATGGCGGTGTTGATGCCCACGAGCTCCCCCTTCAGGTTGACGAGGGCCCCGCCCGAATTGCCCGGGTTGATGGCCGCGTCGGTCTGAATGAAATTCTCGATCCGGAACTGGTCCTCGATGATCCGCAACTGGCGGCCCAGCGCGCTTACAATTCCGGCCGTGACGGTCGAGGTGAGTTGGAGGGGGTTGCCGACCGCCACCACCCAGTCGCCCACCTGCACCTGGTCCGAGTTGCCGAACGGCACCACCGAAAAGTCCTCCCCGTCCACCTTGATCACCGCAAGGTCGGTGGACGCGTCCGTGCCCACCACTCGGGCCTTGAACTGGCGCTTGTCGGTCAGTCGCACCTGGATGCGCTCTGCCCCCTCCACCACGTGGCTGTTCGTCACGATGTAGCCCTCCGGACTGATCACCACCCCGCTTCCGAGATTCTGTGCCGGCTGCCCGAGGGGATTCTCCCCGTCCCCCTCCGCGCTGGACGCGACCCGGATGGAGACCACTCCCTCGGTCACATCCTCAGCAACGTCCCGAAAGAGCCGGTTGAGGGCCGCGGGCGGCGGCCCGTCCGTCTGCCAGTCGCGCGGGACCGAGGCCGTCCGGGTGGTGCCGGCCTCCTCCACCGTCCCCGCACGCTCCACGATGCGGGCCACCTGGGCCGTGTCCGATTCCTCCTCGGCCAGCAACATCACGAGGACCCCGGCCAGCAGGCCCACCAGTACGAGCCCGATTCCGGCAAGCAGTCGTGCGGGGCGTCCCGAAGACGAGGCCATGGGGGAGGCACACAGAGTGAAGAAGATCGGGATGAAAAGCCCACCTTGCGTGGGCAAAATTGTTTCCCCTCACTCGCCGGAATGCCCCCTACACGCCGTCTCAATGCCACTTCGCGTGTAAAGCGACTGCGACGATTTCCGCATCGCTCCCATCGACGGCCCTCCTCGTCCCGACGGGTGCGGATCCCACTGCGCCCGGATCCCGCTGCCCCCTACCCTTCCGCGCCGGCCTCCGCCGGCTCCGACGACCGCGGGAACTCCACCCGAAACCGGCTGCCCTTGTGCTTCTCCGTCTCGACCCGGATGGCCCCGTCCATCTGGTCCGCCAAGCGCGCCGAGATGGCGAGGCCGAGGCCGTTTCCCTCGTAGGTGCGCGACCGCCCTCGCGACTCCTGCTTGAACTCCTCGAAGAGGTCCGGCAGGAACGCCTCGTCAATGCCGATGCCCGTGTCCTCCACCTCCGCGTAGACGCGCCCCTCGGCGGTGCCCGTCGACACGGCCACGACGCCCTCGTCGGTGTACTTGATGGCGTTCTCGATCAGATTCCGGAGGATCTGTTCCAGGTACTGCTCGTCGAGATCGGCCCACATGGGGGCCCCCGAGAGGTCCACGCGGAACGAGAGGCCCTTCTCTTCCGCGTCCGCCCGAAGGTCCGACGCCACACGTTCCACGCACTCATCCAGGGACGTCGGCGTCAGCTCCACGTCCTCCTCCCCAGAGCGCAACATCGACAGGTCGAGAAGGGCGTTCAGGGTCCGCTTGAGGCGCTTGCCATTCTCCTCGATCATGTCCAGAAACTCGGTCTCCTCCCCCTCCATCATGCCCCGGAGGACCTCCAGGGAGCCGAGGATGTTGGTGAGCGGCGTGCGCAGCTCGTGCGAGGTGGTGGCGAGGAAATCCTCCTTGAGGCGATTGGCCTCCCGCAGCCGGTCGTTGGCCTTCTTGAGCCGCTCCGCGACGACCCGCTCCCGCTCCAACTTCTGGACCCGACGGCGGGCCTGGCGCTTCTCTTCCTTGACGATGTAGAAGCGCCGCGCGCCGTAGGCCAGCCCCAGGAATCCGAGGCCGTACACCAGGTAGGCCCAGATCGACCGGTACCAGGGCGGAATGATTTCAAGGGGGAAGGACGTGATGCGACTCAGCTGCCCGCGTTCGTTGCGGGCCTGCACCTGGAGCCGATACGTTCCCTCCCAGAAGTCGTTGAAGCGTCGGGTCGGAGCGGAGGACCAGTCACTCCACTCGTCGTCTCGGCCCAGGAGCCTGTAGCGGTATTCGGGGGGGGTGGTGGTGCCGTACTGCGGGGAGGCGACCCGCACCCTGAGGTCCTCGCCGTACCGGACGGGGAGCGGGGACCCGGGGTCCTCGCGATGGGGGGTGCCCCCGTACAGGAGGCGGTTGTCCTTCGGGGCAATGAGCCGGCGGATCAGCGGCGCAAAGCCGGGGGGCGCGGGATCCGGGACATCGGCCCCTGCCCGGGCCGCGTAGCGGAAGAGGCGCAGTTGGTCCCCGAGCCAGAGCGTGCCGACGTCGTCAACGAAAACAGAGATCGCTTCTGACTTTGGAAAGTGAAGCGGTGAGATCTCACTCCAGTCGTCCACGGCGTTGCTTTGAACCGTTCCAGTGAGAACCCGATCTCCGAGCACGAGCCAGAGCCGGTCTCCTACGTTGTAGAAGGCCTTGAGTATAGGAGTTGTCTCGCCACTGGTCTCAGGAAGAAGAGACCTCTGACGCCCGAAGGTGTATTCCCCAGGCAGCCCGGAAGGATTTGCAATCTGATACAGCCCCTCGGGCGAATAAATCGTCAGGCGTCCCTCTATAAGACGCAGGCCCTTGTATCCTGTCGGCAATCCGTCCCCGATGCCATAGCTGGTTGTGTCGGTTATTCTTCGGCGGTCGGGGGACAGGGAGGCCCGAATGACCCGATCGCCGAATGTCGACGCCCAGAGTGTACCATCCTCCCTCGAAGCAACGCTTCGTATTTCGGCATCGAGGCCAGAGATTGGTGAGGCCGTCCACTGCCCATTCCGACGGGCAACTCTCTTGACCCCATCGGTCGTGGCCGCGTACAACAGGTCACCGTCTGAAGCTCTAGTAAGGCTCCAGGTGCGCTCCCACCCCCCAATTTGTCGCTTCGTACGGCCCTCCAGATGGTACAGGCCGTTCTGCTGAGTGGCCACAAGGAGGTCCCCCTCAGCAGTCTTCATATCCAGGACAACTGGAAGGTTGCCTCCCCACGATTCAAACTGAGCACTTTGCTCTCCGGGCGACTGGTCTGTGGTTGGCGTGAGGACATGGAGGCCCGTTTCGGTAGCCACGTAGGTAGTGCCCCGGTGCTTGTGGATCTCTCGGATAGTCCCTCTGAGGGACGTTCGCTCGTCGTGGACCGTGAGCGGGATACTCAAGCCAGCCTGGAACACCTGACCATTGTTGAGGGCCATCCACAGCTGCCCTTCGCGGCCCGAGAACACGTGATTTACAACATCGACAGGGAGCCCAGACGAGTCGTCCAAGACACGAACCACCTCCCCGTTTGAGTTGACCACGACCACCCCCGCCCGAATCGTCGCCAGCGCGTAGCGACCTCCCGAAAGAGAGGTCCCGTGGTAAAGGTTATTCTGGCTGAGAAAGGGAACTAGATCGGGTGTCAGAGACCGGAATGATTCTCCTTTTTGTACGAGGAGGCCACGATCTTGAGTCGCAATGACAAGACGTCCATCCGGCCTGACACTCATCATGTAAATCGGGGTATCAGAAAATTTTTCTCCGCCTATAATCTTCCGAAGTCTACCTCCTTCCAGACGGAGCAGACCCTGGTCAGTATCGCGAATGTAGAGATTATGACCTGCGACAAACGATGTGTGGAATTCACCTTCTGACGTCCATGTAGTGATTTTCTTTCCGTCCCATCGGAAAAGGTATTTTCTGGACTGGAAATACACATTTCCCCCAACGGTGTGAGTACTCCAAACGTCTCCGAAGCCACGCTTCTCTTTAGGGATACGATCTAGAAGGGAGTGATACCTCAAGGTCCCAACCGAATCGGGCCGGAGGTACCCAAAATCACTCCGAGCACCGACGTAGACCAGGCTATCGGCAGCCACCGAACGGGTAGGGGTATCGGAGGCCGTGAGTATCCGGTTCCACTGCTCCCCGTCGTACTGAAGGATGCCGTGGTTGCTCGCGACGTAGAGGAGGCCCCGCCTGTCCTGGGCGATGCTCCAGGTCTGGGTCGAGCGGTCGAGCGGCGAATGGAGTTGGCTCGGGAACGGGAAGCCACGCTCAGAAGAAACGGTCCGCGGTACGGAATCCGGAACGGACGGGGGATCCTGTGCCGAAGAGACTCCCGACGGAGAAGTCGGCTGGGCGCCCGCGGCACAGGGAAAAGCCAAGAGGCCTACGAGGAGACCAACCAGTCCGGAAAATTTTATGGCTTGGTGATTCATAATAACCGAAACCGGCAGAATTGTGTTTGCAATTTACCCAACAGGTGTATAATGTAAACGACGCAGCTTCTTAGCTAGAATCATGCCAACATACCCTGTAACCATGAAGCGTTCCCTCTACACGACCGTCACGTCGTATCTTGCCCTCTTTGCTTTTGTCGGGGTCTTCCTTCTCGGCGGGTGCACCAATACCGTAAGCGGGCCTCAGGTATCCGAGGAGAAGCCTGTTGAAGTTCGGCAGGGACAAAATCATAATACGATGAATCCCGACGGTGGTGGCGGGACGACCAATCCGAAGGAGCCGCACAACACCGCACCGGACGAGTAGGGGCAGTCTCAGGATGCATCCTGGCGAATATTTGGTGATGCTGTCGATGGCCACAGACCGGTCCCCCTCTTTCACCCTTGCTCCGTTTATGAGCACTGGTCTATGTAGGGAGACCTAGTCTCAGAGGTACCCTGCTATTTACTTGTAGGTAGCTGTATTTTGAAAGAGCCTCCCAGGAGAGGCTGGTTGTAAATGAAACGCCAGGACGGCCGGACGGCCCTCCTGGCGTTTCTATATGTGCCCTGCTTTTCATTTTTCTCCGAGAAAGGGTCGGACCCTGATTTCGCCCCTTTGCGTACGGCGCATCGTTCGTTTCGTGTGCCATTCTTCTCTTGGGCCGTAGGCTTCTAGACTCAATGCGCGTCAGTTACTGCGACGGCTACTATGTCCCCCTGCCGGAGGGGCATCCGTTTCCGATGGCCAAGTTCCCCGCCCTCCACCAGCGGCTTCTGGACGAGGACCTCATTCGTCCGACGGACGTGGTGGCGCCCCGACAGGCCGACTGGACGGACCTGCGACGCGTCCATACCGCCGACTACCTGACGCACCTTGCCGAGGGCAGCCTGTCCGATCACGCCGAGCGACGCATGGGCCTCCCGTGGTCGGAGCGCCTCGTGTACCGGTCCCGGCTGGCCGTACAGGGCACCATTAACGCGGCCCTCATGGCGCTCACGGACGGCGTCGCGGCCAACCTGGCGGGCGGCACCCACCACGCCTTTCCCGGTCACGGCGAGGGCTTCTGCGTACTCAACGACGTGGCCGTCGCCATTCGCGTGCTGCAGGCCGCATGCTGGGCCCAGCGCGTCCTCATCGTGGACCTGGACGTGCACCAGGGCAACGCCAACGCGGCCGTCTTTGCGGACGACGCCTCGGTCTTTACCTTCTCGATGCACGGGGCGAAGAACTACCCGTTCGAAAAGCCCCCGTCTTCCCTCGACGTGCCCCTCGACGATGCAACCGGCGACCAGTCGTATCTCGACACGCTGCGGTCGTATCTCCCTCAGACCCTGGACGCCGTCCAGCCGGACCTGGTGTTCTACCTCGGGGGCATCGACGTCGCGACGGACGACCGGTTTGGGCGCCTCTCCCTGACCCGCGAAGGCCTTCACGCCCGCGACCGGTACGTGCTGGAGCAGATTCAGGCCCACAACCATCCGGTGGCACTCCTTCTCTCGGGGGGATACGCCGACACCCCCGAGACCACCGCCGACCTCCACGCCATCATGTACCGGGAGGCCGCCCGCGTTTTCGAGACGCCCCGCTCCTCCACGGTCAACTAGCCGTTGCCCGCTCGGTCCGCCCCCACACGATGCGCGGCCGCCCGCTCAGGTCCTCCTCGGTGTGCACCGCCCCCACGCCCTCTTCTCCGCGGAACAGCCGCTCCACCTCGGCGGCGTGCTCGGCGTGCACTTCCAAAACGAACGAGCCCCCGGGCACACAACACGCCGACACCCAACGGACGAGGGCGCGGTAGAAACGAAGCGGATCGCGGCCGGCGAAAAGCGAACGATCGGGGTCGTACTCCCGCACGACGGGCGGCAACGACTCGGCCTCCGCGTCGGGAATGTAGGGCGGGTTGGAGACCAAAAGATCCACGTCTCGCGGCGTCGCGGCCGGCACCTCGGCACACAGGTCGCCCTCGAAAAACCGAACGTCGAGGCCCAAGTCTTGGGCATTGGCCCGGGCCACCGCAAGGGCGTCCGTACTGACGTCGCAGGCATGCACCTCCGCGTCGGGCCGTTCATGCTTGAGGGCGAGGGCAATGCACCCGCTTCCCGTGCCGGCGTCGAGCACCCGGGGCCTCGACACCTCCTCGATGCAAGTGAGCGCCCGGTCGACGACCGTCTCCGTCTCGGGGCGCGGCACCATCACGTCCGGGGACACCCGCAGTCGCAGCCCGTAAAAAGAGGCGTACCCGAGGATGTGCTGCAGCGGCTCCCCCTGCACGCGGCGCCCCACCATCCTGTGGAACTGCTCTGCCGCCGCCGCGGCGACCGTCCGGTCGGGGTGGGCGTACAGGTGCGCCCGGTCGCAGTCCAGCAGCTCTGCCAGCAGCCACTCCGCCGTTCGACGCGGGGCCGATCGGTCCGCCGCCCCCAGCCGCCGGGCCGCGCGGTCGATCAGTTCAAGTCGCGTCGGGGACGCCTCGGCGGTCTCCGCGTCCGACCCTGGTGGATGCTCCATAGCGGTCCCTCCTGATGGATTCGTGGCCGTCCATTGGCTCAGCGACGCACCCGAAACCCCTCAAACGCGTCGGCGGCGTCGGACCAGTCCACGTCGACCGTCTCTACACGCGCCGTCCGCGGGCCCTCGTGCACGGCCTCAATGAGCGATTCGAGCGCATCTGTGGGCCCCTCGGCCTCCAACCGCACCGACCCGTCGGATTCGTTGCGCACCCAGCCGGTGACGTCCAGCCGCCGGGCCCGCCGCCGTGTAAAGTTGCGAAACCCAACGCCCTGCACGCGCCCTGTAATTCGTGCGGACACCCGCTTTTCCGTCCCTGTCTCCATGAAAACTCGTGAGAGGCTGATCCGAGATCGTGACTCATGCCTTCAACCGGCGCCCCCCCAATGGTTTCCGTCGGGGCCGGTCCCAACACGGAAACGCCCCGCCGCCGGTCGTCCGGCAGGGCGGGGCGCAGCGCTAGCGTCTCAACCGGCCGCAGACGAGACGGCTACAGCAACCCGTTCTTCGAGGTCCAGTCGCGGAAGCCGTCCACGAGCTGCTCGAAGGAGTCGAGGACGAAGAGCTCCTCCTGCAGGTTGTAGACCTCGTAGTCGTCTTTCTCGACGATGTGCTCGGGATCGAAGGGGTGGAGCGTCACCTCTTCGGAGAGGGCGTGCGTCACCTCCTCGTTGGACGACACGATGCCCGCCCCGAAGATGCGCTTCTCCCCCTGTTCCTGAATCAGCCCAAACTCCACCGTGAACCAGTGAAACCGCTCCAGGCGGGGACGGTCGGCCCCCTCCGCGTTCTGGGCCGCCTGGCCGTAGAGCTGGTAGAAGTCCGCAAACTCCGGCTGCGTGAGCATCGGCATGTGCCCGAAGATGTCGTGGAAGCAGTCCGGAGCCGGGGTGTAGTCGAGCTCCTCCCGCCCACGGACGTAGTTGGTGGAGGGAAACTTGCGCTGCGACAGCAGCGAGAAGAAATTCTTTTCGTGGATGAGACCCGGCACGTTGGCCACCTCCCATCCGGTCTCCTCGTTGAGGCGCCGGCTCAGGTCGGCCAGGTCCGGAATTCGATCCCCCTCCAGCCCCAGCACGTCCTGCCCTCGCATGTACGCCTCGCAGGCCCGGCCCGGAAGCTGCTCCATCTGGCGCTCCACGAGAATCTGCCACGTCTCGTGGTCCTCGTCCGGGTAGTCCGGATACTCGATCTCGTCCCCCACCGGGGGTGGCTCCTCCAACGTCTGCGGAATGGTGCGCGGATCGACGTCCTCCTGCTCCTCCTGGGCCGTTTCGAAGGCCGATCGCTCTTCGTCCGGGGTGCTCTCGACGGTGTCGCTACTCATGGTACCACCTCAGGGGTTGAATGCGTGGGGATGACGGCTTGGGGACGTGCCCCGTGAAGCCCGGAACCGCTCCCAAGTCTGGAGAAAGTAGAACTGATTTGGATCACGTCCGACGCGGACCTAACGAAACATCTCCCACTCGTGATTCTCGTCTTCCCAGGGGCAGCCGCCGCGCAAGCGACCCTACGGGCGGGCGTCGTCGCGGCGGATCAGCCAGGCGATCCCGATGTACCCGAGGAACGCCGCCGCACTTACCGTGAGGCCCGCCCGCGTGACTCGCGCCCCCTCCCCAATCACCGCTTCGGCCATCACCATCACGACGAGGAAGAGAAGGGCGATGCCACAGGCCCCAGCGACGACGTGTGTCCAGGTCCGGAATGCGCGTCCGCGGAACATGGCCGTTGGGCAATCGCACGGGGGATGTGGAAGGCCCCTCGCGCCCGTAGTGGCGGGGCCTCACGCTTCGGCACACGCCTCATTGCGCCGCGTGGGCCGGGGTCGAGTTGGGCTTCCACTTGATGTTGCACCCCATGGAGGGGGCCTGCTCCATCGTCACCGCGCCGTCGGCGAGAAGCTCGTCGAGGGCCTGGCGGAGGTCGTCCCCGTGTGCCTCGTCCCCGTCGGGGCGCGTATCGTCGAAGCGCCCCCGGTAGGCGAGCGCACGATCGTCGTCGAAGACGTAAATGTCCGGCGTGCAGGCCGCCTTGTAGGCCGTGGCGACCTCCTGCGTCTCATCCTGGAGGTACGGAAACGGGTAGCCCTTTTCGCGGGCCCGCTCGGCCATGTTGTCGAACGAGTCGTCCGGGTAACGCTCCGGGTCGTTCGAGCAAATGCCAACAAACTGCACGCCTCGGTCCTGATACTCCTGCGCCACGTCAATCAGGGCCCCCTCGATGTGCTGCACGTACGGGCAGTGGTTGCACATGAACACGACGACGAGGGCGTCGGCCTCGTCGTAGTCTGCGAGCGAGCGCTGTGCGTCGCCCCGATCGTCAACCTCGGGATTGGCCACGGGCAACGAGAAGTCGGGGGCCGATTGGCCCAGGTCCATCATTGTCGATTCGGTAAGCGCCATGGGCGTCGGGGAATCGTGTCGGAGAACGTGACGGCATCCCGCCCGGGCACGCAGGGCCATGCCGAATTGGGACGGGATAACGATGCCGGACCACGCAAAGTTCAGGCGCCGACGCGACGGCCGTAGACGTGTGCCCCCGCCCGTCAGTCCGTCGGGCGGTAGAGATCATGCGTGTCGATGTAGGCGCGTACCGCCTCCGGCACCAGATACCGGATGGACCGGCCGGCCCGGCGGCGGGCGCGGACCTCGGTCCCCGAGATCTCCATGACGGGCGCAGCCGCGTACCGGACGTCGTTCACAAAACGGGGGTCGGCAACCGACTCGATGGCCCCTGGGCGCTTGTACACGATGAACGGCACGCGCTCGGCAATCTCGTCGGGCCGGTGCCAATCGGCAAAGTGGTCGAGACTGTCACTGCCGAGGATGAGAGCAAAGTCCGTGTCGGGATGCTGGTCCTGCAGGACACGGAGTGTCTCGACCGTGTACGACACGCCGTCCCGTTCCACCTCCACGCCACACACGCGGAACGCCGGGTTGCCCTCCACCGTGCGCTCGGTCATCGCCAGTCGATGCTGTACGGCCGCCAGCTCGTCGTTTGGCTTGTGGGGCGGGGTCGCGTTGGGAATCCACCACACCTCGTCGAGCCCGAACTGATCGCGGACGACCTCCGCGACGACGAGGTGGGCGACGTGGGGCGGGTTGAAGGACCCCCCAAAAAGACCAACAGTCATGGGCACGATGGGCCTACAAAATCCCTCCGTCAATTGGAGCCGCTCGACGCATCTTCCTGCGCCAGCGACTGCTCCCCCTGCTGCGCCTGGGCGCGGTCGAGCTTCTCACGGGCCTCGCTGTAGAGGTCTTCCGCCCGTCCGAGGAGGGTGCTCTCGGGGAAGAGCTGCGTGAGCCGGTTGTAGTTCTCAATCGCTTTCTGGTAGCGCTCGGCCTGCTTGCTCTCCACGCTTCGGTCCGCGTACCGAATGTACGTCCGGACCGCGCCAAGCAACGCGTCGTCGGCCCAGGGGGTATCCGGGTACTGATCGAAGGCCCGTTCGTAGACCGTCGTGGCGGCCTGCCACATGTCCCGCTGCTCGTAGAGCCGGCCCGCCTCGTACTTCTTGCGGGCGAGCTTTGCCCGAAGCTCGTTGATTTTCTCTTCGGCCTCCGGCACGAGTTCGTGGTTCGGATGCCGGTCAATGAAGAGACGAAAGAGGGAGATGGCCTGCTCCGAGTCCGACTGGTCGAGCCGGTACGAGGGGGACCGGAGGTAGTACGAGTTGGCCCGTTCGAACTCGGCCCGAGGGAGAAGCTCGTCGTTGCGGTAGAGCTGGGTGAAGCGCTGAAACTCGTTCGCGGCCACCAGATGCTTGTTCAGCCCACGCTGCGCCATGGCGAGCTTGAAGCGCGCGTCGGGGGCCCACTCGTTGCCCCGCCCGTACTCGAACACGGCCCGGAAGAAGCGAATGGCCTGCTGGTGATCGCCCTCCTCCATCTCGGCGACCCCCTTCTTGTACGCCTCCTCCGGCCCACTGTAGGTAAGCTCGGTGCCCCCCGAGCATCCGACGAGGGCCCCGAGAAGCGCAAACAGCAAAACGGGAACGAAAGCCGACGTACGCATGAAGGGACCGCTACGATGAAGGCAGTCGACGAGAGGACCGCCCCTACTTTCGATTTGGCATTTGGGGGCGAGGTGACAACGCGGAGCCGAAACGACAGGGGGGAGGGTCTGTTCCTCTCCGCGGCTTTAAGCCCGGATGGATCGCGCCCCTCCCGCGGCCTTCGTGCCTAGCGGAGGAGCTCCGTCCGTTGGTCGCGGTACCGGTGGATGAACAGCGCCTGGTTTGCATTTTCTCCCTGGAAGCCAATGCGCATGCCAATCCCTTCGTACGTCGGGGCGGTCCGCAGCGCCCGGGGGGTGGGCCCGGTGCCCGACGGCGAGAGGGTGGTTAGCAAAAAGCGGGCGACGTCGTAGCCCACGTAGGCCAGGCGACGGCCACTGGTGGCGAGTTCGTCCGGGGGGCTGCCCGTGAGCAGGCGGTACCGGCGGACGAACCGCTGCACGGCCGGCCGATCCGTCTGCACGTAGAAGCCGTTCGTGTACGTGGCGATGGCCGCACTGGCCGCCTCCTTGAAGGGAAGGTCGTGCCACTCGGCGTTGCCGAGCACCCGTTTCCCGGGGAGAATTTGGCGAAGGCCCGTGAGGGCGCCCTGAATCTTCCCCGCCGTGCCCCGGCCCGACACGGGGAGATAGAGCGCCTCCGTCTCGGCCAGCAGGGAGTCGATGGTGGCGGAGTCCCGCCGGGCCCGGCGGGCGTTGGTTTCGATGAGGGTCGAGTCTTCGATGAGGGTGGGCAGCCGCGACCAGTCCCGCGCCCCTTGTAGCGGGATGCTCAGGGGCACCGTCAGGTCCTGCCGACGGGCTTCTTCCCGGAACCCTTCGGCCATGCGCGCACTCAGGCCGTTGCCCGCCTCGTAGACGATCCCGACGCGGTCGATGAGAAGCCCATTCTTTGCGGTCCGCGCCATGATCCGCCCGCGGTCCGGGATCGTGGGGTTGGCCTGGAAGACGTAGTTTTTCCCCTCGGAGACACTCTCGTCGGTGGCCATCGGCGCCACCAGGGGCACGCGGGCGGCCTCGGCCCGCTCCCCCGCCGGCCGCGCCACGCGGCTCCGGATGGGCCCCAGAATCACGTCCACGTCGTCGAGCCGCACGAGGGAGTCGACCGCCGCCCGTGCGGTCTTGGGCCGCGGGCCCGTCCGGCGGAAGTACATCTTGGCGACCCAGTCCGGGCGCTCGACCTGCTCCGCGACGACCCGCAACGAGTCGACCCGGACCGTATCGGCCGGCGCCGCCACGGTGGTTTCCCCGTCCGCCGCCGCGAGGCTGTCCCCCGCAAGGCGGGCCGTGTCGTAGACCTCGAAGGTGTCGGCCTCCGTCCGCAGGCCGGGCGGCCGGATGTACCGCCGTCGGAGGCCGTTGTGCTCGTCGACCGCGAGCCGAATGCCGTTGAACAGGGCCTGGGACAGGGACACCTCCGCGGCCCCCATCGGAAGCGTCACGCCAACGCGGAGGGTATCTTGGGCCTGCGTCTCTTCCTGAAGGCGACGCCGGGCCCGCTCCAGGAGCCGCTCCGCCTCGTCCCGGTATGTCGTCTCCGCATACTGGTTGAGGAGGGCCTCGAGCCGGCCGATCGCGTCCCGGTAGCGCCCCAGCTGCACGAGGGCCTTCCCATCCATGAGCAGGGCGGCCGTGGTCTTGCGGTTGAGCGCGTACTCGCTCACCAACCGGAAGCGCTCGTGCGCCGTCGCGTACTCGCCCCGCTCGAACGCTGCGACCCCTTCCTCGAACAGCAGCTCCGCATTTTCGATTTCGGAGATGGCCTCCGCCTGCTGGGCGTGCGCCGATGTCCCCGGCATGCCGATGCTTAGAAGCAGAAGGAACCCAAATACACAGACCGGTCCGGAGCGGCGAGTTGCCATAGAGACGAGAGACGATGTTGAAGAATTGACGCCAGGACGCGTGCCCCTCCTCCTTCCCAACGCGCCGCCCCCTCGCAGCATTATTCCCACTCGATGGTGGCCGGCGGCTTGGAGCTCACGTCGTAGACGATCCGGTTGATGCCGGGCACCTCGTTGACGATGCGATTCGAGACGTGCCCCAGAAAGTCGTGGGGGAGGTGGGCCCAGTCGGCCGTCATGCCGTCCACGCTGGTTACGGCGCGCAGGGCGCACACGTTTTCGTAGGTGCGCTCATCCCCCATCACGCCCACCGCCTGCACCGGCAGGAGGACGGCGAAGGCCTGCCAGACCTCGTCGTAGAGGTCGTTGGCGCGCAGCTCCTCGATGAAAATGGCGTCCGCCTCTCGCAGCAGGGCCAGCCGCTCCCGCGTGATTTGTCCGAGGATGCGGATGGCGAGGCCCGGCCCCGGGAAGGGATGCCGCCCCACGATTGGGTCCGGCACGTCCAGCAGGCGCCCGATCTCGCGCACCTCGTCCTTGAACAGCTCCCGGAAGGGCTCGATGAGGTCGAAGTCGAGCTCTTCGGGCAGCCCGCCGACGTTGTGGTGGGTTTTGATGGTGACGGACGGGCCCTTAAACGAGACGCTCTCGATGAGATCGGGGTAGAGCGTGCCCTGGGCGAGGTAGGTGGGCCGGTGTCCCAGGTCGGCGGCGATGGCCTCGGTCTGCTCCTCGAACACCTCGATGAACGTGTTGCCGACGATGGTTCGCTTCTCCTCCGGGTCCGTCACCCCGTCGAGCCGCTCCAGAAAGCGGTCCGTGGCGTCGGTGGTGCGCAGGTCCATCTCGAAGTGGCCGCGGAACGTATCCTGCACCTGGTTCCACTCCCCCTTCCGCAGGAGGCCGTTGTTCACGAAGATGCAGTGGAGCTGATCGCCCAGGGCCCGCTGCAGAAGGGCGGCGGCGACCGACGAGTCCACGCCCCCGGAGAGCCCCAGGATGACGTGGCGATCCCCCACTCGGTCCCGAATCGTCTCGGTCTGCTCTTCCACGAACGAGGCGGGGGTCCAGTCGCCGCTGCACCCGCAGATCGCGTGCGCAAAGTTCTCCAGAATCTGGCGGCCGTAGTCCGTGTGCACCACCTCCGGGTGAAACTGCACGCCGTAGTAGGGCCCGTCCGTGTCGCGCACGGCGGCCACCGGGGCGTTGTCGGTCCGGGCAATCACCTCGTAGCCGTCGGGGAGGTCGGTCAGGTGGTCGCTGTGGCTCATCCAGACGGTCGAGCCGCTCGGCACGCCTTCGAAGAGAAGCGACTTCTCCTGCCCGTCCGGCGGCACCTGCAGCTGCGCCCGCCCAAACTCGCGCCGGTCGGCCCGGGCCACCTCGCCCCCAAACTGGTGGGCCATGGCCTGCAGGCCGTAGCAGATGCCCAGCAGCGGCACCGGGGTGCCGTCGGGGCGCTCCAGCTCAAGCAGGGCCGGGTCAAGGGCCGGCCCCGCCTCGTCGTAGACCGAACAGGGCCCCCCCGACAGAATAACGCCACTCGGGTTCAGGGCGTCGATCGCGTCCGCCTCGACGGTACAGGGGCGAATCTCCGAATACACTCCGGTCTCCCGCACCCGACGCGCGATGAGTTGCGTGTATTGCGAGCCGAAGTCCAGAACAACGATCTTATCGTGCATCGACACGGGGGTGGGGAGCGGCGAGTGTCAGCGTGCAGTTGCAATCAATCGGGCCGTGCGCGCCCCGTCCCCAACGAAGCGGGGCGGGGCGCCACACGCGGCGTGTGCGGCGGGGACTCACGTGACCTCCGCGTAGGCATCGGCCCCCATCAGCTCCTCCGCCTCGTCGGGCGCTGCGAGCTCGATCTCAATCATCCATCCGTCCCCGTACGGATCCTCGTTTACGACCTCCGGCGAGAGCTCAAGCTCCGTGTTAATCGCCGTAATGGTCCCCCCAACGGGCATGTACAGCTCCGACACCGTCTTAACCGCCTCGACGGTCCCGAAGATGTCGTCCTGCCCGAGCTTTGTCCCCTCCGGCTCCAGCTCGACGAACACGATGTCGCCGAGCTCGCTCTGTGCGAAGTCCGTGATGCCCACGGTGGCCGTGCCGTTCTCGACGCGCAGCCATTCGTGATCGTCTGTGTAGTAAAGGTCGTCCGGCGTGTCCATTCGTCACGTAGGGGTAAGTGAGAGGTGTGTGCTTGGGTGAAGGTACGGGACGCAGCGGCAAATCAAAAGACCGCGCGTCCGGCCGTGCACGGCACGTCCACCGGATGCATGCGGGAGGCGTGACGAACACCGTCGGCCGCGGGACGGGGGCCCGGCGCCGTTACGACCGGGCCGGCACGCCCTTCTGCTCCAGCGCCTCCACGACCGGGGGCGGCACGAATTTCGAGACGTCTCCGTCCCACCGATGGGCGTCCCGCACCATCGAGGAGCTAATGAGGGCGTACTCCTCGGAGGTCATGAAGAACACGGTCTCCAGCTCCGGGGCCAGCTTCCGATTGGCGAAGGCCATGCGGAACTCCGCGTCGAAGTCGCTCACCTGGCGGAGCCCCCGCACCAGGGCCACCGCCCCGACCTTCTGCGCCCGATCCACGATGAGCCCCTGGTGGGCCTGCACCTCCACCCCGTCCAGGTCTTCGGTGCACCGCCGCACGAGCGCCGTGCGCTCCTGGGTCGAAAAGAGGGTTTCTTTTTCGAGATTCACGCCCACGGTCACCTCCACACGGTCGAAGACGCGGAGGGCCCGCTCTAGAACGTCCCGGTGGCCGAACGTGAAGGGATCAAACGTGCCGGGGTACAGGGCAAAGTTCGGGTCCATGCAGGGGCAGGGTGGGGGCAGCGCGTGCGGCAGGCTAAGACGTCGTCGGGGAGGACTCCGGGGCCGACTCTACGTCGTCCGTCGCGTCCCCCGCGGCCTCGTCCTCGGGGGGGAGCGGGGGGCGAAACAGACTCACGATGGTGCGCCCGTAGGACCGACTCGTCATCAGCCGGGGATGCTCGTCGAACCAGTCGTGCGAGCTGTGTTCGAGCGTGAAGACCCCATCGGTATCGAGGTGGGGCACCGCCAGGTCGGGCATCTCCTTCATGGCGTCCAGCTTGTAGGGCGGATCCGCCATGATGAGGTCGAGGGCCGGCCCCTGGTAGGTCCGCAGGTACTCCACGGCATCCCCCTGTATGAAGATGCATTTGTCCGCCACCCCAATCTTCTCGGCGTTTTCGCGGGCGTAGTTGATGACCTCGCGCTTCCGCTCCACGAACGTCACGAGCTCCGCCCCCCGGCTGATGGCCTCCAGGCCGAGTGCCCCCGTGCCGCAGAAGAGGTCGAGCACCTCTGCGCCTTCGAGGTAGATGCGGGCGTCGATGAGCCCAAACAGGGCCTCGCGCGTCCGGGCCGTCGAGGGGCGCGTCTCGTGGCCGGAGGGGGTCTTGAGACCGTGGCCCCCAAACCGGCCGGCAATGAGTTTCATGATGGATTGGACGTGACAGGTGAGCGGATGCGGTGAGGAGGCCCTGCAGCCGACAAGCCTCGAAAATGGTAAACGGCTGTGGGGGGAAGAGATCCCCAACGGCGGTGGCGTCCGGGGCCCCGCCCCTTTCTTTCCTCGCGTCCCCCGTTCACTCCGCAGACAGAGCCAGGGCCCCGCCGATGCACGGCACGTACTCCCCGGGCTGCTCCGCGTCCGGCTCCCAGATGCGATGCAGCCGGCCGAACGGGTCAAGCAGAGTGGGGACGTCTCCGAACACCGACTCGAAAGGGCCGTCGGCCACGGCGTCGACCTCCGCCCCGTACGCAACGAGGGTCTCAAGCGCATCCGGCGCCACCCCAATTCGGTTGAGCATCCCCACGGCGTAATAGGCCTGATCTTCGGCCGTCGGGGCGTTTTGGGCCGCGTGGGCGTGGTGCCAGCTGCCGTTCCGCGTCAGGGCGTATTCGGTATGCCCCGCGTACTGCCCAATCGCGAGTTGATACTCGTCTGCATCGTCCGCCGACATCGTCGGCGTTCCATCCTCCTCCGATATCTCCAACAGATGGGCCGCCGCCTCCGCGCTGAGGATGCGCCCGGTGGTGTCCATCCCAGGGACCTCGGCGAACAGGGTCTCCATGCGCGCCTCCACCTGCTGCGGCACGGCCAGCACATGCACCCATTCGATCGTCTCGCCGTCCTCCACGGCCGTACGCACCGGTCTCGACACGGTATGGAGGGCGCCGGGCGACCGGGTGTTCGTGACCAGGGCCGCCTGGTACGCCACACGTCGATCGCGCTCCTCCGCCGAGAGCCCTTCGGGAAGCGGCATGAGAAAGCTGTACGCATCCACCGGATGGAGCACCAGGCCCGCCTTGGATGCGTCGGTGTCGTCAAAAATGCGGGACAGGGTGGCCGTGATCGCATCGAGGGGCTCAGGGCTGGTGTCGCCCCACAGGGCACGCGCGACGTCCACCTCGAAGGTCTCTGCCCCAAACCGCCGGAGGTCTACGTCCGACCCGTCCCGCGTCACTTCGGCGTACCGCACCGTCGGGCCCTGAATGTGAACCGCGGCCGAGATCGACTGCATAGCTGTTCGTTCCTGCCTGCGTGCGTGCACGTCCTGCGTCCTCAGGACCTTAGTCCGCCCCAGTCTGCGGGTCTACTCCCAGCTGGCCGCATTGGCCTGCGTGGGATCGCCGGTCAGGGTGCCAATCTGATCGTCGGTGTCCGGGTCTTCGAGCAGGTAGGTTTCAACCCGTCCCGTGTCGCTCACAGCGTACTGGAAGCGGTTGCCGGTCCGGGGCGAAAACAGCAGGGAGTCGAGGTTGATTGATCGTCCGAACACACTGTCCTGTCGGGCCGCGAGCACCGAATCGCTGCGAATGTGCTGGAGCAAAATATTCAGTGAGTCCGGATACGATGCGCTGTCCCGCTCGTAGTCGACGAGCGCCGTGCGAACGTTCGTCATGCGCTGGCGGGTCTGCTCCGTCAGTCGCTGCTCCCGCTCGATGCGCTCGTAGGGCTCGGTGATCGACTGGTACAAGAAGTAGGTAAGGCCGACAATTACGACCACCAGGAGGGCCTGAATGGCAGTCTGGATCGTTCCGCTGCTCGTAGCCATGAAAGCCGTTCGTTCGTGTTGGCAAAAAGATGACCGGGTGAACTTTCCGCTCTGCGCGAAATGGGGAACGCGGAAAGGCGGAAAATGTGGTGACGGATCCGAAAATAGGGGGCTCTTCCGCGAAATGCAATTCCCTGCACGCCCTTCAAAAAACAAGAGGGCCGTCTTCGGAGTTGAAGCCGTCGTATTTGCACCCTCGCAATCAGCCGTGTTTCCCTCGTGACGAACCTGCTCATCAACGTTGACCATGTGGGCACCCTCCGCAATGCCCGCGAGGAGACCTTCCCCGACCCTGTACACGCCGCTGCGCGCTGCGAGCAGGCCGGGGCGGACGGGATTGTTTTTCACCTCCGTGAGGACCGCCGGCACATTACGGAGCGGGACGTGCGTCTCCTGGCCGAGACCGTAAACGGCAAGCTCGACTTTGAGCTGTCCACCGAGGAGGAGGTGGTCTCCATCTGCTGCGACGTGGTGCCGGATCTGGCCACGCTGGTGCCCGAGCGGCGCGAGGAGGTCACCACGGAAGGCGGGCTCGACGTCACGGCGAGCCGCCCCCGCCTCAACGCCGTTACGGATCGCCTCTACGACGCCGGCGTGGACCAGGTCAGCCTCTTCGTTGACCCGGTCCCGGCCCAAATCGAGGCCACCGCCGCGGTGGGCGCCAACTGCGTGGAGCTTCACACCGGCGACTTTGCCGAGGCCTCCACCGAAGCCGCCCGGCGCGAGGAGGCCGAGCGGTTGGCCGCGGCCGCCGACGCCGCCCACGAGGCGGGCCTTCGGGTGCACGCCGGGCACGGGCTGGACTACAACAACTTTTCTCTCTTCCGGGAGACGGTCCCTCACGTCGCCGAGGTGTCCATCGGCTTTGCCGTGATGGCCCGCGCCATTCTCGTGGGCATGGACCAGGCGGTTCGCGACATGCGTGCAACCGTCGCGAATGCTCAGCCGTAGGCGCCCTGTTTCTTGATCACCTCTTTCCCTTCTTTCCATGGAGCACTCCGAGCCCCTCTTCGACGACATCTCCGACGACCACACCAGCGGCTACGTCGCCATCGTGGGCAAGCCCAACGTGGGCAAGAGCACGTTGATGAACGCCCTGCTCGGCGAAAAGCTGTCGATCGTCACCAAAAAGCCGCAGACCACCCGGCACCGCGTCCTCGGCATCCACTCGGGGCCGGAGCACCAGGCCATCTTTCTAGACACGCCGGGCATCATCGAGCCGCGCTACGCGCTCCACGAAACCATGATGGGGCAGGTGCAAGGGGCCATTCGGGACGCCGACCTACTGCTCTTTCTGCACGAGGCCACCCAGGACGAGCCGGACACGCAAAGCCTGAAGAAAATTGGCGACACGCCGGCGTTTCTGGTCCTCACCAAGATGGACCTGATTCCGAAGGAGGAGACCCTCCCCCTCGTGGAGTCCTACGAGGACCGCCGCGCCTTCGACGAGGTAGTGCCGACCTCGGCCAAGGAGGGCTTCAACCTCCAGACCCTCCTCCACCTCGTGCTGGACACCCTGCCGGAGGGCCCGCCCTTCTACCCGAAGGATCGGATCAGCGAGCACCCGGAACGCTTCTTCGTGGCCGAGATGATCCGGGAGAAGGTGTACAAGCACTACCACCAGGAAATCCCCTACTCCGTGCAGGTCAACGTCGTGGCCTACGAGGAACGGCCCGAGGGGACGAAGGACTATATCGACGCCGAGATCGTCGTCATGGAGGAGTCGCACAAGGGCATCCTCATCGGCGAGGGAGGCAAAGCGCTCAAGAAGGTGGGCACGACGGCCCGCGAGGACATCGAGGCGTTCGTTCAAAGCCCCGTGTACCTGAACCTGCACGTGAAGGTACAGGAGAACTGGCGCGACCGGAAGACCGTCCTCCGCTCTTACGGTTACCTGGCGTAGCCTCGCAGGACCTCAGTCGAGCTTCATCTTCAGCCCCTCCGTGACGGCCTGCTCGTGCTCGGCGGGAACGGCCGTTCCCGGGACCGTGTGCTGCTGCATCTCGCGTCGGCGGCGGTAGCCGGCTCGGAGGTGCGCGAATGCTTCGCCCCGTGCATCCGGCCCCAATTTCACCAGGTCTCGGAGGGACGCGTCGTCGACCGCGGGGTCATAGGCCTGTCGCGCGAGCTCGAAGCGCCACTCTGTTGCGGACAGCCGCGGGTCCGGGGCCCGGCCCCGCAGCGCGTCCGCCGAGGCGGGACGGATGGCGTCCGTTCCCGCCCACCGCGCCTCCCCCCCCAGCGCGTCGCAGAGCGCCTCGTACAGCATTTCCGTTCCCCGCACCTTTCCGTCGTAGGCGTACCCGGCGATGTGGGGCGTCGCCAGGTCCACGGCCTCGATGAGCGCCGGGTCGGGCGACGGCTCATTCTCCCACACGTCCAGCACCGCCGCCGCCACGTCTCCCCGCCGCCGGGCCGCGAGGAGCGCATCCCCGTCCACGACCGCACCGCGCGAGGTGTTCAGGAGCCACGCCCCGTCGCCGAGCCGATCCAGGAACGCGGCGTCCACCAGATGATGGGTCGGATCGGGCCCGGACGCCTTCAGCGGAACGTGAAGCGTCACGACATCGGCCGCCCCGAGCACCGTATCGAGGGGCACAAATCCGTGGCCCGTTCCGTCTGCGTCGGCGGCCCGCGCTCGGGGGGGATCATTTCGAAGGACCTCCATCCCCAGCGCCGAAAGCCGACGGGCGAGACGCCCTCCGATGTTGCCGCATCCCACAATGCCGACCGTTCGCTCTTCCAACGCCCCCCCACGGCGACGGGCCAGTCCGAGCAGCGCCGCCACCACGTAATCGGCAACCGAGTCGGCGTTTGAGCCCGGGGCGTGTGCGAACGGAATGCCCTGTGCTCGCAGGTAGTCCCGGTCAACGTGGTCCGTCCCGATGGTCGCCGACCCGACGAACCGGAGGGGCGTTCCGTCCAGTAGCGCCGGCCCGACGGGCGTTACGCTCCGCACGAGGAGCACGTCCGCCGCCGCGACGTCCGACGTCGTCATCTCGCGCCCCGGCATCCGGCGCACCGTCCCAAATTGCCCGAAGGCGTCCTCGACACGAGGAATGTTGGCGTCCGCAAGAATTTGCAGGCTGGTCACAGGTTTGAGAACAAGGTGAGTTTACGAGTACATCGTAGGGGTCGCGCCCGCAAAAAGCGCTTTTGTTAAGAACGTACTGAGGATGGATCAAGCATAAAGGAACGGATTGTCAACGGCCGGACAACCGGGCATGAAGAAGAGACTTACCCCCACAAGTACCTGCTTTTCCAAAAGGTTACGGCGAACACCTACAGGAAACTTAGGTCGACCCCCCATGGTTTCTCATGATGCAGTCACAAAATGATTGCACGGAAACATATTTTGGCCGCGCACGCCTTTTGGTGCCCCTCGGGGCTTTGTGCCCCGGGCGCCGCCTCGATGGCCTTCGAATAGCACACACCGGTATATGAGCAAACGTACGATTCTTCTCTGCGCATCCGTCGGCACGCTTGTCTTTTCGGCGGGGTCGGTGTCTCCGAACTCCGACTCCGAACCCGGCATCGACGCTCCCCGGCACGCATCGGTTGCCGAGGCGAGCCCCGCCGGTGCAGGCGGCGGCACGGCCCCCGCCCTGCAGCAGCTGTCCGCCGCATACGCCCCCGCCACGCCCCGCGCCGCGGGGCCAGGCGCAGGGTCCGAGCTCGATGCCCCCCGGGAAGAATCGTCCGCATTGCTCCCTGCCCCGGCCAACCTCGAAGAGCCGACCCTGTGGCTGGCCCGGGCCATCTACTCGGAGACGAAGCTGCCCCACGAGCAGGAGCTGGTCGCCTGGGTGGTGCGCAACCGCGTGGAGACCGCCTACCGGGGCCGCCGCACCTACCGGGCGGTCGTGCTGGATCCCTACCAGTTTAGCGCCTTCAACCCCGGCGCCGCGAAGCGGGCCCGCTACCTGCGGCTCCAGCCGGAGGCCTCGCTCCCGCGGTGGCGGCAGGCCCTCTGGGTGGCCCGCTACGTGCGGCACGCCGAGGGGCGGGCCTACCGTCCGTTTCCGGTCGAGACGCGGCATTTCTACAGCGAGCGGTCGATGCGGGGGCGGGCGGTGCCCTACTGGGCGGAGCGGGGGGGCTTTGTGGCGCCGGACCCCGGCCGGTACGCGGTCGACGAGCGGCGCTTCCGGTTCTTTAAGCAGATCTCGTAGGACGCGCAGACGGCCCTCGCATAGCTTGGCCCGCTGTCCGTGCGTCGGACAGCGGGCCAGAGGCATCCATGCCATCGATATTCGATTTCAGCCTAGAAGATCACGTTCACACGCAACCCGAACGCACTGAAACTCGGGCTGTCTTGAGGCTGGAACGAGGTGTCCCCGATTTCGAAGTCGTCTTTGATGAATTTACTCGCCCCAAACTCGTAGCGGAGCTCAGGCTGAATTTTCAGGGACACGGCAGGTAGGGAGATGTTTGCACCAACCCCTACGTTGAGGGAGTACGAAATGTCCTCCGTCGCATCGCCGAAATCACCTTCCCCCCGTGGAAACGTGGCCATCGGTCCCGCAAGAACATACGGGCTGACGAGCGGCGTGGGTAGCACCGTAAATCGAAGGTCCACGGGCACCTGCCAGGCGGACACGTCAAATTGAGTTTCTCCCTGCGGGAGAGCGTTGCGGGAAAACTCGAAGGTGCCCACCCGTCGGTAGAAGAAGCCGGGTCGGATCGTCGCGGGCCCGAGTCCCAACTCGTAGACCAGGCCGACGTGGTATCCGGTCGAGTTGTCAAGAGTGGCATTGTCGGTCGTACTCGTCTCGATGTCGCCCGCCGACTCAAAGTTGAGCCCGCCTCCTACTCCTAACTGGGCCTGCGCCGGAGCCGCACTGAGCCCGAGCACAAGAAGGACGAGGAGAGCGGAATACGCGGTCTGTTTCGTAGAAGCGTGCATAGGGGAATTGGTTTGACTGACAAGAATGTGCGTGCGTGTTGCAGGCCGTCAGTGTCGGGCCCTAGGGATTCTCTATCAGGAAGGGCGCGTCCTGCCTCCGAAAAGTAACGACTCCGACGCAAAATTCCCACGCGCCTCGGGCCCTCCGTGCATCCCCGTCCAGGGGGCGGCCGGCCTCTTCTCTCTCCGACGGGACCGTACGGGGCCAGGCCGGGGCGACGCCGTGCTGTTACGATTTGCCGCAGAAACAGCCACGGGAAACTGGACCTGCAACCTCCCTCCGGAGCACGAGTAGGGACCACGGGTCGTCCCGAAGCCCCGACGTTTCCTCCCACCGTTTTGTCGAGAAAGTCCCCGCTGTAGCCTCCCATGAAAGTTGGAATCACTTGCTACCCCACCTACGGCGGTAGTGGGGTCGTGGCCACCGAACTCGGCAAGGCCCTCGCCGAGCGCGACCACGAAATCCACTTCATCGCCTCGGATCTTCCCTTCCGGCTCTCCCATGTGGCCGGCAACATCTTCTTCCACGAGGTCAACGTTCAGAGCTACCCGCTCTTCGACTACCCGCCGTACACCCTCTCGCTCACCAGCAAGATGGTGGACATTGCCAAGCACGTGGGGCTCGACCTGCTACACGTGCACTACGCGCTGCCCCACGCGTCGAGCGCCGTGATGGCCCAGCAGATTCTGAGCTCGGAGGACCTGGACCTTCCCATCGTGACCACCCTCCACGGCACCGACATCACACTCATTGGGCGGGACCCGTCGTTCGCCCCCGTCGTGACGTGGTCAATCAACGAGTCCGACGGGGTGACCGCCGTCTCCGACTACCTCCGCCAGGAGACCTACGACCACTTTGAGGTCTCGGAGGACGTCGAGGTGATTCCCAACTTCATCGACACCGATCGCTTCGTGCGCCAGGACAAGGAGCACTTCAAGCAGGCGCTCTGCCCGAACGGGGAGAAGGTCATCGTGCACGTTTCCAATTTTCGCCCCGTCAAGAACACCGACCAGGTGGTGGAGGTCTTCCACCGACTGCAGAACGGGACGTCAAACGTGAAGCTGCTGCTGGTGGGCGACGGACCGGACCGCGTGCCCACGGAACGGAAGGCACGGGAGCTTGGGGTGTACGACGACATCCGCTTCCTCGGAAAACAGGACCCGATCGAAGAGATTCTGTCGATCGCCGATGTTTTCCTGATGCCGAGCGGCTCGGAGACCTTCGGCCTGGCCGCCCTGGAGGCGATGGCCTGCGAGGTGCCCGTCGTGGCCAGCGACGTCGGCGGGCTGCCGGAGCTGGTCGTGCACGGGGAGACCGGGTTCCTCTGCCAGCTCGATGACGTCGACGCGTTCACCGAACACACCCGGACGCTCCTCCACGACGAGGACCAGCACGCCGAGATGGCCGCGGCGGCACGGAAGCGGGCGGTCGAGACCTTTGACATCGACCGCGTGGTGCCGCTGTACGAAGACTACTACGAGCGCGTCCGGTCGGGCACCGTTCACACCGGCGCCTAGACCGCGCCGACTACGCCCGGAGGGCCTCCTGCACGAAGGGATTCTGCGCGCGCTCCCGGCCGATGGTCGTTGCGGGGCCGTGGCCGGGATAAATCGTGACGTCGTCGCCGAGGGGGAGCAGCGTCTCGGTCACCGAATTTAGGAGCTGTGCACGGGACGTTTCCGGAAGGCCCTGCGTCCGGCCGATCGAGTTCTGGAACAGGACGTCTCCCGTGAGTGCCTGTCGGCCCGGGCGGTCGACGAAGGAGATGGAGTCGGGGGAATGGCCCGGCGTGTGCAACACCTCAAGGGTGACGTCGCCGAACGAGACGGTGTCTCCCTCCGCGAGATGGGCCGTGGGCACCGACGGCGGGTCGACCTCCACCCCGAACGCCGTGGCCTGCTCCTCCGCCCGCTCGATGAAGGGCACGGCGGCCTCGTGCGCCTTGAACCGTTGTCCAAACGCCTCCTCGAAGAACGTGCACCCGAAGATGTGATCCACGTGGGCGTGGGTGAGGAGCAGGTGCTGCACGTCAAGGCCCTGCTCCTCGATGACGGTCATCACCTGCTCGCATTCGGCCTCGGTCTCGCAACTCGCGTCGACGAGCACCGCCTCGCCCTGATCGTGGCAGAGATAGGCGTTCGTCATGAAGGAGCTGAACGTAAACGGCTCAACCTGCATCCGGATCGTGGGGGATGTTGGGAAGGAACTAGACGAATATCCTCAATTCCTCACGCCCTTCGAAGATCCAACGGCTGCCGGCCGGGCTCCGCCGAGGCCCGCCCCGAACATGCGATTTGCACCGGGCGTTTGTACGCTCCTTCAAGCGGGGACCTCCACGACGACACGCCTGCATGCTGCGCCGCCTCCACTGGATCGTACTGCGTCGGCTCCCGGGGCCCTTTTTCGGGTGGCTGGGCACACTCATGTTTCTGCTGCTGATGCAGTTTTTGATTCGGTGGCTGCCCGAGATTGCGGGAAAAGGGATTCCCGTTTCCGTAATCGTCGAGCTAATCGCCTACAACCTGGCGTATATGGTGGTGCTGGCGGTGCCGATGTCGGTGCTGCTGGCCGCCCTGATGGCGTTCGGGGAGCTGGCCGAGTCGCAGTACTATACCGTTATCAAGAGCACCGGCATCTCCTTCGGCCAGATCGTGTGGCCGGCGCTCGTGGTGGCCGCCCTCCTCATGGGGGGCATGCTCTACTTCAACAACGTCATGCTTCCGGAGGCGAACCACCGGGCCCGCCAGCTCTGGAGCGACATTCGGGGCAAGCGGCCCGGCTTTGAGCTCCGGCCGGGCATCTTCTACGAGGACATGGAGGACTACAGCATTCTGGTGCAGGACCGTCCGCCGGGAACCAACAAACTGATCGACGTGACCATCTACGACTATACCCAGGGGCGGGACCGGCAGGCCGTCATCAAGGCCGAGCGCGGCGTCATTGAGTCGAGTGCAGGGGGGGCCCGCCTCACCCTCACCCTCCGGAACGGAGAGATGCATCGGCCCCTGCCCCCGGATGCGAACAACCAGTCGGAGCGGTACGAGCGGCTTACGTTCGACCGCCACCGCATTCGGTTTACCCTCTCGAACGTCGTCTTCCGGCGCTCGGAGTCGGAAGAGACTGCCCGTTCCACCCGCACCATGCGCACCCCGCGGCTGCTCGACACGCTCGATTCCCTGAAGACGGAGCGAGACGCGCGGTACCAGACCCTCTACGAGCGGACGCAGGACGAACTGTCTCCGTCGGTCGCCGCGGACACGTCGGCCCCGGCCCCCGTCGCCCCGGCGCACCCGTCGTCCTACCTGGCCCTCGCTGATCTTGACGCCGACGCGCGCCGGTCGGTGGTGTCGCCGGCGGTTCAACGCGCACGGTCGGCACAGTCCGCCATTCAAAACATCCGGCGGGACACGGAGTGGCAGACCCGGCGCATTCGGAGCTACCAGGTCGAGTTCTACAAAAAGTTCTCGATCGCGCTCGCCTGTCTCATCTTTATGGTTGTGGGGGCGCCGCTGGGCCTTGCACTGCGCCGGGGCGGGCTCGCCACGATCGGGGCCGTCGCGCTTGGCATCTTCATGTTGTACTGGATTACGCTCGTGCAGGGGGAGAAGCTGTCGGAACGGGGCTTCTTCCCGCCGTGGCTGGGCATGTGGATCGCCAACCTCCTCATGTCCGGCGCGGGCCTCTGGCTGATCCTGTACGTCGTCCTCGACCTGGGCGCCACCCCGCCGCTGCGCCGGCGCCTCTGGGAGTGGCTGCGCTCGCTTCGGTCGTAGGCCCTCTCGGGACGCGATGCCCATCTCCTCTCTGCTCCCCCCCCGCCCATGCTCTACCTGGTGCCCACCCCCATCGGCAACCTGGACGACATTACGCTGCGC
This sequence comes from Salinibacter ruber DSM 13855, assembly GCF_000013045.1. Lineage (NCBI taxonomy): Bacteria > Pseudomonadati > Rhodothermota > Rhodothermia > Rhodothermales > Salinibacteraceae > Salinibacter > Salinibacter ruber. The sequence goes on from NC_007677.1 coordinate 2,583,570, forward strand.
GCCCTCCGGGTCCTTCGGGAGGCGGACCTGATTGCCTGCGAGGACACCCGGACCTCCGGCCGCCTTCTGGACCACCACGACGTAGACACCCCCACCACGAGCTACCACGAACACAACGAGCGCGAAAAGACGCCCGAACTGCTCACTCGCATGCGCGTGGGACGCGACGTCGCCCTCATCAGCGACGCCGGTTCGCCCGGCATCTCGGATCCAGGTTTCTACATCGCCCGCGCCTGCTGGGAAGAGGACATCGAGGTGCAGGCCCTCCCCGGCCCGACGGCCCTTATCCCGGCGCTCACCGCCAGCGCCCTCCCCAGCGACCGCTTCGCCTTCGAGGGCTTCCTGCCCAAAAAGCAGGGGCGCCAGACCCGCCTGACGACGCTGGCGGACGAGCCGCGCACCGTGGTCCTCTACGAGTCCCCCCACCGGCTGCTACGCACCCTCGAGGACCTCATCGAGCACTTCGGGGCCGACCGCAGGGCCGCCGTGGCCCGGGAGCTCACGAAAAAATACGAAGAAGTCGAACGAGGAACGCTCAAAGAGGTGCGGTCGTACTTCGGGGGGTATAAGAAAGTACGGGGCGAGTGCGTTGTGGTCGTTGACGGGGCATCCTGACCCTTTGCGTCGCTCGCCCTGGGCGCCCCCGAAGCCTCCCCATTCCCAAAGCCTCCGTGCACCCGCACCGATCGTACCCGTGAGATCGTCTCTCCTTGCTCTTCTGAGTCTCGCCCTCATGGCAGTCGCCCCCGCCCACGCTCAGGAGGCGTCGGAAGAGTGTACGGTCGGCCAACTGGAAATGACGAGCTCGTCCTCGTCCTCAGCGTCCCCGGGCAGGCGCCCCGACTCGTCCGCCACGCTGGCCAAGCGGTCCACCGTCACCGACCCACGCCCTGCCGTGTCGGTAGCCCCCACGACGGAGGCGGAGTCCTTCGTGCAGGATCGCATTGAGGAGGACGGGCTCCACGTGGTCCACTTCTGGGCCCCCTGGTGTGCCAATTCACGGAACGAGCTGGACAACGGCTGGGCCGGCCTCGTCGCCGACAACCCGGACGTCACGTTTACGTTCGTCACCGTATGGAACGACGACGAGAGCGGGGCCGCGATGCTGAACGACTACAACCTTCCGGACCGGGTCGTGGAGGTGACCCAGCCGGACCTCGGCCCGAGCGACACAGAGGCAAATCGGCGGTACTCCTTCCTCGGGCTCCCCGTCACCTGGATTCCGTCGACCTGGATTTTTCACAGCAACGGGGAACTCGCCTTCGCCATGAACTACGGCGAGATGGAGATGCAGACTGTTCAGAGGCTCCTCGACGCGACGAGCGCAGACTGGTAGCCTTCGTCCTCGGGGCGGCCGTGCCCCGCCCCGTACCTCCCGATATTCTCGCGCTTCTCGACACCAATGCCGTTCCGTTAGGATGAATCGGAAGAGGATTGACCGTCTTACCGCTGGGCTCGTCTTTCTCTGGGCGCTCGGCCTGTACGTGGCGACCGTTGCACCGACCGTCTCGTTTTGGGACCCCGGGGAGCGCATCGCAAGTGCCTACACCCTCCAGGTGATGCACCCGCCGGGGGCACCGTTCTACCTGCTGTTGGGCCGGCTCTTCGCCATGCTGGCCCCGTCGCAGGAAACGGTCGCCCTGGCGGTCAACCTGCTCTCGGTCCTGGCCAGCGCCGGGACGGTCCTGCTCGCACACCTGGTCATCGTCCGCCTCGTGCGGCGATGGCAGGGCGATCGGAGTGAGCTCGACACGGGGCCCTACGTCATTTCCCTCGCGAGCGGGGTGGTCGGGGCCGTGGCCTTTTCGGTGAGCGACTCCTTCTGGTTCAACGCGGGCATTGCCGAGGTCTACGCCCTCTCCACCTTCTTTACCGCGCTGGTCGTGTGGCTCGTGTTGCGGTGGAGCGACGCGGCCCGTGCGGAGGAGGCACAACGGGGCGGCAGCCGACAGCCGTTCCAACTCAACGCCAACCGCTACCTCGTCCTCATTGCCTTTCTCTTCGGCATGGCCACCGGGGTCCACCTCCTGAGCCTGCTGGCGTTCTTCTTCGTCGCGTTCATCGTGTTCTTTACGGAGTTTGACCGCGAGCACTGGACCTCCCGCCAGCGCTGGCTCCGCATCGTCGGGGCCGGGGCCGTCGCCTCCGTCCTATTCTTCGCCATTTATCCGGGCCTCATTGTGGGGCTGCCCAGCCTTTTCGCGTCCGTCGGGGCCCCGTTTCTCACGGCAATCGTCCTCGGCCTCGTCCTCGCCTATGGGGTCTACACGACCCACCAGCGGCGCATGCCGATGGCGAACCTGGCCTTCATGTGCGTCACGGTGATCTTTATCGGCTACGCCTCCTACGCGCTCGTCTTCGTCCGGAGCGCGACCGACCCGCCAATCGACATGAACGACCCGGACACCATCGAGAAGTTCATCTCGTATCTGGAGCGGGAGCAGTACGGCGACACGCCGCTTCTACAGGGCGTAACCTTCAACGACGAGACCGGCCAGGTGAGCCGCCGCGACGGCGAGTCGACCCTCTTCCCCCGGCGCCACTCCGTGGACCCTCAGCACTGGAAGGTCTACGAGCGCTACGACTCCGACCTGGAGTTCTTCGTCGACTACCAGGTGGGGTACATGTACGTCCGGTACTTCCTCTGGAACTTCTCGGGGCGCGCGAGCGACGTGCAGGGGGCGCCTTGGATCACCGGCATCCCCGGACTCGACCAGCACGCCAACACCCAATCCCTGGAGACCCCGAGCGAGAAGGAGTCGCGGAACGTGTACTTCGCCCTGCCGCTCCTCTTGGGGCTGTTCGGCGCCTTCTACCACTTCGGCCGCGACTGGCGACGGGCCTTTAGCGTCTTCGTGCTGTTCTTTATCACGGGCATCGGCATCATCATCTACCTGAACCAGACGCCGATGCAGCCGCGCGAGCGGCACTACTCGTACGTCGGGAGCTTCTTCGCCTTTAGCCTGTGGATCGGGATCGGGGCCGGGGGGGTGATGCAGATGGCCTACGAGTCCGTTCGCGACTCGCTGTCCGGGATCGCCCGGCTGATGCCGGCCCTCGGGGCCGGGCTGCTCGTCTTCATGGCCGTCCCCGGCTGGATGACGCTGGAGAACTACGGCGACCACGACCGGTCCGAGAACTACGTGCCCCGCGACTATGCGTACAACATGCTCACCAGCGTCGAGGAGAACGGCATTCTGTTCACCAACGGCGACAACGACACCTACCCGCTGTGGTACCTGCAGACCGTCGAGGGGGTGCGGAAGGACGTGCGCGTGGTGAACCTGTCGCTGCTGAACACGAAGTGGTACGTGCGCCAGCTCAAGAACGAGGCCGCGTACGCGTCGGAGCCCCTGCCCATCTCCCTGTCGGAGGACCGGATCGACCAACTGGGCTACCGGCGTTGGAAGCCCAAGCAGATGAAACTGCCGGTGGACACCGACGCCCTCCAGTCTGAACTTGCCGCCTACCTGCCCGACTCCTCCGCCGCCTCGCGCCTCGAAAGCCCAATGGCCTGGGAGCTGAAGGGACGTCCGTTCCGGCAGGACACGCGCATCCTGCAGACCGCCGACGTGGTCACCTACGACATGCTGCGGACCAACGCGCAGAACGGATGGTCCCGCCCCCTGTACTTCGCCGTCACGGTGGCTCGCTCCGGACAGCTTGGCCTCAGCAACTACTTTCAACTGGAGGGCCAGGCCTACCGCGTGCTTCCCATCAAGCACAACAGCCCCCTTGGCCGGGTCATTCCGGGCCTGACCGACGAGCGCATGGCGGACTTCCGGTTCACCAACCTGAGTGACTCGACCGTCTACTACAACGAAAATGCACGGCGGATGATCGACGGGTATCGCCTGCACTACTCCCACGCCGCCGAGCAGCTGGGGCAGAAGGGCCACTCGGACACCGCCGAGCGCCTCCTGACCGACTTCACGGAGGCGGTGCCGTTCTCTACCATCCCGGCCGACATGCAGACGCTCTTCTTTACCGCCCGAGCCTACCAGAGCCTGGGCCGAACCGACAAGGTGGCCGGCCTCCTCGCCGACGCCGAACCCATGGTGTTCGATCGGCTCCGGTCGGCAAGCTCGCGCCGCCGGTTCAGCCGGGCCCTCCAGTACGCGGGCCGGGTCCGCTCTTCCTACCTGAAGGCCAACCAGACGGACGCCCTCGAGTCTTTCGACCAGGAACTTGAGCGGGTGCTGGCCGACGCCTCCTTCCAGGTCCCCGCCCGGGTGCGTCAGGCGTACGGCCTCGCCAGTGACTCGGCGCGGGAGCCGTCCCGGATGCCCGCCGTGCCGGGCGCTCCGCCGAGCACTCCCTCCCAACAGCCCGACCAGCCCGCCTCGAATGAGTAGCCCCCGGGCCCTCGGCGTCGCTGCATCTTTTCCTTGACAGAGGGACCGACCCAGACTATATTTAGCGGCAGTTATCACGTCGCGTCGTACCTTGCCGGTTTTGCAGGGTGCCGCGTGCGTGAGACTGCGTGTGACCGTTTCCTGATCTTTCTGGGATTCATCTCACACCACCCTAGACATCCGCCGGGGCTTGATGCGCACTGGTATTTCTCCGCATCCCTTTCGCCCTGCGCGGACGAATCTTTCGGGACGATCCAGTCACTGTGATTGAATCGATATTATGAGGACAAGCACGGTCAAGTGGTTCGACGCCAAGAAAGGGTACGGATTTATTCATCATCCCGACGACGGCGAGGATGTCTTCGTCCACTACTCGAATATTCAGTCGGACGACGATTTCAAGACCCTGAAGAGCGACCAGCACGTCCGATTCGAGATGAACGATGGGCCGAAGGGCCTCCATGCCCTGGAGGTGGCGCCCCTGGACGACGAGGAGGCTCCTTCTGCGGACGACGACAATGAGCCGGAACTCACGCCCGCGGACGTCGACCCCACCGCCACCGTCGATCCGTCTCCGTCCGGCGACGACTCCTCGTCGGATTCGTCGTGGTAGCCTTCTCGCGCACTCCCTCCAGTCTATCTGTCCTGCGCCGTGCCCCCCGAGTACCCGGAGCCTCTTTCGATTGAACACGACCATCCCTCCCGTGAACTCGACGCAGGGACCCTTCGGTACGTGATCCAGCATGTGGTGGACGCGGAGGGGACGTCCCTGACCCACTTGAGCCTGGTGCTCACCGACCACGATACGGTTCGTCGCCTGAATCAGTCGTACCTCGACCACGACTACGACACGGATGTGCTCTCCTTCTCGCTCCGGGAGGGGCCCGCTCCTTCGTCTGGGGCCTCCGGAGAGGGGATCGAGGGGGAGGTGTACGTGGATCTGGACACGGCGGCCGAGCGCCACGACGAGTTCGATACGTCGTTCGAGCGCGAGGCCTACCGGTACGTCGTGCACGGCCTTCTGCACCTCGTCGGGTACGACGACGCACAGCCGGCGGGGCAGGACAAGATGCGGGAGAAAGAGGACCAGTACCTCAACGCCGTGCTGCCGGCCCCCTCCTCTTGACGGACGGGCTCCTGAAGAGGTCGGGCTTCGGTGTCGGCCGGAAGGCCCCTGGAATCCACCGCCGGTCGCGCCCGTGGAACCATTTCCCGTATCTTAGAATGTGAAAATGTCCCTTCGGGCGCAGAGGGGAGCGGCGGGGACTGCCTCGTCTACCCACTCACAACAGAGGGCCCGCCTTATGGCTTTCCAGACCCAAGTCACGACCCGTCACGTCGACGTGAGCGATCGCGTCCACGAGTATGCCCGGGACCGCACCGCCAAGCTGGAGCAGTTCTACGACGGGATTACCGGCGCACACGTCATTCTCGGGAAGGACAACTCCCCCGCCGAGAACAAGACTGCCTCAATTAACATCGACGTGTACCAGAAGCGTCTCTCGGCCGAGGACGCGGCGAGCAGCCACGAGGAGGCGATCAACCTGTGCGTGGACCACCTGCGCCGGCAGCTTGAAAAATACAAGGCCAAGCTCCGCAGCAAAGACAAGGACGCCCATCGATAACGCCTGCCGATAACGACGTCCCTTTCGACGGGCTCGGCACCGGCGTCCCGGCCGCCGAGCCCGTCTTTTGTTCTGGAGGGTGGCCCCCTCCTACGCCGCCTCTTCCTTCTAGGCCACCTCTTCGTGCATGGGCTCCACGACCTTCTTGACCGTGTCCGCGCTCGACATGATGTAGAAGTGGATGCCCGGAACCCCCGCCTCCATCAGTTCTCGGGCCTGACGGATCGCCCAGTTGACGCCAATTCGCTCCACGTCGTCGGGGTCAGCCGCGTCCACCTCCGCAGCGAGCTCCTCCGGAATCTCCGTGTGAAAGTACTTCGGCAGGAGCCGCAGGTGACGCTTCCGCTTCAGGATCTTTAGTCCGGGAACGATGGGGACTTCGATGCCCACCTCTCGGCACTTGTCGACGAAGTTGAAGAAGTACTCGTTGTCGAAGAACATCTGCGTCACGATGTAGTCGGCCCCCGCATCGACCTGCTCCTTGAGCCGCATGATGTCCCAGGCGAGGTTCGGGGCTTCGAAGTGCGTTTCGGGGTATCCCCCCACGCCCACGCAGAAGTCCGTCGGCTCGGCGTCCATGAGGTCCTCCAGGTACGTCCCCTCATTCATGTCCTGAATCTGCCGCACGAGGTCCACCGCGTATTCGTTGCGCGACCGGTTGCCCGAGATGGACTTCTCGTAGCCGTTGTCGTCCCCCCGAATGGCAAGCACGTTCTCGACCCCGAGGTAGTTAAGCTCGATGAGGGCATCCTCCGTTTCCTCGCGCGTGAATCCCTTGCAGAGGATGTGGGGAACGGTATCGATGTCGAAGCGTGCCTCGATAGCCGCGCAGAGGCCAATCGTTCCGGGGCGCTTCCGCTTTACGCAGCGCGTCCAGGTCCCGTCGTCTTTCTGCTTGTATTCCACCTCCGCCGAGTGACTGGTAACGTCGATGAACGGCGGCTCGTAAGGCATCAGCTCCTCAACCACGCCCAGAATCTGGTCCGCCGACCCGCCCCGCTTGGGGGGAATGATTTCGTACGAGATCAGGGGCTCCGATTCGCGATCAAAATGCTCGGTAACCTTCATGCGGTCCGTGATATTCGGTTGCGAATTTGTTTGATTGTGGCTGGGCGTTATTGTACGCCAACCGTCATACTTTCCAAAATCCGGGGTGTTCGATGCTCGGCGTTATATTTTCTACACCTAATGAGGCTGCTCCCTTCATTGAACAGTACGCCGGAGACCGGCTCGGGGAGCTGGAGGAGGGAGCCCACCTGCAGACCGACGCCGTGGTCGCTACCGTAGTCGGCCCCGGCAAAATCAAGGCCACCCTCGGAACCGAGCGCCTCCTCCACGAGCACGACATCGACACGCTCGTGCATGCGGGCGGGGCCGTCGCGCTCGCCGACGAGCTTGAGGTGGGAGCGGTCGTGGAGACGGCCTTCGTTTTGGAAGGCGACCGCGTGGAGCTAGAGGCCCCGGACTATCCTCGGATGCCGCTCGAATGCCCTTTCGACCTCGATGTGGAGGGCACGCTCGTCTCGCAGGATCACGTGCGTGGGGACGCGGACGCGTCGAGCTACTGGGAGCGCATTGCGGACATGCGAGACGCCACCGGGTACGCCGTGGCCTACGTGGCGGCCCAGCACGGGACCTCGTGCCACATCGTGAAGGGCATCACCGGCCGGGCCGACGGGGACACCGGCACGGCCGCGGATCGGCGGGAGGCACACCGGGCCGTGGCCGCGTTCCTTCAACGGCACGTAGACGCCGACTTCCCCGCGTCGTAGCGCCTCCGGATCGCCTTCGTCAGTTGCGGCGGGTCCACAGGTCCTCACGCCAGGATTCCGGGATGTCCTCAGATCGGCCCCAGACGTAGTCGCGGCGGCTCTCGCCATCCCGACGCGCGCGGCGCCGATCGGCCCGAATCTCGCGCACCCCCACCGATACGTATTCCCCCTCCGCGGTAGCTTGCTCCCGCTGAACGACGGGGTGTTCGCGAAAGGGGCGCGGGTGTTCGGGATTGTAGAGCCGGTACACCATGGTGCCGGCCCACACCAGCAGCGCAAAGAACGTAACCCCGACAAGTCCAGCGAACAGAACAACCATGGGCAGCGGCAGCCCCGTGTGATCGAGACGAAACTGAAGCCTCAGCGGATCGTCATCCCCCTTCAAATCGCTGCTTCGTAGTACCTCGATGGACCGAGAAAGTTCGTGCCCGTCGTGTCACATATCCCTCTTCGAGGCGCTCAATGCCGCGTCTACGAGCCGCCGTCGGACTGCATGCTCGCTCCGCGGTTTTGATTCGGGTAGTCCGACGGGGCAATCCGCAATGAGTCCGACGGAATCGCGTCTTGGCGCTGCTGAGCGCGCTCCTGCTCGGCCTGGATCTCCTCCACCGTCTGTGCGGTCACGTTCCCCAGGTCGCCCCGGAACGCCGTGTCAAGAAGCGTGATGGTGACGAACACAACGACAAAGATCGTCCCAATCGTGAAGGTGAGGGCGTTGACCGGGTTGTCGTACTTCAGGTGCATGAAGAAGAGCACCACCAGCGTGGCCTTCATCCCCGCAATCCCGAGGGCCACGGGCACGGTGAGGGGGCCGAGGGGGACGTAGGCCACCCCGACCGTCAGGCCGGTCAGGACAATGAGCGCCCCGAACACCTTCAGCAGGGTGGACTTGGGAACGATGTGTGGGCCGTCGTGCGCCATGGGGAGAAGGCAGTCTTCAGAAACTCGATGGAATCGGAATGGCGACCGCAGGCGTAGGTCGCTCTTCTAGATGAGATAGAGCAGCGGGAACAGAAAAATCCAGACGATGTCGACGAGGTGCCAGTAGAGCCCCGTAAGCTCCACGGGCGTGTACCATTCGCTACTGAACGATCCGCGCCACGCCATGATCGCGAGCGCGCCAATCACGATCATGCCGATGACCACGTGGACCCCGTGGATCCCCGTCATGACGAAGTAGATGCTGAAGAATTGAGGCGCCATGGCCATTTCCGCCAGGTGTTCGTAGTGGGCCCCGTGCGGGTCGAATGCCCCACCGGGGTAGACCCCGTGCTCGAATTTGGCCATGTACTCGAAGTACTTGACCACCATGAATCCGCCCGCCAGCCCGAGCGTGCCCAACAGGTAGTAGATGCACTGCTTCACCTTGTCCTGCTTGATGGCGTGGATCGACAGGGCCACCGTCAGGGACGAGGTGAGAAGCACAACGGTGTTGAGCGCCCCCATCGTTTGGTTCAGCGTCCCGCTGGCCGCCGCGAACACCTCGGGGTTCCACTGGCGGAAGACGGCGTAGGCGACGAACATGCCGCTAAAGAGAAGCACCTCGGTGATAAGAAACACCCACATCCCAAGCTTCGCCGAGTCGAACTGCTGCTCCGACGAGACGAAGTGGTGCTCCAGGTGCTCCGGGTGATGGTCGTCGTGCTCGGCCTCCGTCTCGGTGGGGGCCGGGGCTGTTTCCGTTGCCATGGGGTCGGGAGATCTCATGAGACAAGGCGTGGAGCCGCTGCTTACGCACTGGCCGGATCCGCGGTGTCCGTCTCGGACGGGGCCGAGGGCGCCGGTTCGGGGATCTGGGGCACGTCGTCGCTGAGGGCCTCCCCATCCCCACCCCCAAACACTTCGTCGGCGAGGTGGAAGTCGTACGGCCCTCGCGTTACGAGGGGCGTCCGCTCAAAGTTGTGGTGGATCGGGACGGCCGTGGTGTTGGTCCACTCGAGGGTGGTGGCGCCCCAGGGGTTGGCCGGGGCCTTCTCCCCGTACGCGAGCGACCAGAGGGCGTATCCCAGAATGAGGAAGAGGCCCACCCCCAAGATCTGAGAGCCGTAGGTCGAGAGCTGGTGCAGCCCCGCGAAGCGATCCGCGTAGTTCGCGTAGCGTCGAGGCATCCCGCGCGAGCCCAGCACCAACTGCGGGAAGAAGGTGAGGTTGAACCCAATGAAGACAAGCGCGGCCGCGATTTTGGCGAGCGTCTCGTTGTACATGCGCCCCGTGATCTTCGGCCACCAGTAGTGCATCCCCCCCAGGAGGGCCACCACGGATCCGCCCATCATTACGTAGTGGAAGTGCCCCACGACGTAGTAGGTGTCGTGCAGGTGCACATCCACCGAGAGCACGCCCACCATGATTCCCGTGAAGCCCCCGATCGTGAACATGAACAGGAAGCCCAGTGCGTACAGCATCGGGGTCTGTAGCCAGATGGAGCCCTTGTACAGGGTTGCCACCCAGTTGAAGACCTTGATTCCCGAAGGAATCCCGATGAGGTACGTGATGAGCGAGAAGACGATGGACGAGATGGCGGACTGGCCGCTCACGAACATGTGATGGCCCCAGACCAGGAAGCCGAGCATCGCAATCGCGACCGACGAGAGGGCGATGGCCCGGTACCCGAAGATGCGCGACCGGGAGAAGGTCGCGATCAGCTCCGACAGAATGCCGAAGGCCGGCAGAATCATGATGTAGACTGCCGGGTGGCTGTAGAACCAGAAGAAGTGCTGGAAGAGCACCGGGTCGCCCCCAAGCGCCGGGTCAAAGATGCCAATCTGGAGCGTCTGCTCCAGGATGAGGAGCACCATCGTGATGCCGATCACGGGCGTGGCGAGCACCTGCACGATGCTCGTGGCGTACAGCCCCCAGACGAAGAGGGGCAGCCGGTTCCACGTCATGCCCGGCGCCCGCATCTTGTGGATCGTCACGATGAAGTTCATCCCCGTGAAGATGTTGGCGAAGCCGGCGACGAAGATGGCCGCCGTCATCCAGAGCACCCCGCCGCCCGTGGACGAAGAGTACGGGGTGTAGAACGTCCACCCGGTGTCCACCCCGCCCGTCAGGAGGGCCGTGATCGTGAGCGCGGCCCCGGCCAGGTAGACGTACCAGGACGCAAGGTTGAGTCGAGGAAAGGCCACGTCCTTCGCCCCAATCTGGAGGGGCAACACGAAGTTGCCCAGGATGGCCGGGATGGACGGCACCAGGAAAAGGAAGACCATCAGGATGCCGTGCATCGTAAACACCTGGTTATAGGTGTCGTTGCTCATCAGGGTCTGGTCCGGGCCCGACAGCTCGGCCCGCATGAGAAGCGCCAGCACCCCTGCCGCAAGAAAGACCGTGGCAAGGGACACGCAGTAGAGAACCCCGATGCGCTTGTGGTCCTTCGTCGACAACCACGACCAGATGCTCGTCTCGTGGTTGAGGTAATTGGTCTCTTCCTCCTGGGGCTCCCCCTGTTCGACCGGGGCGTTCTGTGTGGTCGTGCTCATAGCGTCTCGATCTGATGTATGACAAGCGTGCACGGCTGAAAAACAGCAGCAGGGGCCCGAGCGTCCCCTCGGGCTCTGGCCGTTACTCCTCGGAGACCTCCTTGTCGCTCTGCTCCTTGATGAACTCAACGAGACCGGTCACCTCACGCTCCGAAAGGCTGGCGTACGACGGCATTACGTTCTGGTAGCCCTCCACCACCTTCGCCCCCGACTGCAGGATGGACTCTCGGAGGTAGTTCGCATCCGCCGTAACCGTCGACCCGTCGGCCATTTGGTGGTCGGTCTTGCCGTAGAGCCCCTTCCAGGTGGGCCCCACCATGTCGGAGCCATCGAGGCTGTGGCAGCCCTGACAGCCCTGTTGCGTGTAGAGCTTTTCTCCCAGCTCCGGAAGCGGAATGTCGTCCGGTGTTCCGGCGCTTTCCAGCCACTCGTCGAAGCGGGCGCGGGAAACGACCTTTACCTCCGCGTCCATCTCGGAGTGGTTCCGGCCGCAGTACTCGGTGCAAAACAAGTCGTACGTTCCTTCCTTCGTCGCCTCAAACCACACCGACGTGTAGCGGTTGGGCAGCACGTCCTGCTTCACCCGAAACGCCGGGACGTAGAAGCTGTGGATCACGTCCTGGCTGCTCATGGTGGTCTTCACCGGCTCGTCGGCCGGCACGTACAGGGTGTCCGTCGTAACGCCGTTCGGATACTCGAACGACCACCCCCACGACCGCGCCTGAACCCGAATCTCGTATGCATTGTCCGGGATCGTCTTCTGCGCCACGAACGACTTGAACCCCCAGTTGAAGACGAGGAGAACGAGAATCGTGGGAATCACGATCCAGGAAATCTCGAGCAGCTTGCTCTCCTTGACGGGACTGGGCCGCTCGGCGGGGTCCTGACGGCGATAGCGGTACATAAACCAGAGCATCGCCGTAACCACGCCGACGAGGAGAATCCCGCTGACGACGTTTACGAAGGTAAAGAGACTATCAATCTTCGGCGCCATCGTAGACGCCGCTTCGGGAAGCCAAAAATCACCCATGTCGTGATTGGTCGTTGGTGGAGACGAATCGCTGCCTCATGTCAAAAGGGCGGCCGATGGGGTGTCGTGCGCCGCCGTGCGGAGTGGCCCCCATACCCGCCGTCCGGATTGTCATTCCGGCTGCTGCCGCTGCTGGTACTCCTCCCTCGCGACGAGGTCCATGGCACGGTCAATCGGGATCCGATAGGTGCCCTCCTCCTCGTCCACGACCTCGTACTGTTGCAGCTCCTGTGCGGCCTCCATCTCGGCCTGCTTGATGTCGCGGTACTGCATCCGCTCGGCGGCCGCCCCCTCTGCGCTTTGGCTCACCTGTCCAAACCACCCGAACAGGATGGCGACGGCGGTCAACACGACGGCAATGATCGAGGCCGAGATGCCCATGATCTGGCTCGCGGCCACGCCTTCGTACGCCACGCCACGCTCCTTCTCCTTCTCGATCTGATCCTCGAAATCAAAGGGTTGTGCGGTGGCTTCTTGACGGGCGGCGCGCGCAAGTTCCGTCACGGGCTCCTCATCGGCGGCCTCGGCGGGCCCCTGCTCGGCCTCCGCCTCCGTGGTCGCGACGAAGCTCTCCACAGAACTCGGATTGCCCCACTCGCCATCCCTCTCAACGAGCACCCGCCAGAAGAACGTCTGCCCGTCCGTGGGCAGCTTGTTGCCGACCGTTACCGCCGTCTGGGCCCCCACCTCGGCGTCCACGACGGGCGTGTCGAAGCGCGCCGTCTCGGCCACCTGCAGGCGGTACGCATTGCCGTCCTCGACGGAGGACCAGACAAACGTCACCGCACTCCCGTCCGCCGAGACGGCGTCAACGGGCGTGACCAGTGAGGGCGCGAGGACGTCGTCGGAAGCCATGTGTCGTGCGCAGGGTTGGTGCTAAAGTGTCTCTTTCTGAACGCAGGGGGGTCGGGAGAGGGTCACCGCACCGGGTGAAATCACCGGAAAAGCCCATTCGTTCCGCCCTCTCTCAGCCCGGACGCGGGGCGTTCGCTACATGTTTTCGAACTGGAGGGAGTCCCGCAGGGACGGATGGTTTTGGGGCACGAGGGGATGTCGACCAAGACGGTACATCAATCCCCCAGCGAAGATTCCCGTCAACCCCAACCAGCACGTAAAGTCGAGCCAGTGGAAGCCCCCGCCCTCCCGGAGCACCGGGAGCACCACCCAGTGCAGATCGAACCAGTGCATCCCAAGCAGCCACACAGACAGCACGGCCATCACCGTCCCGGTCCGTTTTGTCGCCTGCGGCAGCAGGATCAGGAACGGGAGGAGGAAATGGAAGATCACGAGGGCGGCGCTATGCCAGGCCCAGCCCCCCTGGAGCCGGTGTTGAAACCACACCGTCTCTTCCGGAATCCCCCCGTACCAGTACAGCATGTACTGGCTAAACGCAATGTACGCCCAGAAGACGACGAAGCCGAAGAGGTACTTGCCCAGGTCGTGGTCGTGCTCCGGCGTGATGACCCCCTCCAGCACCCCGCCGGTTCGTCGGAGCAGGAGCGAAACGAGTGCAATCGTGGCGACGGCCCCCAGGATGCCCCCCGAGAAGAAGTAGATCCCGAAGATGGTCGAGAACCAGTGCGGGTCGGTGGACATCAGGATGTCGTAGCTCGCGAAAGCGGTGGTCACCGCCAGGAGGGGGAGTCCCCAGGCACTGGTGCTCCGCAACGCCGCCGGAATCTCGGGGTCCGCATCCACGTCCTGCCGGAGGGAGAGGGTGTAGAGGCGGTACGAGATAACCGTCCACACCGCAAAGTACACCACCATCCGGACCGACCAGAACGGCGTGTTCAGGTACGCACGCTTCCCCGCCAGGATCTCGTCGTATTGGGGGCTGCTCGGGTCGTAGAGCCCGGCGTGCGTCCAATGGTACAGGTCATGCATCCCGAACAGCAGCGGCAGCCCCAGCACGAACAGCAGCGGAAACGCCCACACCAGGGCCTCATTGATGCGGTTTACGACCACGCTCCAGTTCGCCCGCGTGAGGTGGTTGAACACGAGGAAAAAGAGCCCCCCCAGGGCTGTGGTCAACAGAAACGACCATCCCACCAGGTAGGCGAAGAAGAAGTCGTCCGGGCTCTCCCAGAGGCCCAGGAGGCTAATGGTCAGGAGCGCGATCCCCAGCGCCATCGGCACGAGCCAGGCGCGCCGGTCCCCCACGAACCGGTAGGCTCGTTTCGCAACGTCGCTCGTCGGCTGGACCGGATCGACCAGCCACTTCAGAAAGGAACTGCGATTGATGGAGTCGGGCATGGCGTTGAGATGTCGGTTCGGAGCCGCAAGGGCCCTGCGAGAAGTTGGTTCAGAGGTCCGCAGCAGTGAGGGGGCCGTGGAGACGGTGAAGACGGGACTACTCCGTGCCGGCCTGCGCCGTCGCGCCGCCCTCGGGCGCCGCGCCCAGCTTGGCCCGCTCTCCCGGCGGCAGGTCGTCAGGCGTGGCGTTCTGGCTGCGCTGCAGGGCGCGGATGTACGCGACGATGGCCCAGCGGTCCATCACGGACACCTTCTGTCCGTAGGCCGGCATGCTACGCACGCCGTTCGCGATCACGTCGTAGAGATACCCGTCCGGCGACTCTCGGAGCCGCCCAACATGATAGCTCGGGGCCGGGGTGTATCCGTAGTCGCCCCGCATGATGACCCCATTCCCGTCTCCGGTTTTCCCGTGGCAGACCGAGCACTGGATCTCGTATCGCTCCCGGCCTCGCTCCAGGACCTCCCGGTTGACCGCGATGGGAATCTGGTCTACGTAATCGCCGTCCGCCGTCCGCCCCTGGTAGAGGGCGGAGCTGTCTCGGAGCTCGCCCCGCGGCACCGTGCCCGAGACCGGCGCCCGCATGGCGGCGCCGTCTTCAAAGTACGGATTCGCCTCCTGCGGCCCGAACTTGGGCTGGAAGTCCATGTCCAGGTTCATGTGGAAGGGCGGATTGTCCGACTGGGTGCCCCGGCACCCCGCCAGGAGCAGGGCGACGAGCATCAAGCCGGTAACGAACAGGCGTCGCATTGGTCGTGCAGGAAAATCGAGGGAGAATGCGGACGGGACCGATCGATGCGGCATCACGCATCGACCGTCCCGTCATCTTTGACGAGCTCAAGGTGGTGTGCCCCGAGCCGCTGGAGCATCGCGGCGCTGTCCTCCACGTCGAACTCATCGTCGCTGGCCGCGATGTGTAGAAAAAACCGATCGTCCGTCGCCCCCTTGAAGCGATCAGAGTAAAACAAGGGGTTGTAGGGCCGCGGCAATCCGTTTAGCGCAAACATGCCCGCCACGGTGCCGAACGCCGCGAACAGGATCGTCAACTCAAACATGATGGGCACCGAGGGCTCCACGGCGAAGAACGGCTTGCCGCTGATGTTGAGCGGGTAGTCCACCGCGGCCGTCCACCACTGCAGGAGATACGCAACCACACAGCCCGTAATCCCGCCAAAAAACGTGAGCACACCGACGGCGGACGCGTTGCCCAGCCCCATCGCCTCGTCCATTCCGTGAATCGGAAACGGGCTGTGCGTGTCAAAGTGGCGGTAGCCTTCCTCCCGGACCGCCTCGGCGGCGTGCAGCAGCGCGCCCGGATCCGGGAACTCGGCGAGCAGGCCGTGGACCTGGTCGGCGTCGCTCTCAAAGATCCCTGCCTGGGCCTTCAGGTCTTGGATCAGCGTGGACATGGTGTCGCGCGGTGCTCAATGGGAAACAGCGATGAGTGATGACGGCGAGGCCGCCTCGTCTACCCGGAGGCATCGGCCCCGTCGTTCCGGTACGCCTCGGCCAGGGCCGGCTCCGCCGGCTTGATGTAGGGCTCGCCGTCGCCCTCGGCGTGCCCGTTGCCCCCGTGGTCGTAGTGGTGCGGGTCGGCCTCCGGCATCACCCCTTTCACCTCCGCCATCGCCACCATCGGCACGAACCGAAGGAAGAGCAGGAAGAGGGTAAAGAAGAGCCCGAACGACCCCACGAACGTGCCGATGTCGACCCACGTGGCCGTGAAGTAGCCCCACGAGCTCGGCAGGAAGTCGCGGTGGAGCGACGTGATCGTAATCACGAACCGCTCGAACCACATCCCGATGTTCACCACGATCGACAGGGCAAACATGACCGGGATGGAGCGCCGAAGCCGCTTCGACCAGAAGAGCTGCGGCGTGACCAGATTACAGGTCATCATGATCCAGTACGCCCAGGCGTACGGCCCGAAGGCGCGGTTGATGAAGGCGTACTGCTCGTACTCGACCCCCGAGTACCAGGCCATGAAGAACTCCGTGATGTAGGCGAAGCCCACGATCGACCCGGTCACCAGGATGATGATGTTCATCTTCTCCAGGTGATCGATCGTAATCAGGTTCTTCAGGCCGTAGATCTCTCGGGTAATCACCATGAGCGTGACCACCATGGCGAAGCCGGAGAAGATGGCCCCGGCCACGAAGTAGGGCGGGAAGATCGTCGTGTGCCACCCCGGGATGACCGACACCGCAAAGTCGAACGACACGACCGAGTGGACCGACAGCACGAGCGGCGTGGCGAGGCCTGCGAGCAGCAGGTACGCCTTTTCGTAGTTGCGCCAGTGGCGGTTCGAGCCCGTCCACCCCAGCGAAAAGAAGGCGAGAATGCGCTGCCGCCAGAAGTTTTTGGCGCGGTCGCGGAGCGTGGCGAGATCCGGAACGAGCCCCACGTACCAGAAGAGGGTCGACACGATGAAGTAGCTCGACACCGCGAACACGTCCCACAGCAGCGGGCTCTTAAACTGCGGCCACATGGCCATCTGGTTCGGAATCGGGAGCGTCCAGTAGATGGCCCAGACGCGCCCGACGTGGAAGGTCGGCCAGATGAGGGCACAGATCACCGCGAAGATCGTCATCGCCTCCGCGGCCCGGTTAATCGCCGTCCGCCAGTGCTGCCGGAAGAGGTAGAGAATGGCGGAAATCAGCGTCCCGGCGTGGCCGATCCCGACCCAGAACACGAAGTTGACAATCGGCCAGCCCCACCCGACGGGCTGGTTGTTGCCCCACACCCCGATGCCGTTCCACACCACATAGGCGAGCAGCCCGATCAGCAGAAGCGCCCCGGACAGCGACACGGCAAAGGCGACGTACCACGCCAGTGGGGCCTTTTTCTCCGCGTGCCGCGACACCATCTCGGTGATGTCGTGAAACGACAGGTTGCCCTTGACGAGACGCTCCGGGTCGGCCGCGCCATCCCCTGCGGGCGACGGGGGCGACTCGGACGGGTCCGTTGGAAGCTTCTTGGATGACTCCACGAATGGCTCAGATCAATTCGACGAGTTCGTGCAGGGGGCGGCCCCGAGGCTAGGCCTCAACGGGCGCCTCCTCTTCCGCCTCGGTGTCCGAAAGGGCCTCCTCCAGGCGGGAATTCGTGTTGCGCACGCGGCCGAGGTAGGAGAGGCGGGGCTTCGTATTTAGGTAGGACAGCAGCTCGTAACGGCGCGGGTTCTTCTTCTCCTCCACCACGTCGCTCTCGGGATTGTTGAGGTCCCCGAACGTGATGGCGTCGGTGGGGCACGCCTCCTGGCAGGCCGTCTCGACCTCGTTGGGCCGTAGGTCGCGATCCTCGTTGTCGGCCTGCTGCTGGTGCTTCCGGATCCGCTGGACGCACCACGTGCACTTCTCCATGACGCCCCGGTTGCGCACGGTGACGTCGGGGTTCTGCGCCATCTGCACCTCCGTCGGCAGCGTCTTGGTCCAGTCGTAAAAGTTGAAGCGGCGGACCTTGTACGGGCAGTTGTTCTGGCAGTAGCGCGTGCCGATGCAGCGATTGTAGACCATCTGGTTCGTGCCGTCCGGCGAGTGCACCGTCGCCGCCACCGGACACACCGACTCACACGGCGCGTTTTCGCAGTGCTGGCACATCACCGGCTGCGTGAGCATCTCGGGGTTGTCGTCCCCCTCCTCCTCGCTCACGTAGTACCGATCGTTCCGAATCCAGTACATGTGCCGCCCCTTGCTCACCTCCTCCTTCCCCACCACCTGCACGTTGTTCTCGCTCGTGCAGGCCACGACACAGGCGTTGCAGCCCGTGCACGTGTTGAGGTCCACGGTCATGCCCCACTGATTCTGGTAGTAGGGGTTGTTTTTGAAGGCCGCCTGGTCCTTCGGGTGGTTTTCCTCCCAGGCCATGGGGTACTCCTGCTGCTTCTCCACAGGGCCCGGCTCGTCGGCGCCGGCGCCGCCGTGCTGGCCGGCGCCGTCGCCCCCATGAGCGGCCTGTTCGGGCATCTCGTCCGCCCCGTGAGCATCGGCGCCCGGCCCCGCCTCCAGGCCCTGGCCCGACACGTTGCCGGCCGCCCCGTCGCCACTGTGCCCGTCCCCGCCACCGTGGCCGCCCCCATCGCCGTGGCCGCCGTCTCCGTGGCCGCCGCTCTCGTGACCCAGATCCGGCACGGGCGGTTGCGACTCGTTGACAAACTCCGGATTCTCTTTAAACTCGTCCAGGGTTGCCCAGCGCACAATCGGGCGCCCCTGCATGCTTCCCTCCTCCTGGGTCGTAGCGAGGAGGTACCCACTGCCAACCTGCGTAACGTTGGCCCCGGTGGCGACGCGCCCCCCGTTCGGGCGCATCGGCGCCACGTTGCCCCCCACCACGTCCACCGGCTCCCCAGACGAGTCGACCCCGCCCGCGATGGGGCTGCCGTTGTAGATGTTGGTTTGATCGCTGGTGTCCCAGAACGGCGTGCTCTCCGACTCGCGGGTGGAGGCGATGGTCCGCCCGTAGCCCATCGACACCCCAATGGAGCCGTCCGGGTAGCCCGGCTGCACCCACACGGGCAGCTTGACGGACTGGCCGTCGAGGGTCAGCTCCACCCGGTCGGCGTAGAAGCTGCCCTCGCGGCGCTGCACCTCCACCCCCAGCTCGTCCGCCGTCGCTCGGCTCATGACGGCAACGTTGTCCCACACAATTTTCGAGATCGGATCCGGCAGCTCCTGCATCCACGGGTTGTTGGAGAATCGCCCCGCCAGCAGCTTCGAATCCGTGCGGAAGACGACCTCAATCTCGTCCGGATCGGACGCCGGGGCGTCGATAGACGGCACGGTCGCCGTGCCCACCGACGCCGTCTCGTACCCGGATCCTTCGAGGTATCCGTCGTGCAACGCCTTGCGCCACCGCTCCTGGAACGGGGCCGGAAGCTGGGCACGCCACTGCTCGCGGACCAGGTCGTGGCCGCTGGCGTCCACGCCCGTCGCCGCCAGGTTGAGCACCTCGATGAGCGAGTGCGCGTCGTCGTAGAGCGGCCGGATGAGCGGCTGGACGATCGACTTCGTGCCGTCGTAGGCCCGGCCGTCGCCCCACTGTTCGAGATAGTGGGTCCGGGGCAGGTGCCAGCGGGCCGCCTGGGCCGTTTCGTTCCGGAGGCGGCCCAGGTGTACCGTATCGCGTACGTTCGAGAGCGCCTCCTCGAAGCCCAGCTCAGACGGGGCGTCGTAGACGGGGTTCACGCCCAGCATGAACAAGGTGTCCACCTCGCCCGCCCGCATCGACGCGGTCAGGTCCGCCAGGGCCTCGTCCTGCGGCTGGATCTCATCGTCTCCGGGATCGAAGAGCGTGACGGTGGTGCCGAGCCCCCCGAGCCGCTGGTTGACTGCCATGGCGAGGGCGTGCACCTCGGGCGGCTGTGCCTCCCCCGCCATTACCACGCCGTGCTCGCCCGCCGCTTGCAGGTCCCGGGCCATCTCCCGGACGTGCAGACGCTCCCGCTCGCTCCACGAGACGTCCGGCGCCTCGCCCACCCCCAGCTCCGCCGCGAGGGCCGCCGCGAGGGCGGGAATGCGCCCGGCCCGCATCGCGAGCCGATGGTCCGAGCTGCCGCCCGTGGTGGAATAACGGCTCTCCACCGTGTAGAGCCGGCTCATGGTGTCCTCCGCGTCGTCTAGGCGCCGCCCCTCCGCAAACCCCTGCGTGTGGTACCCAAAGTCGTGGGTGCGCCCGTCGAGGAAGTTGGCGTCGAGGCTTACGATGACCTCCGCCTCTCCAAGCTCGAAGCGCGGCCGGAGGGGCCGCCCGAAGGCCTGCTGCATGCCGAGCCGCCGCGGGTCGGTCCCCGTCGGGGCGTACGGCACCCACTGCAGGTTCGGAAAGCGATCCGCCATGCGCTGGCGCATCGCCTGTACGGTCGGGGACGAGGTCTTCTCCGCCAGAACCGCCACTTGGTGCTGGTCGGCCTCGTTGCCCAGCTGGCGGCAAAACGAGACGAAGTCGCTCCAGGAGGCGGCGCGCCCCTCCTGGCGGACGGATCGGGAGCGATCGGGGTCGTATAGGTTGAGCACCGAGGCCTGCTCGTACGGGCTGGTGCCACTCTGTCCCGACGGATGGTCACTGTTGCCCTTGATCTTGGTCGGGCGCCCTTCGTTGCTCTGGGCCACGACCGGGCGCAGCACCCCCCGGAACGGCATGCTCGTGGCGTAGTGGTCCTCAATGCCGGGCGTCACCGTCTCCGGCTCGCGGGCATACGGCAGAATTTTCTCCTCCGGCCGCCGGCAGCCGGCCAGCCCCGCCATGGCCATGGCCGCGCCCATCAGCTGCAGGAACTGTCGCCGCGACGCGCCGCTCGGGGGCTCACTGTCTCCCGGCACGAATTCCGTGAGGTCGTCGCCGTCCTCGTCGGCGTCCGACTCGGACCAGTGGCGCCAAAAGGTCGGCTCCGACGACCCATCACGCGCACCCGATTCTTCGTCGCGGGCGGCCGTTTCCGAATCTATGACGTCTAGTTCGATCATACTGCGCTGTGACGTTACGGATTGAGGGATGCCCCCAGGCGCTGAGTGCCCGAGGGCCGGTGCCGCGTCCGGTTCGCCTCGCCCGGCGGGCCGTCCGGCGCGTCCCTGAACGATTAGTAGTGGCAGGCCGAGCAGTTGGAGGGCGGCTGAATGCCCTCCTCTTCGATGCGCTCTAGGTTGCGCTCGACGAAGTTGGCCGGCTGGGTGTACCCCATCGTCGTGATCTGATCGTTGGGCCGGAGGTACTTCTCCGGCTGCCGGTGGCAATCCAGACACCACCCCATCGACAGGGGTTCGGCCTGGTACACGCCGTCCGCGCCCATCTGGTCGATCCGGCCGTGACACGTCTCGCACCCAACCCCCTTGTTCACGTGCGACGCGTGGCTGAAGTGGGCGTAGTCCGGCAGGTGGTGCACCTTTGTCCACTCAATGGGCTCGTTGTTTGCCCAGCTCTCACGCACCGGCAGCAGCTTGGGGGAGTTGGTTTTTACCTGGCTGTGGCACGTCATGCAGGTCTGCGTGGAGGGCACATTGGCGTGCTTGGAGTTGGCCACGTTGGTGTGGCAGTACTGACAGTCCATCCCCAGCTTCTCAACGTGGGTCTCGTGGCTGTAGGGCACGGGCTGTTCCGGTTGGTAGCCCACCACCTTGAACTCGGGCGAGAAGTAGTACCAAACCAAAAACACCAGGAGAACGCCCCCGAGGACCGAAGCCCCTAGGGAAAGAACGGGCAGCGCATTGGCCTTCTTGGGAAAGAATTGCGGCATACTAGCGCATCATTCGACAGTGAGCAATCGGGAACCGCTGTTCTCCCGTCCAAGCAAGAGAAATATACGATGTAACGATCAACAAGCCAAGCCCCCCGTTGGCTTTCCACTAGATCCTACTAGATCTATGCTGAACCTTAACGTTCTTGACGGGTGAGCACTCGGTGGGACATACCGTACTTATCTCCAGGGGGTGCGATCAGAAGATGTGACTAATTTAATACGTATTCACGCCACTCTCTGTCCTGAAGACGGGCGGGTGATTGCAGAAACAACGCGAACTCGTCGAATCACGGCTCTCTCCACGTTAGGCCCGTGCGCCGGCGGCAGGAGGCCGGGGCTGCGCCGTCCCTTCGGCAAAAGCCCTCCCGCTCCGCCCTCATGCCCCCCTTTGCCACTCTCCCGTACGCCCAGTGCCTACCGGCTACTGGCCTCCCCGCGTTCTTTCTATCTGTCTCTTCCCGGTCGTTCTCGGCACGGATTCCCTTTCGTTGATGCCCGGGCGCCCCGGTTGATGCGGAATTCGCCTTGCTTCTCGCGGGCCGTTCGCCCGCCGCCGGGACGGCTTGAACGGATTGCGGTGCCATGTGTCGTACACATGTCGTACACGCACCGCAACGTTACGTTCGTCGGTCGCGTCCAACGTTCTAAGCAGGCTGACGTCCGTCCTACCGGGACGCGGCCCAGGCCCGACGGGCCGCCTCCGCCCGGGATTAACTTCTCCGGCAAATTGCACGCCAGACGCTGGGCACCCGGGCCACTGCGCCCTGCTCCCGGAAGCCGCCGCCGGTCTCGCCTCGCAGGACGAGCCCTCGGCGGTGGGCGTTCGGTTCCGGCGCCTCTGGCGATGCCAACCTGGAAGGCACGAACGCACCTACGAGTTCGAAGGCGGTAACGAGGCCTCCGTCGTGGGACGGGGGACCCAGGCCCGCGATCCGGGACAGTCGTCTGGAGTAGGGGCCCGGCGGACACCAGTGCGCCGTTGCCGGCAGGCAGGGCGGCTGCGGGCCGGCAGTCGCCCGCAGGCCAGGGGCCGGCCTGCCACTGAGGACGCACTGCCCTCGATTCGCCCCGCCCCCTGGCTGCCACACCGCCGCTCGAGGTACAGGGCCCCTCCCCAGATCAGTGTTCCGCAGTCAGAAGGCATAGTTAACACCCGCAAAGAAGATGCGGCCTGTTTCCGGAATGGGCGTTCCGGAGTATGGATTCTTTGCGTTCAGGTGATTGACGTAGTCGGCATCGGTGAGATTGGTTACGCCCCCCTCGACGGAAATGCCGCGTCCCACCGCAAGGCCGCCCCGGAGGTCAAGGGTGACGTATCCCTCGGTGGGGGTCTCGCCAGGTATCGACGCCACACGGTCTTGCTCCGTCACGCCCCCCAGTGTGCCCTCTATGTAAAAGCGGCCCTGGGGCGGTTCGTAGCGGACCCCGATGTCTCCGCTCAGGGGCGCAACGCCCAACGCCGGCTGATCGGTCTCTAGGTTTTTCCCCCAGAGGTAGCTCCCGCTCACGCTCGCGGTGAGCGATCGGAGCACCGCCACCGACGCCGACATCTCGCCGCCGTAGAAGGTCGCCGTGCCGTTGGCGTAGCGGAACGGCCCTTCCGCGAAGATGGGCAGTGGCAGCATGGGCTCCACGTCCGGCGCATCCTGGAGGGTGATGTAGTTGGAGATCCGCCGCGCAAAGCCGCCCGCCGTGAACGAAACGCGGTCGTAGCGGGCCTCCAGTTCGAGATCGGCCTGCCAGGACCGCTCGGGGTCCAGGCGCGGGTTGCCGATAAACTCGGCACTCGTTTGTGCCTTGTTCGACGGGAAGCGGTCCGCGTAGCGCTCCAGGGCACTGGCGGAGCGTACCGCCGTCCCGCCTCCGGCCGAGAGCGTCCAGGCCTCCGAGAGCGGCGCCGTGAGCATCAGTGCACCGCTCACGTTGAACTCCCGTCGGTCGAGCGCATCCGCATCCAGCGCCCCGTTGCCCGGCTTGGCAATGTCGAGATACACGTCGGTCACCTGCTCCTCGTCGGCCCCGGCCCAGACCATGTCCGCGCGGACGGTGCCGGTGGCCTCGACGGGTCCGAGCAGGCGCGTGGCCTGCGCAAAGACGCCCGCATCGGCGGTGACAACCCCCGGCCAGATCTGTTTGCTCTCGTAGAAGCCCGGCGTCGTCGGATCGCCGTTCTTGACGACCTGGAAGGGACGCTCGGCATCGCGGTGGGCACGGTACCCGTCGGCCCCAACCTTGAGCCGCAGGTCTTGGGAGGGCGCCAGTTGCGTCACCACGCGTCCGCCGAGCGTCGTGATGTCGGCATTGACGGCAACGCGCAGCGGGGGCCCCGGAAAGTTCTCCGAGGCGTAGGTCACCTTCCCCTCGTTGTTCATCGTGTGCAGGGTCTGGTAGCCATACGCCTTTGCCTCCACCGAACGCACCAGGCCGGTGCCCGAGGCGTACTCGTACCCGAGGCGCGCGCGGCCAGTTTTGAAAAACTGGGCGTTGAGCAGGCGGCCGGGGTAGTCGACGTCATCCTGTCGCTGGTATCCGCCCCCGGCAGTCAGGCGCTGATTATCGCCAAGTTTGTAGCCGACCTTCGCACGGAGCTCGCGGTTCAGAAAGTCTGCGGGCACCGACGTGCCGTCGCCGGTCTCGTAGTCGTTGCCCGTTCTGTAGGCCCCATCAACCCGGTAGGCGAACGCGTCGCTTCGCCCGCTGACCGTGCCCGTCACGTCGTAGGAGCCGAAGTTGCTGTCGTAGCCGGTCTGTAGCTGTCCGCTCAGACGCTCGCCACGGGCCACGTTGAAGAGGTCATTGGTCTCGACGCGAATGGCGCTAAGCTGGCCGCCCCCCCAGGTGAGCGCGTACGGGCCCTTGGCAACCTCGATGCTCTGCATGGTCGAGGGGCCGGTGTGGCTCAGCGGCGAGTCCATGCGCGCCGGGCCGGCCGGGAAGGTGCGCATTCCGTCTACGTAAACGCCCACCTGCCTGGAGCGCAGCCCCCGCACAACTGGATCGAGGCCGACCGGACCCCGTCGCACCGCACTCACCCCCGACATCGTGCGCAGAAGCTCACCGCCGTCACGCGGATTGGCCTCCTGAATGTCCGCCTTCCGGAGTTGCTCGGCGGTCTCGGAAACGGTGGGCGCGGCCGTTACCTCCACGGCGTCGAGGCCGACAGTCCGTGGAGCGAGGGCAAACTGGACCCCGACGGATTCGGCGGCGGACACCTCCACCTCACGCGAGCGGGGCGCAAAGCCGACGAAGCGCGCCCGCACGACATACTTGCCAGGGGCGAGCCCGTCGACGGCAAAGCGCCCCTGTGGCCCGGTACTCGTGCCGCGCGGCTGGGCACCGTCACCGGTGCTCTCGACGATTACATTGACGCTGGGCAAGGGGCGACCCGTCTCCCCATTGGTAACGCGACCGGTCACGGCCCCCGACGGCTGGGCCGCCGCGGCGGGAATGAGAGCAAAAACAATGAACGAGATGCATGCAAAAACGACGTAGCGATCCATAGAAGTCCTCCAAGTTTGTGGGAATGCACGGACGACCTCATCCGTGCGGGCATCCGAACGACAGAAATACGGGGGGCACGCCTGCCGGTCAACTCAGGCGTACAGGGGCGTCGTTCGGGGAGGACGAAAGATGTCGTCGCCAAGGCGCTCCGGCGGTGGGGGCGGCGACAGGGCCAGACGTGTCGTTTCGGATGTGAGCGGGCTTGGAACGGCAGTCGGAGCACTCGGGGACTGCCACCGGGGCACCGGCACGGCCCCGGGGGCCTGGGACCCGTCGTGGCACGCCCGCATGGTCGGGCCCTCGGGGCTGGTGTCGGAATCGGTGTGGGCGCAGGTGCACGGCCCGTCGGGATTGCGCGGACACATGTCGTGCTGGGCATGCGCACACTGGTGGGTGCCCAGTGCTTCGTGGGCCGCCTGCAGGAGGCCCTGAACGGGTCCCTGCATCAGCAACGCCCCGACGACCAGGGCGGACAGAATCCGCCCCCACCGAGGAGGCCGGAATGTGTGCAATCCCGAACGCATGATGGACGGAAATTCCGGAAATGAGCAATAATCGTTACGTCCTTTCACGCTCGTGGATCAACCTGCGCCTCCTGTTTCCGTGTCATTCAGCGTATTTTCGTGGAGGCAGGGGCACACTGAAACATTTTGGCCCCCAGTCCCCCATACCCTCCACACCACCGTTGCACTCATCCCCCACGCCTCCATGGACCGCAAAACGTTTCTTAAGCATCTGGGATGGGCCGCCGTGGCGCCCCTGGCGCTGACCGCGTGCACCCCGAGCCGGTCGACCCCTGCCTCCACTTCGGCCCCCGACACGCTCGGCGTACACACCCTCCCCGAGGATTTTCCCCCGCTGGACAAGTCTGAGGAGGAGTGGCGACGCCTCTTGACGAAAAGCGAGTACCAGATTCTTTTCGAGGCGGGAACCGAGCCGCGCAGGTCGAGCCCGTTGCTCGACGAAACCCGGACCGGGACCTACATCTGCGCGGCCTGTCGCCTGCCGCTGTTTTCGTCGAAGACCAAGTACGAGAGCGGAACGGGCTGGCCAAGCTTCTGGGCTCCGCTCGACGGCCAGGTGGACACGAAGAAGGACACAAAGCTGGGCTACACCCGCACCGAATACCACTGCGCCCGCTGCGGCGGCCACCAGGGCCACATCTTTGAGGATGGCCCGGACCCCACTGGCCTCCGCTACTGCAACAATGGCCTCGCCCTCTCCTTCGTCCCGGCCGATGCCTCGCTGCCCGACCTTCGCACCTGACGCACGCCGACCGGCCCGGCGTCACGCGCTCACGCGTCCGGAGACGCGTCGTCCGACGACGGCGCATCGACGGCGTGGGCCTTCAGCACCTCCAGGTCCACGGCCTTGAGCGCCGCCTCGCTGGTGGCCGCCAGGACAACGGGCGGGGCCACGCCGGCCTCCATCGCCTCCCGCCACCGCGCCGCACAGAGGCACCACCGGTCGCCCGGCTCCAGCCCCGGAAAGTCCATCTCTGGGCGCGGCGTCATCAGGTCATTGCCCTGGCGCTTCGTGTACTCCAGGAACGCCTCCGTCATCTCGGCACACACCACGTGGCTGCCCGTGTCGCGCGGCCCGGTTCGGCAGTGGCCATCCCGGTAAAATCCGGTCTCAGGATCCATCGAACACGCGCGAAGAACCCCGCCGAGGACGTTTTGCGATTGCTGAACCTTCATGGGACGGGTTGATTTGGGAGCACGTTAGTGAGTCGTTCGGAACCATCCGGGCCATCCCCAACGCGCTGGCGGGGCCGGAGTTTTTCTGCGAGCCGCAACGGGGGAACCTGCGTCCAGCCCCCTTCCAGACGCCATCGCGGGGACGAAAGCGCTTGCGTTCGTCCGAACGGACCCTTTTTTCGCATTCCCCCTGCACACTTTCGGGCCCCCACTCATAAGATCACCGACCAAAATCGGGATCGTGGCCCCGCGCCCGCTTCGATTCTGCTCCCCAATCCCCGCGCCGTTCCATGCCCAGTGACTCTCTCCGCGTCGGCGTCCTGACCGGCGGGGGCGACTGCCCCGGCATCAATGCTGCGCTCCGTGCCGTAACCAAGAGCCTCACCCTCCAGCACGATGCGGAGGTGCTCGGCTTCCTGGACGGATTTCGCGGCGTCGTGGACCGCAACGTCGAGCCGCTCCACTACCGCGATGTGAGCGGCATCCTCACCCGGGGCGGCACCATCCTCGGGGCGAGCAACAAGGCCGACCCCTTCAACTACCTTCCCCGGGGCGGCGCCGACGTGTCGGCCCAGGTGATGAGGACCTACCGCACCCTCGACCTGGACGCCCTCGTGGCGATTGGCGGCGACGGCACCATGTCCATCGCCCACCGCCTCACCGACCTCGGCGTCGACATCGTGGGCGTGCCCAAGACGATCGACAACGACCTGGTGGGCACCGACCGGACGGTCGGCTTCGACACGGCCGTCAGCACCGCGACCGACGCAATCGACCGCATCCATACGACGGCACAGAGCCACCACCGGGTGATGATCGTCGAGACGATGGGCCGGTACTCGGGCTGGATTGCGCTCCACGCGGGGGTCGCCAGTGGCACCGACGTGATTCTTCTGCCCGAAATTGAGTATGAGGTGGAGACGGTTGCCGACGTATGCCGCGACCGGGAGCGGAGTGGGCAGCGCTTCACGATCGTGGCGGTGGCGGAGGGGGCCCGGCGCAAGGAGGGCGACTACGTGGTCCAGGAGCGGGGCGACGAGTACACCGACTCCATCCGCCTCGGCGGCATCAGCCGCGTCCTCGCCGACCAACTGCGGGAGCACCTCGACACCAGCATCCGGACCACCGTCCTCGGCCACATGCAGCGGGGCGGATCCCCCACGGCATACGACCGCACTCTCGCCACGACCCTCGGCACCCGCGCAGCCACCCTGGTCGCGGAGGGAACAACGGGCGTCATGGTTGCCGTCCAGAACGACGCATTCACGCAGGTCCCGCTCGACGAGATCGCCGGCAAGACCCGCACCGTGCCCCTGGACGACCCGCTCATTGCTTCGGGGCTGGATGTGGGCACGTCGTTCGGGGTCGCCGTATCGGACCTATCGGAGGCAGCCTCCCACAGCAAGCCTGCCTCTCCCATCCAGCCCTAGCGGCAACCGCACTGCCCTTCACTCCGAAACACTTTTTCCCTCGCCCATGCCCGACGCACCCGCCATCGATGACATCACGACCGCCCTCGAAGCGTGGGCCCCGCCCGGGTCGGCGCAGGACTACGACAATGTCGGCCTGCAGGTGGGCGATGCGTCTCGATCCGTCACGTCCGCCGTGCTGGCCCTCGACGCCACGCCGGCGGTGCTGGCGGAGGCGAAGGCACACGACGCCGAGCTCGTCGTGACCCACCATCCCCTCCTCTTCCGGCCGCTCGACGGCGTGACGGCCGACGGGTACGTGTCCAACCTGGCCCTCCAGTTCGCGGAGGCCGGCATTGGACTCTACAGCATTCACACCAATCTCGACGCGGCGCCGGAGGGCGTCTCGTTTGCACTGGCCGAGCGCCTGGGCCTCACCGACGTCGGCTTTCTCGACGGCTTCGCGGACACGCTCTACAAGCTGGCCGTCTTCGTGCCGGAGGACGCGTTCGACGAGGTGCGGCGGGCCCTCGCCGACGCGGGCGCCGGCCGGATCGGCGACTACGAGGCCTGCGCGTTCGCGTCGGAGGGCACCGGCTTCTTCAAGCCCGGGGCCGGCGCCGATCCGCACATCGGCACGGCCGGGGGCGACGTGGAGTCCGCACACGAGCGCAAGCTGGAGGTGGAGGTCGCCCGCTGGAACTTGAGCTCCGTGATGGCCGCCTTGCAGGAGGCCCACCCGTACGAGGAGGTGGCCCACGACCTCTACCCGGTCAAGCAAAAGAACTCGCGGGCCGGGCTTGGCGCCCTGGGGCACCTGGAGGCCCCGATGCCGCTGTCGGCATTTCTCGACCGCGTGGCGACGCGCCTCGACGCCGGAAGCCTGCGATACGCGGGCGACCCCGACGCGACCGTCGAGCGCGTGGCCGTCTGCGGCGGCGCCGGGAGCGACTTCATTGGCACGGCCCGGGGCGCCGGGGCCGACGCCTACGTTACCGCGGACGTCAAGTACCACGAGTTCTTCGAGACGCTCGGCCACGACGGCACGCCCCAGATGGCCCTCGTCGACCCCGGCCACTACGAGACCGAGGCCCTCACCGAGGCCCTGCTCCGCGACCGGCTGCGGGAGACGTTTCCGCAGGTCGACTGGCACCGGACCGACACCACCACCAGTCCCATGCGCACGTTTGTGTCCGCAGGGGATGCAGGAACCGTGTCTTCTTGAGCATCACCGCCAGCGTTGGCGGCACGTGCCGTCACAGAAACCGTCACAGAAATGGCCGTAGTGCGTGATGCGTAGTGCGTGATGCGTATTGCGTGATTGTTGTGCCCCCACCGAGGCTACCGAGCTCCCTGCAATACGAAATACGCAATACGAGATACGCAACACGAAATGCTCGGGAACGCCAGTACCCCTTCCCGCCGCCCGTTTCGTAGCCGTTTGGCAACCTCCCCTGGTGTTTTTGCACGAAATGGAAGAAGTCCCATATGGAGGTACGAACCTCCGCCCAGTGTGAATGT
The DNA here is from genome assembly GCF_000013045.1 of Salinibacter ruber DSM 13855. NCBI lineage: Bacteria > Pseudomonadati > Rhodothermota > Rhodothermia > Rhodothermales > Salinibacteraceae > Salinibacter > Salinibacter ruber. The sequence continues at coordinate 2,613,441 of NC_007677.1, forward strand.
ACATGTTGGATGGTGTTCATCCGCGCTCAAATGATTAAAAACAGCTAGTCTATGCCGACTGCTCGAAAGAAAAAGACGGATGTGGAAGATCAGCTCCGTGCCCTGGTCCGGCTCCAACATATTGACAACCGGATTGACCAAATCCAGAAGCTCCGCGGCGACCTCCCCGCCGAGATTCGCGACTTGGAGGACGAGAAGGCGGGCCTCGAAACGCGCCTCGACAACTACGAGGAGGAGGTTCAGGAGCAGAAGGTGGCCAAGCGGCAGGCCGAACTCGACATCAAGGAGGCCGAGGGCCTCATTGACAAGTACGAGGAGCAGCAGCTCGAAGTCCGCAACAACCGCGAGTTCGACGCGCTCACGAAGGAGATTGAAAGCCAGGAGGAGCGCATCGCCGAGGCCGAAGAGACCATCGAGGAGGCCGAGGAGACCATCGAGTCGAACGAGGGGGCCATCGAGGAGACGCAGGAACGCCTCGACGAACTCGAGACGGTGCTCGACGAGAAGCAGGACGAGCTCGAAGAGGTGGTCGACGATACGGAGGACGAGGAGAAAACCCTCGAGGAGCTCCGAGACGAGGCGTCCGAGAAGGTGGACAGCCGCTACCTCAAGGCCTACTCGAAACTCCGCGATCGCCTCCGCGACGGCCGGGCCGTCGTGCCGCTCAAGCGAGGCGCCGCCGCCGGCTTTGCGGTCCCGCCGCAGCGACAGGTCGAGATCCGGAAGCGAAAGACCGTCGTCGCCTGCGAGCACACCGGACGCATCATCGTCGACCAGGACCTCTACAACGAGACGGTCGACGAGATGAAGGAAACGCTCGACCTCTAGAAGCGCAGCCGCCCGCCGGGGCCGCTGCGCTTTTTTGCATGGGCCGCGTTGTGGGGGTACGCAGGACCTTCTTCCGGCCGGCACGGTACATACGAGGGACGTGCGAATCGGGTCATCGCTCCGTCGCATCCCGTCCATATGTGGTCGGGACGGCGGTGAGGAAAGTCCGAACACCACAGGGCCCCGTACTTCCTAACGGGAAGGCGTGCCAGTCGCCACTGGCGCGACGGCCCGTGCAACAGAGAGCAGTCCCGCCCCGGCGGCCGTCGGGGTAAGGGGTGCAAGGGTGCGGTAAGAGCGCACCGGCGTTCTGGACGACCGGAGCGGCCCGGCAAACCCTACGGGGTGCAAGGCCAAGCGGCACCGGCCCCGGTGACCACCGGGGCAGAAGGCTGCCCGCCTCATCGGTGCAGGTAGGCCGCTTGAGGCGACCGGCGACGGTCGTCCCAGATAGATGATGACCTCCTCGTCGTCCGGCGCGGCGCCGGGGCGAGCAGACCAAATTCGGCTTATAGATTTGCACGATCCGCCCGAACACGAGCGGCAGTCCCGAGTCGGGGCTGCCGCTTTTTTGTGTGTCCCCGTCCCGAAGAGAAATGGCGAGATGCCCAAAAGGCACCTCGCCGTCCACGTTGTCCGGCTCTACCGGCCGCCGCCGAATGCCCGAGGGCTAGTTCCCACCGCCCCCACTCTGGCCGCTTCCGCCGCCCGGACCGCCGCCCTGACCAGGAAGCGGTGCGGCGCCGCCTCCCTGGCTCGGGGGCGTCTGTCCCTGCTGAGACGGGGTGTCCTGGGCTCGCTGCTGGATGACACTCTCCTGCTCGCCGGTGTCGATAAAGAAGTTGGTGATGACGCACAGGGAAATAAAGACCGCCGCGAGGGTCCATGTCGCCTTCTCGAGCATGTCGGGGGCCTGTCGGGTGCCGAGCACCTGGCGGGTGGCCCCGCCGGAGGCGATGCCCGAGAGGCCCTGCCCCTGGCCGCTCTGCATGAGGATCACCAGGATGAGAACGGCCGCAATGAGGGCGATGAGGACGACCATGAATGAAAACATGTTGACCCGTCCGCTTTGTCAGAAAGAAGTTGATGGCGGAAATGCTTGTGTACCTCAACGACGGCGTACGCTACGGGGCCGCGGATGATTCGTTCAGGTGCGCCGCGGCGTAGACGAGCGCAGTAACCGTCTTCATGTCCCGGAGGTCTCCGTGGCGGGCCCGCGCAAGTGCCGTCTCGAAGTCCACCTCGACGACCTCCACAAACTCCCCGTCCGCGAGGGCCTGCGTCCCACGGTCCAGGTCGTGCGCGGTGAACACGTGGATCTGCTCGTTGCTGTAGCCGATGCACGGGTAGGCCGTCCCCACGTGCTCGAACCGCCCGGCCTGCCACCCCGTCTCCTCCTCCAGTTCTCGCGCCGCCACGTCCGCGGGGGCCTCCCCCGGCTCGTCAATCTTGCCGGCCGGCACCTCCAAGAAGGCACGCCGAGGCGGATAGCGAAACTGGCGCACCAGCAGCGTCCGTCCATCCTCGAACACCGGGACGATGGCCGACGCACCCGGGTGATCGATCCACTCGCGGACCGACGTCTGGCCGTTGGGCAGGCGCACCTCGTCGCGAAACGCCTTTAGCAGGGCCCCATCGACGAGTTGCTCGGAAGAGAGTTGAGCTTCGGTGAGATCACTCATCGGACGTGCGGCAGAAGAAGGCACGGTACGGGGCGGGCGCATCGCCGCGTTGGACGACGTCCCGGTGCCCATGGCAGCGGCTCAGTTGGGACCAGGTACGAGGCGACGGACGCCATGCTCCTCCCCGTCGTGGTTTTCATACAACGTGGTCTTCAGGAGTGCGGGACCGGTCTTCAATGGTAAGTGGCCCGATCGGACTGGGTCCTTGCCGTTTTCCTGCGTGTAGAAGGCACGGGGAACGCATTGAGGGTTTTCGTCAGGCGTCCGCCGCGGCCATTTCTCGTCTCTCCATTCAATGAGCTGCGTTCTTTATGCCTGTCTCCCGTTTACTGCGCTCCCGCGTGCTTTCGGACCTCGCGCTCGCTGCCACGTTCGTCTCGGGCCTGCTCTTCTTCGGGGGATGCGACGCGTCGGGCGGGCTTCTGAGCAGTCCGCCACGGGGCCTCGAATACGGACTTGAGCATCCCAGATTGGCCCCGGGCGACTCCACTGCCCTCCGGCTTACAAACAACCGGTCCTCTCCTGTCGGGTACAACCTCGCCTGTTCGCGGGCGGAACGGAAGACAAGCGATGGCTGGGTCGACGCCAACGTCCGACGTTTTGAAGCCTGCGCCCAGTACCTAGCCGTATTGAAGTCAGGCGGGACGGCGGCCACCCAAGTTCGCATCGACAGCACCGCCGAGGAAGGCGTGTACCGATTTGAAGCACGTGTCGAGCTGGACAGTGCCCCCCGGTCGGTCTTCACGGATCCATTCCGCGTCGAATAGGGGTGAAGGGACATCCGTCCGAGCCCCGTCTAGAATCCCCACCGACAGGCCGACTCAATTCCCCTGGGCCGTGATGACGGCATGTAGCGCCGCAATGCCTGCCGTCTCGGCCCGGAGCCGGCGTGCGCCGAGCGACACCGGCGTGGCCTCGGCCTCAACGGCCGCCTCGACCTCTGGTGGTGCGAATCCCCCTTCCGGCCCCACGAGCACGAGGGCCGACGCACGCTGTCGTGTGTCGGCCGCCGCCTGTTGAATCGGCACAGACTCTTCTCCCGCGTGACACACGAGCCGCGTCTCCCCCACGTCCCCGGCAAGGAGAGGCTCGATCGACTGCGGGGCCGCAAGGGCCGGAAGGCGGCTGCGGCGACACTGCTTCATCGCAGCCACCATGACGTTCCGGAGCCGCTCCTCCCGAATGGCGTCCCGTTCCGTCCGCCGTGTCCGCAGTGGCACGACGCGCCGCGCGCCCAGCTCCACCGCCTTCTCCACGAACGTTTCGAAGCGCGACCGCTTTTTCAGGATGCCCAGGGCCACCGTCACGTCCATGTCGGGCTCGCCCACGTTGTCCCGTTCGTCCGTGATCGTCCCCACCACTTGGTCCGGCCCCACGTGATCGATCCGTGCGCGGTACCAGCCGCCGTCCCCGTCGACCACGGTCATGTCGTCGCCCGCCTCCCCCCGCAGCACGGTTCGCAGGTGCCGCGCTTCCTCTTCCGGAAGCACAACGCGGCCGGCCCGAATGGCGGAGGGCGGGGCGTAAAAGTTCGTGGTCATTGCGCGCGACGGCTGTGGGGATGGCTCTGTACTGCCCCAACGAATGCGGCACGCCAGGAAACGGTCCGTTGCTCAGACTGGCGACGCTCAGAGCCCGACGGAGAGTCCCAGGTGCACGCGTCCGTTGGCCGGACTCTGCACCTGTGGGTTGAGGGCATAGCTGGCCGAGATGCGCCCGAGGGCCGTCCGCAGCCGCATCCCCAGGCCGTAGCCGGGGTGCCAGCCCTGCGTGGCCGTCGTGGCCCCCAGTGCCGGGCGCTCGACGTATCCGAGGTCGAAGAAGGCGTGCGCGTACGAGGCCCGATCCAGCTGCAGGCGATACTCCATGAGCCCGCGCGCCACGACATTCCCCGCGAACCGGTCCTCGTTGTAGCCTCGAAGCGAGGCCGCCCCGCCGAGCCGGAACAGGTCGCTCCGGTCGTAGTCCCGGCTGAGAAGTACGGAGCCGTCGCCCCCCGCAACAAAGACCTGCCGGTCGAAGAGCGGGAGGTACGTTCGCACGCGCCCCCGGAGGCGCTCTTGGCGGAACGAGTCGGAGACCCGCGTCGTGTCGCCGGAGGCCGCAACGCGGCGGAGCCGGCGCTCCTTGCGGCCCTGCGAGAGTTGGACGTTGAGCGAGACGCCACGCCGCGGATTCCGAGAGCGGTCGAGCTGCCGGTAGCGCACGCCCACGCCATAGAACAGGGTCGTGGCCCGAGGAATGTGCTGGCGAGCGCCGCGCACCGGCGTGCCCGCCGGGCCGGGCCGCACCGCTTCGCGGCTGAGGGTGGCCGTCAGTTCCAGTCCGTTGCCCAGCCGGTACCCGCCCTCAAGTTCGTAGACCCGCTCCCCGTACGTCGAGTCCCGCTGCTCGCCCCGAAACCGGCCGGCCAGCCGGACCGGACGCCCAAACAGGTACGGATCCGCGACGGAGACGTCGACAATGCTCGTTCGTCCGGGCCGCCGGTCGAGGGCAAATTCGGCCCGTCGCCCCCCGCCAAACAGATGCTGTAGCACCAGGTGCCCGCTGCCCACGAGCTGTCCCGAATCACGGGTCTGAGACGCGGGCAGGTAGCCGAGCACGGCGTCGAACGCCCCCGGCGGGGCCTCCTCGATTGGAATCTGAAGAACAGCCCCGCCGTCGTCCGCAACCCGCAGCTGGGGAGGCCCGACCGTCTCAAAGAGGTCGTGCGCTTGGAGGCGACGCTGGATGGCGTCCGGGTCGTAGCCGCGCAGGGATTTGTTCTCCTCCAGTCCCGCCAGGTACGCCAGGAGCTCCGGGGTGGCACGGGCGTCGTCCGGGGCCTCAACACGCCGGAGCCACAGCGCGGGCCCCTCGTCGATCTGGAGCGTAACCCGGAGGGCGGCCCTCTCGGCCGCGGGGGCCATCGTCTCCGCCACGCGTATCTGCGCGAGCGGGTGACCGGCCTCCTCGTATCGATCGAGCAGCCGGTGGATGTCCGCCTCCAACCGGTTGGGCCGGAGCGGCGCGCCCTCCTCGGTCTCCATGAGCGCGCGCAGTTCGGTCGCCGGCACGGCGCTGTCCCCTCTGAGACGAAGCGTCCCCACCCGCACCTGCGGCCCGCGGCGGGCATAGAATCGAACGTCGGGCCCGGCGCTGCTCGTATCGACGGACGCCGAATCGAGCGTCGCGTGGTAGTAGCCGTCCCGGCGCAGGTGACGGAGCACACGCCGCCCCACGGCCTGCAGGCTGTCAATGGGGGCCGTTGCGACCGTGTCGGGCCACGCGGCACGGGTTCCATCGAGGACGAGGTGCCACTGCGCCGCTTCGGTCTCCGGCGCGGGGGCGGCGGTCTGGGCCGCTGCGCGGCGAAGCCCCCCGCTACAGAACAGCCCCACGAGCACGAGCAACACCGCCCCGACCGTCGGGTATACGACATGTCGTCGGTGACCACTCATGATGCTGCTCCGCGTGATGACGCTCGTCCAGCGCGCTGCTGTGCCCCTCCTCGCCCTCGGACTCATGAGCCTTGGGGGAAACGCAGACGTTACATCCGTCGGATCGTTCGAACCCACCAATGAACCACGGGTTGCAGCGGCGTTCGAATCCCCGCCCGATACGCTGCGGGCGTCCGCCGAACCGGGCACCCCGCTCCTCCTCACACTCCCGGCGGAGCTGGACGGGAATTCCATCGACCGCTATTCGCTCCTGCGGGGCCCGGCACTGAGCGGGGTCGCCGGACGCTCCTTCGCCTGGATTCCCGAGGGCACCGAGCCGGGCACGCACGAGGCCCTCCTCCGCCCCCACGCCCCCGACATGCCCGCGGACACGCTCGTCCTCCGCATCGACCTTCACTCTTGACCGGAACCGGGGGCGCGACGCGTTTCGCATCGTCGTGGTTCGGACGGAGAGACGCCTCGCTGAAGCCCACCCAACCCAAAACCCTCAACCCTTAACGCTCACCCCTCAACCCTCAACGCCCTTCCCATTCCTGAGCTTTCCCCCACCGACCGGCAGCGTCAGGCGTTCCGCACCGACTTGCTCGATTGGTACGACACGCACAAGCGGTCGATGCCCTGGCGCGAGACGGACGATCCGTACCGCATCTGGGTCTCGGAGATCATGCTCCAGCAAACGCGGGTCGACACCGTACGGGACTACTATCACCGCTTCCTGGAGGCGTTTCCCACGGTCGAGGCCCTCGCAGACGCCGATCGAGACACCGTCCTGAAACACTGGGAGGGCCTCGGGTTCTACGCCCGGGCCCGCCACCTCCACACGGCCGCCCAGCATGTCGTCGACGAGCACGACGGCACCGTCCCCAGTACGATGGATGCCATTAAGGACCTGAAGGGCGTGGGCCCATACACCGCCGCCGCGGTGCTCTCGATCGCGTACCGGAAGCCCCACGCCGTTCTCGACGGCAACGTGACGCGCGTGCTGAGTCGCGTGTTCGCGGTGGACGAGGACGCCACCACGAGCGCCGCCGAGGGCCACCTCCGCGACCTCGCCAACGAACTCCTCGACCCCGATCGCCCCGGCGACTTCAACCAGGCGATGATGGAGCTCGGCGCACTGGTCTGCACCCCCCGCACGCCCCACTGCGACCGCTGCCCACTCAACGCGGTATGCCGCGCCCACGACGCCGGAACGGAGGAGGACTACCCCATCACCCCCGAGTCCGAGCCGGTGCCCCACGAGGACATCGCCGTGGGCCTCGTGTTCGACGACAACGACCGGCTCCTCATTCAGCGCCGCCCCGACGAGGGGCTGCTCGGCGGGCTCTGGGAATTTCCGGGCGGGAAGCAGGAGGGCGACGAGTCGATGGAGGCGGCGTGTCGGCGGGAGGTCCGGGAGGAACTCGGCGTCGGGATGACGGACGTGGAGCCCTTCTACACCCTCTCCCACGCCTACTCCCACTTCAAAATTACCCTCCACGCCTTCCGCGGCCGCCTCGCGGACGGCCCGCCCGAGGCCCGCGAGGACCAGCCGTTCCGGTGGGTCACGGTCGACGAACTGGACGACTATGCCTTTCCCCGGGCCAACCGGCGGTTGATAGAGGAACTGGTGCGGCGGCAGACCGAGCCCTCGCTCTTCGATTGAGCGGGACGGGCCTACTCGTCGATCCCCTCGGCCTCCACGGCCTGTCACATTCCCGATGCCCCCGCCTCGTCCTCCCCGAAGAGCGTCGTCCCGAGGGCGCCCCCAATTGCGCCGAAGATCGCGAACACGACGACGTTCAGCAGCAGGAGCGCAATCCCGGTCGCGGACAGAAGGCCGGGCGCGTCCCCCTGCATCTGCTGCATCATTTCCGGGGACATCCCCTGGCCGCCCATGTTCTGCATGAGCTGCTCCTGCACGTTCTGTTGGATCGCCTGGGAGTCGAGCCCGAGCGGGCGCAGCATCACGTCGAACAGGGCGGAGAAGACGGCCCCGGCCGCTCCGGCCGACGCCCCGAGCACCGCCCCGTCCCCCGACGCAATGGCCCCCGGGCTCCGGGCCGCGTACTGCTGCGTGGTGACGATCCCGCCTACGATGACGCCGAGGCAACAGATCGTGTTAATGAGCCCGAGGTAGGACGTGCTGAGAAGGCCGGTGACGACGGCACCGACCAAGATCGATTGCTGTCTGGGGGTCATGGGGTACGAGAGACGTGTTGTGCGGTTGAACGAGTGGGGTCCTGCGAAGACGCGGCGTGCCCCGGAGAAAGGTCGCACGAAATTAAGCATGAGCACCGCCAACTGAAAGGAGGGCGCTCCTATTCCGGACCACCCGTGCCGGAGGCCCGTGCCTTCCGGTGGAGCAGTCGGGCCGTGACGTAACTGGCCGCCACACTTCCAAAGAGGAGCCCGGTCAGGATGCGGCTCGTAGGCCCGTTGCCCCAGAGCTGCAACAGGGGCCCGCCCCAATCGAGCCCGAGCGGGACGAGCGCCCCCAAGAGCACGTACCGACCGTACGCCCCAAGCACAACCCACAGGTTCGTCCCCCAACCCGTCCCCAGCACCCCCACGACGAGCCCAACATAAATGCCGCTGCACCGGTCACAAAGCGCCACCGGGACGCCCCCGAAGTGGGGCGAGCGCCCCGGCAGCTGATGACACACCGGCGCGAAGCCCTCCCGCACCACAGCCTGGAGCGGAGCCGGCAGGATGGGAGGCAGCATCGCTAGAATGAGCACCCCGCTCGTGGCCGCCAGGAGGCCGTACCAGACGAGTCTTGTGCTGCGTGCGTTTGCCATGCATTTTGGAGAGGTCGGCATCGCTTCTAGCCAGGCCAGGATCGGGCCCAACTTTGCCTCAACTCACACATCAAGGCCGCCTCGTTGTTCGGAACGCCAGCGCGACACGACGCGAAGGGCCACCCCAGTGTCGCTAAGGGATCTTCACCCTGAGCCTCACCGCAATCAGGAACACAGAAGGGGACCCGGTGTTGACTAGCGTGGAGTTGCTATCACTCGCCACTGGTGAGTGATAACAGTCTCCGGAGCCTCATCCACACATCCCTCACAAGGCATTCCGAACAGATCATGACGAGCATCAAACCTCTCGGCGACCGCGTCGTCGTCCAGCCGAAACCGGCCGAAGAGAAGACCGAAAGCGGTCTCTACATCCCGGATTCGGCGAAGGAGAAGCCCCAGGAGGGAACGGTCGTCGCGACCGGTCCGGGCCGCGTCGAAGACGGCACTCGGATCGAGATGACGGTGGAAGAGGGCGATGATGTCCTCTACGGCAAGTACGCCGGCACCGAAGTGACGCTCGACGGTGATGAGTACCTCATCATGCGCGAGAGCGACATCTTCGGCGTCGTTGAAGGATAACGACCCGGCCGTCCCCGCGGCGCCCGGCGCCGCGGCTGCACGACCGACTCCCACTCCCGAACGAATTCCCCGAACGAAACCCTTTATACGCAACCATGGCGAAGCAGATCAAATTTGACTCTGATGCACGAAGCGCCCTCCAGGAGGGCGTGGACCAGATGGCGAAGGCCGTCAAGGTCACGCTCGGCCCGAAGGGGCGGAACGTCGTGCTTGAGAAATCCTTTGGCGCCCCGACGATCACGAAGGACGGCGTCACAGTCGCAAAAGAAATTGAATTGGAGGAGCGCCTTCCCAACATCGGCGCCCAGGTGCTGAAGGAGGCCGCGTCGAAGACCAACGACGACGCCGGCGACGGCACGACGACGGCGACCGTGCTGGCCCAGTCCGTCATCAACGCTGGCATGAAGAGCGTCACGTCCGGCGCCAACCCGATGGACGTGAAGCGCGGCATCACCGCGGCGGCCGAGGAGGTCGTGACGCACCTTCGCAACCAGAGCGACCCGGTCGAGGGCAAGGACCGCATCTCGCAGGTCGCCACGATCTCGGCCAACAACGACGACGCGATTGGCGATCTCATCGCCGACGCGTTTGAGCGCGTCGGGCAGGACGGTGTGATCACCGTCGAGGAGGCCCGCGGCATCGAGACGTACCTCGACGTGGTCGAGGGCATGCAGTTCGACCGCGGCTACCTCTCCCCCTACTTCGTGACCGACTCCGAGGAGATGGAGGCGGTGCTCGAGGATGCCTACATTCTCATCTACGACGACGAGGTCGGCAACATGCAGGACCTGCTGCCGATCCTCGAGAAGGTCAGCCAGACCAGCAACCCGCTGCTGATCATCGCCGAGGACGTGGAGGGGGAGGCCCTCGCCACGCTCGTGGTGAACAAGATGCGCGGCACGCTGAAGGTCTCCGCCGTGAAGGCGCCTGGATTCGGCGACCGTCGCCAGTCGATGCTCGAGGACATCGCCGTCCTCACCGGCGGCACGGTCATCAGCGAGGAGAAGGGCTACCGCCTCGAGAACGCCACGCTCGACTACCTCGGGCAGGCCGACCGCGTCACCATCGACCAGGACAACACGACGATTGTTGGCGGCGAAGGCTCGGAGGAGGAGATCGAGGCCCGGGTCAACCAGATCCGGCAGCAGATCGCCAACTCCACCTCCGACTACGACCAGGAGAAGCTGCAGGAGCGTCTCGCGAAGCTTGCCGGCGGCGTGGCGGTGCTGAACGTGGGCGCCGCGACCGAGCCGGAGATGAAGGCCCAGAAGGCGCTGGTGGAGGATGCGCTCAGCGCGACCCGCGCGGCTGTCGACGAAGGCGTGCTTCCGGGCGGCGGCGTGGCCTACCTCCGCGCCCTTGAGTCCATCGAAGAGGTCGAGGTCGAGAACGAGGACCAGGAGATCGGCGTCTCGATCGTGCGGGAGGCCCTGGAGGCCCCGCTGCGCCAGATCGCCGAGAACACCGGCCATGAAGGCTCGATCGTCGTCCAGAAGGTGAAGGACGGCGAGGGCGACTTCGGCTTCAACGCCCGCACCGAGGAGTACGGAGATCTTCTCGATCAGGGCGTGCTCGACCCGACGAAGGTCACGCGCTCTGCGCTGGAGAACGCCGCGTCCGTGGGCGGCATGCTGCTGACCACCGAAGCTGTAATCGCCGACCTCGAAGATGAGGACGACGACGACGGCGGTGGCGGCGGTGGCGGCGGCATGCCTGCTGGCGGTGCCGGCGGCATGGGCGGCATGGGCGGCATGGGTGGCATGGGCGGCATGATGTAACGCCCCTCTGCACGCTCGCGCCCATCCGGCGCGCGCCCCTGCAACCGAACACCAAAAGGCTGCTCCTTCCCGCTCGGGAGGGAGTAGCCTTTTTTATTTGTCGCCGTCGTCTGCACCTCTCGTTGTGGGCGCGTTCCGCCCCGTCGCGAGGGGCAGCCGTCAAAGGGTCTTTACGGCCTGTACCATTTCTCGCCCGTCGCCCCGCACGACCTCGAATCCGAGCTTCTCGCAGACCCGCTGCATGGCGTGGTTCTGCTGCAGGATGTCGGCCGTGATGCGGTCAAGGCCCTCCGTCGTGCCCACCTCCACGAGACGGCGCAGCAGCTCGGTGCCGATGCCCTCGCCCTGGTACTCGTCAATCACAAGCATCGCAAACTCCGCCTCGTTGCGCCCGGGCTGCTGGGTGAGGCGTCCCACCCCGATGATTCGGTCGTCTCCGTCCTCCGTGGGCCGCTCGGCAACCAGGGCCATCTCGCGGTCGTAATCGATGAAGCAGATGCGGGCGAGCCGGTCGTGGGCCACCCGCTGCTCCAGCTTCATCAGGTTGGCGTACCGCAGGTACACGCTCCGCTCGGACAGGCGCTCGTGGAAGGTCACCAGCTTGGGCTCGTCTTCGGGCCGGATGGGACGAATGGTCACCTCCTCACTGTCGGCCATCGCGTGCGTGCCGACGTACTGCCGCGGGTAGGGCCGGATCGCGGGCGTCGGCAGCTCGTCGTCGTCTTTCGTGTAGGGGTGCAGCACCACCCGGGCATCAAGGGCGAGCAGCCCGTCGTCGCCCGGCCGGGCCAACAGCGGGTTCACGTCGATTTCCTTCACGCGCGGTTGCTCCACCACCAGCTGGCTGAACCGCACGAGCAAGGTCTCCAGCGCGTCGAGGTCCACCGGCTCACGGCCCCGCACCCCCTGCAGCGCCTCGTAGATCTGGGTCTGCTCCATCATGCGACGGGCCAGGGTGCGGTTGAGCGGCGGCAGGCCGAGGGCACGGTCCTGATAGACCTCCACTAGCTGCCCCCCGGAGCCGAAGAGCAGCACCGGCCCGAACTGCTCGTCCATACTGCTGCCAATGATGAGCTCGTACCCGTCGCTCCGGTCGATCATGGGCTGCACCGTCACCCCGTCGAAGCCCTCCGCCACGTTGTTTTCGACCTGGGCGAAGGCGGCCTCAACGTCCGCGTCGCTCGTGAGGCCCAGGTGCACGCCGCCCACGTCCGATTTGTGCGTGATGGAGGTGGAGTGGAGCTTCACCACCACCGGATACCCAATCTCCTGCGCCGCCGCGACCGCCTCCTCGGGGGTCTCCGCCACCGGCGAGTCGACGGTGGGGATGCCGTAGGCCGCGAGTAGCTCCTTGGACGCGTGCTCGGTCATCAGCACGCGACCGGACTCGTGGGTGTCCTGCACGATGCCGGCGGCCGCCTCGCGGTCGGGGAGGCCCGGCTCGTCCTCCGGCAGGCTCGGCGTCTCGTAGAGGGCACGCAGGTTGTAGCTGTAGCGCCACATGTGGTTGAACACGCGCGCCGCGGTGTCCGGGTACGCGAAGGTGGGCAGGCCGGACTCGTTGAGGATGTTCTCGCCAGAGGCCACCGCGTCGCCCCCCATCCAGCTGGCCAGGATGGGCTTGTCGTTGTCGCGGGCGTAGGGCCGCAGGTGCTCGGCCGTCTTCGTGGGCTCGGTCATGGCCTGGGGCGTCAGGACGACCAGCAGCCCGTCGCTGTTTTCGTCGTTGGCCGCCACCTCCAGGGACTCCGCGTAGCGCTCCGGGTCGGCGTCCCCCAGAATGTCGACGGGGTTGCCGTGGCTCCACGCCCCCGGCAGAATGTCGTCGAACGCGTCCGTCGCGTCTTCGGAGATCGGCGTCAGCTCACCGCCGCCCCCAATCAGGGCGTCGGTGGCCAGCACGCCGGGCCCGCCCGCGTTGGTAAGGATGGTGAGGTTGCGCCCCTCCGGGCGGGGCTGCTTGCTGAGCACCTCGGCCATGTAGAAGAGGTCGTTGATGTCGTCGACCCGCAGCACGCCACTGCGGCGGAAGGCCGCGTTCAGCACGGCGTCGCTGCCGGTGAGGGTGCCGGTGTGGGAGGCCGCCGCCTCCGCCGCCGCGTCGGTGCGCCCCGCCTTGATGACGATGATGGGCTTGCTCTGGGCCACGTCCCGCGCCGCCGAGAGGAACGACCGCGCGTTGCCGATGGACTCCATGTAGAGCACGATGCTCTCGGTCTTCGGGTCGTCGCCCAGGTACTCGATCATGTCGCCCCAGTCGACGTCGAGCATCGAGCCGATGGAGACGAACGAACTGAAGCCCACGTTCTCGCGGAAGCTCCAGTCGAGAATTGATGTAAGCAGCGCGCCGCTTTGGCTGACGAACGCCACGTCGCCCTCGTTGGCCATCGACCCGGCGAAGGTGGCGTTGAGGCCGTTGGGCGGCCGCATGATCCCCAGGCAGTTCGGCCCCACGATGCGGATGCCGTGCGTCCGCGCAATGTCCTTGATGTCCCGTTCGAGCGCCGCCCCCTCCTCCCCCACTTCCCGAAAGCCGGCGGACACGATGACAAGCCCCTCCACGCCCGCCTCGCCGCACTGCTCCACAATGCCGGGCACCGTCGGCGCGGGGGTGGCGATCACGGCCAGATCCACGTCCGCCTCCACGGCCCCGATGCCCTCGTACGCCTCGATGCCGAGCACGCTGTCCCGCTTCGGGTTCACCGGAAAGACGGTGCCCCCGAACGGATTGCTCACGAGATTCCAAAGCAGGGTCCGCCCCACGCTGCCGGGCGACTCGCTCGCCCCAATCACCGCCACGTTTTTCGGCTCAAAGATGGCGTCGAGCGGCTGACGGCGAGAGCCGACCAGATCGTACGACGGGTCGCTCGTGGGGGTGGTGTCGGAGGGGACGCTAGACGAGTCGGGCATAGGACGAGGGACATCGTTGGACGAGACGTTCTCCCGCGCTGGGAAGAGTGGCCCTACAGAACGGACGAGCACGACCCGGTCGTTTCAAACCAAAATGTGCCCCGCCTCGATTTTGCCCAAACTCCGCATCCTGCCACGAGGCTCATCGTCCCTTCCGGGCGTCTCGTTGGCCCCTCAAATTTCTGGCACGCCGCTTGCTTCGAACTAATTACAGAATGAGTTTTTCGCAAAACGCCACTCCCGGTGCCCTTTCGTTCCGTCTGACCTGTCCCTTCTCCTGCCATGAACGACCGTCTGCCGTCCCTGCCCATCGAGGCCCGAGAGCAACACCCGTACCGCAGTCTCTACGCCGCCCTGCTGCTACAGAACGTTCAGGATGCGATCAGCGACGCCCTCCCCGACGACGATTCCCACGATTCCGGGGACGGCGGGGCGTCCCCCATCCACACCCCCGTCCCGCCAGCACATCGTTTTCTTCGGTGACGCGGGCATAGGCCGGCCCCGCACCGGTTCGGATCCGAAGACGTCTGCCGCAGGCCCCTCCCGATGCCCTGCACATAGCACGGGGCTCGCCGCCCGGCAAGGCGAGAACTAGTAAAACAGGTCTTCCATTTCTGCATCCGGGTCGGCCTCCCCGTCGACACTGCTCGTCGCGGGGTGGCTGCGGAGCGCGTCGTAGAAGTCCTGGTCGTAGGTTCGCGTCTTGACGACGATCGGCATGGGCACCGCGTGCCCCAGCAGGAGGGCCTGCTGTTTCGCGTCGAGGGAGGCGAGAATTTCGCGGAGGGACGACGCGTCGCTCGTGCCCACGAGGGCCGCGCCGATGTCTTTGTCGTCGCTGAGTTTGGCGACCATCTTGGTGCCGATCTGGCTGAGCACCTCCTCGTCGATCGCGCTCGGCCGCTGGTCCACCACCAGCAGGCTCACGAAGAACTTCCGCATCTCGCGCGCAATCTTGCCGAACGGCGTCTCGTGCGCAATGTCCGGCGACAGGAATTTGTGCGCCTCCTCGATCGTGATCATGAGGGGCTGCGGCTTGTCCCCCTCGTTCTGGGTCTGGCGGTAGCGGTTCGTCTTCGCCTCGTAGGCCCGCCGAATGCGGCGCGTGAGGGCGTTGGCCACCAGCAGGTAGACGCGCAGGTCATCGTACTGCCCGAACTCCAACACCACCGACTTGCCACTGTCCAAGTTTTCGAGCAGGGCGTCGAGGACGTCGTAGTCGTCCGGCGAGGGCTGGGTGGTAAAGAAGTCGTACTCCTGGAACGGGGCCAGCTTGCGCCGCAGCGCCTCGATCGAGTTCTTGTGGGCGCCGGTCTCGTCGGCCAGCCGCTCGAAGTCGTCCCCGCTCTGCGCCTCCAGGAGGGTCGTGAGCCACCGGTCGCCGTACTGGTTTTTGAGGAGGTAGCTGCTCTCGGCGGCGGTGGCGTTGAGGTTGAGCGTGTCGCGCAGCGGTAGGATGTCGGCCGGCTGAATCTGGTCGGCGTGCAGGTGCACCTCGTAGTCCGGCGTGTGCCCGCGCTGGCGGGTGGTGGAGGGGTCGAGCGAGAAGAGGCTCACCCTGCTCGGAAACAGGTCGCGCAGCCCCTTTACGAACTGCGCCTGCCCGTCCGCCCCCTCCGCCTGACTGCCGTAGCCGTACTCCGAGTGCATGTCGAACACGAGGTTGACGGCCCGCCCCGTCACGATTGTGCCCGCCAGCAGCAGCCGTGTGAGGAAGGTCTTTCCGGTGCCGGTCTTGCCGAAGATGGCGTTCGAGCGCTCGGCAAACTTGGCGAGGTCGATGCACACCGGGCTCTCCTCCATTCCGATGGGGTGGCCCACGTGAAAGTACGTCCGCCCGTCGTCCCACGTCTCGTCGCCAAAGACGCGGGCCACGTCGTCGGCCTCCGCGGGCGCCACCGGCGAGAAGTGCGCGGGGATGGTCTTCACCGACGCCGGCTCCTCGTCCGTCAGCTCCGGGTGGTCGGCGTTCGGCATCATGAGCATCGGCTTCAGCTGGACGGTCACGTAGGTGCCGGACCCCTGCATCACCTCGCGCAGCAGGTCGTCGGACGGGTCGGGCGGATTGAGCAGAATCTGCTCGTTGGCCGCCTCGATCTCGATGTCCGTGATCATGCAGAAGAAGTCGTGCTTCTCCCCCTGAATCACGACGAACGTGCCGGCCACCACGTCCTCCACGGACTCCGCCGAATCGAGCTTCATCTCGATGCCCTCATTCAGCGACCCGTGCGTGATGACGCCGAGCTGATCGGATCGAAAGCCCGTCTCTTCAAACATGAAAGCGTTGGATCAGGCGGGAGAGGACGAGAATCCGGAGATACTGCTTCTTCCGAACAGCGTCATGAGCGCATGAGTCACGAGGTGGAATCTCCGTTGCGCGGGGCACTTCCTCTTGCTTGTCTTTTCCGATCGCTCTTCGCTGCGGGCGCGGTGTTCTTGGAGCGGGGACGCTCGGTGGCGCGGCGGGTGAGGAAGAGGCCGAGGGCCACGAGGAGAATCTCCCCGATGAGGCCGAACAGGAAGCGGCGCGTCATGCTCTTCAACACGCGCGGCAGGAGCCGGACGGCGGCGTAGAAGCCGAGGAGGCCGAGCAGCCCCTGAGCGAGACGGCTGAGCCAGTCGGGGGCGTCAGAGAACGAATGGGCCATAATCAAGGACGAGGATGAGCGAAATGGATGCTGGGACGGCGGCCAAGCCACAAAGAGCGCGCGTCTGTCGTCGGGGGGGCAGTGTTCCCCCAACGGCGACTCTCGGTCCCCCTACGCGTCCTCCCCCTCGTTGGCGAGCTGCCCGCAGGCCGCGTCGATGTCCTGCCCTCGGCTGCGCCGCACCGTCACGGTCACGCCCTCCTGCACGAGCACCTGCACGAACCGGTCGAGCTGGGCCTCCGACGTCCGTTCGAAGTTGAGGCCCTCGACTGGGTTGTACATGAGCAGATTCACTTTGCTCGGGGCCCAGCGCGTGACGTCGGCGAGGTTCCGCGCGTCCGTCTCGCTGTCGTTCACGCCCTTGAAGAGGCAGTACTCGTACGTAATCTGGCGGCCGGTCTTGTCGAAGTAGTACTGGAGCGCCTCTTTCAGCGCCGGGAGGCTCGTCTTTTCCGCCTCGTTCACCGGCATGATGCGGCTGCGCGTCTCGTTGTCCGGCGCGTGCAGGGAGACGGCCAGGTTGGTACGCAGCTGGTCGTCGGCCAGGTCCTTGATGCGCCGCGCGAGGCCGACGGTAGAGACGGTGATCTTCTGGGCCGAGAGGTTGAGGCTGTCCTCGTCGGTCAGAATGGAAATGCTGTCGAGCACCGCGTCGTAGTTGAGGAGCGGCTCCCCCATTCCCATGAACACGATGTTGGTCACGGGCCGCCCGAAGTGCTCCTGGGCGACCTCGTTCATGTGCCACACCTGGTCGAAGATGGCCCCGGGCGTGAGGTTTTCGCGGAAGCCCATGCGGCCGGTGGCGCAGAACTCACACCCCATCGCGCAGCCGACCTCGCTCGACACACACACCGTCAGGCGCCGCGCCTCCCCCCGCTCGTCGATGGCGGGGATGAGCACCGTCTCGGCCTCCCGCCCCGAGGGCAGTTCAAAGAGTGCCTTCACGGTCCGGTCGGCGGCCTGCTGCTGCTCCACGATCTCGATGTCCTCGACCGTCGCGTCGCGCTGCAGGCCGCGGCGCATCCGCTTGGGGAGGTTCGACATCCGATCGAAGTCGGAGACCCCTTTCCCGTAGACCCAATTGAACAGCTGGTCGCCGCGGTAGCGGGGCGCGCCGTGCTCGGCCACGAAGTCCTTCAGGCCCGCACGGCCCATGGTCTTGAGGTCCACGCGGTCCTCGGCGGTGCCAACGGTGTGAGACGCAGTTTTAACATCAGGCATATCAGGATGGTAAACGCCGCGTGTGCGCTGGACGTTTCGGTGCCGTTGAGGGCAATAACATCAGTGATCTACGCTGTGGG
This sequence comes from Salinibacter ruber DSM 13855, assembly GCF_000013045.1. Lineage (NCBI taxonomy): Bacteria > Pseudomonadati > Rhodothermota > Rhodothermia > Rhodothermales > Salinibacteraceae > Salinibacter > Salinibacter ruber. The sequence goes on from NC_007677.1 coordinate 2,631,387, forward strand.
GAATGTCCTCAAACGTCCATTTCCGAAAGACCGTGTGTTGGAAAAGCACTCCCCTTCGTCGCTCCAAACTTGATTTGGAGCCCATGATGCAACCAATCGGGCCTCCCTTCGGGATTATAGGCTCTGAATCGAGTTCAGAGCGACGGGGGCACCTCGATGCCGATTGCCCCGCGGTGCCGTTGGGACGTTGCCCTCACCCGATGTTCGGGGCCACCGCGGGCGTTCCAACCTTTCAACGTCCACCCCAAAACATTCCCCCGGCTCGAAAATAGATCTATTTGTCCTGTCGAACTCATTTCGCGCATTTCCACTTCTATGATTCCCCTGATCACGCCCGACGACACCGCCCGCCTCGACGCCATTGTGAGCCGGGGCGGCACCTTCAGCGACGAGGTGGACGCCACCGTCGAGGACATTCTGGCGCGGATTCGTGCGGAGGGCGACGAGGCCCTCATCGAGCTGACCGAGACGTACGACGGGGTGCGCCCCTACCCGGTCCAGGTGCCGGCCTCGGTGCTCGACGGCGCGGTCGACGCGCTCGACGACGATCTGCAGGACGTCCTTGAGGAGGCCGCGGCCAACATCCGCCACTTTCACGACAAGCAGGTGGACGAGTCCTGGTTCACCGACGATGGGGACGGGGTGATCTTGGGACAGCGCGTGGTGCCGATGGAGCGGGCCGGGCTGTACGTGCCGGGCGGCACGGCCTTCTACCCGTCGAGTCTGCTGATGAACGCAATTCCCGCACAGGTCGCGGGCGTCGACGAGATTCACCTCGTCTCCCCCCCGCAGGACGACGGGCGTCCGCACCCGCTCGTCCTCGCCACCGCCGCCCTCCTGGGCCTGGAGCACATCTACGCCGTCGGGGGCGCGCAGGCCGTCGGGGCGCTCGCCTACGGCACCGCGTCGGTGCCGGCGGTCGACACGATCGTGGGCCCGGGCAACGCGTACGTGGCCGCCGCGAAGAAGAAGGTGTTTGGGCGCGTGGGGATCGACTCGGTGGCCGGCCCCAGCGAGATCGGCGTGCTGGCCGACGCCACGGCCGACCCCGAGTTCGTGGCCGCCGACCTGCTCTCACAGGCCGAGCACGACGAGCGGGCCTCCGCGGTCCTCGTCACGCCCCACCGGCCCCTGGCCGAGGCCGTGCAGGAGCACGTGGAGGCGATGGTTCCGGCCCTCCCCCGTGCCGACGTGATCGAGCAGTCCCTCGCCGACTACGGGGCGTGCGTCGTGCCCGACACGATGGACGCGGCCATCGACCTCATGAACGACCTCGCCGTGGAGCACCTGGAGCTGCACGTGGACGACCCCTGGCAGACCATGACCCACATCCGCCACGCCGGGGCCATTTTTCTGGGCGCGTACTCGTCCGAGCCCGTGGGCGACTACTTTGCGGGCCCCAACCACGTGCTGCCCACCGGCGGCACGGCCCGCCACGCCTCCGCCCTTGGGGTCGACGACTTCGTGCGCACGCAGTCCGTCCTCTCCTACACGAAGGACCGGCTGGACGAGACCGGGCCGAAGATTGCCACCATCGCCGAGGCGGAAGACCTGCAGGCCCACGCCGAGGCGATCCGGACACGGCTGGATCGCGACGGCGGGTCGGGTTCGAAAAAGCCGTGACCCCGGAGACATTGTGCCCGCCTGCTGGTACCTTTTGTATAGTCCATTTGCTCTTCCCTCCCGAGACGCCCCGCCGGGCCCATGGCCGCTGACACCGACTCCCCGTCCCTCGACGACGTGCTCCAGCACATCCGGCCCGCCGTGCGGGACCGGAGCGAGTACATCGTGGACATGCCGGAGGGGATTGACGTAAAGCTCAACCAGAACGAGAGCCCCTTTGACCTGCCGGCGGGCCTCAAACAGGAGCTCCTCGACGCCCACGCGCAGGTGGAGATGAACCGGTATCCCTCCGAGCAGCCGGAGGCGCTGCGCCATGCGCTCGCCGAGTACGACGGCGTCGATCCCGACCAGATCCTCGTCGGCAACGGCTCCAACGAGATCACCTACACCTTCGGCCTCGCCTTCCTGGACCCGGGCGACCCGGTGGTCCTGCCCCGCCCGATGTTCTCCCTCTACGAAAAGGTCATGCGCCTGCAGGAGGCCGACCTCACCATTGTGCCGCCTCAGGACGACTTTGGGTTCGACGCGGATGCCCTCGCCACGGCCGCGGCGGAGACCGAGGCCGTTCTGACCATCCTCACCACCCCGAACAACCCGACGGGGCTGGCCATGACGCTCGACGAGCTCGAGCAGGTCGTCACGGCGAGCTCCGGGTTCGTGGTGATCGACGAGGCGTACGTGGAATTCAACCCGGAGGGCACCGCCATCGACCTGCTTGAGCAACACCCCAACGTGCTGATTCTCCGCACGCTCTCGAAGGGGTTCGGGCTGGCGGGCGCGCGGCTCGGGTACCTGCTCGCCCACCCCGCCGTGGTGACGGAGCTCATGAAGGCGCGTCTGCCCTTCATGGTGGACCGGTTCGCCGAGCAGACGGCCCTGGCGGTGCTGCGGCGCCCCGACCTGATTGAGGACCGCGTATCGCGCATCGAGGCCTCGATCACAACCCTTACCGAGGCCCTGCAGGCGATGGAGGGGGTCGAGGTGGTGCCCTCGCAGGCGAACTTCGTCGTCTTCACCACCCCGCTGCCGGCCGATACGCTGCAGGACCGGCTGGCGGACCGCGGCGTTCTGGTCCGCAACATGGGCGGGTATCCGGAGCTGGAAGGGTATCTGCGCGTCAGTGCGGGGACCGAGGAGGAGAACAACGCGTTTCTGGACGCGTTGGACGTTTCGCTTGAAGAGGCGGGTGCAATCTCTGAAGTATAGCTCCGTTCTGCCGCTCGGCGAGACGGGCCGGCGCGTTACTCTCGGGCATTGAGCACTTTCTCTGAATTCACTGAGCTCGCGATGGATTTTACTCGGGTAGATATCATTGGTCTCTCCACGAGCCCTTCCAGCGGAGGGGCCTATGCCCTTGTGCTCGGAGAGGTCGAAGGCAACCGCCGTCTGCCAATCATCATCGGAGCATTTGAGGCCCAGGCGATTGCGCTGGAGCTGGAAAAGATTCAGCCCCCGCGCCCGATGACGCACGACCTGCTGCGCGATACGTTTGAGGCCGTGGACGTGGACGTGGAGGAGGTTGTGATCGACGAACTTCGGGAGGGCACCTTCTTCGCCAAGATCCGGTACCGCCACGACGGCGAAGAGCACCGGCTCGACTCCCGCCCCAGCGACGCCGTGGCCCTCGCCGTTCGCGTGGACGCGCCCATCTTCGTCGCCCCCGCAGTGCTGGACGAGGCCGGCATCGTCGCCGAAGACGAGTCGGACATCTCCTCGCTCGCCGAGCAGGCCGAAGAGACGTCCCCCTCGGAGGAGGAAGAGGGCACCGAACTCGAACAGATGCAGAAACAGCTCGAGGAGGCCGTGGAGGAGGAAGACTACGAACGGGCCGCCGAGCTCCGCGACGAAATCCAGCGCCTGGAGCAGGAGCAGCAGCAGAACCAGAACTAGCGCCCCCGATCGGACCCTCGATCCTGGCGAAGCCCTGCGGGACTCGTGCCCGCGGCTTCGCCTTTTTTATTGTCCGTTGCCGTTTGTCCCGAGCCCCGCCCCTCGCCGCGACGGTCTCGCCCCACCCCCCGTCACTCTTTCCACCATTTCCTCCGCCCGCATGCCGTCCCCCACCGAGCGCGCTGCGCACCGCACCCCGCCCGCTGCCCTCGGCGCCTTCCCCGACCTGTTCGTCGACTACTGCACCGACTTCGACGCGGTGGCGGACTTCTATCCGGGCGACTGGCAGTCCCGCCCGGCGCGCCGGGCGGCGGCCACGGCGGCGGCCAAGCGCCCCGCCGACCGCGAGGTGCTCGCCGACACGCTGCTCGACCAGAACGAGCGCTGGGGCCTCGACGAGCGCACCCGCTCGCACATTGAGACCCTGCGGGACCCGGACAGCATCGCCGTGGTGACGGGCCAGCAGGTGGGGCTGTTTACGGGGCCGCTCTACACCATCTACAAGACCATCACCACGCTCCAGCTGATCGAGGAGTGGGCGGACCAGACGGGGCGTCCCGTCGTCCCCGTCTTCTGGGTGGAGGGCGAAGACCACGACTTCGAAGAGATTGCCGCGGCGCACGTCCTCCAGCACAACGAGGTCGTGCCCCTCTCCTACGAGCCCGGCGTGGACGACAATCCCGGGGCGGTCGGGCGACTCGCCCTGACCGACGGGATCCAGGACGTGGTCGACCGGCTCGACGAGGCCCTGCCCCCCTCCGACTTCAAGCCGGCAGTGATGGAACAGGTGCGCGCCGCCTACCAGCCCGGCACCCGCCTCGAGGATGCCTTCGCCCGTCTGATGCGCTCCCTCTTCGAGGACGACGGGCTCGTGTTCATGAACCCCGACGATGCCCGCCTCAAGGCACTGACCCGCCCCCTCTTCCGGCGCGACATTGAGGACCCGCGGGCCTCCGTCGCCCCGGTGAACGCGGCCGGTCGGGCGCTCCGCGATCGGGGCTACCACGCACAGGTCAACGCCCACCCGACCAACCTCTTCTGGCTCGGCGACGACGGCCGCTGGGCAATCGACCTGGAGGACGAAAACGCCTTTCGGCTCCGCGGCACGGACCGGACGTTCTCCCGCTCCGATCTGCTCAATCGCCTAGACGAGACGCCCGAACGATTCAGTCCCAATGTCGTCCTGCGTCCGCTGATGCAGGACCACCTCCTGCCGACCGCCGCGTACGTTGCGGGCCCCGGCGAGGTGTCCTACTTCGCCCAGTACGGGGGGGTCTACGACTGGGCGGGCCTCGACATGCCCCTCATTCACCCACGGGCGAGTGTATCCCTGGTGGAGGGCAAGGTGCAGAAGGTGCTCGACAAGTACGGCCTGACGGTTGCGGACTTTCGGGACGGCCTGGAGCCGCTCTTTCAGGACGTGGTCGTCGACACGATGGAGGTCGACGTGGATGCCCTCTTCTCGGAGGCCCTGCCGCAGCTCCACCAGACCCTCAATGCCTTGAAGCCCGAGGTGGAGGCCGTAGACCGGACGCTCGGCGCCTCCACCGAGGCGACGCGGTCGGCAATCATGGACGAGATGGAGGCCCTAAAGCAGAAGGTCGTCCGGGCCGAAAAACGGCAGCAGGACGAGGTCCGAGCGCAGCTCAAGAAGGCCCACACGAACCTTCGCCCGGACGGGACGCTCCAGGAACGCACGATCAACGTGCTGTACTACCTCAACAAGTACAGCCCGGCCCTGCTCGACGACCTGCGGCACGCGCTCCGTACCGATACCTCTGCCCACCAGGTCGTGGGCGTATAGCGACCCGAGCGCCCGGCGCAAACACTCGTCGACTGCCCCCCAACACCCGCTGAGCCCTGTCATGGAGGACGGCCCATCCCCGGAGGGTCTCTTTAGCCCGCTCATTGAACACGCCATTGAGCTATCGGCCCAATGGCACGACGGCACCTACCGGAAGGGCGTCTGGCGCGACCCGGCGTTCGAGGTGCCCGAGGGCGAGGAGGTCCAAATCCCGGTCATCGCCCACCTTGCCGCCGTGGCCTCCATTGTGCGCCGGGCGGGCTGGGGCGAAGCGACCGTGGCCGCCGCCTACCTGCACGACGCGATTGAGGACATGAACCAGCACGGCCAGCGGCTGCGCCGCAAGCAGCTCCGCGACGCCGTGGGGGCGGACGTGGCCCGGCTCGTGGTTCAGGTCTCCGAGCAGAAGCTGGACGACGACGGGCAGATGCGGCCCTGGCGGGCCCGCAAGGAGGACTACCTCGAGGGCATCCGCACGGGCCCGCCGGACGCCGCCGCCATCAGCCTGGCCGACAAGATCCACAACCTGTGGTCCATCACCCAGAGCCTGCAGGCGAACGAGGACATCTTTTCGGCCCTCAGCGGCGACGCCGAGGCGCAGCGGTGGTTTCACGCGGCCGTTCTGGAGGCGTCCCCCCCCCCACGACGACCCGCGCCTCCCCCCGATGCGCGAGCGGCTGCAGACGGAGCTCGACCGGTACGAGGCGGCCCTCCGCCCCGCAGCTTAAAAAACCCGGGTTCGGCCAAGAGGAACGTCACGTTAGCCACGAGTCTCGCCTCTACGCGTCGGCCACCCGCACGATGCCCCGCACCAGCTTCATCAGATCCCCCCGCACCCGCTCACTCACCTCGAGGACTTCGTCGTGATCGAGACCGCCGGGCGCCAGGCCCGCGGCCGGGTTCGTGATCGTCGACAGGCCGAGGACCGCCATTCCCAATTGGTGCGCCTGAATCACCTCCGGCACCGTGCTCATCCCCACTGCGTCGGCGCCCAGCTGCTCCAGCGCCCGCACCTCCGCCTTCGTCTCGTAGCTCGGCCCCAGGGTCCAGGCGTAGGTGCCCCGCCGTGCGTCCAGCCCCAAATCGAGGGCCACCTGCTCGGCCCGGCTCGTCCACCCCGGCTCGTAGAAGGGAGCCTGCTCCTCGTCCGATCGCTGACGGGCCGGCCCCGCCCCGGCTCCGACCCCTGGACTGGCGAACGCCATGTTGAGGTGGCTCGTGATGAACATGAGCGTCCCCGGGTCGAAGGTGCGGTTGATGCCGCCGGCCGAGTTGGTGACGAGCATGCGATCGGCCCCCAGGGCGTGCACCAGCCGCACCGGCATCGCGATCTTCTGCACCGGGTACCCTTCGTAAAGGTGCACCCGCCCCTGCACAAAGACGACCCGGGTGTCCTCCAGGGCGCCAAACACGAGTTTCCCGCTGTGCCCCTCCACGGTCGACTCCGGATAGCCCGGAATCTCGGCGGCGGGCACGACCGTCGTCTCGTCCGCCGCCTCCGCCAGGCGCCCCAGCCCCGACCCCAGAATAAGCGCCATCTCGGGGGCCCAGCCGACGCGCTCCCGCACCGCCGCCCTCGCAGCATCGAGGTCTTCGTCGTCGTACACAGCGGGGTCGGAACGCATAGACGCGGCGGTCGAGCGGGGCATGGCGGAAGCGACACGTGGGAAGGAAGGAAGAAGCGAGAATTCGGAAAACGGCTCGGGACGATCGTCGGTCCCCGAGAGACTGGCCCGGGCGGCCTACCCCGCCCGCAGGATCCGGTAGTTGCGGAGACTCCAGAGCAGCTGCTCCACGATCACGCGCAGCGTCGTGGTGAGGGGAATCGCCATCAGCATCCCCAGGATGCCGCCCAGCTGGGCGCCCGCCAGCACCACGAAGAGGATGACGAGCGGGTGGGTCTGGGCGGCCCGCGAGAAGATGAGGGGCTGGAGCAGCACGTTGTCCGCCAGCTGCGTGAGGGCCATGGCCAGGGCCACCCCCGGCACCAGCGACACGTCCCCCGTCTGGGCGATGCCGACGAGCGTGCCCGCCAGGAAGCCCAGAAACGGACCGAAGTACGGAATCGTGTTGGCCAGGCCGGTAAAGATGCCGATGGCGATGGCGCCCCGCAGGCCCACGATCCACAGGAGCGTGGACGCGATGACCGCAATGGCCGTCCCCTGCACGAGCAGGGCCCGGAAGTAGCGCCCAATGTTCAGCTCCACCTTCGCGAGAATCGAGAGCGTGACCTCGAAATACCGGTTGGGCACGAGGTGGAGGAGGCTCCGCCGGATCCGAAGCTCGTCTTTGAGTAGGAAAAACGTGACGAAGGGCACAATGACGACGGCGTACACGATGTTCGTGAAGACGCTCACGACAGAGCTCACCGTCTCGGCCACCTGTTGGCCCTCCACCAGATCGCCCCGCATGAGCGACTCGGCCGCCTGGCGGACATTCTCCTCCAATACGCCTTGCTCCAGCGGGACGACGCCCTGAACCTGCGCCTCGATGAGATTGGCCACGTACGCGGCCGTGTCGATGGTAATGAGCTGCGACAAGTCCTGGACCTGACGCGTAATGAACGGCACCACCGACGTCACGATCACCACGATCACCCCCAGAAAGACCGCAAAGGCGACCAGGATGGCCGGGACCCGTCCAACGCCAAGTCCCTGGATGTAGTCGACCGGGGGACGGAGCAGGTACGCGAGCAGGCCCCCGACGATGAGGTACAGCACAATGCCGGCGAAGTACCACACCATCCATCCGACGGACCCGACGGCCGCGGCCCCGAGCAGAAAACGAACCACCCGGTCGAACGTGAATGTGCTGGCGGACTCGTCCGGGGAGACGGGCATTCGCTCTCGGGCGTGGCCCCGGCGGGATGCCGTGGTCGTCCGGGCGTGGCGTGCCGGCGCCGTCTCCGACGACGACGGTTCTTCTGGGTCGGGGCCTGGCGATTCGTCGGGACCGTAGGAAGACGGATCGGGGCCGTCGGGCATGCAAGCGGGCGTGGCGGATGAAAGAGAAACGTCGTCCGTCGGGCGCGGGCGGCCGCTCTCGTTCGCGTCTGTCTACACGGGAGAGCGCCCCCCCTCTCGCTCCAGTTCGTCGAGGATGGGACGGATGGTTTCGGACGTGAAGCCGCGACGGCGGAGATACCGGTACATTTTCTGCCGGCGGCGACGCGGGTCGTCCTCGTCGGCCAGACGCGGCCACCGGGATTCGGCGTGCTCCCAGGCCGCCGCGGTTGCGTCTTCGTCCTCAAAAAGCGTGTCGACCGCCGCGTCGGCCAGGTGCCGGTCGATGCCCCGCTCTTTCAACTCTCGTCGGATGCGTACCGGGCCGTACTTCTTGCTGGAAAAGCGGTTGTGGGCGTAGTCGTGCGCGTAGGCCTCGTCGTCCAGGTACTCCAGTTCGTACAGACGGGCAACCACGTCGTCGATCACGAACGCCGGCGCGTCGTTCCGCTTGAGTTTCCGGCGCACCTCCGTCTCCGTGCGCGGTTTGTGCGCAAGGTAGTCGAGCGCCGCCTGCTTGGCCTCCACGTACTGCTCGTCGGCCTCAATCTCGCGCACGTCCTCCGCCGTGAGGGCCGTCCCGACCGTCAGGCCGTGCCTGACCACGAGGTCCTCATGCACCCCGAATGCAAACTCGTCGTCGATGAAGACCGACACCCGGTTCTCGTTGTTGACCTGAGGGTCAAGGCGCGTAATCGTTCCTGCCGGCGTCCCCTCGGACATGTGAATCGGTGGATTTGCGATGGAGTGTGCACGTCGAGTGGCGACTGCCCTCGCCTGTGGTTTCAGGTCGTTGTACACCTGATCTCCGGGCTGGATTCTCCGGGGACCCGGGCCTTCAAGGAACGTAGCACTGTTTCCCCGTCCCCTCCACCGTGCGACGCAACGAGTCGATCGCGACCGCCGTGGCGATGCCGAGCCCGCCCTCCACGTTCGACACCGGTTCGCGCCGCTCCGGGTCGTCACGGCTTCGAGCAAACGCCGCGAATGCAGTGTCGCCGCGAGCAATCGTCACGGTGAGGTCGTGTCCGGGAAGCGCCGAGGTGCGGCCCGCGACGGGCACCGCGTAGACGCCCCGCCACGCTCGTTGCCCGTTCCGGGTCCGAAACTGGTCTTCACGCCGTACGTCCACCGGCTCCAAGAAGAAGTTGACCACGCGGGACGAGAACTCAGCGGTGTCGGGGCGGAGCTGCGGCCGCACCCAGTGGGTCGTGTCCGCACCCGGGGGGAGCGTCCCCGCCGGCCACCTTACCGATACATTGATCGGGTAAAGGTATCCTTGCTCCGCGGGAATGTCGAGCGAGTCGCGACGCAACGAGTCCACACGGATGGCCTGTACCGGAGCGTCCGGCACCTCGACACAGACCTCGCCCAGGTCGATAGGGGGTGGGGTTCGGCCCTGCGCCCGCGCGACCTCGTCCCGCCACTCCACCGTGAGGGCCCACGGGACGTCCGCCGGCACCGTCCCGAGGGTCGCCTCCGGCACGTACAGCCCCGGCCGTGCATCGTGCTCCTCGTACGAGACGGACTCCCCATCCAGGACGACCTCGATGGCCGCCCCGGCCGCCGCATTGTCGTCCCGACTGCCGGGCGCGTCGAGCGGGCGCGTCCGTCGAAGGGTGATCGAGGGGAGCGGGCGGTCGGTCGTAAAAAACGCCTCCACCACGAGCGACTGCGGCTCCGTGGGGTTCGCCAGGTCGCATCGACCCAGCACCAGAATGAGCCCAGCCATCAGGAGCACCCCCCCAAGGGCCCGTAGCGTGTGTCGTTTCGTCTCTCGGTGCATTCGGGTCGTGTCGGCAAGCGAACGGTCGACTCGTTCTGCGCTCGGTCTTCTGGTGCACGGGGGCCTACAGTCGCATCTCCAGCTCCACCAGGGGAAGAATCGGCAGCCCCCGCTGACGGTTGACGTCAACACCCGTCTCGGTGGGCCGGTACGTCCGATCCAGGACGTTGTCGCGGTTGGTGACGTTGGAGACGTCCACCGTGGCCGTCCAGTCCGCGGAAAGCAGTTGGAACTGATAGCCCACAGTTAGGTCCACCCGGAGGTACGGGGGAAGCCGCCCGTTGTGCACCTGCGGGCGGTACAGGTACGACGTCGGTGTGGAGGCCGTGGGGTCGCCCAACTTGTAACGCGCCTCCGGCACCGTGATGGGATATCCGCTGCGCAGCTCCGCAGCCACGGTCGCCTGCCAGTGTGCCCCCTCCCACCCAAGCGTGCTGCGGACCGATACCGGCACGTCCAGGCCCGACGGCCGCCACCGAAGGCCCGATCGGGCCGGGGCTTGGATAAACGTCCGACCCATGCTCAGTCCCAGCCGTGCCCGCCACGGGCCCTGCTCGTAGCGCGTGCTGAATTCGAGGCCAAAGGCCCGCTCGGTGCCGGTCACGTACTGGCCGAGCAGTGCCCCAATCTCAATTCCCGGGCCCTCGATGCCCTCTTTCTCCTGAAACACGTCGGCCGGCACGAGGATGTCGCGGGTTTCTCGGGCGTAGGCGTCCAGCTCCAGGCTCCATCCGGGCCGCAGCTGCGTGTACGTCCCGAGTCCCAACTGCCCCCCGGTTGCAGGCCGGACGCGGTCACTCGCCGGGATCCATCGACTCGATACCAGGTCGTACGCCAGCGAGTACCGATCTCGGAGGCGCTGCAGGTGCTGCACGTGCAGGCCCACGCTGCCCTCCACGACGAGCCACCGCGGATGCACCACGTGCTGCGCACTGAGCCGGGGCGCGAGGTGCACGTAATCCCCCCCGCTGAAATAACCCGCCCGCACCCCCGACTCCACGGTCCATTGGGGCGTCGGGGTCCAGGTGTCCTGCAGATACCCCACCACTTTCGCGGCGGCGACGCGGCTGTCCTGGACGCGGCGGCTGGACGTTCCGCTCGACCGCTGCAGGGTGCTGTTGAGCGTGCTCTCGAATTGCAGTGTAGAGACTTCTAGCCCCCCGGTCCACTCGTGGCTCACCGAGTGGTGATAGTCGGCCCGCACCTTCACCCCTGCGTCGGAGAGCCGGACCCGGTAGTCGGACGTGAGCGACGCGGTCGTGGTCGGTTGCACGAACGACGCCTCCTGGGCCCGATACCCGGAGTAATACCCTGTCGTGGTAAGAAACAGGTCATCGCCGGCGAGATAGCGGTGCTGTGCGCTGACGACCCGATTGTCCCAATTCTGGGCCACCTCAAACAGGAGATCGGGCGGGCGCAGCCAGGACGAAAAATCCAGGGACAGATCAAACGGGAGGCGAAGATCCAGGTCATCCCCCCCGTGGTAGTAGCTAAACGAAAGCCGGTGGTTCGGCCCAAAGCGGTGCGTGAGCTTTGCGCTGGTGTCGAAGAAGTAGTAGCCCGTGCGGAGGGTGTCGCGGCGCCCACTGTCCCCCGTCACCGGATGGCGCCGCCCGATGAGCTTGTCGAGATACGAGCGCCGCCCCGACACCATGAACGAGGTCGACTCCGTGAGGGGCGATTCGACGCGAAACCGTCCGCTGAACACGCTGAGCCCCGCCACGGCCTTCGGGGCGCGTCGGCTTCCGTCCTTCATCTGGGCGTCGAGCACGGCCGACAGGCGCCCCCCGTGCTCTACGGGAAAGGTCCCGCGGTAGAGCTCAGTGGAGCGGAGCGTCTGGGTTTGAAACGTCGAAATCAGGCTGAAGGCGTGCCACGGGTGGTAGACCGGGGCGCCGTCGAGGAGATAGAGGTTTTGGTCAGGGTTGCCCCCCCGCACACTGAGCCCCCCGCTCGTCACGCCCGATTTTCGGATGCCGGGCGTCCACTGAAGGGCACGGAAGAGGTCCGGCTCCCCGAACGAGGGCAGTTGATCGAGCCGATTCAAGGCGACGGACCGCATGCCCGGGAGACGCTCATTGTCGTCGACACTCGTGGACCCCGCCTCCACGACGACGCCTTCCGACTGGATGGACGTGCCGGCCAACGAGATGCGGGCGGGCCCGGCCCCGGCCGTGAGCGTGGTGTCTATGGACTGGTACCCCAGGTACGAAATGCGCACCCTGTAGTCTTTGGGAGGCAGGCCGGACATCACGAAGTAGCCGTCCTGGTTCGTCGTCGCGCCGGCCTTCAGTTGGGTTAGGTAAACGTGCGCGCCCGGCAGGCGCTCACCCGTCTCTGCGTCCAGCACGTACCCTTTGAGCGAGGCGCGCGGCGTGGCCTCTGCGTTGCGCTCGTCGTCGGGCCGGGCCACGAGCACGTATTGCCCCCGGCGCACCCGCTCGGCCCGGACGTCCGTGCCGTCGAGCACACATGCGAGTGCGGCCCCCCGATCCGCTCCCGTGTACGAGCAGCTCGCCGTGCGGTCTTCCACGAGCCGCTCGGCGTAGACGAGATCAAGGTCCGTCTGGGCGCGCACCTCTTCGAGCGCTGCCGTCAGTGGGGCCTCGTCAACACGAATGACAATGGGCGCCTGCGCGCGGGCCTCCATGCCCCCTCCGACGGCCCCCATCAGGACAACAACGACACAGAGAAGGCGCGGCACGGTCCTCGCTGGTGTGGACCCGGAGAGCGAATGAACATCATTCTACTCTCGGCATGGGCCTTCGTTCAGCGAGCGTCAAACTCCCTGAACGTTCTATAAGGGATGGACCTACGTGCACTCCTGCCCGAACGCCCCTCAAGAGCCGGGTTCGAGTCGGTAGGCCTCCCCTTCCTTCCGCACATCCGCCCCCAGCGCGCGGGCGATCGTGTTGAGCACTTGCCCCACCGACCGATTCCGCTCAAAGGTTCCCGTCACGGGCTCCTCGGCAAGGGCCGGCGCGACGGAGATGGACACGCCATAGTGGTTGCGCAACCGCTCCGCAATGACACGCGTGGGCGCGGCCCGGAAGACGAAAAGTCCGGTCCAGTCCAGCGTCGCGGTAAGGTCCACGGGCGCAGGAGAGGTGGGGGCGTCTCCACTTCGGACCGTGCTGCGCTCGCCCGGGGCCAGCACCACCGGCTCGGCCTCATTGTTTCCGCCCGGCCCCACACGCACCCGCCCGTCCACGAGCACAACCTCCGTGGTGTCGTTTCCGGCCGCGACCCCGAATTTCGTTCCGAGCACTTCGGTTCGGGCTGCGGGCGTGGTCACCACGAATGGCACGTCCTCCCGGGCGGTCACATCGAAATAAGCGCGGCCACGCGCCAGCGTGACGCGTCGCTCTTCGGCCGCGTCCATCCCGGGCGTGTAGGACAGCGTGGACGCCCCCACGAGCCGAACCGTCGAGCCGTCCTCAAACTCCACCTGCCGCTGCTCCCCCGCCTCCGCGGTCACGGTCGTCCGCTCCGCCCCTTGCGGCCCGTACACCACAGCCAGGACGGCGGCGCCGAGCAGGAGCGCCGCAACGGTGAGGCGCCACGCCCACTGGCGCCCAGCCCCCTCCCTGCGAGCACGTCCGGGGCGCCGCGGGGCGCGCTCGTTTCGGTCCGTCTGCGAGCGGCGGTCTGTCTTGTCTTCCGCGGCCCAAATCTCTTCGCGGTGCTGTGCCCACACCGTTTCGAAGTCGGCCCGTTCGTCCTGCACTCGTTTCACCACCTGCTGGAGGGCCGGAACCGCGTCGAGGGCGTCGGCAATGGCGGGGCGTGCCGCGTCGAGGGCCTCGGCCTCCTCGGGCGTCAGAAGGTCCTCCCGGCCCTCTTCGGACAGCGCATACAGGACGAGAAGGCGCCGGTCGGGGACATGCTCTTGGAGGCGCTCCCGCAGCCGGGCGCGCACCTGCTGCCAGCGCGCCCAGCCGTCGGCCAGCGCCGGGTCTTCAGCGAGTCGTGCCCGCAGCTTCGCCCGCTGCTCGGAAGAAAGGGCGTCCTCAAACAGAAGAGGACCGTACGCGTCGTCCATGGTCCGAGTAATCGTATCCGTCAGGAAAAGAACCGACTCCGAGGCCGGGGGCCGAGGGGGCCCTTCCCGCCCCGAACGGACCCGACCAAAGGGGTAGCCGCTCCCGACGCCGGGAAAGTAACAGTTCCGGAAATATGATTACAGCCCAAAGAACCAGGCGAGAAGGAGCAGGGCCGTCAGTGCATCCTTCATGGTTTCGAAGGCACGCTTTACCTGCATCTTGACCGCCGCCTCCGTCGTGTCGAGCATCTGGGCAATCTCTCGGTAGAGGTACCCGTACTCCCGCAGCTCCATGATGCGCTGTGCCTTCGGCGTGAGGGCGTCGAGGGCCTTCTCCACGTCCACCTGGGCACTCCGGTCCTCCGGGTCCGTCGACTGTCCCAGGGGAAGGTCCGGGTCGCGCAGGTGCTCCTTCATGTCGTAGCGCCCACGGTAGTAGTCCTGCAGTTCGAACAGGGCCGCCTTCATGGCGAACGACTTCAGGCTGCCCGGCTTCTCAAGGTCGTCGAGGCTTTCGTGGATGCGCACCAGCGTATTCTGCACCAGATCATCAACGTCGGTCTCGGCCCCGATGCGCTTGATGAAGTAGCCCCGCAGAATGGGCTCTAGGCGGCGGAGGAGCCCATTCCGGGCCTGTTCGTCCCCGTTCTGGGCGTCTCGAACACGATCCGGATCGAACGCGGACTCAGGCATAACCGACGGACAACACGGCAGACGGGCAGGAATGACGGCCAGGCATGCTCCGTTCTCCGCCCGAGACGGGTCCGGACACGTCCCGGCGAACCGATGGGCTTTCGCGTCGTATAGGCAATGGTTCTATCGGGGTCACGGGCATCTTCGTTCTGAAGTACATGCCTCGACGTTTGTGCAATGCTGCTCGCCCGGCCGTGTCCTCCGTTTCGCTCTCACCTGGAGGCCGCTCGCGCCCGGGCAGTACACGCCCACATCGCCCGCCTCGCACACGCTGTCCCATCTAAATTCTCTGCACGACCATGAGCCTGTACGACCTGCACGACGCAACGCTTAACGACATGGAAGGGGAGGGGTTCGCCTACTCGGAAAAGACCGTTTACGGCAAGGCCTACAAGGGCGTCTTCTTCGGGGAGGACGAAGAGCAAATCGAGGACCTCGCCGACGAGGAGGACGATGCCAACTTCGAAGGCATCCTCTACGACCGAAGCCGCGAGCGCGAGAAGAGCTTTTCGGTTGAGATTACGGATGTGGTGAGCACCCCGTCCGGCGAGCGGGCCGACTTCGTGGCCACGGAGAAGCCGTAGTCCCCCGCCGCCTTCAACCGCCGTGCTCTGTGTTCAGCGAGGAGGTCGCGCCCGTTCGCCGGGTCGACCTCCTTTTTTATCGGTGTCGGGGCGTCATTTTGCCCGTTGGGCGCCGTTCCCGCCGGCCCAGCGCTACCACCCGGCGCTTGACGATTCCGGCCCCGACGGCTCCTCCCCTGACGGCCCGGCGGTCGTGGAGGCGGGACCTGACGGGTACGAGACGATCTCCAGCCGCACCTCCGCGAGCCCGTCGCGAAGCATGTTGAGGCGCCCGGCGGCCGCCTTCGAAAGGTCGATGATGCGCCCGTCTTTGAACGGCCCCCGGTCGTTGATGCGCACGACCACGGACGGCTGCGCAGGCGCGTCAATGCGGGTGGTGCGGACCCGCGTCCCGAACGGCAGGCTGCGGTGGGCGGCCGTAAGCCCTTGGTGGTCGTAAATCTCTCCGTTGGCCGTCGTTCGGCCCACGAACTTATCTGCGTAGTAGCTGGCAATTCCCTGCGCGTCGGGAAGCCCCTGCTCCCCCACGTGCTGCGTTGAGCCACACCCTGCCAGCACCCCGCACAGCAGAAGCAAGGCCCAGCGGGGCCCAGCCCATGCGTCCCTCACGGCCGGATGCGATCGAATCCCCATAGGCTGTGCGCAGGGCGGAATTTTGAAGGGCGGTAGCGGCTCAACACGTAGTGGAGCTCTCTGTTTTAATGATGTCGCTCTTGGCTCACCAGTCCATCCAGTCCGATGATCAAAGAGACCCATGAGTGTAGGGAGTGCGGCTCCTCGAACATTATCAAAAACGGCCACAGCGCGAGCGGCTCTCAGCAATACCACTGCAAGGATTGTGGGGCCCATAAGGTGCTCGATCCGGAGCCGCGGGGCTATTCCGAGGAGGAGAAAGAGAAGATTCTCCGGGCTTACCGTGAACGCGGGTCAAAACGAGCAATCAGTCGCATTTTTGGGATCAGTCGCAATACTCTGAACCGGTGGCTTGAAAAAAGGGACACGAAGCCGACTCAGTAGCTGAGGGCCTCCGGCCAGCCAGGGACAACGACACCCTTGAACTCGACGAATGCTGGACATACGTCCGAAAACGGTCGAACAAACGGTGGCTCTGGGTCGCTCTATGCCGTCGAACTCGACAGGTCGTAGCATTTGTGATCGGAGACCGCTCGGCAAAAACCTGCGCACGGCTCTGGAGCCGGATTCCGGAGGGCTACCGGAAAGGCCGAAGTTTCAGCGACTTCTGGAAGTCCTATCGCCCAGTTTTTGAAGACGATTCCAGCCATCGGCAGGTCGGAAAGTCCAGTGGCGAGTTGGCACATGTGGAACGGTTTTTTGGGCGACTGCGGCAAAAGCTGGCACGGTACGTCCGTCGGACGCGAGCGGCCTCCCAGTCAGAACGAATGCTCCATCTGACGACAAAACTGTTCGTGGAGTGGTACAACGAAGCCATCACTTAACATCGACCCGCTACCTGAAGGGCGATTGCTGTTCGTCGAAAAGCAGTGCCGGATCCAAGGTTCCCCACCCCGCCCGGTCTCTCCCCGGCCCAGGACGCCCTGAGCTCGACACAGCGGATGCCCGGCGCCCGCACCGTCGGTGCCGCGCCCTCGTTCGTTGAAACGTTCGCGTACTAATCCGAAATGCCTTCCCATACCCCGTGTGAGACGGAACCGAGTCCGGCGCCGTATTTTCAAAAATTTCCGCTTGTTGGCCTGGTTTAATCGCTCTCCCACATGCTCGGTACGATCGGTGAGCTTCTTCTTCTAAGCGCCTTTGTGGCGTGTGGCGTGTCGGCCGTCGCCTTCTTCTGGGCCGCCCGGACCGACGAGGACATGCGCACGGCAAGCACCTGGAAGCAGGCGGGCCGCTGGGCCTGGGGCACCATGAGCACGGCCGTGGGCGCCGCGTCCGGGGTGCTCTGGTACATGATTCTGAGCCACCAGTACCAGTACGCCTACGTCTACCAGCAATCGTCGAACGACCTGCCGGGGCACTACCTCTTTTCCACGTTTTGGGCCGGGCAGGAAGGCTCGTTCCTCTTCTGGGCCCTCATGATGTGCGTCGTGGGGGGGCTCCTCATTGCCTACGTCCAGCGGGAGTACGAGACGCCGGTGATGGCCGTCGTGGGCCTCTGCCAGCTCTTCCTGCTGTCGATGATTGTGGGGCTGCAGTTCGGCCCCGTTGAGATCGGCTCCTCCCCGTTCATGACGCTGCCGGAGAAGTTTGCCGACGCGCCCATCTTTCAGCAAAACCCCGGCTTCGTGCCGGCGGACGGGCAGGGGCTCAACGACCTGCTCCAGAACCCCTGGATGACGATCCACCCGCCGATCCTCTTCCTCGGCTTCTCGGCGATGGTCGTGCCGTTTGCCTTTGCCCTGGCGGCGCTGTGGAAGAAGCGCTACACGCAGTGGGTGCGCCCGGCCCTGCCGTGGACGCTCTTCGCCGTCATGGCGCTGGGCGTGGCCATCGCGATGGGCGGATACTGGGCGTACGTCACGCTCTCCTTCGGCGGGTACTGGGCGTGGGACCCGGTGGAAAATTCGTCCCTCGTCCCCTGGCTGCTGGGCGTGGCCGCCTTCCACACGATGCTGGTGCAGAAGAAGAGTGGGTCGAGCCAAAAGGCCTCGCTCCTTCTCTCCATCGCGGCGTACCTGTTCGTCATTTACTCCACGTTCCTCACGCGAAGCGGGATTTTGGGGGACGTGTCGGTGCACTCGTTCGTGAGCCTCGGCCTCTACAACCAGCTGCTGCTCTGGATCGCCACCCTCGGCGTCCTGGGCATCGGGCTGTTCACGTACCGGTACGGCGAGCTGCCCGTGCCCGACGAGGAGCCGCGCACCCTCTCCCGCGAGTTCATGATCCTGTGCGGCTCGGTCCTGCTCACGGCCACGGCCGCCGTCATCATTCTCGGCACCAGCGCGCCCATCTTCGGCCAGATCTTCCGGGACAACCCGTCGGCCGTGCCGCAGTCGTTTTACAACCAGTGGACCCTCCCCCTGGCGCTCGGCTTCGTGTTTCTCGCCGGGCTCGGCCAGCTCTTCTGGTGGAAGAAGATGGACGTGGCGACGGTGAACCGGGTTCTGCTGAAGCCGCTCGCCCTGGCCACCGCGAGCACCATCGCCGTGCTCATTCTGACGCCGTTTGCGGAGCAGGCGCTCGTCATCCCGGCGGGAACCGGAGCCGCCCCCCAGACGGCCTCGGCCAGCCTCACGGGAAGCCTCGCCGACTTCTGGGCAGCGTACGGACAGGCCCTGCAGATGCTGCTCCTGCTCTTCGTGGGCTTCTTTTCGCTCTTCGGCAACGGGGCCGTGCTCTGGCGCATTCTTCGGGGCAACCCCCGGATGGCCGGCGGGGCGCTCTCGCACGTTGGCTTCGCCCTCATCATCCTCGGCATCATCGCGTCCAACGGCTTTGACCAGGCCCTCCCCCGCATCGGCGAGCCCACGGCGGCGGACGAGGACAAGATGCCGCGCGAGAACTTTGTGGTGGCCAAGGGCCAGACGCGCGTCGTGAACGGGTACCGGGTCACCTACGAAGGCAAGACGACGACCGACCGGGGCCGCGGCCAGTACATCTTGGACGTGCGCGACCCGCAGGGCCGCACCCATACGTTCACCCCTGTGGCCTATCAGGGCAGCAACGACCAGTGGTTCAAGCACCCGGACGTGAAGGCCTTCCTGGAGAAGGACCTCTTCGTCGCCGCCACGCCGAAGGAGGCAACGGGCGTCGCACAGGACGACGGGCCGCCCGGGGGCGAGTTTCAGCTCGCAGACGGCGACTCGACCACCCTTGGGGACCGCGAGTACGCGGTCGCCTTCCACGGATTCGAGGTCCTAAAGGGCCCGGAGGGGGCGATGGAGACGACGGCGACCGACGCCCGCGTGCCGGACGACGCGCAGATGGCCGTGGGGGCTCGCCTTCGGGTCACCAACCTCGATACCCGAGAGACCCGGTCGCTCATGCCCATCTACCTTGTGATGAACGACAACTCGCAGCAGTACATCGAGAACCGAATCGCGGACTGGGACCTCCGAATGAGCTTTACCGAGATGGACGCGAACAACGGCGAGGCGACCTTCGCCGTGGAGGGCGTCGACGTGATGCCCGAGAACTGGGTGGTGGTGCAGGCCTACACGAAGCCCCTCATCAGCGTCCTCTGGGGCGGCATTATCATTCTCACGATTGGCTTCGTCGTCTCCATCGGGCGCCGTGTGCAGGACATCCGGTTCCGGCGATGACCGGCTCCTGTCTGAGACCCGTAGGCATGACGCACCGCTGGAGGCCGTCTATATCGATTTCGCAGTGTCGTGAGTCATGCGTCATGAGTCACGTATCACGAGTACGCCTCCGTCGCATGGTCGGCAGTTCGGAAAATATATAGCGGACCAACTCATGACTCATCAACTCATGACTCGTCACCCATGACTCAATGGTAACCGTTCGCGAGCACATCGACCTCTCCCCGCCGGTGGACCGGGTGTTTGACTTCATGGATGCCCCCGCCCACCAGGCCTGGATCACCCCAAGTCTGTCGGACTCCACGCTCCTCGAGCGACTGCCAAACGGCGGCTCTCGGGCCCACTACGTCTACCGGATCCTCGGATTGTCGTTTTCCGGCGAGGTCCGCGCGACCGACTACGTGCCGAACGAGCGCATCGTCTGGAGCATGACGGGCGACCTTCAAGGCACCCTTCGATGGTACTTTGAGCCCATCGACGGCGGGTGCCACTTCACCTACGCAGCGACGTATCAGGTTCCGGGGCCGACCCTGCTGCACCCACTGGCCCGGCCGCTCATCCGGCGCTACAACGAACGCGAAGTTCAGTCCCTTCTGCACAATCTGGAGGCGCAGGTCACGTCGTAACCCCCAGGTACTGCCTCTTCTCCTGGGCACCTGTGCTCAAGCCCCCTCCGGTACTCCCCCAGTGTGAATACGCAATGAACTTAAATTTTTCTTGCACCTCGGGCAAACAAATTTCTGAGTCCCATTGGAGAAAAGAATAAATACGTTTGCCCTACAGTCCGTTTTGTTCGATTTTCTTCGTATCGGAAGCGCTTCGTATCAGAGGATCTTCCGTCTCGAACATACCGCCCCGCTTCTCTTCTATCCTTGACACCGCATTCCATGTCCCCCTAATTGGGGTTCACCCTCAACGGACGACCCATCCGCAATGATGACGTCTTCCCCATACTCCGTCCTCTTGGGATCCGGTCTGGGCCCTTCCTCTGTTCAGGGAGACCGGGCCCCCGTGGGTCGTTCGATCATGCACGAAGGGATTGCCGTGACGGGACGCGTGCCGACCGTGCTTCGGCGTTCGGTGCGTGTCCTTCTTCTTATTGCGATTCTTGCGGACTAACAACCGACCGCCAATCCCTTCCCAGCGATGACATCAGGTATCGTGCGGCGCCGAGGGGATTGGCCCCTCGCCCCCCACTCCCCGATGCCTGTGCCCTTGTCCAGCGTCATCGCATTCAGCTTGTGCGCCTCCGTCGGGCCCGCCGTGTACCCGTCTAGCGTCTCGGCGGCCTACACGGCATCGGGGCGTTTGGCAGGGGGGACAAGGGATTCGCGCGCGCCGTCCCTCCCCGCGACGTGTCCTCAAGACTAGGCCGACCCAGACCGACCGATGCCGACCGACACCATGCCGTCTTCCGATGCAGCCGCTCCCCCCTCAAACGGCGCGTCGGACGCGCCCATTCTGAAAGGCTCCGAAATTTTCGTCCGTGCCCTTGAGGAAGAAGGCGTGGACCGCGTCTTCGGCCATCCGGGCGGGGCCGTCATCAAGATCTACGACGCGATGGAGCGCATCCAGCCGTCGTACGACCACGTCCTCGTCCGGCACGAGCAGGGCGGCACCCACGCCGCCGAGGGCTACGCCAAGGCCACCGGGCGGGTGGGCACCATGCTCGCCACGAGCGGACCCGGGGCCACCAACACCGTAACGGGCATCGCGGACGCGTACCTCGACTCGGTCCCCATCGTCGTGTTCACCGGCCAGGTGCCCACCCACCTGATCGGCAACGACAGCTTTCAGGAGACCGACACGACCGGCGTCACCCGCAGCATCACGAAGCACAACTTCCTGGTGCGGGACGTGAACGAGCTGGCCTCGACCATCAGGCAGGCCTACCACATCGCCCGCACGGGCCGTCCGGGCCCCGTCGTCGTGGACCTTCCGAAGGACGTGCAGATGGACGAGGCGCCGTTCGCCTACCCGGAGGAGCCGGGGCTGGACGGGTACTCCGTCCCCGGCGCCGCGGCACCGACGCAGGTGGACCGGGCGGCGGCGATGATTGAGGAGGCCGAAAAGCCGCTCCTGTACGTGGGGGGCGGGACGATCAACGCCGACGCCCCCGAGGTCCTGACCGCGTTCGCCCGCGCGGCCAACCTCCCAGTCACCACCACCCTGCATGGCCTGGGCGCCTTCCCCGAGACGGACGACCTCGCGCTCGGCTGGCTCGGCATGCACGGCTTCTACCACACGAACATGGCCGTGCAGAACGCCGACCTCATCATGGCCGTCGGCGCCCGATTCGACGACCGCGTCACCGGCGACGTGGAAGAATGGGCCCCCAACGCGAAGATCATCCACGTCGACATCGACCCGTCGTGCATCTCGAAGAACGTGTACGCCGACTGCGCGCTCATCGGCGACGCGCAGACGGTCTTGCAGCAGCTCCGGCCCAAGGTGGAGCCGAAAGACACGTCGGACTGGCTCGCGCAGATCGACGAATGGCGGGGCGAGTGCCCACCCTACGAGTACGAGTCCCCCGAGGAGGACGGGATCGCGCCGGAGTCCGTCGTGGGGGCCCTGTACGAGAAGACGCAGGGCGACGCGGTGATGGTGACGGACGTGGGACAGCATCAGATGTGGGTCTGCCAGTACTACAAGTTCGGCCGAACCCGCTCCCACATCAGCTCCGGCGGCCTCGGCACCATGGGCTTCGGCCTGCCCGCCGCGATGGGCGCGGCCTTCGGCATGCGCGAGGGGCGCAACCTGGACATCGTCTGCGTGAGCGGCGACGGCGGCTTCGTGATGAACGCGCAGGAGCTGAGCGTGGCGGCCCGGCACGGCCTGCCCCTCAAGATCGCTGTGATCAACAACAACTACCTCGGCATGGTGCGGCAGTGGCAGTCCCTCTTCCACGAGGACCGCTTCAGCCACACGGACCTCAAACCCACGAACCCCGACTTCGTGAGGCTCGCGGAGGCGCACCACTGCGTTGGCCTGCGCGCACGTTCGCCCGACGAGGTGAGCGACGTAATCGACGAGGCCTGGACGGTCGACGATCGGCCCGTCGTGATGGAATTCCAGGTGCCAAAAGAGGAGATGGTTTTCCCCATGGTGCCCGCCGGCGCCGCCAGCGACGACATGCTCACGGAGATGTTCGACAAGGAGGCGATGGCGGAGAGCTAACGCGTATTTCGTAGGACAGCCGATTGCGACACGCAACACGCACTCCGGAATACTCCGCACGCAGAACAGCTTCTACTCCACACCCCAGCAGCCTCATGTCCAACGAAGAACCCCTGACCCGACAACAAATCCGCCGAAAGCAAAAGTTTGGCGAGCCCCTCCTGCCGGAAGAGGAGGACGAGACCGAACAGGAGCACCGGCACATCATCGCCGTCACGCTCGAAAATACGATCGGGGCGCTCAACCGCGTGACAAATCTCTTTTCGGCCCGGGGCTTCAACCTGGAGAGCGTCGCCGTGGGCGAGACCGACGAGCCCTCCGTCGCCCGCCTCACGCTCGTTACGGTGGGCAACGACCGCATCGTGGCCCAGATTACGCGCCAGCTCGATAACCTCGTCAACACCTACGACGTCACCGATCTGACCGACGCGGAGCACGTGGAGCGCGAGCTTTGCCTGCTCAAGGTCCAGTACACGACCGAGACCCGGTCGGAAGTGCTCGACATCAAGGACATCTTCCGGGGGCGGGTCGTCAACGTCACGCCGGAAACCATGATTTTGGAGGTCACCGGCCCCACGAAGAAGATCAACGCCTTAGTCGGCATGATGGAGGAGCACGGGATTGAAGAGGTCGCGCGCAGCGGACAGGTGGCGATGCACCGCGCCCTGGAGTACGAGGCGCCCAATCCCCTTGCCTCCGCCGACGCCGAGCCGTCCGCCAACGGTGCCTCTTCGGACAACGACTAGCTCCCCTCGCGGCGCCCCCCGTCGGTGAGCGCCGCCCCACACATCCATTTTCTTCCTTTTCTCCCAATCCATCCCCTTCCGACATGGACGTCCACTACGACGCGGATCCCGCTCTCATCCACGACAAGCAGGTCGCCGTCATCGGCTACGGCAGCCAGGGCCACGCCCACGCCTTGAATCTACACGACAGCGGGGTGGACGTGGCCGTTGGCCTGCGCCCCGGCTCCTCCTCTCGTCCGAAGGCCGAACAGCAGGGCCTCACGGTGATGGATATCGGCGAGGCGGCCGCGTGGGGCGACGTGGTGATGCTCCTCATCCCCGATCAGCACCAGAAGGACGTCTACGAGGCGAAGATTGCGGAGCACATGACGCCCGGCACGGCCCTCGGCTTCGGCCACGGCTTCAACATTCACTACGACCGCATCGAGCCGCCCGAGGCGGTCGATGTTTTCATGGTCGCGCCCAAATCGCCCGGCCACCTTGTCCGCCGTACCTACACGGACGGCAGCGGCGTGCCGTGCCTCGCGGCGGTCGACCAGGATCCCTCCGGCGGCGCAATGGCCCTTGCCATCAGCTACGCCGACGCGATTGGTGGCACCCACGCGGGCGTCATCGAGACAACCTTCAAGGACGAGACCGAGACCGACCTGTTCGGCGAGCAGGCCGTGCTCTGCGGCGGCTCGCAGGCGCTCATTCAGGCGGGCTTCGAAACGCTCGTCGACGCGGGCTACCCCGAAGAACTGGCCTACTTTGAGTGCCTCCACGAGCTGAAGCTGATCGTGGACCTCTACTACGAAGGTGGCCTCGAGTACATGAACCATTCGGTAAGTGATACCGCCGAGTATGGCGGCTACACGCGCGGCCCTCGGGTCATTGACGACGCTGTGCGGGAGCAAATGCAGGAGATCCTCGAGGAGGTGCAGTCCGGCGAATTTGCCGACGAGTGGATTGAGGAATACGAACAGGGGGCCCCGCAGCTCCAGGAGGAACGCGCGGCACTGACAGAGCACCCGATCGAGCAGGTTGGCCAGACACTCCGCGGCATGATGCCCTGGCTGAACGGCGATGAGACGTCGGCGGACGAAGATGCCCCCGACGCGGCGGACACGGCCCCTGCCTCGTCGAGTTGAGGGGTTGAGCGGGCGCGAAAAGGCCCCGTCGACCGCGCGTCTTCAACGCAATTCACCCGGACGCACACAGTTTAGCATGGACGATACACGATCGTACGACATTGCCTGGCTTCCCGGCGACGGCATCGGCCCGGAGGTAACGCGGGAGGCGCTCCGCGTGCTGGAGGCGGTGGGCTCGGCCCACGGATTTTCCGTGACGGCCACGGAGCACCGGATGGGAGGCGTCGCACTCGACGAGACGGGAATGCCGCTCCCTGACTCCACCCGCGACGCATGCCTGGAGAGTGACGCCGTCCTGCTCGGCGCGGTCGGCGGGCCGAAGTGGGCCGACAACACCGGCGACCAGCGTCCCGAAAGCGGTCTTCTTGCCCTCCGGAAGGCGCTCGGCGTCTACGCCAATCTGCGCCCGGTCCGCGTGCCGGCGGCACTGGCCGACGCTTCTCCCCTCCGTCCCGATCGCGTCGGCGGTACGGACATTCTGTTCGTCCGCGAGCTGACCGGCGGCATCTACTTCGGCACACCCGAGGGCCGCACCGACGACGGCGCCCGGAGCACGATGGCGTACTCGGACGATGAGATCGAGCGCATCGCCCACGTCGCCTTCCAGCGTGCCCGGCGGCGCGACGGAAACGTGACGTCCGTCGACAAGGCGAACGTGCTGGAGGTGTCGGAGCTGTGGCGCGAGGTCGTGACCGAGGTCCACGACGACTGCCCCGACGTGACGCTTCGTCACCTGTACGTCGACAACGCCGCGATGCAGGTGGTCCGCGACCCGCGGCAGTTCGACGTGGTGCTCACCGGCAACCTCTTCGGCGACATTCTCTCGGACCTCGCGGCGGCCCTCCCCGGCTCGCTGGGGCTTCTGCCCTCCGCCAGCGTCGGGGGCACGGTGGGCCTCTTCGAACCGGTGCACGGCAGTGCGCCCGACATTGCCGGGCAGGACGTTGCGAACCCCACCGCGGCCATTCTGAGCGCCGCCCTTCTGCTCGACGAAGTCGGCGAAACAGCGGCCGCCGACGCGGTCCGGCACGGCGTCGACGCGGCCCTGGACGCCGGCTTCCGCACCGCTGACCTCGCGGCGGACAACGAGGAGGACGCATCGACCTCTGCGTTTGGCCGCGAGGTCGCCACCCGCGCCGCCGACTCCGTTCCCCAAAACGCCCCAACACCGTGACCTTCGCGTTGCCACTTGCTGATCCGCCGCCGGCTCCGAATACCCTTAGGATTCGCGGGCGGATCACCCTGCGCCTTATCGAGCGTCCGGACGCGACGACCGATGCGGCGTCCGGGCGCCCTTCTGACTCCCAAACTGCCTTCCGACGCCCCACATTCAACACACGACCCAACCGATGAGCGACTCCATCACGATTTTCGACACCACCCTGCGCGACGGCGAGCAGGCGCCCGGCGCGTCTATGACTGTCCCCGAAAAGGTCCACATTGCCCATAAGCTCGCGGACTTGAATGTGGACGTGATTGAGGCCGGCTTCCCCATCTCGTCGCCCGCCCAGACCGAGGCGGTGACCCGCATCGCGACGGAGGTGGACGGCCCCGTGACCTGTGCCCTCGCCCGCACCAAGGAGGACGACATCGACGCCGCCGGCGAGGCCCTGGCGGACGGGACCGACACGCGCCTCCACACCTTCATCGCCACGAGCGACGTTCACATCGAGGCGAAGTTCGACAAGCTCGGCAACACGATGGCCGAGAAGCGGGAGGCGATCATCCAGCGCGCGGTCCGTGCCATCGAGCAGGCCCTCACCTACACGGACAACGTGGAGTTCAGCGCCGAGGACGCCGGGCGCACCGATCCGGAATTTCTCTGCGAGGTCGTCCAGGCGGCGGCCGAGGCCGGGGCGACGACCATCAACATTCCCGATACGACCGGCTACTGTGCTCCGTCGGAGTACACGGACCTTCTGGAGACGGTGGTCGACTGTCTTCCCGATCCCGACGCGGTCACCCTTTCCACCCACTGCCACGACGACCTCGGCCTCGCGACGGCGAATACGCTGGCGGGCATCCGGGCGGGCGCCCGGCAGGTGGAGTGCACGATCAACGGCATCGGCGAGCGCGCCGGCAACGCCGCGCTGGAGGAGATCGTCATGGCACTGACCGTGCGGGCGGACGCGTTCGACGTGACCGCGGACGTCCACACCGAGCACCTGACGCCGACCAGCCAGACGGTCTCGGCAGCCACGGGCTTCCCGGTGCAGCCCAACAAGGCGATCGTGGGCAGCAACGCGTTCAGCCACGAGGCCGGCATTCATCAGCACGGTGTGCTCGAGGAGCGAACGACCTACGAAATCATGTCCGCCACGGACGTGGGCCAGGACGCCGAGCAGATCCGTCTGGGCCGCCACTCCGGGCGCCACGGCCTCTTCAACCGCCTGGAGGCCATGGGGTACGCGGTCCCCGAGGGCCACCGCGACGCACTCTACGATCGGTTCCTCGACCTGGCCGACCGCAAGAAGGAGGTGTTCGAGGAAGACCTCGAGCAGATGATGAACGACTTCGGCGGCGACGCGGTCGCGGCGGCGACGGGCCTTCCCGACAACGGCGTCGCCCTCAACGGCGGCACGCCCGCCTACCGGCTCGACCAGTTCTCTGTGCACCTCAGTTCGGACGACGAGGCGAAGGTCTCGGTGCGCCTCCAGCGCGACGACGGCTCGGCCCGCGAGGAGCAGGCCACGGGCGAGGGCCCCGTGGACGCCCTCTACCGCGCCCTCGATCACGCCGTGGACGCCCCCCATACACTGGTCGACTACTCGATCCGCTCCATCAGCGAGGGGGCCGACGCGCAGGGCGAGGTGGAGGTCACCATCCGCTACGGCGAGAATCAGTTCGCCGGCACGGCCCGCAATACGGACGTCATTCGGGCCTCCGCCGAGGCGTACGTCGACGCCCTGAACCGCCTCGTCGCCGCCCAGGAGCACGCTGAGTCCGTCGAGTTCGTGCAGAACGGCATCATGCACACGTACGGGGAGTAAGTATTGCGTAGTGCGTATTGGACTCTCCGTTCGTGCTAGTCCCTACGAAATATGCAATACGAAATACGCACTACCGGTCCTGAGCACGCCGTCTCTTGAGACTTTCCTCCTTGAAATACGCCGACTTCGTCAATGTCCACCGGCACCCTCTACGACAAGGTCTGGAACCGCCATGCCGTCCGCGAGCTGCCCACCGGCGAGACCCAGCTGTTCGTGGGCCTGCACCTGATCCACGAGGTGACGAGCCCGCAGGCGTTCGGCATGCTCGAGGAGCGCGACCTGTCGGTGGCATTCCCCGCCCGCACCTTCGCCACCACCGACCACATCATCCCCACCGCCGACCTGGAGCGCCCCTTCGGCGACGACCAGGCCGAGACGATGCTGCAGGTGCTGGAGAGAAACACCGAGGCGTACGACATCACGTTCTTCGACCCCAGCTCCGGCGCGCAGGGCATTGTGCACGTCGTGGGGCCGGAGCAGGGGCTCACCCAGCCCGGAATGACCATCGTCTGCGGCGACTCGCACACGAGCACGCACGGGGCCTTCGGCACCCTTGGGTTTGGCATCGGCACGAGCCAGATCCGCGACGTGCTGGCGACCCAGTGCATCGCGATGGAGAAGCAGGACGTGCGGCGGATTCAGGTGGACGGCGCGCTCGGCGAGGGGGTCTACGCGAAGGACATTATTCTCAAAATTATTGGCGAGCTGGGCGTGGAGGGCGGCATCGGGTACGTCTACGAGTACGGCGGCCCCGCCATCAAAGGGCTCAGCATGGAGGGCCGGATGTCCATCTGCAACATGAGCGTGGAGGGCGGGGCCCGGGCCGGCTACGTCAACCCCGACCTCACGACCTTCGAGTACATGAAGGGCCGGCCGCACGCCCCGAGCGGGGCGGCCTGGGAGCGGGCCGTCGACTGCTGGCAGCAGATTCAGTCCGACCCGGACGCCACCTACGACGACACCGTGACGTTCGACGGCTCGGCCATCGAGCCGATGGTGACGTGGGGCATCACGCCGGGCCAGGCCCTCGGCATCTCGGAGCCGATTCCGGACCCGGCCCGGATGGACTCCGGCGACCGGGCCACGGCCGAAAAGGCCCTCGACCACATGGACCTGCGGCCCGGCCGGACGATGGAGGGGGTCAACGTGGACGTCGCGTTCCTCGGCTCCTGCACCAACGCCCGCATCACCGACCTCCGCGAGGCCGCCTCGCTGCTGGAGCGACTGGGCCGCCCCGTGGCCGACGACGTGCGGGCGATGGTCGTCCCCGGCTCGCAGGGCGTGAAGCAGCAGGCGGAGGACGAGGGCCTGGCCGACACCTTCCGCGAGGCCGGATTCGACTGGCGCGGCGCCGGGTGCTCGATGTGCCTCGGCATGAACCAGGACCAGCTGGAGGGCCGCGAGCTGTGCGCCTCCTCCTCCAACCGCAACTTCATCGGCCGCCAGGGGAGCAAGGACGGGCGGACGGTGCTGATGAGCCCGGCGATGGTGGTGGCGGCGGCGGTGGAGGGGGAGGTGACGGACGTTCGCCGATTGATGCGTGAAACGTGATGCGTGACTATTTCGAGGCGAAGGGAATTTCTTCGAAAAGATCTGTCTCACTGTACTCAGAAGCACGATACTTCGAGTCAGGCTCGCGGATTTCGCCTCCGCGCTGGTCGGACACCATTACGAGCAAAAGCCGAATGATCTGCGTCATAAAATCGAGACGATGCGCAACCACGTCTTCACCGATGACGAACCGACTTTTGTAGTACCAGTCTCGGCTTTCCCGTGCGGAGCCGAGGGCATACTCGTAGAACCGGGCGCGGTCTTTCCCCGTCCCGCGCGAGTACCCTTCCGCAATGTTCGAACTGATTGAGCCAACCGCACGATAGAGTTGATCTGCGAGCGACCGTGTGTGCGCGTTCTCATGGAGTTTGCGGATGTCCTGCCAGCACACGTCGGACGCAAACAGGCTCAGTCGATACGCCTCAACGTCCCACAGGGTATCTTCTCGAATTGACGACGGAACCTGATCCTGCCAGCCGGAAAAGTTCATCGGTCAGAACAAAACAGCCTCACGAATCACGCCTCACGCATCACGCCCCTCAATATGCCCACCGCAACGGACAACACCGTAACCACCGTCACCGGCCCCGCCGTCTCCGTCCGCGGCAACGACATCGACACCGACCAGATTGTCCCCGCCCGCTTCCTCAAGGAGGTCACGTTCGACAACATGGGCGAGTACGCCTTCTACGACGTGCGACGGGACGACGACGGCAGCCTGAACGACCATCCCTTCAACCGCTACCCGAACGCCACCATCCTGGTGGTGAACGAGAACTTTGGCTGTGGCTCCTCGCGGGAGCACGCCCCCCAGGCCCTCATGCGCTGGGGCATCGACGGCCTCATCGGCGAGTCCTTCGCCGAGATCTTTGCCGGCAACTGCCAGGCCCTCGGCCTGCCCACCGCCACCGCGGACCACGAGACTGTGGAGTGGATCATGGCGCAGGTGACGGCCGACCCGGCGCTCGAACTCACCATCGACGTGGAGGCGGAGACGGTCACCGTCAGCGACGAGCCCGTCGACGTGACCATCAGCGATGCGCAGCGCGAGGCGCTCCTGCAGGGCGTCTGGGACACCACCGCCCTCATGAAGAGCTACATGGACGAGGTGGAGCAGACCGCGGATCGGCTGCCCTACCTGAACGAGTTTGCCGATTGCTGAGTGATCAGTGAAGCGTGATGCGTGAGGCTGCCGTCTTTCACGCTTCACGTTTCACGCATCACGAAAACAGCACCTTCTTTCCCTTCCACTTTTCCCTTTTGCCCAATGCCCCCCTCCTCCGCCAACGGCCACTCCTCCAAAATCCAGAGCCAAGACGTCACCGAGGGCCTTGACCAGGCGCCGGCCCGCGCGATGTTTCGGGCGATGGGCTACGACGACGCCGACCTCGACCAGCCCCTCATCGGCATCGCCAACCCGGCGGCGGACGTGACGCCCTGCAATGTGCACCTCGACGGCCTTGCCGACGCCGCACGCGAAGGCGTCACTGAGGCCGGCGGGACGCCCATCGAGTTTGGCACCATCACGGTTAGCGACGGGATCTCGATGGGCACGGAGGGCATGAAGGGGTCCCTCATCTCCCGCGAGGTGATCGCCGACTCGGTGGAACTGGTGGCCTTTGCCGAGCGGCTCGACGGGCTCGTCATCATGGGCGGCTGCGACAAAAACATGCCGGGCATGATGATGGCGGCGATCCGGGCCGACCTCCCGAGCGTCTTCCTCTACGGCGGGTCCATCATGCCGGGCCACCACCGGGGGCAGGAGATCACGATCCAGAACGTGTTCGAGGCGTGCGGGGCGGTCGCCACCGGCCAGATGAGCGAAGAGGAGCTCGACGAGATGGAGCGCCACGCCTGTCCCGGCGCCGGCGCCTGCGGCGGCATGTTCACCGCTAACACAATGGCGTCCATCAGCGAGGCGATCGGCTTTGCGCCGCTGGGGAGCGCGAGCCCCCCGGCGGTGACAGAAGAACGAGAGGTGGTGGCCCGCGCGGCCGGGCGGCGGACCGTCGAGGCGATCGAGGAACGGCGGCGGCCCTCCGACTTCCTCAGCAAGAAGTCGTTCGAGAACGCCATTGCCCTCCAGGTGGCCGTGGGCGGCTCCACGAACGGCGTACTCCACCTGCTCGCGATGGCGGCGGAGGCGGGCATCGACCTCTCGATTGAGGCGTTCGACGCAATCAGCCGGCGGACGCCCAAGATCGGCGACTTCCAGCCCGGCGGCTCCCGCGTGATGAACGACCTGCACGAGGTCGGCGGCGTGCCGGTGGTGCTGAAGGCGCTTCTCGATGCGGGCCTGCTGCACGGCGACGCCCAGACCGTGACGGGGGAGCCCCTCGCCGAGGCCCTCGACCGCGTCGACCCGCCCGCCATCGCGGACCTCGACGTGGACTACCTCTACACGGTGGACGAACCGAAGAATGAGGAGGGCGCCATCCGCATCCTCACCGGCAACCTCGCCCCCGACGGCGCTGTGCTCAAAGTTACAGCCGCTGATGCCCCCCGCTTTGAGGGCACGGCCCGCGTCTTCGAGAGCGAGGAGGACGCAATGGACTACGTGCAGGCCGGCCAGCTCGACTCGGGCGACGTCATTATCATTCGGAATCTCGGGCCCAAGGGCGCCCCCGGCATGCCCGAAATGCTTGGCGTGACCGCCGCCCGGGACGGACAGGGGCACGCCGACGACGTGGCCCTCATCACCGACGGGCGCTTCTCCGGGGCCACCCGCGGCCTCTCCATCGGCCACGTCGCCCCCGAGGCCGCGGCCGGCGGGCCCATCGCCGCCATCCAGGACGGAGACCCGATCATCATCGACGTGGCGGAGCGTCACCTGGCGGTCGACCTGTCCGACGCCGAGCTGGAGCGCCGACTCGACGACCGGTCGCCCCCGGAGCCCCAGTACACGACCGGCGTTCTCGCCAAGTACGCCGCCCTCTTCGGCTCCGCCGCGGAGGGGGCAGTGACGAGTGTCTTTTCGGATCTTCGCGAGTCGACATCCCCCTCCACGGCTTCAAATGAATGAGACGGATCTGCGCGAATGGGTGAAAGGGTGAGTGGGCGCAACTGTGAAGTGGCCCCATTCCCCCACTCCCCCATTCCCAATCGCCCACACGCACACACCCAGACGATGCCGGACACGATCGAGGTATTCGACACCACGCTCCGCGACGGCACGCAGGGCGAGCACGTCACCCTCTCGGCCCGCGACAAAATGCGGATTGCCCGTCGCCTGGAAGCGTTCGGCATTGACGTGATCGAAGGGGGCTGGCCCGGCTCCAACCCCACGGATCAGGCCTTCTTTGAGGCGGCCAGCGGGGAGACCTGGGCGCACACGTCGATCTGCGCGTTCGGCTCCACCCGGCACGCGTCCAATGCCCCGTCGGAGGACGCCAACCTGCAGGCCCTGATCGAGGCCGACACCGACGTGGTGTCCATCTTCGGCAAGTCGTGGACCCTGCACGTGGAGCAGGCGCTCGGGGTGTCGCGAGAGACGAATCTGGACCTCATTCGCTCGTCGGTAGCGTTTCTCCGCGAGCACGGGAAGCGGGTCATCTACGACGCCGAGCACTTCTTCGACGGCTTCGCCGACCATCCCGCGTACGCCCTCCGGACGCTCCGGGCCGCCGCCGAGGCCGGGGCCGACACGCTGGTCCTCTGTGACACGAACGGCGGCTCCCTGCCGCACGACATCTACGACGTCACCGCTGCCGTCTACGAAGACTTCGACACCACCCTCGGCATCCACGCCCACAACAACGGCGGGTGCGCGGTGGCCAACAGCCTCGCGGCCGTGCGGGCCGGGGCGCGGCACATGCAGGGCACCATCAATGGCCTCGGCGAGCGCTGCGGCAACGCCGACCTCTGCGCCGTCATTCCCGACCTGCAACTCAAGATGGACTTTGAGTGCGTCGATCCGGACCGGCTCGACGACCTGGTCGACCTCGCCCGCTTTACCAACGAGGTGGCCAATCTCGACCCGGACGACGGCGCGCCGTACGTCGGCCGCAGCGCCTTCACCCACAAGGGCGGCGTGCACGTTTCGGCCGTGATGGAGGCCCCGAGCACCTACGAGCACGTGGAGCCGAACGTCGTAGGGAACCGCCGACGGGCCCTCGTCTCCGACCTCTCGGGGCGCAGCAACATCCAGTACAAGGCCAAAGAGATGGGCATCGACCTCGGCTCGGACGCCGCCGCGCAGGCCGTCGAGCGCATCAAGGAGCTGGAGCATCTCGGCTACGAATTTCAGGGGGCCGAGGCCTCGTTTGAACTTCTTCTGCGCACGCTTCAGGACGAGGTGCCGGACTTTTTTGGCCTCGACCGGATGCGCGTGTGGAGCGGGCAGGACGACGAGGCGCAGACCGTTGAGGCCTCCCTCGCCCTCACCGTACAAGACGAGCGCACCCTGGCCGTGGCGGAGGGAAACGGGCCTGTCGATGCCCTCTCAAACGCCATGCGGGAGGGCCTTCTCTCGTTCTACCCCTCGCTCGATGGCGTGCGCCTCTCCGACTACAAGGTCCGGGTGCTTACGCCGCAGGACGGCACGGCCGCCACGGTCCGCGTGCTCATCGAGCACGGCGACGGCGCGCGCACCTGGAATACCGTGGGGGTCTCCGAGAACATCCTCGACGCGAGCTGGCAGGCCCTGGCCGACGGCATGCGGTACGCCCTCTTCCACGCGGCCCCCACTCCGACTGCCGGGCCGGCCCCGGATCCCGCGGCCTCGGGGTGATGCTACGCCGACACGGGGTCGGCGGCCTCATCCGCCCCCCCGACGGCCAATTCGGGAACGGACGCGCTCATGTGGCCGTCGCCGCGGTGGTCCGCGACGGTCCGCGTCCGGACGGCCTCGCGCCAGGCCGCCGTTAGCAGCTCATAATCCCGTGCCTGCCACGCCTCGGACACTCCTTCCACACACTTGAATCCGTAGGCCACCGGCGAGAGGCTCGCTCGCGGAGCGCTTGACAGGCTCAGTACCTGCGAGCGGCCGAGGCCGAGCCGGAACCCGCCGTGCAACTGGCCGAGCACGCACTGCTCCCCGTCCTCCAGTTCCAGCGCTTCGGCGTTGACCCGGCGATGCCACCCTGGATCCACCTCGTCGAGATACGCCGCCCCTCGCTCTACCCGCTCCTGCACCCGTTCCTCCGTGATGCGTCGGGTGCGACGGGCCTGCCACCAATTTCGGAGTCGCTCGAGGAGTGCGTACATGGCAGTCGGGATGTGTTGGGACTGCAGAACAACGGTCGCAAAAGCGTACCAGTCCCCGACCACGGGGATCCCCTCTGGCGTGACACCGGTGGGGAGATCACGTTATCGTTCCGCGGCGTCCCGGGCCGCCATCGCCATCTCCACGAGCACAGCCCGGGCCTCGTCTACCGTGTCGAGGGGCGCGTCGAAATCAATGCGTACCGGCACCGTGGCCTTCTCCTGCTCCACCTCGAGGTCGAAGCCCTCCGCATCGATGCCCGTCATGCGCGCCCCTTTCGCCTCTATCACGTCCCCATACGCCTCTGCGTACCGGATCAGGTCCTCGGAGTGGGCGTCGTTCATGTGTTCTACGATGCGGTCCACGTCGTCGGGGGAAAACACGGGATCTGCTATGGTCGGGCCTGCTTGGGAAAACGGAGCTTCGGGATTTTGGGAGAAGGCCTTACGGATGTCCGTCCGGGGTGTTATGGGCGCTCGGTGTTCGAAACTCTCGTGGAGGCAGGAAGCATTTCCCGGCGTTGCTCGTGAAAAGCACTGGTTTATGTATTCTCCTACACAGTCGCCTTCCTCCCATGTCCTACGAGGTCAACGACTTCGAGACCGACGTACTCGACGCGAGTGCGGACACGCCCGTCCTCGTCGACTTCTGGGCCCCGTGGTGCGGCCCGTGTCAGCAGCTCAGCCCGGTGCTTGAGTCGCTCGCGGAAGCAACCGACGACTGGACGCTGGTCAAGGTGAACGTGGACGACCATCCGTCCGCGGCCCAAGAGTACGGCGTGCGCGGCATTCCGGCGGTGAAGCTGTTCGTGGAGGGGGACATTGAAGCCGAGTTTGCCGGCGTCAAGCCCAAGCCCCAGCTCGAGAGCTGGCTCGACGAGCATCTTCCGAGCGAAGAAAAAAGCCGGATTGAGGAGGCAAAAGAGGCCCTTGAGGCAGGCAGCCATCAGGAGGCCGAACACCTTCTCTGGCCCGTGTTGGAGGACAACCCCGACCACGACGAGGCCCAGGTGCTCATGGCGCGCGCCCTGGCGTTTAAAGACCCAAACCGGGCACAGGTGCTGGCCCAGGAGGCCGAGGTGGCCGATCCCACCCTTCGTCAGATGCGCGACGGCGTGGAGACCATTGCCCGTCTCCTGGAGCTCGCCGAGGACCCGTCCGCCCTCCCCGAAAATGGCGTGAAGGACACGTACGTCGCGGCCCTCGACGCGCTCGCCGATCAGGACTTCGACGCGGCGCTGGACCAGTTCATCGACGTCGTGCGCACCGATCGCAACTACGACGACGATGGCGCGCGCAAGGCGTGCGTCGCCCTCTTTACCCTGCTCGGGGAACAGCACCCCGTCACCCAGGAGCACCGCCGCACGTTCGACATGGCGCTGTACTAGCCGTGGCCGTTTCCCAATTGCCCTCCCCTTCAATGCCCGACGACGTTCCGGATGCGCTTCCCGACGGCGCCCAGCACGTACACACGACCGACCTTGCGGTCCGGTGGGGCGACATGGACGCCGTCGGCCACGTCAACAACAGCCGCTTCTTCTCCTACTTCGAGGAGGCGCGGGTGGAGTGGCTCAAGGCCACGCTCGACGCGGCGACGTTCGCGGAGAGCGGCCCGGTGCTGGCCCATGCGTCGTGCGACTTCGAGCGCCCGGTGCACCACCCTGCGACCCTTCACCTCGACGTGTACGCCGAGCCCCCGGGGCGGTCGAGCCTTACGACCCACTACGCCGCCCGCCTCGATGGGTCCGGCGACGCGGCGGCCTTCGGGACCGCCGTTCTCGTGTGGGTGAGTGCAGAGAGCGGCGACCCGGTGCCAATGCCCGACCTGGGCCTGGAGTGAGCTATCGCCCGAGCACGTCGGCGGCGGCCGGGGCACGGAGGTGCTCCACCGCCGTCGCCACCGCGGTCCGCACCGCCGAGTGCTCCACGTCGAGGCCGGCGTAGACGTAGCCGGCCTGAAACGGCCCGACCGCCCGGACGAGGAGTTCGGCCCCGACGTGAATCGCGGCGTCGCGCCGCTCCGCCGGGTCCCAAAGCGAATCCTTCGTGTCGCCCAGGGCCTCCTCGTAGGCCTCCAGAAACGCGTTCCGGTGCGCCGCAACGGCCCGGGCGACGGCCTCGGACGGGGCACGTTGCCTCTGCATCCACAGGTGCGCACACCAGTGCGCCACGTCCTGGAGCGGGCGCCCGTAGTGGGCCAGCTCCCAGTCAATGATCCGCAGGCGGGTGCTGGACGCAATCAAGACCGAGGGCGGCCAGAGGTCCCCCATCGTGAGGCAGCGACCCGGCCCCAGCAGGCTCCGCCCCAGCGTCTCGGCCC
Organism: Salinibacter ruber DSM 13855; assembly: GCF_000013045.1. NCBI lineage: Bacteria > Pseudomonadati > Rhodothermota > Rhodothermia > Rhodothermales > Salinibacteraceae > Salinibacter > Salinibacter ruber. Next base: position 2,668,168 of record NC_007677.1, read on the forward strand.
GTCGTCCGAGGACGTCCGCATCGCCGACGCCCGCTTTCCGCAGCATGTCGGCCACCCCCTGGTACTGCACCGCGTGGCGGGTTTCCTGCATGGGGCGGTTGTTGAAGGCGTCCGCACAACGGTCGTCGTCGCACGTCGCCGCGTGGAGGCGCCCCAAGAATGCCCCCAGCCGCCGTCCCTGCGCCGCAGCCCTCTTTTCCAGTGCCTTCGCGTCCGCCTCGCGGAGCCACCGCCCGAACGACGGCACGGGGCCGATGTCCTCCATGACGACCATGGGCACGTCGGGGTTCAGGTCGATCGCCTTGGGGGGCCGCACCGCGGCCCCGGTCAGATCGTTCAGGCGCTCCCCCTGTCCCAGTGCGCGCAGGCACCGCGCCTCGATCAGCAGACGAGACGGGTCGAGCGGGGTGTCCGGGTCGGCCGCGATGTACGGCGGCGCGTACTTGACGATCAGCGACCGCTCTGCCCCGGGCACCCGCCAGACGACGTTCAGGTTGCCCCCCGGCACCCGCCGCGGCTCCCCCGTTGGCGAGAAGGCCGGCAGTCGCTCCCGCAGGTACGGCACCACATGGGCGTCCTTCATGGGCTCGTGCCCCGCATCCGAGACCGGACCGCGGTGCCGCCCCTCATCCGAGTTTCGTCTCATGGGTCACTCTTCAAATCGGTAGATGGTATTCGGAAAGTCGACCGGCTCGGCCGCCCGCAAAAACGCCCGCACGACCCGTTCCTGCTCGTCGCGCGAGCGGTCGAGCGTGGCGGAGAGCGCCTCTTGCTCCGGCGGGTCGCGGTCGGGAATCGAGTACTTGTGCCCCACCACCAGCCCCGCACACGGAATCTCCAGCTCGTTGGCCAGCACCACCTCGGGCCCCAAGGTCATGGAATTGACCTGGGCCCCCATTCGGGGCCACATGCGGTTCTCCGCCGCGGTCTTGGAGCGGGGCCCCTGCACGTAGGCGAACGCAACCGTGTCCGCGATCGGCGCGTCCGCCCCCTCCGCCAGGGTGCGCACCTGTGCGGAGAGCCCCGTCGCGAAGAGGCCGTCGTTGAGGACGAGGTGCCCGTGGGCCTCCGACGGCTCCGTGAACATGGTGCAGGCGCTTCCGTCCGGGAGGCGGTTGTCGGGCATGAGCAGATCGTCCACCAGGAGCGGCCGGTAGAGCGGCACGTCGGGATCCAGCACGCCGACCGAGCTGGTCACGAGCAGCGCCCCGCAGCCCACGGCCCGCAGCGCCGCGGCCTGGGCGCGGTAGTTGATCTGGTTGGGGAGCAGGCGGTGGGGCAGGCCGTGCCGGAACAGCACGTAGGCCGGGCGGTCGAGGCCGCGAACCCGATGAAGCGTCTGCGTCCCCCACTCCGTCTCCACTGGCTCCGGCTCCAGGTCAAGCTCGTCCGGAAAGGCATCGGCAAAAGCACTTCCGAGGATGGCGGCAACGGCGGGCATATCGGGGTGAGCGTTCTGGGTTGAGGGTTGAGCGTTCTGGATCGGTGCTGTCAAGGGACATCATGAGCGTCGAGCTTGCGTCCGAATTTCCCACCTCAGCCCAAAATTATAACGCAAAACCCTCAACGCCCAACGCGTAACCTCCAACGCTAAAATTCGTACCGCAGGCCAAACTGGAATTGGCGCGGCGGCCCGGCATTCTTCTCCTCAATGTCCGCCCCCGGCGGCCCCACCTGGATCTGATTGCTCTGCGTGGCATTGTTGGCAAAGCCGCTCAGGTTTTTCGTGTTGAGCACGTTGAACACGTCGGCCCGGGCCACCACACGCCCCGCGCCGATGGACCAGCCGTACTGCAGGCTGAGATCGAACCGTGTGGACCACGGCAGTCGATCGGTGTTGCGCTCGGCCCCCGGAAAGCGGTCGCTGTCCCCGACGTACTGCCCCCCCCGGTACGTCCCGTCCCCGTTCAGGTCACGGGTTCCGAAGCAGATTTCCCCTTCGCTTCCCTTGCCGGGATCGCACGCGTTCGGCACCCGGTTGATGGGCTGGCCGCTCTGGAGGAGGCTCGCGAGCGTCACGCGGAGCCGATCGGTCGGGTAGACCGTCCCGACGGCACTGATGACGTGCCGACGGTCGTTGACCGAGGGGCCCCACTCGTCTTCGAAGTCGTTGGCGTCTTCGGCCCGGAAATTAATGTCGTCGGTGTTGTTGCGCCGGCTGGACAGCGTGTAGCTGACGCGGTACGAGTAGAGATCGTCGGCCCGATCCTTGACTAGGTTGACATTGGCCGCCCAGTAGCGCGCCTCGCCTTTCGTTTCCGTCATGGTGATGCGCCGCGCGCCTCCCGGCCGTGGGGCGACCGGTCGCGCCTCGTTGGCTTCCGCCACGCTCCGCACCAGGTCGGAGGGATCCCGTTCCGGATCGTTCAGGACATCTTCGAGGTCGTCCTCAGTGATCTCGAAGGGGGCCGGCGCGTTCAGGTCACGGATGCGGTAGAGGTTGTAGGTGCGGGTGTGGGTGAGGTCCACGTACGCCAGCAGGTCGTCGCCGAACTGGCGCTGCACGCCCAGCGAAAACTGGTGCGTCTCGGGGTTCTCGTACCCGTTCGGGTTCAGGATCTGGGCCTGGCTCAGGACGTCCGTGGGCGTTGCCTCCACAGTCGAGGCCGTCGGGCCCTCCAGGTAGTCGGGCGGTGGCGTCGCCCCGAGCGTCCGATTTCCGTTGAAGGTGACCTCCTCCACGTTGGTGCCGGACGGCAGGCGGCCCTGGTCGACGAGCTCAGCGATCTGCGCCCGGAACCCGTCCGTGTTGGTGTTGACCTGGAGTGCGTCGCTGACGACGGAGTAGACGATCTTGTCGTAGAAGATGCCGTAGCCGCCGCGCAGGGTCGTGCGCTCATCGAGCGAGTAGTTGAGCCCTAGGCGCGGGGCGATGTTGTTCCAGTCTCCGTGCTCACGCCCGAGGGTCGCCTCCGAGAGGCTATCGTAGTCCCAGCGCAGGCCCGCCGTGATGGTCAGATCCGAGAGCGGCGAGAACTCATCTTCTACATAGAGCCCGATGAGGTCCTGGCGTGTGCCAAACGAAGACGGTCGCAGCTCCACGCGATACCTAGTGACATCGAGGGCCTGCGCGTCCACGCCCAGCGCCCCGTGCAGCTCGGCGGGCGTCAGCGACGGGTCGAGGTTGGCGCTCCGGAAGCGGTCGAACTGCGACTGGGTGAGCTGCACCGTGTAGTTGCCGTTCGGGTTGCCGCCGCCCGCGAGGCTGTGGTCGGACAACAGGAGGTCGGCTCCCGCTTTCAGGTTGTGGTCGCCGAGGGAGTACGACACCTTCTGCTGCAGCTGAAACGTGTTTTCCACGCTGTCGAACGTGAACCCGGGATGGCCAAGCCTCGCCCGAAGGGTGCCGCCCGGCCCTTCCACGTCCACCTGCGGGCTGCTCGGGTTGCGCGGGTTGCCGGCGTCCCAGTTGAACCAGCTGTACTGAAAATTGCTCTCGTACACGAGCTTGTCGCCCACGTAGGTGTTTTGGAGGGCCGCGTGGACACCGTCGCGCTCCTCTGTGCTGGCCGCACTGGCGAACGTGACGCCGCCGGTAAGCCCACCGCCCTGATTTTCGATTTGGACGCGGTTGGCGTTGAGCCGTGCCGTGGAGCGCCACCGGTCATTCCAGCGGTGGTCCACCCGGGCCGAGGCGTACGTGAGGTGGTTCCGACCGTCGATGGTCTGCCGCACGCCCGGCGCGTCCAGCCGGTTGTCCTTGAAGTCGGTCGTATGCTCCACGTTTACGTGGAAGAACGTCTGGTCCTCCACGATGGGCCCGCCGAGCGCGAAGCCGCCCTGCTGGCGCTGGAAGCCGCTCTTGACCGTGTTGCCCGACAGGTCGCGTTGCGTCGGCGTGTCGGCGCCGAATTCTCCGTCGAGCGGCTGGCCGGGGCGGGTCAGGTAGAAGGCCTCGCCCGTCCACTGGTTGCTGCCGGACTTCGTGGTGACGTTGAAAATGCCGTTCCCGGTGCGCCCGTACTCGGCGGAGTAGGTGCTGGTCAGCACGGTTACGTCTTTCACGATGCCCGTCGGCACGTCGAACTGCGGCCCGCCCAGGAACTGTTCGTTGTTGTCCATGCCGTCGATCAGGTACTGGGTATAGAGGCCGTTCGTCCCGTTGATGGTGACGTTGGGGGCCTCGGCAAAGAAGCCCGTCGACGGCGTGACGTTGGGCAGGCGGTAGAGGCTCTGTGTGAAGTTGCGGCCCTCCACGGGCAGATCCTCCAGGGTGGCGGCCGATAGGCTCGAGGACACCTCCGCGTTCACCCGATTCACGTCCGCCACGCTTCGCCCCCCTTCCACCACGACCTCGTCGAGCTCGTACGCGGCCACGGGGCGGAGGACGAGGGTCACGCTCCGGGTCGCGTCCGCCCGCAGCTCGACGTCGGACACGCGCGCCTCGTAGAACTGATCGTTTTCTTCGATGAACACCGAATAGGCCCCTGCCGTGGAGAGTCCGCCCCACTGCGCGGTGCCCTGGTCGTCGGTTCGGCGGTTCGACTCGAAGCCGATGCCCTCATTTACGAGGTGGACGACCGCGCCGGACACCGACTCGTTTGCTTCGACGTCGAACGCGTGCACCTCCAGGGCCGCCTGGCCGTGGGCATTCGGGGCGGTGAAGCCGACAAGCAGAAGGAACAGACATGCCGTCCACAGCGCACGGTGGCGTCGTGGAGACAGAGTAGGGGTGGTACGTGAAGTCATGGGACACATTGACGCTCGATACGAAAAACCTACAGTTCACGGACAACGTCCAGCGCGGGCGCACGAGTCGGGTGAGACATCGGCCGTTCGGGGGAGGCATACGCCTCCCGCACAGAATCCGCAGTGCGCCCTGGATAGACACGGGCAGATGAGAACCGCCCATCTTTGATGAGCCGCCATGCGACGGGAGGAGCCGTCAGGCCCTTCAGCGGCGGCTCAGGAGAGAACTGTAGGGGGGTGCCCGGGACCGACGCTCCAGGACCGGACGCGTCGTGCTTCGAGCCGGGACGTGAGAGGTGCAGTGGGTGCTTCCAAGCACTCGACGAAGACGCGCCGCGAGGGCCCCAGCTCGATTTCGACGCAGCAGCGCACGGAGCTCCGCGGGCTCATTTACATCGTCGCGCACGGCGAGACGGACGGGCGCGACCCCGGACGCGGCCACGAGGTGGCGGTGTAGGGCCGGAAACAGCCTGTCGGTCGTCCACGGAAGCGCCGCAAACGCCGCGTGCTCAAACTGATCGCGGGAGAGCCCAATCAGGTAGGCCCCGTCCTGGCCCGACGTGGGCCCGAGCACGGGTCGCCCCGCTTTCAACTGCTCGGTGACTGCCGCCCAGTCGACCTCGTGCAGGGCCGGGCAGTCGTTGCCCACGGCAATGACGTGCTCGTACCCCGCCGCAAACGCGTCGGCGACGGCGTTGGCGAGGCGCGCGCCGAAATTGCGCCCGCGCTGCTGCGCACCGTTGACCTCGATCGCGGGCAGCCCGCTGTCCGCCACCGCCCGTCGGGCATGGTCGTAAAACGCCGCGGCCACCCGTCGACTTTGGGCGTAGTCCTGCCCCACGAGCTGTTTGTTCAGCCCCTCCCGTTCCGGGCGGCGGCTGAAGAACAGAATGGCGGTGTCTGCGTCAGGGGTGCCGATGGCAATTCGTCGCGTGGGCCGGATTTAGTGCAGGAACGAAAGGGACCGATGCTTGCTGTCGGTGATTCCCCTCTGTCCATGTGGGGTATGTTCGGGGACGGTGCCGTTACGTGCTCAAGTATGACCATTTCGCAAACCGTCTCGCCCCCTCCCCGGTCTCCGCGTTGCCCTACGTCTGTACGCGCTGGTCTGTCCGCGCCCCGTCCCCCCGCGGTGCCACCTGATCGGCGTACTGCAGGTCGTACAGCTTTCGGTAGAGGCCGTCCGCCGCCAGCAGCTCCTGGTGCGTGCCCCGCTCCCGGATCTCCCCCTTGTGCATCACCAGAATCTTGTCCGCGTCCTGGATGGTGGAGAGGCGGTGCGCGATGGCGAGCGTGGTGCGCCCTTCCGTCACCCGCTCCAGGGCCCGCTGGATGAGGGCCTCCGTCTCCGTATCGACGCTGGAGGTGGCCTCGTCGAGCACCATCACGTCCGGGTCGTACAGGAGCGCCCGCACGAACGCAAGGAGCTGCCGCTGGCCGCGCGAGAGCGACGAGCCCCGCTCCTTCACGTCCTGGTCGTACCCGTCCGGCAGCCGCTCGATGAGCTGATCGGCCTGCACCGTCTCGGCGGCGCGTCGCATCGTCGCCTCGTCGATGCTCGGGTCGTCGAGCGTCAGGTTGCGCCGCACCGACCCGCTGAACAGGAACACGTCCTGCGGGATGAGGCCGATGTGCTCGCGCAGGTCGCGGAGCCGCAGGTCGCGGATGTCGTGCCCGTCCACCCGAATTTGGCCGCGCTGGATCTCGTAGAAGCGCAGCAACAGGTTCATCACCGTGGACTTGCCCGCGCCGGTCGCCCCCACCAGCGCCGCCATCTCGCCGGGCTCCACCCTGAACGACACGTCCTCCAGCACCCAGTCGGGGGTTCCCGCGTCGTCCTCCTCGTAGGCGAACCACACGTTCTTGAACTCGATGGTCCCCTCGACCGCGTCGAGCTCGACCGGCGCGCTGGGCGCCTCGATGCTCTCGTCGGTGTCGAGCAGACTGAAGACCCGCTCGGCCCCCGCCATCGCCTTCTGCAGGGTGTCGTACTGGTTGGACAGGTCGCGGATGGGCCGGAAGAACTGCCGCGCGTACTGGATGAACGCCACGAGGACGCCGAGCGTGAGGGCCGAGCCGCCCAGGGCCCGAAAGCCGCCGAACCAGAGCACCGCCGCCAGGGCCAGGTTCGAGATAAACTCGATGGACGGCCAGAAGATGGCGTAGTAGAAGATGGTGTGGAGGTGCGCCGCCCGATGCTTGTCGTTGATGCCCTCAAACCGGTCCTCCTCTTCGTCCTCCCGATTAAAGAGCTGGACGATGTGCATCCCCGTCACGTGCTCCTGAATGAAGGAGTTGATCCGGGCCATCTGCTTGCGCGTCTCGCGGTACTGCTCCCGCACGTTGCGCCGAAACCAGAACGTCACCCACACCATCAGCGGCATCACCAGGAGCGTCACCACCGCCAGCATCCAGTTGAGGGTGAACATGAAGTAGGCGATGAACACCAGCTTGAACAGGTCCCCCAGCACCGACACGAGGCCCGAGGAGAGGGCGTCGCTGAGGGCCTCCACGTCGCTGGTGGTGCGGGTGATGACGCGCCCGACGGGCGTCCGGTCGAAGTACGCGAGGGACTGCCCCTCGACGTGCCGGAAGAGGGTGGTGCGGAGGTCGTAGATGGCCTGCTGCCCGATCCACTGCGTGAGGTAGTTTTCGCCGAAGGAGAGAATGCCCTCCCCCACCAGCGCGAGCACCAGGTACAGGATGATGTACTGCAGGCCCTCCAGGTCCCCCACCACGATGTAGTTGTCGATGCCCTTCTGCACGAGCCATGGGCGCAGCGGGCCGAGGAAAGACGCCCCGAGCGTGATGGCCAGCGCCAGGACGATGTACCCGGCGTAGGGGGTCAGGTACTGGCCCAGGCGACGGATGAGGCGCCCGTCGAAGGTGTTGACCTCATCGACCGTGTCTTCGGGTTCGAAGTGATCGTCGGACGCGTCGTCAGCCAAGTGCGGGGGAGCGGGTGGGTGAGAGAAATCAACAAGACAACAGTCAAGCAACTTGGAGGACACGCGCAGTGTTGCGTCCTCCAGAACGGGGATGTGGCATTGGTCGCCGGTGTGTTACGATTCGTCCGCCGGGCCCACCGGATCGGGCTCTTTTTCGCGGGGGTCCAGCTCGTAGCGTCGGAGCTCTTCGGCAACCTCTGCCGCGGGAAAGACCGAGCGCGCCTCCCGCTCCTGTGGCGCGGGATCCGGATAGCGGGCGCTGAGGTGCCCCAGAAGCAGGCGCGTGGCCCCCGCCTCGCGGGCGACCGTCGCCGCCTGCCGGGCCGTCGAGTGCCCCGTCTCGTCGGCCCGCGCTGCGTGGTCGTCCGCGAAGGTGGCGTCGTGGTAGAGCAGGTCGGCCTCCTCGGCGAGGGCGCGTCCGCCCGCACAGGGGCGGGTGTCGGTCACGTAGGCCGCCACGACGCCGGGGCGCGGTGGGCCCAGCACCTGCCCCGGACGCACCGTCGTGCCGTCCGGGGTCGTCACCGGGCACCCGTTTTGAAGCCGCCCGAACGCCGGCCCCTCCGGCACGCCCAGCGCTCGGGCCCGCTCGGGATCAAACCGACCGGGCCGCGTCCGCTCCGCCACCCGGAAGCCCATTGCAAACACCTCGCGGTGATCCAGGCGCCGGGCCTCAACGGCAATCTCGTCGGTCTCGTACACCGTGCCGAGGGTCCCCGCGGCGTCCGCCTCCACCACGTGCACCGGGAAGGACAGGCGCGCCGGCGTGGCGCCGGGCACGGCGCGCAGCATGGCCGGGCCGCCGGGGGGCAGCACGAGCGTCACGGGATCGGCCCGCTGCTGCAGTTCCATCGTCGAGAGCAGGCCCGGCAGCCCGTAGCAGTGGTCCCCATGCAGGTGCGTCACGAAGATGGCCTCGATGCGTGCCCAGCTGAGCCCGGCCTCCCGCAGGCGGTACTGCGTCCCCTCCCCGCAGTCGAAGAGCAGCACCTGCCCCTTCCGTTCCACCGCCAGGGCCGAGAGGTGCCGCTCGTCCGTCGGCACCGCCGAGGCCGTTCCGAGGGGGATGACGTCAATTTTCATCTATGCAGAATGCCTCGTGTCGGGCAGGAGTACGCTTCGACGGGGGGAACGTACTGCGTATTTCGTATCGCGTCTTGTCCAGGCAAAAGACACGCAGTACGAACCACGCAATACGAACTACAGTGCCTGGATTTCTTCCTCGAGAAGCTGCTTCTCGTACAGATCCGCGTAGAGGCCCTCCTCGCCCACGAGCGCCTCGTGGGTTCCGCGCTGCACCACCTTCCCCTGCTCCATCACGAGAATGAGGTCGGCCTCCTGCACGGCACTAAGGCGGTGGCTCACGATGACGAGCGTGTGGCTGCCCTGGCGCGCCCGCAATGACCGCAGGATGTTGCGCTCCGTGGCGGTGTCGACGGCCGAGAGCGCGTCGTCGAACACGAGCACGCGGGGGTCGCGGATCAGCGCCCGGGCGATCGAGGTCCGCTGCTTCTGCCCCCCCGACAGCGTGATGCCCCGTTCGCCCACGTACGTATCGAACCCGTCCGCGAAGTTCTCCACGTTCTCCACGAGATCCGCCTCCGCGGCCGCCGCCCGGATCTCGTCGCGCCCGGCATCGAGGTCCCCAAACGCAATGTTGTTGGCGACCGTGTCGCTAAACAGAAACACGTCCTGCGGCACGTACCCCATGTGCTCGCGCAGCGTCCGCAGCGGGATGGTCTCAATCTCGTACCCGTCGACGGCAACGGTGCCGGCGTCCGGCTCCAGAAGGCGCGGAATCATGCGGACGAGGGTGCTTTTGCCGGACCCGGTGCGCCCGACGATGGCGAGGGTCTGGTCGGCCGGAAGGTCGAAGCTTACCCCGCGCAGGGCCGGCTCGTCTTCGTCCTCGTACTGGTACCACACGTCACGGAACGTGATGCGCCCCTCCAGGCTCTGGATCGCCGGGTTGGTCTGCGGCCCGTCGTCGATGTCCGGCTCCCGGTCCAGAATCTTCTGCAGCCGCAGGACCGACGCGGAGGCCCGCTGAATCATCGTAATCACGAAGCCGAGCGAGGCGACCGGCCACGTCATCATGTTGATATAGATGATGTACTCGGCGATATTCCCGATGGTGATGGCCCCCTCCGCCACGAGCTGCCCGCCCATCCACACCACGATCACCGTCGACACGCCCACGAGCAGCAGAAAGGAGGGCCGCCACGCCGACTCCACCAGCGCGAGGTTCAGGTTGCGCGCCCGGTACTCCTGGCTTTCGTCGTCGAAGGCCTCCGCCTCCGCGGCCTCTCGCGTGTAGGCCTTCAGCACCCGAATGCCCGACAGCGCCTCCTGCACGCGACTGGTCAGGGCCGAGTATTGCTGCTGCAACTGGTCGCTGCGGTGGTGCACCATGCGGGCCATGAAAAACACCGCCACCGCCAGCACCGGCAGCGGCGTGAGCGCGTAGAGCGTGAGGGTGGGCGAGATGACGAACATGACCGACGCCGCCACCAGCACCATCACGAGGGAGCGGGTCACGTACATGATCGCCGGGCCGATGTAGCGCCGCACCTTCTCGATGTCGTCGGTCGCCCGCGTAATCACGTCCCCGGTCGAGTATTCCTGGTAAAACGTGGAGGAGAGCCGCTGCAGGTGATTGTAGAGGTCGTTACGCAGGTCGTACTCGATGTGGCGGGAGGCAACCACGACGGTCTGCCGCATCAGAAACATGAAGAGGCCGCTCGTCCCGGACAGGGCAATGATCACGAGCGCGAACAGCACCAGCGCGCCGAAGAAGTAGGCGTAGAGCTCCGCCTGCGCCGGCGTGCCGCCGTACAGCGTGTACAGCCGCACGAACCGGGGAATGCTGTCCACGGCCTGTCGCACCACCATCGGCACCGTGATCTGAAAGCCGGCCGAGATCATCGTGAAGAGAAGCCCCGGCACGAACAGGTACTTGTATTGCCAGAAGAAGTGGTTGAGGCGGCCAAGTGGGCCCATGGCGGGCGGAAACTGTGTCTGAGAGACAGGATGTGCCAACGAGGATCGAAAAGAGGCTGATCCGGGCACACTGTGACGAGACAGGTGGATTCGCTCCCGAATCGGTCGCCGCCGGCCCCGTCCCCCTTCCTCCACAAGGCCTTTGGCGTATTTCGGAGTGCGTATCTTGCGCGGCAGATCTTAAACCGGAGGGCGCACGCCCGCGCAAGACGCGCACTGTGCAATACAGAATGGGCGGCATCTCCGCCAGAATAGGCTACATCTCCGCCGGCACCTCGTCCCCGATCGTCTCGGCCGCCTCGGTGTAGGCCCGGAGCGCCGCCCGGGCGTCTGCCTGCTCCTCGTACCGTCGGATGAGCTCCACATGTTGGGCCGCCAGGTGCCGGGCCAGTGCCATCGTGATCTCCATTCCGGCCTTCGGATTGCGGCGCATGACGTTCTTGAGGTCGGGCCGGAAGAACCCCAGCACCTGCGTCTCCGCGGCGGTTTCGGCCGTTTCGAGCCGTCGGAAGTCGCCGAGCAGAGACAGCCCCCCAATCATGCCGCCCGTGTCGATCGTTCGGAGTTCGTGGGGTGCCTCCGGCACCCGGTCCGTCACGAGGCGCACCCGCCCCGACTCCACGACGTACAGCCCGAGCCCGGGGTCGCCCTCGTAGTACAGCGACTCCCCGCGGCGGTACATGCGCCGGTGCGTCACGTCGGCCATGGCGTACAGGGCGCTCGACGAGAGGTGGGCAAAGGCCGGCACGTTCCGGAGGCGCTCCGCAATCTCGCGGGTGCGGGAGTCCAGCCGGCGCCGGAAGACCCGGCGGTACAGTCGCGTGACGGCCCGAAAAAGCGGACGAAAGATGGACATGACCGGCAACGTACGAATCGAGCGAGAAGCGGAATGAACAGGCGGAGGGGCGGCGTCGCGTGCCCCGTCGGCGGGGCGCTCCCCCCCAAACACGCCGACGCGACGGGCTCAGAAGGAGTGGCCGATGCCAAAGTGAAGAAGTGGGCCGCTGAAGTTGTCCCCAAACACGTCGTCGTTTCGGGGCGAGGGGTCGTGCAGCCGGTACGCCAGATCGAGCCGGACGATCAGGTACGGCCACTCCAGGCGCAGCCCGGCCCCGCCCCCCACCCCAACGTCGAGCAGCGCCTCCGGTCCCGCAAACCGCCCGTCCCGGCCGTCGCGTGCGGCCCCCGGCCCGTCGCGGTTGTCGTCTGCCTGCCCAAAGCCGCGGTTGCGCGGGCCAAACCACACGTTGCCCACGTCCAGGAAGGTGGCCCCGATCCATCGGGCCGCCAGCACGCTCGGAAAGAGCGTCGTCCGCAGCTCGATGCTCGACTCGAGCTTTACGTCGCCGCCCAAGATGTTCGAGGGGCTCTCCGGCACCGCCGTCGTGGTGTCTGCCGGGAGGCCCTCCCCAGGCCCCAGCTCCCGCAGGCGCCACCCGCGGACGCTGTTCGCCCCCCCACTGAAGAAGCGGCGGTCGAACGGCACCACGGTCGGCCCCGCGGTGGGATGCGCCCACCCGCCAAAGAACTTAAGCCCGAGCGTGGTGCCACTCCCCAGGGGCACGTACCGCCGCAGGTCCACCGACGCCCGGACGTACGGACGGTAAATGAGCTGCCCGGTGAGCCCGCCGGCGCCCCCAAAGAGACTGGGCAACGAGTAGTCCGGGCGGCCGGGCGTAAACACGAACCGATCCAGCAGGAGGGGAAGCGTATTCCCCACCTCCCCGGATGCCTCGTAGATGTGTCCGCTCCGCCGCCGCATCGGCCCCGCCGTGGCGTCCCGAAACGTGTACCGGACGGCCGTATTCACCTGCGGCTGCGTGTAGTCCTCCAGAATCTGCTGCCGCTGCACCGGGTCCTGCAGGTTGTCCCCCCCACGCCCGAACACGCGCCGGAGGAACTTCTTGCTGAACTGATCGAGGGTGTCCGGGTTGCTCAGGCTCAGGTCCACGACGTCGACCAGGGAGGACTGGGTCGGCGTGTGGTCCATCTCCAGGCGCAACTGTGCGTTTACGCGACTCCGAATCCGCAGCCCGAGGTCGGTCCGCAGGGCCGTCAGGCCCGTGAGCGACAGGCGGGTGCGGGCGCTCGACAGGTCGAACGTCCGGTCGAGGGACTGAAACGGGCGAATGAGGTACGGGAGCACGAGGGAGGCACTGCCCTCAAACTGATTCGAGCTCACGAGCAGGGAGTCGAGGCCCGTGGCGACCGAGGCCGACGTGCGGAGCCGAAACGTCTCGCCGCCCCCGAAGGCGTTCACGTTCTCGTACGTGCCGCTCAGGCCGACCCCAAACTCGTTGAGCCGCACCCCCGCTTCGCGCGCCCCCACCGACTCGCGCTGCAGCGCAAAGGTCTCCGCCTGCAGCCGATGGCGCTGCCGGGTCTGCGCGTTGATCTGAAGGGGCAGGTAGGGCGCCCCCGTCGTGTCACGCCGCACGGCATCCTCGTACTGCGGCGACAAATTGGTGAAGGCGAACACGCCCGTGCCGTCGAGGCGCCGCTTCGTGGCCTGGACGGCCGACTGGTCGTAATACGCCCCCGGCGTAAACCGGAGACTGCGACGCACAATGGCGGGGTCGAGGCGACGCTCGTCCACAAATCGGGCGGTCACCTGCGGCCGCCCCCCTCCGGTCGTGTCCACGGCCACGTCGACCGTGTCGGAGCGGGGCGGCGCGTCCTCCGGTCCCGTCGCCTCGAAGCGCACGTCCCCGAACCGATACCGCGGCCCCGTCTGCACGCGGAGCGTCACGTCAAACGAGTCGGGCGTCGCCCGATATACCACCGCCCGGACCGAGTCGCGGCTCACCGCAGCGTATCCCTCGTTCTGCAGAAACGTCAGGATGCGCCGGCGCTCTTCGAGCAGCATCGGCTCCCGGTAGCGCTGTCCCTGCACCCGCACGCTCAGCGTATCCCCCATCGAAACGGACGCCGTCTCAAAGACCGTCCCGTCCACGAGGCGCTGCTTCTGTCCGGTCCGCAACGCATCGAGCCCCGCGTACGTCACGCGCCGAAGATGGGTGGCCGATCCCGGTTCGATTTCAAAGACCACCCGCACCCGATCGTCCTCCTCGCGCGGCTCAACCCGGTACGACACCGACGCGTCCCGAAACCCGCGCTGGCGGTAGAACAGTTCCAGCCGTTCGGCGTCGCCCCCAACCGTGGTCGAGTCGATGTAGGCGGGCGGCTCGCCCCCGGACCGGAGGGCCCTCCCCAGGCGCTCCCACATCCAGTCGGCGCTCCCCAACTGGTGCACCCAGCGCCACCACGTGAGGCCCGGGATGCCGAGGACACGCCGGTTGGGGCGGGTACGGATGTTCTCCTTGAGCGTCCCCGACGCGAACTGACGATTGCCCCGAATGTCGACCTCGTGGACAATCGGAGCGGTGGTGTCGGCCGCCGCCCGTGCCCCACTGGCCAGGCGAGACGCCTGCGCGGGCCGGCGCCCCCCGATCAGAAGCACCACCCCGATCAACAGTCCCGTCACGGGGATCGCGTTCGGCCGGACGATGGCCCGAACAGTCGAGGAGAGATGGGTCGGCATGAAGCGCGGCGGTCGGCAGATCCGGAAGAGGGCCCGCGTGTGGATCGGGGCTAACGCCTCAGTGTCCAGACGGTGCCGGATGGGATTGTCCCCCTGCGTCCCGCCGCTGTTCGAGTCGAAGCGAGTGTGCACGGGACGGGCATTTTCTCATCACGCACACGGCGTCTCGTCCCAACGTCATCCCTTCCGGATCCGGATCAGCGTGCCGATGCGGGGGACGCGCTCCCGCCCGCGCTCGCCCGGTACTGCTGGGTCCGACGCTCGAGCGTACGGTAGCTCTCCGGACTCATGTCCGGCATCAGGAACCGCATGGGGTTGAGGGCCGACCCATCGAGGCGGCGCACTTCGTAGTGGAGGTGAGGACCGGTCGACAGCCCCGAGTTGCCACTGTACCCGATGGTGTCGCCCCGTTGCACCTCGGCCCCGCGATAGATCTTATCTGGAATCTCGGAGAGGTGCGCGTACCGGGTCATGTACTCCGATTCCGGGTGTTTGACCTCAATCACCTTCCCGTAGCCCGGATTGTGCTCGGCCCGTTGCACCACCCCCTCGGCCGTCGCCATGACGGGCGTTCCCCGCTTCAGCAAGAAGTCAATTCCTTCGTGCATTTTCCGGACCTTTAGGATGGGATGGTCCCGCATTCCGTAGTTCGACACCACGCGTCCGTTGGCCGGGCGGATGGCCGGAAGCTGGCGGAGCCGATCCTGACGCTGCTTCGCCACGCTGTAGAGCTCCTTGTAGCTCGACTTCTGCAGGCTCATCTGACGCTCCAGTTTGTCGAGCTGCTGAGCCGTGTTCTTCAGGAGCGCTTCGGTATCCGCCCCCAATTCGTCGAACTGTCGGTACGGGTCGGCCCCTCCGACCCCCACCTGCCGCACGTCCTCGGAGATCGGCTTCATCTGAAACAGCCGCCGGTAGAGCGTGCGGTCCTTTTTCGCCAGCGTGTCGAGCCGGGCTGACAGGGTCGTCATTCGGGAGTTGACGCGGTCGAGCTGCTGCTCAAGGGCCGTATTCTCGACCCGCAGGGTCTTCTCACTGGGCGAGGCGATCCACTGCTGATCAATCCCCCAGAAGAGAAGCCCCGTGAGGATGACGGCGAGTCCCGCGATCTGTCCGGCACGGGCCGCCCAGTCGGTCCAGGTCGTTTCGACCTCCTTAAAGGAGCAGGTCTCGGGATCGTATACGTACGTCTGGTCTCGGTCCATGGCAGGGGCGCTCATTCGAGTCCGGTGGGGAAGCGTGTGCCAGGACGGCAACGAGGCGTCCGGCCCGAGCGCATCGCCGGGGCGCGGGCACGTCTAGAGTAGAAAGAGTTCTGGGTTGATTTTGACAGAACCATCGGCAAAAATAGTGGGATGGAGTGTGCCTGTCAACCGAGATGGGCGGGCCCATCGGATTTTGACGCGGCCCGCTCAATGCCCCGTTCTCGTCGGGACATCGTGCCGGTGCTGTAAAAATGGATCGGTTTTCCCGCGATAACGCCGGGGGATCATTTCGGCGCAATGGTCATGCCGATTTCCCGCCCCGGAGGGCCCTGTGCTGTCCTCCCCCCTCTATTCGTAGTCCTGTTCGAAGTACTCAATGCCGCGCCGCGGCGCGGGCGGGCCGTCCTGCTGAATGCGGGTTCGGAGCCGCTCGGTGAAGACCTCCGCCGGGTCGTGCCCGTAGTGGCGAAGCAGGTAGTTCATGGCGATCACCTCGCAGATCACCGTAATGTTCTTGCCGGGGGTGATGGGCACCCGCACCATCGGCAGGTCAATTCCCAACACGTCGTGGGTATCTTTTACCATGTTAATTCGGGTGTACTCCTTGTCTTCGTCCCAGAGCTCCATGTTGACGACAATCTCGATGCGCTTCTGGAAGCGGATCGCCCGGATGCCAAACATGGAGCGAATGTCGACGAGGCCGAGCCCCCGCACCTCCATGAAGTGCTGCACCAGGTCGGTCCCCGCCCCCATCAGGATCGACTCGTCCCGTTGGGTGGCGATGACCACGTCGTCCGCCACGAGCCGGTGGCCCCGCTCCACCAGGTCCAGGGCCACCTCGCTCTTTCCGATGCCGGGCTTGCCAATCAGCAGAAGCCCGATGCCGTAGACGTCGACGAGGGAGCCGTGGACAGCCCGCTGGAGCGCAAACTGGTCGGCCAAGAAGTTGCGGAGCGAGGACATGAACTGCACCGTGGGCAGCGGCGTGCGGTACACCGGAATCCCAGCGTCTGTCGCCCTGTCCACGAGCGACGCGTCGAGTTCATTCTCGTCCGTGAGCACGATGCAGGGCACGTCGAACTGCGCCAGGTGCCCGAACGCGTTCCGCCGGTCGGCGGCGTCGAGCTGGTGCAGGTACCGCGTCTCGGTGTTGCCGAGAATCTGGACGCGCTGGTGGGTGAACAGGTCGACGTATCCCGCGAGGGCGAGGCCGGGGCGATGGAGCGTGCTCTCGGTCACCGACCGCTCGGCTGCGTCCACCGCGTCGTTGACCGGCGTCACCTCCACGCCCACGGTCTCGCGCAGCTGGCGGACCATGAAGGCCACGGAGATCGACTCTTTCTGAAAGGTCTCGGGGCGGTCCATGGCAGGACAGACAGGCCAGTCGAAAAAGAGGGCCGCGCTGGAGAGGGCTGCGCTAGAGAGAGCCGCGCTAGGGCACTTCCACGCTGCTCAGGATGCGATCGACGAGGTCCGCGGCCGCGACCTGCTCGGCCTCCGCCTCGTACGTAATCACGAGCCGGTGCTGCATCACGTCCTGCGCCACCGCCCGCACATCTTCGGGCGTCACGTAGGCCCGGTGGCGCAGGAACGCGTGGGCCCGCGCGGCCAGGTTCAGGTTGATGCTGGCCCGCGGCGACGCGCCGTACTCCAGCAGGGGCTCCAGCTCCCCGAGGCCGTACGCCCCCGGGTCACGGGACGCCAGCACGAGGTTGACGATGTACTGCTCCACCCGTTCGTCGATGTAGAGGTCGTTGATCACCGTGCGGGCCTGCAGGATCTGCCCCGGACTGGCGACGGCGTCCACGGAGGCGGACTCGTCGGTCCGCGCCATGCGCCGCATGATTTCCAGCTCTTCGTCGCCCGTCGGGTACGTCACGTCGATCTTGAGCATGAACCGGTCCACCTGCGCCTCGGGCAGCGGGTAGGTGCCCTCCTGCTCGATCGGGTTCTGGGTGGCCAGCACCAGAAAGAGGTCGTCGAGCGGAAACGTCTCCTCGCCGATCGTCACCTGGCGCTCCTGCATGCTTTCCAGAAGCGCGCTCTGCACCTTGGCGGGCGAGCGGTTGATCTCGTCGGCCAGGATGACGTTGGTAAAAATCGGCCCCTTTTTGATGGAGAAGGCGCCGGTCTTCTGGTTGTAGATCTGCGTGCCGAGGAGGTCGGCGGGGAGCAGGTCCGGCGTAAACTGGATGCGCTGAAAGTCCGTCCCGATGGCGTCGGAGAGGGTGCGCACGGTAAGGGTCTTCGCGAGGCCGGGGACGCCCTCCAGCAGCACGTGCCCGTCGGCCAGGAGGCCAATCAGGAGGCGTTCGATCATGTACCGCTGCCCCACGACCACCCGGCCGATCTCGTCCAGCAGGTCATCCACGAACGCGCTCTCGGACGCGATGCGGTCTTCAAGCTCAGCGAGGTTGTGCTCGGACATGGGGGCGGGCGGGTCGGAAGAGAGCGTGCGGACGGCGAGCGGGCCCTACTCGCCGAGGCGGTCGCCCTCGGAAAGGGCGTAGCCGTTGAGGAAGTCGGCGGCGTCGAGGCGCTGTCGCCCGGGCTGCTGCAGGACGACTACCTCCACGGCCCCGGTGCCGCAGGCCACGAGCAGGCGCCCATCGGCGTCGAGCACCGTGCCGGGCGCCCCCGTGCCCTCCGCCCGCCGCGTGCGGTATATCTTCAGGCGCGTGTCGTCGTGCAGCGTCCACGCCCCGGGATAGGGCGACAACCCGCGGACGTGGTTGTGCACCGCCTCGGCCGACGCGTCCCACGGGATCTCGCCGTCTTCATCGTGGATCTTAGGGGCCGGGGTCGCTTTCTCGTCGTCCTGGGGGCGCGTCTCGACGGTGCCGGCGTCGATCTGCCGGACCGTCTCCACCACCGCCTCGGCCCCGAGCTCGGCCATCCGGTCGTGCACCTCGCCGGCCGTCTCGTTAGGGCCGATCGACATCTCCTTCTGCAGGATGATGTCGCCGGTGTCGACGGACGGCTCCAGGAAGAACGTGGTGACGCCCGTCGTGCTCTCGCCCGCCATGACGGCGTGGTTGATGGGCGCGGCCCCGCGATACTTGGGCAACAGCGCCCCGTGCAGGTTGAAGGCCCCCTCGCTCGCAGCCGCAAAGACCTCGGGCGGGAGGATCTTGTAGGCCACCACCGCGATGACGTCGGGCTCCAGCTCCGCCACGGCCGCGGCGAACGACGGGTCCGTCACGTCCTCCGGCTGGAGGATGCGGTCGATGCCCGCCGCCTGCGCCGTCTCCTTGACGGGGGTCGGCGTGACCTCCTGCCCGCGCCCCCGCGGACGATCCGGCCCGGTGGCGACGGCCACAGGGGGGTACCCGGCGTCGACGAGGGCAGTGAGCGAGGGCACCGCAAACTCCGGCGTGCCCATAAAAACGACTCTCATGATCGGGTTGGGAGTTGAGTGTTGGAGTGTATTGGGTTGGTATCGACAGAAACACGAGAGGCCCCCTCAACCCACTAACTCTCAACCCCTTTAAACAGTCCCTGCACGAAGCCCTTGCGGTCGAAGACCTGCAGGTCCTCCACCGCTTCCCCCACCCCGATGTACTTGACCGGCACCTGGAACTGGTGCGAGACCCCGATCACGACGCCCCCCTTCGCCGTCCCGTCGAGCTTGGTCAGCGCCAGGCCGGTCACGTCCACGCTGTCGATGAACTCCTCGGCCTGTCGGAGGGCGTTTTGCCCGGTCGAGGCGTCGAGCACGAGCAGCACCTCGTGGGGCGCATCCGGGATCTTGCGCCCCATCACCCGCTTCATCTTGGCAAGCTCGTCCATGAGGCCGCCCTTCGTGTGGAGCCGCCCCGCCGTGTCGACGATCGCCACGTCCGCGTCCCGCGCCTCGGCGGCCTCGATGGTGTCGTAGGCCACCGCCGCCGGGTCCGCGCCGTGTTTTTGCTTGATGAGGGGCACGCCCGCCCGGTCGGCCCAGATCTCAAGCTGCTCGATGGCGGCGGCCCGGAAGGTGTCGCCCGCCCCCATCAGCACGCTCTTGCCCGCCTGGCGGTACTTGTGGGCCATCTTGCCGATGGTGGTCGTCTTGCCGACCCCATTCACGCCCACCACCATGATGACGTGGGGCTGATTGGGAAGCGGCGCGTCGAAGTCGGCCGGGCGCTCCTCGGAGCCCTCCAGCATCAGCCTCGCAATTTCGTCCCGGATCAGCCCGTTCAGCTCCTGGGCCGACACGTACTGGTCCTGCGCCACGCGGGCCTCCACGTGGTCGATGATGTCGAGCGTGGTGTCCACGCCCACGTCGCTGGTGATCAGGATCTCTTCGAGCTCGTCGAGGACCTCGGCGTCGACCGTGTCCTTGCCCCGCACCATGCGGTCGAGCTTGCCGAAGAAGCTGTCGCGGGTCTTGTCGAGCCCCTCTTCGAGCTTCTCCTGCTCATCGTCGTCGTTCCAGTTCGTAAACGTGTCGAGAAAGCCCATAGCGCATAAGACAAATCCAAAAAAGCACTGCGGTCCGGCGGCCGTTAGGGGCCTTGGGGAACAGAATCGGGCGTCGCCCCCTCGGCGTTCCGTGTGGCCTGCAGGTAGCGGACCACGTACAGGAGAAAGGAAAACACAAACAGGCCGGTTGCCATCCAGAGGCAGACGCGGAAGACCGGCGGATCGGCCCTCAGGATCACGCTCAGGATCGTCAGGGCCAGCCAGAGCGAGGCGGCCTTCCCCGCCCAGGCGCTCATCACGATCTGCCCCGAGCGCCGCGCGATCGCCATCCCGCCGAGCAGGATGGCAACGTCCCGCCCCACCACGAGGCCGAAGAACCAGAGCGGCAGGTGGGGATCCGCCGGGCGAAACGTGAGGGCCGTCACGGTCATGATGGCCGCAAACTTGTCGGCCACCGGATCGATCACCTTCCCCCAGTCCGATACGGAGTGGGTCCACCGCGCGATGCGCCCGTCAAACCAGTCAGTGAGGATCACCAGGATGACGAGCCCGAGCAGCCAGCCCAGGGGCCCGTCCCGCCACAAAAAGACCGTAATGGGCACCACCAACGCCAGCCGGCACAGGCTCAACGCGTTGGCGGCGGTCCAGAAGCGGCCCAGATTGGGGAGGGACGGGACGAACGACATGGGGCGCGTCTGTTTCCGCGAGACAACGAGGCGATGCCCAACGGGGAGCCGCGGCGGATGGTCTGTGGCGACGCGCCCCCCGCCCGTCCCATTTCATGAATCCACGGGGATTTTGCGGGGCCGGATCCGGAGGGTCCCCTGGATGGATCCGTGCCCCCAAGGGCAAAGACGAACCGTCCTCGCCGTTTCTGTATCGCCCTCGTCGTTGCGGGACCGAGCCGGCGCCCCCCCCCCTCAACCGAACAGCTACTCCCGCTGCCGGATCGGGATCTGAATCGTATCCGAGTAGACCCCGCCCACGAAGCCGTGCCCCCCCTCCACGTTCGTAAAGGTGTCCGGACGGGCAATGTCGTTGATCGACACGCCCCGCCAATCCGGCCAGTCCGGCCCGCCCGCAGTTACGGCCACCCGCGCGTGCGGCCGGACAAACTGAGACCGAAAAGTGCACCTGTCTCCTCCAGGCGTTCCGACCCGGATGTCCGCCCCGTAATACACGGAGATCCGGTACAGGTCATCGGTTTCTCTGTACTCGGCATCGTTGTAGTGGTCCACCAGGCTGAATGCTCCCTCAATCGGGTAGAGCACCTGGACGGCCGCAAGCGACTCAACGGCGCTGGCCCGAAGCGTGAACGTATTCGCCGACTCCACGAGCTCGCGGTCTCTCGTGAGGCACGGGAGGAGAAACGGCTTGTCGTCCGTCGAAGTGGGCTCGTGCCGGAGGGTGGGCGGGCGGGCCGGCGTCGTCGTGGTCGCCGTCGTTACGGGCGTCCCCTCCACACGTACCGACACGCGGTATCGCGTATCGGGGCGGATGGGATGAGTCGTCTTGAGGTTGTGAAAGCGGGCGGATCCTTCGCCGATGGTCTCGAAGGAGTCGGCGAGCGTCACCTGCGTTCCGGTCTCCACATTCTCAAGGCGGACGGTTGCGGCGAGGGCTTTCTGGCTGCCCACCCGGCTCGTGTCCCCCAGCGGGTCTACGCGAATCACCTGCGTGTCGGCCGCCACATTCAGGGTGCCGAACAGCGAGAACCGATACTGATCGGAGGGGTTCAGAACCGACACGGAGGGATCGCACCCTCCCAGTATGAGGATGGCCGCGAGGATGGCCGCGGCCCCGGGTGCACAAAACGGCCGGAATGAAGGGACGAGCTGTCGCATCGAACGAGACGGGCAATCGGAAAACAACTGGGGGGACACCGGCACTCCCCGGCTTTACTGGATGTCGACCTGGAGGGACAGGTACGGGATAATGGGAAGCTGGTCGACTCGGTCGAGCGTAAAGAGGTCAATGTAGAACACGTTGGACCGGTTGTACGCGTTCATGGCCCCTGCTTCGGCCGACAGGCCCAAGTCCGGGCCCAGGTCGAACGAGCGCCCCAGCGAGACGTCGAGCCGGTGGTAGCTTGGCAGGCGTGCCCGGTACGGCCGATCGAAGAGGGCCCGGGGCACCCCCACAGCGTCGGAAGGCGTATCCCGAAGCCCCCGCACTTCGAGCAGCGTGTCGTATCCGTACACCTGCGTGAACGGGCGTCCGGACCCGTACTGCCACCGCACGGAGGCCGTGCCCCAGCCCGCATCCAGGGACGTGACAATGCTCACCTTGTGCCGCCGGTCGTGCGGGGGCGAGTATTCCAGCACGGAGTCGCCGACCCATGCCCCGAGCTGGTCCCGGGAGGCCCGGTACTCGACCTGCCCGTACCCGTATGTCACGTCGATCCGGAGCGGGTCCCGGTCGTACCGCAGGGACAGATCCACCCCGTACCCGGTGCCGTCCGCCCGGACCAGGTTGGTGTTGAATCGGACGAGGGGCGTCCACCGCGGCACGGGGAGATCCTGGAATCGCCGGTACCACCCTTCGACCGAGAGGCGGACGTCGGACAGGAGCTGCTGCTCCCATCCGAGGAGGGCATGGTCGGCCCGGAGGGGACGATTCTCGAACGGGCTGGGGGTCCAGGCGCGAAACGTGGAGCCCACATCTCGCTCGTCGGTCACGGTGGTCGGGATCTGCTGATAGACCCCAAGGGCCGCGGTGAGCGTCGCCGACCGCTCCGTCCACGGTTGGTACGCCACCTGCACGCGGGGGTCAACGGACACGCTTCCCCACTCGAAAAGCGACTGGGCCCCGACACTCGGGTTGACCATGAGCGACTCGTCGACCTTCCATTCAAGGTCCCCATACAAGGATGCACTGAGCAGAAATTCGTCCTCGCTGGTGAACCCCAAGAACGGCTCGTCCAATCCGAACCCGTAGTCGTCCACCTGCACCGTCCCGCCCCACCGCAGTTCACCGTCCCAGGGGGCCGGTTGCGTGAGGTCAAATTTCGTCCGGACCTTCCACGTCCCCGCGGTCCGAACCGTCCCGTCGGGCGATCGCACGCGATTGTTGAAGTGCGTCGTGCCAAAACTCAGGTGCAGCGTCTGGGCCGACTGGGCACTAAACAGGAGGCATTCGCCCCCAACGGAGGTATTGTCCCAACGGAAGGAGGCGTCCGTGTCGGGATCAATGCGTCCTCGGTCGTAGGTGCGCACGCCGGTAAACGAGCACTGGCTGGAGGCGCCCTGGGTGTGCACCTTTGCGGTTACGTCGTAGAACTTGTAGGGCGCGTCCTGGCCCAGGAGGGAAGGCCCCGCCTGCTCGATGAGGGAATGCCGGGCGTGCACCAGGAAAGACTTTCGACCGCGTTGCAGGGGGCCCTCCACGTGCGCCGAGGCCAAAAACGGACCGGTGCCCACACTGCCCTGATACTGCTTCGTGTTTCCCGGACGGAGTTGCACGTCCATAACGGACGAGATGCGCCCGGTGTGCTCCGCCCCAAACCCCCCCGCATGAAAGTTGGTGCTCGACACGAGCCGGCCCGGAAAGGCCGAGTAGAATCCAATGATGTGAAACGGCTTGTAGATCGGCGTGCCGTCCACCAGGACGAGATTCTGAGACGGGGTCCCGCCCCGAATGTACAGGCGCCCGCCCCGATCCCCGGTCGTCGCCACCTCAGGGAGAGACCGCAAGTAAGAGGCAAGATCGCTTCCCGGCCCCGGAGTGGGAATGTTCTCCACGTCGGCGGGCTGGATCTTGCGGAGCCCTGCCTCGGCGTCCTCAACCCCTTGTCCCCCTTCAACCGTCACCTCTTCCATCTGGCGGGGCGCCACCGCCAGCTCCACCGAGAGCGTCCGACGGGCCCCCGGAGCAAGCCGAAGCGTATCGCGGTAGGACCGGTAGCCGACAAAACTAATCTGGAGGCGATAGCGGCCCGGGGGGATCCGCGAAAGCTGGTAAAACCCGCGACCGGCGGCGGCCCCGGCCGCCTCAATCGCCCCCGACATTCGACGCACGACTACGTTTGCCCCTTCCAGGGGCCGTCCCCCGGCCTCGTTCCGCACGAATCCACGGAGGACGGCCTCCTCCGCATCGGGCTGCGCCAACGCGGGCGCCGGCCCCACCGAACCGAAATACACGAGCATCAGAAGGCCCCACCCCCACAACCCCCAGCGCTCGGAGAACGAGTGTCGATGGTGAGGGCGCGTGCACGTGTGCATCCGCAACATCCGACTCTATGGAGGTGTGGTGCGTCCAGGCCGAGCGGGAGGGCGCCCGTCTCTGCCGTGCAGTGTCCTTCCTTAAGGCCCATCGGTCGCCCTGCACGTGCCGACGGACCGCCGGCAGGCAGGCATTTTTGCCCTCCATTTCGCGTGTCTCGCTTCCCGGCATCAGCGCGAGCAGCCGCTAGTCCCCTTGCGAAGACGACGCCTGAGAAGACTCGTCGGGGCCTTCCTCCAACCGCCTCAACAACTGGCGGATGGGGGCACGTGCCTCGTGGGAGATGGAGAACCCTTCCCCCCCGACCGTTCCGCTAACTTCGTCTACGCCTCCGATGGTGGACAATTGCTCACTCGTCACCTCGACGCGTGCGAACGTACCGCTCCGGATGGTCGAGGCCCGGTTCACCGAGCGGTTCTGAGGGTCTTTCCAAGAGAGGGTTTCCGTTCCAATGGTTAAACTCACCCCCCGCCCCTCAATCTGAACGGACTGCATGCCCTCCTTGACGAAGTGTAGGTCGTAGGATCGGGGCACACAGTCCTGGCTGGTGCACGTCCCCACAACCTGCATGTAAAACCGATTCCCCGTCTCAAGTCCCTGCGTCATCTCGATCCCGGATAACCGCATTTGTCGGGTTTTGTAGGTGGTCTGGCCGGACGACGCGTCCTGTGTAATCTGGACGGGCGGGGAGGAGCTGCCACACCCAGCGATCAAAAACACAAGCGCAAGGACGAGCCAGCCTTTTGGGACGTAAACGTTCATGGCAGCCAGTGGCATTGTGATTACAACGGAAAACCGATCCTCAAAGGGTTCTTCCTGCGACCTGCAGCTTCGTGACGATAGTGCGGTGTCGGACCTCTCAAAGCGCCTCCCGGGTGCAGAGGCGCTGATTTGCACGTTCTCGCGAGGATGGGCGGTCGTGCTCCCGCTCCCCAAACAGAGAAGCCGACTGCCCCGATCGGGACAATCGGCTTCCCACGTGCAGAGGCCAGAGCAGGCGACCGTCGTTCAGGTCGCTGGTCAGTCGGTGGACTCCACGTCAATCACGGCCTCGTCCATCACATCACTGCCGTCAAGCTGGTAGGGAGGATCAGAACTGTCACCATCAAAACTCTCATTCCCGCTGTTTTCTCTGTGCGGTATTGCAACCAGAGTGATCGGCCCCGTCCCACTGCTAAAGTTTTCTTCCAAGCCGACCTTTACTTCGTTACTGACCCCCGGTCCTGAGATGTACTTTGATTCACCTACAACAGAACCTGAGTCGTCATAAAGGAGAATGTAACCGCCTTCCTCAGGAAAGTAGGATCCGTCAACCGTGAGGCTGTCATCCGGTGCGTCTTGTGTGACGGTCGTATCCGCCACCGTCCGATCCGTGAAGTCCACCGATGCGGTGGGCGGAAGAAGAGGCGCACCGTCCAGCTTGTGAATCACACCATTCGTGGCCGGAATGTTGGCCTGCGAAACCATCTCGGCGGTCACAGAAACGGTCTCACTGCCGAGCAGCGTTTCCACACCGTTTGCCGGCAGGTCGCTCGCGGTAAGGCTATCGCCCTGAATGGCGTGGTACTTCAGAATATCGGCACGGACACTCGTAGTAGCATCCTCATCGCCGTCTGTAGCTTGTGTCGGCACGTTTTCGAGCGCCGCAAACGCTGCCTCAGAGGGCGCGAACAATGTGAAGGAGGGCCCCTCCTGACTGAGTACGTCCGCAATTCCGGAGGACGCGGCCAGACTCGTAAGGGTTGAGAAGGCCCCGAAGCGACCGATTTGGCCGCTGAGGTTATCGGTCACCGCTGCCGAAACATCAATCGTCTCGGCGTTGATGTTATCGTTGCTCGCGTTCACCTTGATCGAGTTCGTACTCGCGCTCATGCCCGATGTGGTCGCGATCGGGTCACCCGGCCCGTACACGACCGTGATGAATTCGCCACCACGGCTCTGCCACTCGTAGGTCTGATCGGAACTCGCCGCAACAGGGAAATCCGACGATCCATTCACGGTCCAGGTATAGTCCTTGTTAACGGTGTATCCCTGCATGTAGTAGTCCACCGTGTCGGGCACGTTCACCGTATTTGCGTCGGAGAAGGACCCGGTGGCCGCGTCCCCGGAGGCCGAGCTGTTCTGAGTGATGATGTATCGATTTACATTCTCCGGGCTCGCCTTCTGCGAGCTTTGATCGCAGCCCGCAAGCACCAGTGCGGCAGCTGCACAGAGCAAAAGAAGTGTGTGATATCGATGTCTCATAGGTCCTGTGACTGATTCGGAGTGTCTCGCGATACGGATGACGTAGCAGGACTACAGGAAAATGCCCCTTCGGACAGGAATCCGGAGGGACGTGTGGTGGGCAGGGCTACCTAATCGGCACTGTACGCGTTGGCCGACGGGGGACCGTCCACGTCCCAGGCGACCCGGCAGTCTTCATCCTCGTTCTGCGCGCCTCCTTCGGAACTGCCCGACCCCTGAAAGTTCCCACTACACTTATTGGCGGCTTCGGTGTAGTTTTCTCCGTTCAGGTTGGCCTCCGACGACGGGTATGGCACGCGGAGCGGCGCGTACGAGTCGAACCCGCCGGCCACACCGCCTTCGGGGGCGCCGAGCACGCCCTCGAAGTCAAACCGCCGCCAGGTCGACCAGCCCTGGATGTTGTGCATGTAGAAGGAGATGTAGCGCTGCTCCCCGATCACTTGTTCGGGATCCGAGTCGAAGTCATTCTGCACCTGTGAGATGTAGTTCTGTGTCGCGCTGCTCGAGCCCGAGATGTCGGCGTCGGTCTGATTCCCGTAGAAATTGACAGACGCCTCGATCGCGTCCCCAACAAGGTCTTCCGGAGTGCCAGAAATCAGGCCTTCGTTGGCAGCCCACGCTTTGGTCAGGAGGACCTCATCGTAGTACATCATCGGGCTGAATGAGTCACCCTCGCCGCTGGGCCCGTTTGGGAACCAGGCCTCCGGCCGGGAGAACGCACAGGGTGGATTTCCGCTGTACGTTGCCTGCGCATCTCCCTGCTTGAGAGCAAAGGGAAACCCTTCGTACTCACCGCTTCCGTCCGCACAGGGACGTCCGGAGTTCGACGTCTGTTCAAAGTACGCGTCCAGGCGGGGATCGGCCGCACCGTAATTCGTCTCCATGAAGCCAATGAAACGTGCCGACCCGTCAAAGTCGTCTCGGAAGTCAACCTCTCGGTTCTCGTAGTAGCTGTTTCGGTGGACGGCACTCGTGCCGAACTGGAAGTACACATTGTCGGCGTTGCTCGTCAGTGGCTCCCCATTCACGTTCGGGTCCACGGCGTTCGAGATAATTTCGCCCGGCCCTCCCAGATCTCCCCAGTTCGCGTCAAGCTCATAGCCGCGCAGGGCAATCCGCATCTTCAGCCCGTTGGCGAATTTCTGCCACATTTCCATGTTGCCCCCGTTCACCAGATCGCCGGACGGGCCGGCGGCTCCTGTGTTGATCTTGCCCAGCGCCGTGTTCAGACTGTCCACGAGGGCCGGGTAAATGTCCGCCTGGGCCGTGTAGGCGGGGGACTGATTCCCGCGCTGCTGGAGGGCCTCGTTAAAGGGGATATCCCCGTACGCGTCGGTCAGGATTTGAAAGGCCCACGTCTGCATGATTGTAGCAACCGCCTGGAAATTGCCCTGATTCTGGACCGTACCCGGCCGCTCCTTCGCAATCTGCTTGGCCGTCTTGAGGTCAGTCAGCCGGGTGTAAAAGCCTTCCCACGGGTAGTCTACCGGGGAGTATCGACTCTCCGACGGGTAAAAGTTTTGGGTGGTGTACTGCGCCCACACGTTGGAGCGGCGCATCATGTTGGTCCCGGCGTACACCTCGCCCGACATGTAGCGCTGGGCGTTGGCGAGGAGGTTATTGGGGTTTGCCGACGTGGCCTGGTTGGGATTTTCATTGTAGCTCGTGAGGCTATCACAGCCCCCCAGGGCCAGGAGGAGCGAAAGCCCGCTGGCAACGAGTAGTGTGAGTGTAACGTGGCGTCTCATGGTAGAGAGTCAATCAACTGTTGGGGAAATGATTGCAGGTCCTGAGGGCCGTTCTCGCCCCCGGCGGACCGCACCGGGGGCGAGGAACAGCGGTCTGGCGCTTAGAAGCTCAGGTTCACGCGGAAGGTATACTGGCGCTGAGGCGGAATCTGGGCCGACTCGACACCCTGAACATTCCCGGCCCCGAGCGTGACCGAAGGGTCGATGTTGGGGGCCTCTTTGTAGAGGAACATCAGGTTGCTGCCAGTAAGGGACACACTGGCCCGCCGGAGGGCAAAGTCGTTAAACCAGCGCTGCGGGAGGCTATAGGTGATCGCCAGCTCCTGCAGCTTGGCGTGCGTCGCGTCGTAGATGAACTGATCGCCTCCGCCCGCGGAGAACCAGTTCTTCCAGTAACTCGCCGCCGGAATGCGCCCCACGGCCTCGCCGAAGTCTGTGCCCTCGACATCGTAGTTGCCATTTTCGTTTGGGGTGGCATCATCCACCACAACGCCTTCCGGGATGACCCCGGTTTCACGCTGATTGTCGGCGACCGTCGACTCCACAAGCCCACTGTAGGTCCCGAACTTGTTGGAGAGGGAGTAGACGTCTCCGCCCACCTGCCCGTCGACGACGGCACTGAGCGTGACGCCCTTGTAGGACACCGTGGTCGACAGCCCCCCGGTCCAGTCCGGCTGGAAGTTCCCCACGACCTGCGGACTGTTCGTCGTCTGTGGAACGCCGTTTCGCTGGAAGACCACGTCGCCGCTCGCGTCGCGGCGCAGGGACGGCTGCACCATCGCCCCGTAGGCCTTTCCTTCTCGGGCCTGAATCGTGGGCCCGAAGATCACTCCTCCCGCAGTCAGGTTGTAGGTGTCCAGCCCCTCGGCCAAGTCAACGACCTTGTTCACGTTTTTGTTGAAGTTGGCCGTCACGTCCCACTGCAGATCCTCTTGCAGAACCGGCGTCACCGTCAGGCTGGCCTCCAGCCCTCGGTTCGACACCTCCCCGGCGTTGATAAGGGACGATTCGATGCCGGAGGCGCCCGAGACATCCACCGCGAGGATCTGGTCCTTCGTCACGTCGCGGTAGTACGTCGTGCTCAGGTTCACCCGCTCGTTGAAGAAGCGCAGGTCCGCACCGAATTCGATGCCCGTCGTCCGCTCCGGCTTCAGGTCCGGATTGTTGGCCGACCGCTGCACGTTCTGAAGGGCTTGCCCCTGGAAGGGAGTACTGCCCGGGTACGTTACGCCGAGACGATACGGATCAGTGTCCTGCCCGACGCGGGCCCAACTTGCCCGCACCTTTCCGAACGACAGGATGTCCTGGTCCTGAAGCGCATCCAAGCCCGTGAAGATCAGATTCCCCGAGATTGACGGGTACAGGTACGAGTTGTTGTCGGCCGGGAGCGTGGACGACCAGTCGTTTCGGAGCGTCCCCTCCAGGAACACGATGTCCTGGTAGCCCAGACTCACAAGCCCGTACGTGCTGTAGACCATGCTTTCCTGGAACGTCTCCTCCACGGCGGGTCGGCCGACAGAATTCTGGAGCGTGAACACGTTTGGTGAAGCAAGACCGTTCTGAGTCGAGCCCAGGTTTTGCTCGTAGGTCTCGTACCGCACTTTCCCGGCCACGAAGGAGGTCAGGTCCACCTGATCCGTCAGCGACCGCGAGTAGTCAAACCGGAGCGAGGAGCTTGTCTCCTGCTCTTCGATCACGTCCTCGCTGAAGGATCCAGGGGCTCCCGTGGAGATGTCGGAGCGGCGGTCGCTAAACCGGTGCGTCCGGAAGTCGGTGGTGACCGTAGCCGTTCCGGTCAGGTTCGGCACGATGTCGTAGGCCACCTCGGCCTTTCCGAGCAGGCGCTGCTCGTCGTCCTGCTGGAAGTTCGCGTACCGGTTCACGTAGGGGTTGTCGGTGTACTGGAACTGTGTCGCCGGTCCCTGTGCCCCCGAGACGCCGGCGTAGTTCCAACCGCGCTGCTGGCCGTTCGCGCGCTGGTAGTCGCGCATGTAACTGTCCGGCCCGTAGTCGAGCTGTCGTTGGGTGAAGGTGTTGAACGCAGCGAAGGGATTTTCCTCAAACCCATAGCCCATTCCGGACCGCGCCTTCACGTCCTGGTAGCTATACTTCGCGAAGGTCGTCGCCCGGAGGTCGTCGCTCAGGTCGACCGACCCGTTAAAGTTCACCTGGTAGCGGTCCATCGAGCCGTTCGGCATCACGCTGCCCTGGTTGCGGCTGGTGAGCCCCAACCGGTAGTTCAGCGACTCGGTCTGCTGCGACAAGGCGACGTTGTTGGTAAACACTGCCCCCGTATCCATAAAGTTCTCGATGGCGTCCGGGTGAGCCTCCCAGGGGGTCGCCTCTCCTTCAAGCCCGTTCACGTCGTCCCAACTGTACCACTGCCGGACCGGGCGCCCGTCCAGGCGCGGCCCCCAGGACTCGTCCACGGCGTACTGCACGACGTACTGATCCCCGTCCGGCTTCTTGAAGTCCCCGTCCAGGGTCGAGAACGTGGAGCTCGGCGCGCCGCCACCGTACCTGTTCTGGTAGTCCATGAACTCGTACGCCTGGCTCATGCTGACGCTGGAGGAAAACGAGACCCCGATCTCATCGTCGAGATTCGATCCGTCCTTGGTGGTAATCTGAATCACCCCGTTCGCGCCCCGGGATCCATACAGCGCCGCGGCCGACGGGCCCTTCAGGACCGAGACCGATTTGATGTTGCTCGGGTTGAGGGACGAGGCGGCGTTTCCGAAGTCAAACCCACCGTTTCCCTCCACGGTGCCCCCGCCGCTCTGGCGCGAGCGGTTGGAGACCACAATGCCGTCGACCACGATGAGCGGCTGGTTGTCGCCACTGATCGAGCTGTAGCCGCGCAGGACGATGTTCGAGGACCCGCCCATCGTGCTGGATGATCGGATGTTCGCCCCGGACACCTTCCCGCGCAGGGAGTTGACGAAATTGGCGTTGTCCGTGGCGTCGAGGTCCGCCCCGGACACCTGCTGCACCGACGACGAGACGGCGCGCTCCTCGCGCTCCACGCCCAAGGCCGTCACCACAACGTCCTCAAGGCCGACTGCCTGAGGCGCCAGGCGCACGTTCACAGTCGTCGTTTCGCCGGCCTCCACCTCCACCGGGATGTTCTTCCGGGTGTACCCGACGAAAGACGCCTGGAGGACCTGCTCCCCGGCCGGCACGCCGGAGATTTCGAACTGTCCGTTCGGCCCGGTCGCGGCCCCAATGTTGAGGCCCTGGACCGTCACGTTGACGCCCGGGAGGGTCTGGGAGGTGGTGCTATCGATGACGGTGCCCGAAACGGTACCGGTGTCTTGGGCCAGTACAGTTGCCGGGAGCAACAGCAACAGACCTGCAAGCACAGATAGTAGCTTTCGAAACATAAGTCGGCTCGGGGATGGATGAACAACGGAGTGCACGTAGGTCGATCGGAGGCGGCAGGGAGAGGGAGGGCTTCTCCTGAACGCTCTCGAACCGGCCTTGTCTGGGCCGGCCTCTCCCAACAACGTCCGCCGCCTTCAGACGAAGGTTTGCTGTAGAGCGTGTGACCTTAACATTACGCTTCCCAATGTGGGCCTCTCGGCCCGGAATGTCAAGAGATTCCCAATTTGCAAAGCATACCGTAACACTCGGGGCGCGCCCGACACGTGAAGTAATTTCCCATTCCTCAACAGTGGGTTCTTTACCGCACAAAACTTTATTCTGGTGCCGCATTCCCCCAGTTGCGTCAGTGGTTCTTGGGGCGTGGGGCCCAACACAGCCGGTGTGCACTCGTGGGGCTCCGGTTATACCTTCCCGCCGACAACCGTGCGGATTGGCTCATACTGTGGATTGTCTCATGCTGTGTGTCCTCAGTATTCAGCACATGATTCAGACGGACCGGTCCATGCGGCAAAGCAATGAAGGGCACTAATGTTGGAGGTTCGCTTACTGTCATCACTCACCTACCTCTTCCCGGGCCGCCAGCGGTGCGCGTCGAGGTCCACCTGGTCTTCGGCCACGAACGTGACCCCTTCGCTGCGCAGCCGCTCCGCCATCACATGGGGCGTTTCGAAGTGGCGCCGGCCCGTCAACACCCCGTTGCGGTTCACCACGCGGTGGCAGGGCAGGTCGCCCCCCACCGCGTCCTTCAGCGCCCAGCCCACGATCCGGGCCGCCCCCCGCCGCCCCAGGTGCGCGGCGATGTCGCCGTAGGTGGTGACGCGGCCCACCGGAATCTGCGCGACGACACGCCAGACGGAATCATAGAACGAAGACGGCGGGTTGATACTCCCCATCGGTATTTGGGACAAATTTCTCCGGACCTTCGGCTTTAGCGGCCACCCTCAGAAGGTGTCAGCGTGAGTGAAATGGAGCGCTCAATCTCATTGCCCGTCACGTTGTCGGTGACCCGGACGGTCACCTGCGTCGACTGCGGCCGCTTTGGATCTGCCTCCAGGTCCAGGTCCAGCTGAAGATACTCTTCAGTTCGACGTTTCCGACCAGTATACTCGGCAGTCGTGCTCGTGACTTCCGTATTCGTATCGTCCCCGAAGAGGCGTCCCAAAAATCCTTTTCGGGTTTGCCGACGTGCCTCGTAGGTAACAGTATAGCGCGTCTGTCCCTGCGCCGATTGGCCCAAGTGATAGATCTCAAAATATAAGAAGAGCGGCGTTTGGGGGGGGACGGTGTCGTACGGGTACGGTACCGTCTTCTGAAGGATCGAGCCCCCCTCGTCCCGTACCGACGGTGGGACCGACATCAGGCGGAGATCGCTCATCTCCAGCTCAGAGGCGTCCGCTCGAAGGGGCTGCAGCGTATCCACCCGTGCTGCAAACATGCCCAGACGCTGGCCTGCTGGCCTCCGGGGCTCTTCCCTGGAGCGCCAGTCCCACTGAAGAGAAAGATGATGTGTATCTCTCCCTCCATTCACGACCGTACGCTGGGGCGCCGTTCCCTCCCACCCATCACCTATAATCTGATCTCCACTGTACCCTCGTGAAACCTGACCCAGCCGACGATACTGGGAGCCGTGCCGAACGATCGTCATCTCCACTCCGGTGGAGGAGTCCGCATCCGCAAAGGGCCCAGTGCGGCCTCCCCAGTACACCTCGGTCCGCGTGGTCCCTTCCCGGCCCAAAAACCGTGCAACGCGGTATTCGACCGGCAGACGCTGGCCCACCTCGCCAGCCGGCGAATGTGTCCGGGGCATTTCGCGGGTGCGCCGACGGGAGAACTGGCGTTCCTGATTTCTAACATTACTTATACTGGCAGTCGCAGCGGAGGATGGGTATCCCTTTTCAGGTCCGCTTCCCCCGAACACACGCCGAGCCCCTGGTCCAAATCCAATTTCACGCCCCCCCTGTTTACCAGACAGATCGCTGATTCTACGACGGGATGCCTGGTAAGAAAACCATCCGTTTAACTTCGACAGCGTGTTTCCTCGGTCATGATACTGCAATGAAAGCTGACTGTACACGTACCGGAGCGCCGCCATGGAGGAGTAGGCTACGTTTTGCTGCCGATTCCCTGGCCCGAAGGGTCCTTGGAGGGGAGCCGGAAGAAGTTCCAGGGCTGTCGAGAGCTCAAACTCATCCCGTTTCTCATTTCTAACGAAGAGGTACTTTCCAGAGGAGCTGAGTGCCGGGTACTTCCAGATCACATTTCTAGGAAAATCCGATCGACTTACCGGGACTCCGGAGCGGACCACCTCTGAGAGAAACCCCATGTCGTCGAACTTGATGCTGTACTTCTGATCGGGCCGACCGTATCGCACGTACACGTCTCCCCGATCATCCCATCCTGCAATCCGCCGCTGCGAAGCAAATTTTTCGACGGCTCTGTCTACCCTACGCAAATGTTCTTCCGCACGCTCGTTCTTCTCCGTTTTTGGGACAGGGTCTTGTCGACGCCACCAGGTCAAAAGCCAAAGGCCGGCACCTTTTCGAAAAGCCCAACCCTCAGGAGATGAGCTGCTACCACGCACTACGTGCTTTCCAAGCGTTTCGTCGCCCACGAGAGGCCTGAGCTGAGCTACGACCTCCCGTAGTACTGCTTGTGTTTTGGATGGAAGATCCGGGCCCACACGGCGGAGAAGGCGGAAATAAAGTTCGGTCGCCTCTAGTGAGGATTCGCTATGCGGACTCACCATCTGGGACAGATAGAAGTCGAATAACCGGGCATCAAAGTTATCGTGCTTCAGAATAGCCCGTGTGCCCGTCCTCGCAGCCCAGTTCGAAGAATCTGTATGACCAGTTTTCTGGTACGACAAGGCCAACCAATACGCAACGCTTCCTTGCTTTCCCGTAAGTGAGCGATCAGCCGTGAAAGTTCTTCTTAATTGGCCTTGAGCTCGCGCGTATTCTCCCCTGTGATACGCAGCGATACCCTCTCTGTACTGTTTCTTTAGGGAGTCATCAGGTGCAGATAGAACCAACGGGGAGAATACAGTCAGAACGTAAGACAGACAGAAAAGAGCCAAGCCGTCTGTGAGATGGATATAGGAGAACACTCGTCGAGCGACTCGCACTTAAGTTCAGCAGTACCTGAGTAGTGAGTACCCTGCCCGTCTTATTTTATTAAAAGTATTGGTATGAAAATTAATTTTTTATTGTGTATACTATTTAGCACAATGCATTTTCAAATAACTTTCAGTTCGCATTAACTCTTGAATTTTTGTTTTTATGCACCTATCTATCAAACTGGTTTTCATATTAAAAGCAGATATGACCGCAGTTGTTAAATCAACTGCGGTCACATCTCTGCCTTGAAATACGCCTATCTTGTGAGGCAGGAGCTGCTAGTTTGTGACAGTGACCTCGAAATATCGGAAGTTCTCCGCGACCTCAATATCAGAGTCAGGATTCGGCTCCAGACGCAGTGTTACCCGCTCAGTGGTGTCGGGGTCTGAATTGGGAAGGGCATCTCCAATTTCAACCTCAAAGGTGACATTGCTAGTGTCCTGCGGAAATGAAACCTCACTCGGAACAGTGTATTCGCCGGACTCAGCAGTAGTCGGGTCTGCCCGAACATCGACAACGGTCGTGTCGGTCCCGTCTCCTTGCGGCACCTGCCGCTCGCGAAAAGCAGTATCTGTCTGAACACTCACACCAACCGAAAAGCTTTCGCCGCGCTGGAGGCCGATAAGCTGAACAGGAACTGAGACGCTCGAATTCGGTCCATCTGAGACGGTTGCACCGAACTCACCGGTCTGTTGGTACTGACTGAATCCCACACGATCAGGACCATCGTAAGGACCTGAGACCTCCTCAAAACATCCCGTCAGTATGAGCACGGAAGCGACTGTCAGTGCGAGCGGCGTGTAGTATATTTTCTTCATGAGTCCAATATCTAGTGTTGATAGAGGAAAGGGTGAGACAAATCTCGAACGGTGCCCACTGGGAGAGTCCTGCCCTCTCCCAACGAGACCGATATCGCAGTGAGCTAATAGCCTGGGTTTTGCTCAATGGCCGTGTTGGACTGCACCTCTCCAGTCGGGATCGGAGCAAGGATCTTGAATGACTCACGGTCACCGCTGTACTCAAGGACAGTATCGGTCCTCTGTGGCTTCGGGATATCCATTCCGTATCGCTTGAGGGTAAAGAACCGTTTTCCTTCAAAGAGAAACTCACGGCGGCGCTCTTCAAGGATAGAATCAAGCAATGATTGGCCTGTGATTCCAGTGAGTGGACTCAGTCCCCGTCGGACGCGAATGTAGTTTAGATCCGACCTTGCTTCATCCGGCTCGCCTTGATGATATCGGGCCTCCGCACGGTTCAAATACAATTCTGCGACCCTCAAGAGAGGAATCCGGTCGGTGAAGTTCCCAATTGTACCGGTGTACTTTTCAAGATATGTATTTCCAAGACTATCGGGTGCAAACAGATCGGTTCGCGCATCGTCCGATGTGAAGATTGACTTCACGTCGTCTGACGGCAGTACTTCATAGGCGAAAGCACCCGTGCCATCACTGCGTCCTCCATCCGTGAGCGATTGAAGGGCCTGGTTGGAGTTCGTGGCATCTCCGTCGGTTCCCGTCGTCATGGACAGCTCAAATACAGACCCCGGATAGGAGGACGCCTCCCATGCATCCTGAAAGCTAGTGCTTGTTGCATCCACAACTTCGGCGCTAGTGAGACCAAGAGCCGCAGTAGCAGCTGAGTCGGCCTTCTCCCAATTCTGTCGATACAATTCCACACGGGAGAGCAGACCGAACGCGGCGGCAGCAGTGGCTCGCTGCGGGGGAGATTTCGCATTTGAATTTCCTTCCAGAAGATACCCCGAAGAACGAATGTCCGCGGCAGCCCTTGAGAAAACCGCAGTGTTTGGAGCACGAGGCTTTTCGTCAGCAGCGCCCGGTGAGCGGGTCGGTTCCGTTCGAAGAGGAACCCCGAGAGAAAAGCCGCCTACCTCCTGCCCTGGTGTATAGCCGTAAACGCGGGCGAGGTCGAAGTACGCCATTCCACGGAGGAACAAGGCTTCACCTCGGATCCGATCCCGAATGTCTTGCGCGACTGACGGATCACGATCAAGAGAGAGGCTTCCAATATCCTCAATGATGTTGTTGGCCTCATTAATCGTCGAGAAGTACGCTCCGTACCCCCCAAGGTGCTCAAACCGTCCGTTTGATACAAATCCGGGATACCGATTCGAGGTGGCTCCAGGTCGGAGCTTCACATTGTCTGCCAGCGCATCCGGGACGAGCATATACTGCTGACCGTACAGACCGAAGCTCTGAAGACGGTCATACATGCTGGTGACAAG
This sequence comes from Salinibacter ruber DSM 13855, assembly GCF_000013045.1. Lineage (NCBI taxonomy): Bacteria > Pseudomonadati > Rhodothermota > Rhodothermia > Rhodothermales > Salinibacteraceae > Salinibacter > Salinibacter ruber. The sequence goes on from NC_007677.1 coordinate 2,704,910, forward strand.
TCCCTCAAACCCAGCTTTCGACTCTATAGTCTGCTGCAAAGAAATACTGTTGGTCGGCTGGGCTTCGTCGAGATCCGCCTGATCGCAGGCGGACAAGCCAAAAGCCAGTATCGCTACTGACAATACCCCTATGAAGCGTTTAAGAAAGAAATCGTGCATGAATTTTCGAATCGTTGGGCCGTGAGAGTTAAGGAGTTGCATAATACGTCGTGCTGTCCAGTTGTTACGCAGGGAATAGAGGAGGGGGGATGAGACTGGCCCCACATCCAGACGTGGGACCAGCCTGAGTGCCCGCGAGCAGTTGGTCGCGATCAGAGACCGAGATCGAGACCAGCAGTCAGTGTACGAGCCTGTGGGTAGTTCCCCAATCCTGTGCCGACCAGCTCCGGGTCCGGACCGGTGTAGTTGGTCCAGGTCGCGAGGTTCGACCCCTGCACGAAGACCGTGACATTTCGGAGAGATCCGACCGTCTCGGTTAGTGACTTCGGCAGGGTGTAACTCACCTTCACCTCCTTCAGACGGATGTAGGACGCGTTCTCCACAAATCGCGTGGTGAAGATGCCAGGATCAGTTCCATCGGCATATGTGTCCAACCCACTCGCCAGAAGGGAGCCAAACGCTGCTGGACTCTCCGTCACGTCTCCCGGCTCTTTCCACCGGTTTTCAACGAGACGCTCTGCCTTGTTGTACGGGAAGTAGCCCACGTCCGCAAAAAACCGGTCGTTGTTGAGGGTTTTTCGACCGTAGTCGTACTGGAAGAACGCAGAAACCTGGAGTCCCTTGTAGGAGATCGTGTTGCCGAACCCCCCATAGAAATCTGGCTGCAGGTTCCCAATCAGCTTCTCGTTATTGGTATCATTCCCCACGTATGTCAGATCGCCGTTCGCATCCAGGTACATGGGCCGACCATTCGCCGGGTTTGCCCCTGCGTAGCGTGTGTATCGCAACTGCGCGGCCGGTTCTCCCACGCGATACACGTCTCCTCCAGATGTAACCTCGTCGTCGCCCGGCAAGAGACTTCGAACCTCCGTGCGCTGGAACGAGATATTGAAGTTGGTCTCCCAGGTAAGGCCGTTCCAGTCGTTCAGGTTGATGGTTGACACGGAGAAGTCAAGCCCCTCGACACGGATTTCTCCAACATTGTCAAGGTAGCTTCCGAAACCACTGTCCAGCGATAGATCACGGAAGAGAAGGAGCTCTTCCCGATCATCGCGGAAGACATCAACTGAACCAGTGATTCGTCCCCCGAAGAAGCCGTAGTCAAGCCCGACGTTTGTAGAAACCTTCTCCTCCCACGTCAACGAAGGGTTTCCTAGCGCAGTGGGGCGGATTCCGGGCGTTCCGTTGTACTCGCCTGACCCGCTGAATTGCTGACGTGATTGGAAGTTGTCGATGTCACTATTTCCTGTAACTCCGTAGCTGGCACGCAGCTTCAGGTTCGAGATCACGTCGGTATCTTCGAGAAAAGACTCATTGGAAATGCGCCAGAACCCACTCACAGTTCCAAAAATCCCAGACTGATTATCAACTCCAAAGCGGGAGTTAGCGTCTCGGCGCAGCGTCCCTCCGATCTGATAAGTATTATCGAAGGTGTATGTGGCGTTCCCAAAGTAGCTGATCTGACGGTACTGAGTTGAGAAACTGGACACATCCGTCGGATTGGCCGCCGAGGCAAGCGTCCGGAAAAGCTCGTTGGGAAAGCCCTCGCCGCTCCCCGAAGTAAACTGCTCACGATTCCGCTTTATCTCAGCTCCTGCCAGTGCGGATATGGTGTTCACACTCGCAAATGTATTTTCGTAGCTAAGCGTCTGTGAGACGTTGAAGGTGATGTCTCGCTGTGTACTGTTAAAACCCTCACCTCCAAAGCCAGCGTTCGGCGGAAGTCGTGGGTCCCCGTAATCAAATTCTTTCGTATCGACGTACTGAACTCCGGCGTACGTCCGTGCTGCAAATTCAGCAGGGAGATCCCAGTTGGCTGTTACATTCGAGGTAATGGTATTCGCCGAGGACTCTCGGGTATTAAATTTCTCTTGGGCTACTGGATTGTAGCTAAATGTCGAGTTCGGCGTTAGGTTTAAGGCAGTGCTCGGATCCCCTGGGGTGGTGTAGACTGGAGATGTCGGAGGAATGTTGTAGGCCGCCCAGAACGGACTGTTGATGAACGCACCGTCCGAGATCGTTCCTTGATATCGGGTTGTCGACAGGTTCGTTTTAGCGGAAAGATTCAAGAAGTCCGCCGGCTGGTGATTCAAATTCAGGCGGAGTCCCCCCCGGCGAAAATTCGAGTCAATGACCTGCCCCTCATCTCTGGTGAAGTTCCCAGAGATGTAAAACTGTGTGTCGTCACTGCCTCCACGCAGAGAGAGGTTATATGATTGAGTGAAACCTTCCCGGAAGACCTGGTCCGTCCAGTCGGTGTTAATGCTGTCGGGTCCGAAGGCGCCGTTAACGATAGTCTGCGGATCACTACCGAAAGCCACGGAGGCAGGGAGTCCAAAATTTTCACGTGAGGCATTATCAAGCGCCTCAGCCCGAAAGTTTAAGTACTGCTCGGAGTCCATCACCCCATACGGCTCGATGTTGCTTACACTTCCAAGCTTGGTACTGAAATTAATCTGTGTATCGCCGGACCTTCCCTCCTTCGTCTCAATGACGACTACTCCGTTAGCAGCCTGCGCACCGTAAATCGATGCAGCAGCCGCGTCCTTGAGAACCTGGATCGACTCAATGTTGCCCGGGTTGATTGTAGAAAGGGGGTTTCCATTAGCCAAATCCAGGTTGTTTTCCTTATTGATTTGCACGCCATCAACGATGTAGAGTGGATCGCTTCCTGCGTTAACCGAGAGTGCTCCTCGCACCTGAATGCTGAATCCGGATCCCGGCTGCCCACCGAGGCTGGTTACCCGAACGCCAGAAGCGCGCCCCTGAAGTGCCCCCTCCGCACTCGTCAAATCAGCCGTCTCGATGCTTTCACCGCTGACTGTAGCATCAGCCCCCGTCGCCACCCTATCTGTTTCTGGTCGATAGGCCGAGACAGTCACCTCTTCCAGCTGGGCCTCACCCGTTTGAAGCTGGAAATTTACCCGAACCGTGCCCCCTTCCGGTACATTGACGGTTCGCTCCTGTGCTTGGTATCCGACAAATGATACTCGGAGGGTTTGTTCGCCCGTGGGGACTCCGGCAATGCGGTACTGGCCCTCGGCGTCGGAGGCCGCACCACTCCCCTCGTCCACAATTTGAACGGTAGCCCCCGGCAACGGGTTGCCGGTCTCCGCCTCCGTCACCGTGCCGGTCACGGTTCCCTGCTGGGCCCACGCCAGCCCCGGAAGGAGCAGAAGGGCGAGTCCGAAAACAACGCTTGGTATCAGTCGCTTCATCGGTTTGGACTGTCTCTGTGAGTAATCTATCTGAGGGTCTCAAGCAAGAAAGCTGGGGCGCAGGGCGTCTCGCCCTGCCGCACTCCAGGTGGCCGCTCAACGGAAAGCGCCGAAAGGCAGCGGCGGTGCGCCTGAGTGGTTCCGCTGTCTCTGTGCACACCACTTAACACTGCTTCAGGCAGAACTTCTAGCGGTTCTTGTCTAGCGATAATCCAATGTTAATCGCCGTGGAGACAATGTCAAGAGACGGGCCGCAGCCCTGAGGACGCCCCGGCACGCCCATTGCGGGGCTTTCCCCTCCAAATCCCCGCCTCACGCCCGCCCTCCGCCATCAGACTCCAGTTCCGAACCGGAGTGGAGGTCACTTTAATTAACTATTTATTAATTTAATAGATACAATAGCGTTCAGCCTGTCGGCTTCACGACAGGGGTGGCCGGTCTGGGCCCGCCCTTCTCGTGCCGGATCCCCGAGGGATGCAGGGAAGTGGGCCCTTCACGGCGCTCTTGGCCCATCGACGCGTTGAGCGGCCGCCCCCGGCCTACTCCGCCTCCCCCGGCCGCCAGCGGTGCGCATCGAGGTCCACCTGGTCTTCGGCCACGAACGTGACCCCTTCGCTGCGCAGCCGCTCCGCCATCACATGGGGCGTTTCGAAGTGGCGCCGGCCCGTCAACACCCCGTTGCGGTTCACCACGCGGTGGCAGGGCAGGTCGCCCCCCACCGCGTCCTTCAGCGCCCAGCCCACGATCCGGGCCGCCCCCCGCCGCCCCAGGTGCGCGGCGATGTCGCCGTAGGTGGTGACGCGGCCCACCGGAATCTGCGCGACGACGGCCCAGGCCCGCTCGAAAAACGACTCGTCCGAATCGGAATGCGCCTGCATCGTACAGCCGGGTGTATCACACGACAAGCACGGGCCGGACACCGACATCTTTCGTCAGGCCCTGGTGATTTGTACGCGCCCTCGTCGCGGTCCTTCCGATCGGCGGCCCCGAGGGCCGGGCTGGGGGCTTGGGCGCCCCGTCGATAAACCAACAAGAAACCAGTGTTGGCCGGACGTTTGGGAAATTTCTTGGATGCCGGGTCCCGAGAGTGGATTTATTGTCGATCTCCCACGTACTATGGCCCAAATGCAAAAAAGTCATATTCTCTCGTTTTCGCCCTTCACCCCCTCGTGACCCCTTCCTCCCCGCCGGCAAACGCGCTTCGTGCGACGCTCGGCCCCGATCGGCTGCGCCGGGACGTCCCCCTGGCCCCGTTCACCACCTTCCAACTCGGCGGGACGGCCGACTGGTACGCCGACGTGCGCTCGGCCGACGAGCTGGCCGCAGTCACGCGGACGGCCCGGACGCACGACGTCCCCTACTTTCTGCTCGGCACCGGGGCCAACGTGATCGTCGGCGATCGCGGGTACCGGGGCCTCGTCATCCACAACCGGGCCCGCGCCCTCCAGGTCGATCGCGACACGAATCGCGTTTGGGCCGAGAGCGGGGCCGTCGTGTACCCCGACCTCATCGAACGCGCCGTCTCGGCCGGCCTCTCGGGGTTGGAGCACTACGTGGGCATTCCGTCGACCGTGGGCGGGGCGCTCTGGCAGAACCTGCACTTTCTCTCGCCGCCCCCCGACCGGGCCCGAACGGTGTTCTGGGACGAGGTCGTCCACTCCGCCGACATTCTCACCGAAGAGGGGGAGCGCAAAACGGTGAGCGCCGACTATTTCGACTTCGACTACGACTACTCGATTCTCCACGACCGGGACGACGTGGTGCTGGCGACCACCTCCCAACTCGAACCGGGCGATCCGGAGCGGATGCGCGAGATCATGGACGCCAACCTGCAGTGGCGCGCCGAGCGGCACCCGCCCCTGGACACCGAGCCGAGCGTGGGGTCGATTTTCAAGAAAATCGAGGGGGTCGGCGCCGGGCGCCTCATCGACGAGTGCGGGCTGAAGGGCGCGCGGATTGGGGGGGCGATGATCACCCACCGCCACGCCAACATTTTCGTGAACGTGGACGGCGCGCGAGCGGCGGACGTGTGCGCCCTGATCGACCTGGCCCGCGACACCGTAGAGCAGGAGACCGGCTACCGCCTGGAGACGGAGATCGACTTCATCGGCGAGTTTGCCCCGCCGACCGACGCGGAGCCGACGTTCGTCCCGAAGGACCCCGACCTCGTGACGGCGGCTGATCGGGCACGCGCGTAATGGTGGGAGGTTGTCTAGACCGGAAAATTCCTTCTCGACAAACGAACTCTCTTGGAATGCTCCCGTTACAATTCAAGACCACTGGCTACCGGACAGTTTTTCGAATCCCTGCTAAAGTAGAAGAAGGCCGTTGCCCTCGGCGGACAGACCGTTGAGGTTGTGGTGAGCCAATCACCGAACCTCCCGTTCCAGCCCGCCAATGAGCAACAGCCTTCTCATCCAACGTAAAATGGAGTCGACGCTTTCCCAACTGCTTCCCGAGGCGCTGGCTACCCGGCGCCGCGCTCTGGCACAGATGATCACCGGATTGCATCTGGCCGAGCATGTTCATCTTTCGAAGGTGGCCGGTCGGATTGCTGGGACGGCCCAACTGGAAAGCAAGACGCGCCACTTGCGGCGATTTCTTGGAAACGAAAACGTTGATCCTGAGCGATTCTACAGCCCGGTTCGAGACCGCCTGATTGAGTGGGCGGCCCAGGGAGCAGAAACGCAGGGGAGCGGCCCGATTCGACTTCTGGTCGACACGGTGGAGCTTTCCGGAGAGCGGCAGGTGCTTATGGCTGGGATTGCTTATCGCCGAAGAGCCCTTCCGATCTGCTGGGAAACGTACCGACGGGAAGGAGTCACGAACGCTGAGCAGCAGATATCCCTGCTCAAAGCGCTTGTGGGCCGGTTTCCCGACGAAGCAGAGGTTGTGGTCGTAGGCGACGGGGCGTTTCATTCCACTGATCTGATGGACTTTATAGAGGATCAGGGATGGCATTTTTGCCTGCGGCTCCACGCAGACACCTACATCCGCTCCTTCAAAGATTCCTCCAAAGGCTTTCCCAAGGAAGGGACCTGGAAACAGCTTCGAGATCTGGTTCCGGAGGAAGGAGAACGACGATACCTGCAAGACGTCATCGTGACGAAAGACAACGAATACGGCCCCGTGGGTCTCGCCCTTTGCCAAGCCGAAGATGAGGACGATCCGTGACTGATCTGTACCGACCGGGAAGCCAGCTACGCAACGATCCGCACTTACAGCCGCCGGATGTGGATCGAACAGTTGTTTGCGGATTTGGAAGACGGAGGCTTCCATTTGAACCGGAGCCGGATCTATCCACCAGAGCGGCTCTCGCGGCTGGTGATGGCTCTTTCGTGGACGTACGTCTGGCTCCTGCATGTCGGTGCATGGATGGTCAAGCGGGGCTTTCGGTCAAAGGTCGACAGAACTGGTCGTCGAGATCGAAGCTACGTGGAGCTCGGGCGGCGGTGGCTTCAGCGGTGTTTGACCAATCAGATTCCTCTCCGAATCGGAATCCGGCCCTATTTCTGAAGCTGTCCGGTAGCCAGTCAAGACCAATTAGGCCGAGGGTACATGCGCCGACGGGCGTAAGCCTCCGCTTTCTTTTTGGGCCCCACTGGCAGACGAGTTGACAGGTCGATTTGAACAACTGGACCGAGACCATGACGAAACTGATGGAGCGGCTCATTGGCCGACTGAAACGCCTTCCCGAGACGCAGCAAGATCGATATGCCGCCGCGTACCTTGCGGAGCTGGACGACGATCAGCGATGGGAAGAGCTCTTTGCCCAGACCACCGACGAAGAGTGGCAGAAAATCGCCTCGAAGGCTCGAACGGAGGCGAGGAAAGAAGAGTCGGTTCCGCTTGAGGAGTTTCTGGGGAGCAACGAATCGTGACCTCATCCACGACCGAGCAGTTCCGAACACTGTTCACTGATCTCCCAGCCGACGTGCAGAAGCAAGCACGATCGAAATTCTCGATGTGGCTGGACAATCCCCATCATCCCAGTCTTCACTTCAAGAAGGTCTCACCGAACGAACCGGTGTGATCAGTACGGATCAATCGCTCGTACCGCGCTCTCGGGATCCGAGAGGAGGATCACATCGAATGGTTCTGGATTGGCGATCACGATGAGTATGACCGAGTGCTGTCCCGGCTGCAGTAGGAGTTCAGAGTGAAGCCCAGCATTTCGACGACCAACCCTATCCGACAATTGAGGCGCGGGCGTTCTGAAAGGATGGAAGGCTGGAAGCATAGATGAGGGAAGACGCCTTCACACTTTCATACATCCCCCCTCCACCCTTACGAGAGAGCACCGGCAAGCGCCCGGGCCTCCGCTTCGAGACGGTCAAACGCCTCCAGGCCCTCCCCCCACTCGTCGGGAAAGGCCGACCAGCCGTGCAGCGCGCCCAGCATGGCCCCCATCATCGCCCCGGTGGTGTCGGCGTCGCCCCCGACGTTGATGCCGGAGAGCAGTGTGTTTTCCAGGAGGTGGGCGCGGCGCGCAACCATCGCACACGCGAACGGCCAGGCCTCGTCCGCACGAATCCCCACCCCGTCGCACGCGTCCCCGAGGTTGAGTGGAAAGGCGTCGAGGTGGTCCGCGAGGGCCTCCAGGCGGCCCGATACGCGATCGTCGCCGTCGAGCCGCCCCTCCGCCCACGCCGTCGCGTCGACCAGCCGCTCCCAGAAGGCCGCGCGGTCGAACGCATCGGGCGTCCAGCCCAGCAGCGTGTGGACGGCCACTGCCTGCCCCCACCCGGCCGCCAGGGCCGCCGGATGCCGGTGGGTGACGGCCAGCACCGGACGAATGGCCTCGAAGGCCGCCTCGCGATCAAGGTCCCGGGCCGCCCACCACACGCCGAGCGGGGCCGCCCGCATCGCGGCGCCGTCGGTCGGCCGGTCGGGCACGCCCGCCTCGGCGGGCGGCGTGCCGTCGGCCAGCCGGTCGACGGCGGTGGTGGTGGTCTCGCCCCAGCGCCGGGCCTCGGGCCGGAGGGCAACGTACTCGTCCGCGACGGCGGCCGGCCACGCGTCCGGCGACGCGGGGTGGTCGGTGAGGGCCCGCACAAGTGCGAACGTCATCTGCGTGTCGTCGGTCCACTGCCCGGCGCCTAGATCCCCCCGCTGGTCGTCGTCCCGGTACTCTTTGATGCCCTTGTAGTAGGTGCGCACGTTGGCGTGGCTGAGGCCCTCGACGGGCATGCCCAGCGCGTCGCCGACGGCGGTGCCGAGAAGCGCCCCGGCAATGGAATCGGAAGGGGGAGGCGTGGTGCTCATGAGGCGGGCGGCGCAATCCGTGAACAGGGCCGAACAGGAGACGGAGGGGAGCGGAGGGGCAGTCGATTTTCCGTGCCCGCATCGCTATTTTGGTCGCTCCCTTCGAAACGAAGGGACACGGTCGCGTTCCACTTCTCGTCGTCTTTGCGTCCCATGGATTGGCTCGCCGGCGCCTGGTCGGTGTTTCGGAAGGACCTGCGCACCGAGCTGCGCAGCCGGTACGCGGCGAATACGCTTCTCCTGTTCGCCCTTGCGGCCCTCCTCCTCGTGGCGTTCGCCGTGGGGCCGCAGCCCCTGAGCGCCCGGGTGCGGGCCGCGCTCTTGTGGATCGTCCTCCTCTTCGCGGCCTCGATTGGGCTGGGGCGGTCGTTCGTGGCGGAGCACGAGGGCGGCACCGCGCTCCTGCTCCGGCTCCACACGCGGGCCAGCATGGTGTTCGCCGGCAAGCTGCTGTTCAACTTTGGCCTGGTGGCACTTCTGACCCTCGTCGCCACCGGCGTCTTCCTGCTGCTGCTCGGCGTCTCCGTCGGGACGCCGAGCCTGTTTGCGGGCACGCTTGCGATCGGCGCCCTCGGCCTGACCGGCGCGACGACACTGCTGTCGGCCCTCGTGGCCCGCGCCTCCCGCGGCGGCCCGCTCCTGCCGGTGCTTCTGCTGCCGGTGCTGGTGCCGGTGCTGGTGTCGGGGGTGGGGGCCACGCGCAAGGCGCTCCTCGGCCAGCGGTGGGTCGCGGCGCAGGACGAGCTCCTCACGCTCGTGGGGTTTGCCGGGGCCACCCTCTCCGCGGCCGTGGTGCTGTTCGACTACGTATGGGCCGAGTAACCCGCCGCTTTGAACGTTGAGCGAATTCAGAGGCGCCTCCGGAAGTCCCCACTTTGGGGGACGTATCAGGCGATGACATCCTTACTCACGTTCCCTCGCTGCGTCATGTCGTCCCCCGCACAGCCCCCGTTTCCGGTTGGCCGTCGCCTGTACCGCGTCGTGCGAGGCGTCGTGGTGGTGACGCTGACCGGCATCCTTGCCGCCGGCTTCCTGGGCGAGATTCCGCAGTTGGACATCCTCGAACAGTCGGCGCGCAACCTGTATTTCCACGTGCCGATGTGGTTTACGCTCATGGCGGCGACGATCGTCTCGGCGTATCACTCGGCCCAGTACCTTCGGAGCGGCGACCGCATTCGCGACCTCCGCGCCCGGGAGGCGGCCCGGCTGGGCCTCATTTTCGGTGGGCTCGGCATCATAACGGGCATGGTGTGGGCCCGCTTCACCTGGTACGAAGGCACCGGGGTCTGGTGGAATTTTGACCCGAAGCAGTCGATGGCGGCGGTCCTCCTGCTCATCTACGCCGGGTACTTCGTCCTGCGCGACGCCATCGACGCCCCGCGGACGCGAGGGCGCATCGCGGCGGTCTACAACCTGTTCGCAGTCGTGACGATGCCCTTCCTGCTCTACATCCTGCCCCGTCAGATGCCGAGCCTCCACCCCGGCGGGGAGGGCAGCCCGGCCTTCAGCCAGACGGACCTCGCCCCGGCCATGCGCTGGGTCTTCTACCCCTCCGTCCTGGCCTTTTTGGGGCTCTGCTGGCTCCTGTACACGCAGCGGGTGCGCCTGGCCTGGCTCCAGGAGGTCCTGCGGCAAAAGGCCCTCGGGGCGGCCCACGACGATGAGGGCGCCGGCCGCTGACGCCCGCGGCCCCAGTCCGGTTCTGTTCTTCGATCCACCCCGCCGTCTCCGCTGCGTCATGACGATTCATCCCCTCCGGCCCTCCGATCCGCCCGCCCTCCGGCCGGAGCAGGAGCGCCCGGACACGACCGCGGTCTACGATAGCACATGGACGGAACAGCCCGACGCCGCCGCCCCGGACGGGCTGGACCGCATCATGGGCCAGGACGGCAAGATTTACGTCGTGCTCGCCGTCGTGCTGCTGATCTGGATCGGGGTGGTGGCGCTCCTCTTCCGGACCGACCGTCGGATTGAGCGCCTGGAACGGCGCATCGACCGGTCCATTTCAGAAGACGAGTAGTTTTGCACCCTCATTCCCTGTGTCCCCATGAAGTGGAAGACCATCCTCGGCCTGGCCGGCATGATTGGCTTCGGCACCCTCCTGTTCGTCAACTTTGGCAGCCAGGTGGGCGGGTACATGAACTTTGAGCAGGCCGCCCGCACCGGGGCCACGGCCCACGTGGTCGGCACGTGGGCGGAGGACCGTCCCACGAGCTACGACCGCATGCAGAACGTCTTCACCTTTTACATGCGCGACGAGGACGGGACGGTCCGAAAGGTGCGGTACAACAACCCGAAGCCGGCCAACTTTGAGGAGGCCGAGCAGGTGGTCGTGGAGGGGCGAAACCAGGACGGCACGTTCGTGGCCGAAAACATCCTCGTGAAATGCCCTTCGAAGTACAACGACGCGCAGGGCCTGAAGCAGAAGGCAAGCCGGTCGTCCCAAGAGACGCCCCCTACGTCTTCTACGCCGCAGTAGCCCTTCCCCTGTGCCCCCGTTCAGACTCGGCGCTGTCCTGCTCGCCCTGACGCTTCCGATCGTGGCCGAGGCCCAGTCGCTGCCCGACAATCCCCTTTCCGACTGCCCCGACACGCCCAATTGCGAGCGTGTGGCGCGCGGATACGAGGCTTCGCCGGACACGCTGTACGCGGCCGCCGAGCGGGCCCTCGAATCACTGGGCCCCGTCACGCTCCGTCGGCCCGATTCGTCTGCCGCCCGTCGGCTGGAGGCGGTGTACCGGGTGGCCCTAATTTTTAAGGACGACGTGGCCGTGGCCGTCCGGGCCCGGGACGGCGGCGGCAGCGCCCTGTACGTCCGCAGCGCAAGCCGGGTGGGGCACAGCGACCTCGGCGTCAACCGGCGCCGCGTCGACCGATTCCTGGAGGCGGTCGGGGCCGCCCTCCGCGACGCGTCGTCCACGTCGTAGCGTACGACCGCCATGGCGCGTACAACCGCCACGGCCGGGGCGGCCTACAGGTAGAGCGCCGTGGCGATGAGGAAGTAGATGGCCAGCCCCATGATGTCGTTGAGGGTCGTGACGAACGGCCCCATCGCGCTGGCCGGGTCCACCCCCAGCCACGTCAGCAGAAAGGGAATCAGCGCGCCGTTGGTGGTCGCCACCAGGCTCACGGACAGCATCGTCAGGCTGAGGGTCGCCACGAGCATCGTCACGTCCCCCATGCCGAGCAGGGCCACCGTTCCGCAGAGCAGCCCCGCCACGACGATGCCGTTGAGCAGGGCCACGAGCATCTCCTTCCCGATGCGCTTGAAGGCGTCGGACAGCCAGAGCTCCCCCGCCCCGAGGCCCTGCACGGCGATGGCCGCGCTCTGGACCGCGGCGTTCCCCCCCATGGCCGTCACGACGGGAATGAACGTGGCGAGGACCACGGCCTGTTGAAGCGTGGCTTCGAAGGCCCCGATGACGGTGCCGGACAGCCCCGACCCCACGAGCCCCACGATCAGCCACGGCAGGCGCCCCCGGCTCACCTGGACCGCCGAGTCGACGGTCTCCTCCTCCCCGGTGAGGCCGCTCATGAGCTGCATGTCCTCCTCCGCCTCGTCGCGGATGACGTCCACCACGTCGTCAATGGTGATGCGGCCCATCATCCGGCCCGTGTCGTTGACCACCGGCACGGACACGAGGTCGTACCGCTGCACGACGCGGCCCACCTCCTCCTGGTCCACCCGGGGCGCAACCGAGATAAAGTCGGCGTCCATGACGTCGCGGACCTTCACCGCCCCCGCAGAGAGCAGCAGTTGCTTGAGCGAGAGGGTGCCGAGGAGCGTCCCCGCCTCGTCCACGACGTAGGCCGTATACACATCGTCCACGTCGGCGGCGCTGCGCCGGACCGCCTCGGTGGCCTCCTGCAGGGTCTGGTCCGGAGCAAGGGCCACGTACTCGCGGGCCATGATGCCGCCGGCCGTCTCCTCGCCGTACTCCAGCAGCTCGGTCAGGTCCGCCGCGTCCTCCAGGTCGGGCAGCACCTCCAGGGCCACCCGGTCCGGCAGGTCGGCGAGCACGTCCGCCGCGTCGTCGGTGTCGAGCGCGTCGATCAGGTCGATGAGGGTGTCCGGCCGCAGGTCGTCCAGCAGCGCCGCCCGCACTGCATCCTCCATCTCCGCGAGCACGTCGGCGCCCATCTCCGGCGGGAGCCACCGAAAGAGGCGGCCGGCCTCCGCGTCCGGCAGGCGGCGAAGCAGCAGGGCCACGTCGGCCGGATAGAGGTCGGCGACCAGGTTGAGCACCATCCCGCGCTGCTGCTCCGTCAGCAGGGTGGCGATGTCGTCCACGACCGACTCGTCGACCTCCAGCAGGCCGCTGTACGGCGGCCCGTCGGAGGCGGCCGGCGATCGCGAGGACGACGAGGGAGACGGGTCGGAGGCGGGCATGGCGCGACGGCGACTGGGCAGGATTCAAATCCGGTCCGTTCCGCAAACGGGTCGACCCCAGAGGTGTGCGTTAGGCGTCGGGGACCGGGTCGGCGTGGGCGTCCAGGTGACGAGCGAGCGTCGCGAACTCGTCGGGCGTGAGCGCCTCGGCCCGCTTCCGGCCCCAGTCGTTCGGGAAGCCGACGTCCTGCTCCTTCGTCCAGGCGCTCAGGCTGTTGCGGAGCATCTTGCGGCGCTGGTTGAAGGCCGCCCGCACGTAGCGGCGCGCGTCGTCGAAGTGAAGATCCTCGGGCTCCGTGTCGGGGCCGAATCGAATACGGACCACCGCGCTCGTGACGTCGGGCTGGGGGGAGAAGACCTGCGGCGGCACCGTAAAGCAGAGGGTCGGCTCGGCGAAGAGCTGCAGCAGGACACTGAGAATGCCGTACGCCTTGGTGCTCGGCTCCGCGACGATCCGCTCGGCCACCTCTTTCTGCATCGTGAGCACCGCCTCGGCGAGGCAGTCTCGCTGCCCCAGCAGGGCGAAGAGGATCGGGCTCGTGAGGTAGTACGGCGTGTTGCTGATGACGCGGAGCGGCCCGCCCTTCTCGTCGGCGAGGGCGGCCCAGTCCGTCTCCCGCACGTCCGTCTCCCGCACGTCCGCCTCGGGGACGCGCTCGCGGAGGACCTCCACGGCCCGCTCGTCAATCTCCAGGGCCGTGAGCCGGTCGTGCCGCTCGGCCAGCCGTTCGGTAAGCACGCCGGTGCCGGCCCCCACCTCCACGACGTGGGCCTCCGGCGGGGCCGTCAGCGTCCCCACGATCTTTTCGGCCATGTTGGGGTCGTGCAGAAAATTTTGGCCGAGGCTCTGCTTCGGGCGAAACGGAATGCTCATCTTCATTGGAACGTTGGACGTTGGAACGCTGAACGCTCTCGGGGAGGAGCGACTACCGCAATCACGGCCCACGTGCGAACGTTCCAACGTTCAACGCGAAACCGTTCAACCCATGTGCTTTCGCCGGTTTCGGACGTAGTCTTCGAACAGGAAGGAGCCGAGGTCGTCGAGTTCCGAGTAGTAGGCGCGGCCCTGGTTGGCCTCCGTCAGCTCGCGGACGAAGTCGCGCAGGCCCGGATCGCGGGCGATCATGAAGGTCGTGATCGTGATGTCCTCGCGCCGACAGACCGTGGCCTCGTCGAGCACCTTGTTGACGACCTTGCGGTCCAGCCCGTAGGCGTTGCGGTACATCTCCCCGTCCTCGATGTGGCAGCTGGGCTTGCCGTCGGTGATCATGAAGATCTGCTTGTTGCGGTTGTTGCGGCGGTGCAGAATGTCGCGCGCCCGCCGCAGCCCGGCCCGCGTGTTCGTGTAATACGGGCCCACGTCGAGGTACGGCAGCTCCTCCACGTCCACCTCCCAGGCGTCGTTGCCGAAGGCCACGATGTCGAGGGAGTCCTTCGGGTACTGGGTCATGATCAGCTCCGAGAGGGCCAGCGCCACCCGCCGGGCCGGCGTGATTCGATCCTCCCCGTAGAGCACCATCGAGTGGGAGAGGTCGATCATGAGCACCGTCGCCATGGAGGCGTGGTGGTCCGTCTTGTGGACCTGAAAGTCGTCCTCCGCGAGGTTCCAGTCGTCCCCCACGCCGGAGCGCTTGAACGAGTTGGAGAGGGTGCCGGTCACGTCGAGATTCGACAGGTCGTCCCCGAACTGCCAGTCCTTTGTCTCGGGCAGCCGCTCGTCGCCCTGTCCGGTATAGGAGGTGCGGTGGCCGCCCATGCCGCCCTTCTTGAGGTCGTTGAAGATTTCCTCCAGGGCCGACTGCCGGAGCGAGCGCTCGGTGCGGGCCGTAATCTCGACCGTCTCGCCGTCCTCGCCGTCTTCGAGGTAGCCGCGCTTCTTTAGCTCCTCGATGAAGTCGTCGAGGTCCTTGTCCGAGCCCTCAGTCAGGCCGTACTTGTCGTCGAGCTGTTCCATCCAGTCGAGGGCCTCCTCCGCGTCCCCCGCCGTGTGTTCGAGCAGTTCCTGGAAGAGGTCGAGGAGCTCCTCAAAGAGCGGCTGCTGACTGCCGTGGCGGACGGGGTCCCAGTCGGTATACCGAAAACGCATGGCGGAGTGGGGGGTCTGAGAAAAATACTACACGAGAGATACGCCGGGATCCTGCTGTTTGTTTGTTCTTCACGGACGCGCCCCACGCATCCTTACACGGATGGGACATTCGCCTCCCGCCTGTGGGCCTGCGCTCAGCCCGAGTAGGCCTCCTCGAGGTACCGCTCCGCGCGCTCGTGGGCCCCGGACGCGTCTTCCATGTTGAGCACCGTCCGGTAGCGGTTGACGGCCATCTCGCGGCGGCCGAGGGCGTCGTACACCATGCCCTGGTACAGATAGCCGAGCACCCGGTAGCGCGTGTCCTCGATGGTCTCCCGGGCGGTCAGTTGCTCCAGCTCCGCCAGGTGCTGCAGGGCCTCCCGGTAGGCGTCCCGGTAGAGCCGGTCGCGGGCCAGGTACAGCTGTGCGATTTCCTCCATGTGGGTGTTGTAGCCCGCCTGCCCGGCCTCTGCGCGCTCTACGACCGCCTCGAAGATGCGGCGCGCCTCTCCCCAGCGTCCCCACCGGGCGTAGACCCGCCCCTCGAAGGTGTGGAAGAAGGGGTTGTTCGGATGCCGCTCGCGGAGCCGCTCGGTCCACTTCCGGGTCTCTCGGAAATCATCCTCGTACAGGTAGTGGACCTTCGCGAGGAAGTAGATCGCCTCCGTCTGCACGTAGTGCCCATTCGTGGCCGTCTCGCGAAGCAGCGTGAGCCCCCGCTCCTTGTTG
This sequence comes from Salinibacter ruber DSM 13855, assembly GCF_000013045.1. Lineage (NCBI taxonomy): Bacteria > Pseudomonadati > Rhodothermota > Rhodothermia > Rhodothermales > Salinibacteraceae > Salinibacter > Salinibacter ruber. Next base: position 2,720,736 of record NC_007677.1, read on the forward strand.
CCGTCGGGCAGCATCCACATGAGGGCCTTCGACAGCGAATATTCCTCCGGCAGGATGGCCGCGTAGTAGTCGTACATGCCCGAGCCGAAGACGTAGTCGCCCCGCTCCGGCGCCACCTCCTCGACCGTCTGGACGTAGCTAATGGCCTTCTGGGCGTTCCGGAGGGTCTTCCACCAGTGATACCGGTTGGAGTGGAGACGGGACAGAAAGCCGTGGGCCGCCGCCTTGAAGAGGGCCGCGTCGAAATGGTCCGGGTCCTCCGCCAGCAGCGCGTCGCACCGGTCGATCACGGTGTTCATCTGTTCGGCGAACGCCTCGTCGTGGGAGGTGTCCGTCAGGTCGAGCATGATGGTCCACCACAGGTTGAGCCCCTGCAGGAACGGCCCGATGGGATGATCGGGGTAGCGCGCATCGATTTTTTCGAAGCGGGCCTTCGCCGCCTCGAACTGCATGCCGTAGAGCCGATCGAGCCCCTCGGTGCCCGTCGTCCGGACAAACTCGTCGGTGAGCACGGAGGAGGTCTGCGCCACGGCGGTGGTCTCGGCGGCCGCCGGGGCCGAATGGGGCTGGCCGCGGGCGCGGTCTGCCCCCGTTAGGAGCAGGGCCGCGAGCACGGCGACGGCCATCCGGACCGGCAATACGCTACCAAACGGCATACGGGTCATGTTGGCGAAGGGCAAGTAAGTGGGGCTCGCCACTCGGTCGGATGGGCCCCCAAGTCAGCGCGTGCCCTTGACTCTCGTTGATGTTCGGGGCGACGAGGCAGGGGGCTTCCCATCGTCGCGACCAATGTTGATGGAGGTTCTAGGGCGCCTCGTCCGCCTTGACGCCCTGCAGGTTCTTCTCGGCGAGCAGGTTCACGTCGTAGGTCTGGACCCGTCCGTTCCGGTCGCGGTGGCGGCGGCGGGCGATGGTCACCAGCCGGTCCACCAGCGCGTCGAACGACACGCCGGACGGCTCCCACAGGTAGAACGAGAACGAGCCCGGGATGGTGTTTATTTCGTTGAAATAGACCCGCCCGGTCGACTCGTCGATCATGAAGTCGATGCGGACGACCCCGGCGCACTCGAACTGGTGGAAGATGCGGACGGCCAGGTCCTGAATCGTTTCGGTGCGCTCGTCGGAGAGGTTCGCCGGCACGATGCGGTCCTGGGCGGCCATGCCTTCCGGGCTCGACTCGGCACTTTTGGTGCCGCCCTCCGCCTTCGCCGCCTCTCCGTCCTCCCGCATGTACTTGTCCTGAAAGGTGAGCACCGCGTCGTCGTCCGACGGCACCGGCTCCTCCAGCACGCTGGGCGTGGCCTCGTGGCCGTCGCCCAGCACCGAGCAGTTGATCTCGCGCAGCGCCTCCACCGCCTTCTCCACGACCACCTTGTCGTCGTACCGAAGCGCGTCCTCGATGGCCGCGTCGAGTTCCGCCCGGGTGTTCACCTGCGCGATGCCGATGGACGACCCGCAGCGGGCCGGCTTCACGACGAGCGGGTAGTCGAGGGTGGCCTCGCACTCGTCCAGGGCCGCCGCCTCCCGGCCGGCCCATTCCCCCTCGCGGAGGGCCACGAAGTCGACCACGGGAATCCCGGCCTGCCGGCACACCCGCTTCGACATGACCTTGTCCATGCCGAGGGCGGAGCCGAACACGCCGGCGCTGGTGTAGGGCACGTTGAACGTCTCGCAGAGGCCCTGCACGCCCCCGTTCTCGCCGGGGCCGCCGTGCAATCCCAGCAGCATGACGTCGATCCGGCGCCGCAGTGCGGGGCGCTGGAGGCGCTTCAGGATGCCCGGCGCGCGGTCTTCGAGCAGCTCGAGGTGCCCGTACGGCGTCGGCGCGAGGGCCACGGGCAGCGCGTCCTCGCGGAGGGCGTCCAGGTCGCGGTACGCCTCCACCTCCAGCAGGGCGTCCCCCGTGTACCACGTGCCGTCCTTCGCGACGTAGATGGGCACGGGCGTGTACCGGTCGCGGTCGAGCGCCGCGGCGGCCTGCAGCGCCGTGATGACCGACACCTCGTGCTCGGGGGCCACCCCGCCGAGGACGATGCCAACCTGTAGGGGCTCGGAGGACACAGTGGGGCCGGGGACGGACGAGAAACAGAACGATGCGGAGGGAGGCATCCGGTACGGAGACGAGCGCCCGGACGATCCCCCGGAGGCGGCGTCCCGCTCCTGCTCGGCGCGAGCGGGCCGCTACGCCGCCCCGCACTCCACGAACTGCCCGTCGCTGTAGACCGCCCGGGGCCGCCCCACCATCTCGGCGTCCGTGAACGGGGTGTTTTCGCTCTTCGACCGGATGTCGTCTTTTGTGAAGGTCCACTCGGTCGACGCGTCGAAGACCGTCAGCCGCGCCGGCGTGCCCTCTGTGAGACCCGGTTCGTCGAGGTGCAGGATGCGGCGCGGGGCGACGGTCAGCGTCCGCACCGCCTCTTCCACAGAGAGCACGCCCGGCTCGATCAGCTCGCGCCCGATGAGCCCCCAGGCGGTTTCGAGGCCGAGGATGCCGAAGGGGGCATGGGCGAACTCGACCTGCTTTTCGTAGGACGCGTGGGGGGCGTGGTCGGTACAGATCGCGTCGATGGTGCCGTCGGCCAGGCCCTCCTTCAGGGCCGCCACGTCGGCCGGCGAGCGGAGGGGCGGGTGCATTTTTGTATTCGTGTCGAACTGGGACGCCTCCACCGCCGCGTCCGTGAGCGTCAGGTGGTGGGTGCACACCTCCGCCGTGACGGGCACGCCGTGGGCCTTGGCCCGCCGCACGAGCTCCACGCCCCGGGCGGTGGAGATGTGCGCCACGTGGAGGGCGCCCCCGGTGCGGGCCGCCAGTTCAATGTCGCGGGCAATCATCACGTCCTCGGACGCCGCCGGAATGCCGTCGAGCCCGAGCCGCGCCGACACCTCGCCCTCGTGCATCTGTCCGCTCGGATTGAGCGTCTCCTCCTCCATGTGGTTGATGATGGGGCGGTCGAGCATGCTGCTGTACTCCAGGGCCCGCCGCATCAGCCCTGCCGTCGGCACCGGCGCCCCGTCGTCGCTGAAGGCGACGGCCCCGCCGGCCTCCAGGTCGGCCATCTCGGCAATCTCGTCACCGGCCCGCTCTTTGGAGACGCACGCGATGGGGTGGACGCCCACCGGCGTGTCCTCGGCCCGCTCCCGCACAAACTCGACCACGTCGCGCGTGTGGAGGGGCGGATCGGTATTGGGCATGCAGGCCACGTCCGTGAACCCGCCCGCGAGGGCCGCGCGGCTGCCGGTCGCGACGGTTTCTTTGTGCTCGTAGCCGGGCTCCCGCAGGTGGACGTGCATGTCCATCCACCCCGGCGAGATGAACAGGCCCGACGCGTCGTACGCCGGCACGTCGTCCCCCACGTCCAGGTCGGTTCCGATCGTGGCAATCGTGCCGTCCCGGATGAGCAGGTCGGCGTCCTGGGTCGTTTTCGGCTCGGGCCGGAGCAGCGTGCCGCCGCGGAGGAGCAGATGAGGCGTCATGCGGAAACGGGGCGTCGTGAGGAAGTGCGATTTGCCCCAAGGTACGATCTCAGTCCCCGTCCGTCAACGGCCCCGCCCGCCTTGTCAAAAGCCGGTGGAAGTGGGTTCTGACGGGCATTTTGGTGGCACTTCTGCCCCTGATTGCGTATGTTTTACAAGTTGAAGCTCTGTTGTCTGGGCCGTCGGCCCAGGCCGCTTTTTCGTTACCGCCTTCGTACCAGCCGTCCACCCACACCATGGAAGCCGACGACAGCCGCGTGATCCCGATTAACATCGAGGAGGAGATGAAGTCCTCCTACATCGACTACTCGATGTCGGTGATCGTGAGCCGCGCGCTTCCGGACGTGCGCGACGGCCTCAAGCCGGTGCACCGCCGCGTCCTGTACGGCATGCACGAGCTCGGCCTCACCCAGGGCGCCAACTACAAGAAGAGCGCCCGCATCGTGGGGGAGGTGCTCGGAAAGTACCACCCGCACGGCGACTCGTCGGTCTACGACACGCTCGTGCGCATGGCCCAGCACTTCTCGATGCGGTACCCGCTGGCCGACGGGCAGGGCAACTTCGGCTCCGTCGACGGCGACTCGGCGGCGGCGATGCGGTACACGGAGGCCCGCATGACGCGGATCGCCGAGCAGATGCTGACCGACATCGGCAAGGAGACGGTCGACACGCAGGAAAACTTCGACGGGACGATGGAGGAGCCGACGGTGCTCCCCGCCGCGTTCCCCAACATGCTCGTGAACGGGGCCGACGGCATCGCCGTGGGGATGGCCACGAAAATCCCGCCCCACAACCTGGGTGAGACGATCGACGCGACGGTCGCCTACATCGACGATCCGGACATCGAGATCGACAACCTGATGGACCACCTCCCGGCGCCGGATTTTCCGACCGGCGGCATCATCTACGGCTACGCGGGGGTCTACGAGGCCTACCACACGGGCCGGGGCCGGGTCGTCATGCGCGCCAAGATGCACGAGGAGGAGGTGCGCAGCGGGCGCGACGCGCTCGTGGTGACCGAGCTGCCGTACCAGGTGAACAAGAGCCGCGAGGTGGAGCGGATCGCCGACCGCGTGCGCCAGGAGCGCATCGAGGGCATCGCCGACCTGCGCGACGAGAGCGACCGAGACGGCCTCCGCATCGTGATTGAGCTAAAGCAGGGGGCCAACGCCGAGATCGTCAAAAATCAGGTCTACAAGCACTCGCGCCTGCAGGACACGTTCGGCGTCAACATGGTGGCGCTGGTGGGCGGGCGCCCCCAGGTGGTCACCCTAAAGGACGCGATCCGGCACTACGTGGACCACCGGCACGAGATCGTCGTCCGCCGCACGGAGTACGACCTGGCGCAGGCCCAGGACCGCGCCCACATCCTGGAGGGGCTCACCCTGGCGCTCGATCACCTCGACGCCGTCATCGCCATCATCCGCCACTCCCCCGACACCGGGACGGCCCGCCAGAACCTCCGCGCGGGCCGCTATCCGGACGCCCTGTCGGACGACGACCTCCGTACGATCAACGTGCCTCTCACCCCGCCGGGGGAGGCCGACGAGGAGCAGGACACCGTCCAGGCCCTCCTGGGCGACGAGTACGAGGAGCTCGTGCAGCAGCCGGACGAGGGCGACTGGCTGACCGAGGCCCAGGCCAACGCCATCCTGCGCCTGCGCCTGAGCCGCCTGACGGGGCTGGAGCGCGAGAAGATTATCGGCGAGTACGAGGACATCATCGAGCAAATTCGAGAGTACCAGCGCATCCTGAACAGCCGCGACCGCCGGATGGCGCTCATCAAGGAGGAGCTGCTAACGGTCAAGGAGCGGTTCGACGATGAGCGCCGCACCGAGATCGACTACACCGGCGGCGACGACATCATCATCGAGGACCTGATCGAGCGCCAACACGTCGTCGTCACGATCACAAACCAGGGCCTCACGAAGCGCACCCCCATCGATACGTACCGCACACAGGGCCGGGGCGGCGTCGGCATGCGGGGCACGGGCAAGCGGGAGGACGACTTCATCGAGCACCTCTACGTGTGCCACTCCCACGACGTGCTGCTCCTCTTTACCGACAAGGGCCAGTGCTTCTGGCTCCGCCCCTTCGAAATTCCGGAGGGCGGCCGGACGGCGAAGGGCCGGTCGATCCGGCAGCTCATCGACATCGACCCGGATGACCGCGTGCGGGCCGTCATCAGCGTAAGCAAGGAGAACTTTGAGGACGAGGCCTTCCTCAACAGCCACTACGTCCTCGCGGCCACGCGGCAGGGCCAGGTCAAAAAGACCGCGCTCGAAGCGTACAGCCGCCCGCGTTCCAACGGCATCATCGGCATCAAGATCGACGAGGGCGACCAGCTCATCGAGGCGTCCCTCACCGGCGGCGACAACACGGTCGTGGTGGCCTCCTCCGGCGGCCGGGCCGTCCACTTCGACGAGGGCGACGCGCGCCCGATGGGCCGCAACACGCGGGGCGTGCGGGGCATGGAGCTGCCCGGCGACCAGGAGCTGGTGGGCATGATCTCGGTGCCCCCGGCGATGCACGATGACCTCGACGTGCTCGCAATCGCGGAGCACGGCTACGGCAAGCGCACGGCCCTCTCCGACTACCGGGTGCAGGGCCGGGGCGGCAAGGGCCTCATCACCCTCAACCGCACCGACCGCACAGGCGCCCTCGTCTCCATCAAGGGCGTGCTCGGCGACGAGGACCTGATGGTCATCACCGAGGGCGGCATCATGATCCGCACCCGGGTCGGGGAGATCAGCACGATGGGCCGCAACACGCAGGGCGTGCAGGTCATCGACCTAAAGGACGGGGACGCGATTGCCGACGTCACCCGCGTGGCCGACACCGACGAGCCGGAGGCCGACGACGGGACGGCCGACGACGAGGCCCCCGACGCCGACGCCGCGGCCGCCGCGAACGGGGAGATGGACGACGACGCGGCCAGCGACGCCGTCGAAGACACAAGTGGCACATGATCTGGCTCCCCACCGGAAGTCTGATGCGCGCCCCTACTTCCTACGTCTATTACCTCACGACAACCATCTTGCGGGTCTTCGTGAACTCGTTCCCGCTCACGCGAAGGAAGTACGTGCCACTGCTCCAGCGGCTTGCGTCCACGGTCAAAGTAGCAGGCGTGAGGGCCTCTAGGTCTCGACGATCTTGGTACAAACGTCTTCCGAGAGCGTCGTAGACTTCTATCGTCACAGACTGACCAGTCTGTGCCGTCACGTCGAGCGTTGCGGTGCTCCGAACGGGATTCGGATACGGACCCAGAGCAAAGGCCGACTCCTCCAACTCAATCTGCTTGGACTCAGCTTGGCTCGTGAGGCTGTTGCCCTGTTCGTCGATCGACACCACGCGGTAGTTGTATTTGCCAGGGACTTGCCGCTCGGCCCGAAAGCTGGTCCGATCTGTTGTCCCCACAGATTCAAAGGGTCCTTGCCGACCCTTCTGCCGCTCTATCCGGTATGTGAAGCCTTTCGTTCCCTGCGGCGTGCTCCACGAAAGCTCAACCGGACGACGTCCCGATTCGTCTTTCATGCCTTCTGTGGCACTGAGCTCCTGCACGTTGAGCGTGTCGGTTGCGATAACCGAAGTGCCTTGCGTGCCGTCGGCACGCGTCCATCGCACCCGGAAGGAAAAAGCACCAAGACCGAGTCCCTCAAGCCGCACCGGAGGAGCATCGACCGATTTCACCGCTTCAAACTGCCCATTGAAGTAACGCCGCTGCACTTTGTAGTTCTGGATGCTGACATCGGGATCCACCTCCCAGGAAAGCGTCACCGCTCCACTCCTTGAATTCTCAGCGGTCGCCTGCAGCCCTGTCAGTACAGGATCCGGTACTGCGTCTGGTCCCTGCACAAAGCCCGCTCCGCTCCACGGGTCACGCCCCGATCCGATCTGCTGAAGCGTGTTGGTGCGGTCAGCGCGCTCTGTCACGTCCGCCGCGGTCGACTCCAGGCGGTCGTACACGCCGGCCGGGGCCAGGCCGGGACGCGCCTGCCGAATCAGTGCCCCGATGGCCGCTACGTTCGGCGCCGCCGCCGAGGTGCCAAAGAAATTCGGATGTGGATCCGGGTCGACTCCTCCAAGGGCCGTGTCCGAGATGTCGCTCCCGAAGAACGTGTTGTCGATTCCATCGGTGCCCGTCACGTCTGGCTTTTGCCGAACCTTCGGGGTGGCCCGGCGGCTCCCGTCTTGGTTGAAGAGCAGCGGAATGCCGCCCTTCGAGGAGAACGACTCCAGAATCGCTGGATCGGCGTCCGAGTCGTAAGCGGACGTGAAGAAGAAGGGGGCGGCGGCGACTGCCATGGCCCCTTCCGCCATCGGGTGACCGTACACCGTCGGGCCAAGCGTGTCGTACTCCTGAATGGCATAGCCGCTGCCACTGTACACGTACTTGACTTCCTCCGGGTCGGGCCCGCCAGCTTTCTCAATCACCAAGTCGAGCGTCTGGGCACTGCCCGTCTCGTTGGTGTAGTCAATGCTCTCGAGTGGAACACCAGTCTCGATGTTATTGCCAATCGACTCCGCAACGATGGTGCCGGTCTCGTCGACCAGCGCCACGTCAATGTCCGTATCGGCCCCGTCCGATCCATCGACGATAGATGAAGGGTCGGTCCACTGAAAGGAAAAGATGCGAAAGTTGCCACCCGCCTCAAGGGTAATCTCCTGGCGGGTGTCCGTCCCACTCGAAGGGTCGAAGTCGTGGGCATCGGACGAACTGTTGATGACGCCCGGCTCCCCGGAATCTCGGAACGGTGCCTCATAGGAGTTCTGCCCATCGTTCCCGGCGGAGGAGAAGTAGGGAATACCCTCATTCTGCACTACGTCGTCAACCGCATTTGAGACGGGACCGTCCTGGTAAAACGGCTCGAGGTTGTACCCTACGTCATCAACGATCACGGTGCAACCGGCATCGGCCAGGTCCCGGATCCCTTGGGCGAAGATTCCAATTCCTCCGAAGGCCGTATGGAAGCCCAGCTCCGCCCCAGGCGCGATGTCGTGGATCAGTTGCAGCATTGCCCGCCCCTCGTCACTTCCATCCGCCCCTCCTTCTTGCACCACGTCGACCGGAGACGTATTTCCCTCTGGGTTGCCCGGTCCCGGGAGATCTCCTGACTGGATGTCTCGGCTCGCCTGCCCGCGGGCATCGTAGCTGTCGGACAGGGCGCAGATCTTCTGCCCGCTTCCGTCGAGGTTTCTCGTTTCTCGTACCGCTACGGTAGCATGGGACGTGTCTGCCTCCGAGCCGACGCTTCCAGTGTGCGTCCGCACGTGAGCTGGGAGCATGCCCTGAAGGGCGTCCAACTGCGCCGCGTCTCCGAGCGCCCCAATCGGAAGTTTTCCCGATACCACATCTCCTGCCGATGCCCCGTTCTCCAACCCCAGTCGACGAAGCTCAGCATACAGCCGGTCCGTTTCGCCTACGGCAATGGCGTTAACGGACACGGACTCACCGTCCGGAGAAATGGGCGATTGCACTCGGCTCCGAATCTGCCCCACGTCCTCTTGCCTTTTCGCGATCGGCTGCACGGATTGTTCTCGAATCGACCGCACTCCGGCTGCTCCGGCGGCTTGCTGCTGCTCGTACAGCAAAGCCAACTCCGACCCGATCTTCACCAGGGGCCCATTCTTACCAGTCCCGTCTGGTCCAGTGATCCCCCTCCGGGCCGCCCGCATGACAGAAGTAGATATTCCTTCTGTATCGAGCATGCCCACAGCACGAGGGTTTTCGGGATCGTCCTGTCCGGCAGCCGGGACCGTCCCGAAAAGAGCGATCCCCAAGAGCACAAAGGCAGTCAAACAGACTCGGTACATTGAAGCGGTGATTCAATCTGAAAATCTAGCAGAAGCGCCCCCACCCTTTGTTCAATGGTTGGCTACTATTCCATGAGTCGGTCTGGCGCCCATGAAAGAACTGTTCGTCGGTCGGCAGCCCATATTCAGCCCCGACGATTCTCATTCATGTGAGTGACTTCACGGGCACCAGAAAGATAGACAAGGAAAGAAACAAGCGTAAATGTGTATTCGCCCCCGGCACTGCATGGAGTCCAGTTCTCTGACAGAGCAGCAACCAAGACCTACATTCCCCCAAAGTGATAGGCAAGCCCCAGCGTAAACGGAAACGTCGTGACGGCATTGGCCTTCGCGCCCGGCAGGCTGCCGGTCACGCGCGTCTCCGCCGTGAGCGAAAGGCCCCTCACGAGCCGCAGGGCCGCCCCAAAGCCCACGTTCCCCCCCGCGTCCGTCACGTCGGTCTCCGAGAGCTGAAATGCGGTGCCCCCCGCGTCGATGCGGGTGCCGTCGATGGTGGTCTGCGCCACGCCGAGGCCGACCAGGAAGTATGGGGCGATGCGCCCGACCGACGTGAGGTGCAGTTGCCCCTCCAACGACAGAGCCCGCAGGCGTCCCCCCGGGCACGAGTTCACGCAACGGTCGATCGAAGGGGAAACATCATCGCTTCCCACGCGCAGTTGCAACTGCTGGGCACGGACCCGCACCCCCAACGACAGATTGTCCGTGAGCCTCCGCATCAGGCCCACCGCGACGTACCCGCTCGGCCCCGATCCGGGATTGATTTCTGCGGGGCGGTCCCGCCCTTCAACGGACACGTCAACCTCCGTGGACGGGATCGCCCACCCGCCCCCGGCCTCCACCCGTACGGCCTGCGCCTCGGCCCGCCCGCCCCCGAGCAGCACAATCAGGAGAACCAACAGGGACACTGCGGCGGACGAACGGACGTGCATGGAGGGGATTGGGCGGTTGCAGAACAGGATGTCGAGTCCATACTGCCGACCCCAACGCAGACGCTTCCGGCTCGTTCTCCTGGAATTTGCTTTTCCTTCGACGTCTGTTCGTCCGTTCGCCTCTGCGTCTCACCCCCGCCTCAGGGGCGAACGCGGGGGGTGGCTTTTCCCCCGACGGCTTCTTTTCTTTGAGGTGTTGCCTTCGCACCGGAGGTGTTGCCAATCGCCCTTCCTTCCACCGACCGCTCTTCCAACATGGCCAACACGCCGATCGAATTTGGGACCGACGGCTGGCGGGCCGTCATCGCCGACGACTATACCTTCGCCAACCTCGAACGCGTGGCCCAGGCCACCGCGAACTGGCTGCACGACGACTACGGCGACACGCCGTCGATCGTCCTCGGCCACGACACCCGGTTCCTCGGGGCGGAGTTCGCCGAACGGGCCGCCCGGGTGCTCGCGGATGCGGGCGTGTCGGTCACCCTGGCCGACTCGATCGTGCCCACCCCGGCGGTCAGCTGGGCCACCCAGGCGGCCGGGCACGACGCCGGCGTGGTGATTACGGCCAGCCACAACCCCCCCTCGTACAACGGCTACAAGATCAAGGCACACTTCGGCGGCCCCGCGCCCCCGGACATGATCGCGTCCGTCGAGGGGGCCGTGCCGGACCACAATCTGGACGGCACCTCCCTTGCCCCGTTCGGCACCCTCGCCGCCGACGGCGCGGTTCAGACCGACGGCGTCCGGGGCGGGTACCTCGACGCCCTCCGGGACGCGCTCAACATCTCGGCGATCCAGAACGCCGACCTCACGATTGCTCACGACGCCATGTTCGGCGCGGCGCAGGGGCTCGTGGAGGCGCTCCTTGGGGACGGCGTGGTGTCCCTCCGCCACGACCTCAACCCCGGCTTTCACGGCGTGGCCCCGGAGCCGATCGCGGACCGGCTGGGCGAGCTGTCCGACACCGTTGCCCAAAGCGACGCCGCGGTTGGCCTCGCCAACGACGGCGACGGCGACCGCATCGGGATGGTCGACGAGGACGGCACCTTCGTGAGTTCCCACCGCATCCTCGCCCTGCTCGTGAAGTACCTCTACGAGGAGCGCGGCCTCACCGGCTCCATCGTGAAGACCTTTTCCACCACCCACCTGCTCGACAAGATGGGCGCCCGCTACGGGCTGGACGTGGAGACGACTCCGATCGGGTTCAAGCACATCGCCCCGAAGATGGCCGAGGGCAACGTGCTGGTGGGCGGCGAGGAGTCGGGCGGCATCGCGGCGGCCGGGCACATCCCGGAGCGCGACGGCGTCTACATCGGCCTCCTGATCGTGGAAATGATGGTAGAGCGCGGCATGACGCTCTCCGCCCTCGTGGACGAGCTACTGGAGGAGTTCGGGCCGCACTACAACTACCGCGACGACATCCACATCCGCGAGGACCAGAAGGCGGACGTGCTGGACCGGCTCGACAACCAGGGTGGCCTGGAGTCGGTGAACGGCCACGCCGTTGAGGAGGTGCGGACGCTCGACGGCTTCAAGCACGTCACGGACCACGGCTGGCTGCTCATCCGCCCGTCCGGCACCGAGCCGGTGCTGCGCGTCTACTCCGAGGCCGAATCGCCGGAAGCCGCCGAGGCACTGGTGAAGGACGCGTCGGCGCAGCTGGGGCTCAACTGATGCCCCTCTCCGGCCCTCTGAGGGATTCTCTTCCAAGGGCCCCGTTGCCCCATTGCCACACACAGTCAGCAGGGGCGGCTTCCCTACGGACTTGGGGGGCCGCCCCTTGTGGGGCATCCAGAGACCGGTTCTTTCCGTCGAGCCCTCTGTTCCCCGCGGAAAACGAGACGGGGCGTCCGCATTGCCCCCGGTGCCCCAGGCGCCCTGCGTGTCCGTTTCCGGGCGTCGGAGACCGGCGCCCGGCCGGCAGACAGCCCGCTAGGCGACGCCGGCCGGTTCCGACACCTGTTCGTCGTCGACGACCTGCCCGCCACGGAGGTGGAGGATGCGTTCCGTGCGGGCGGCCAGCTCCTGGTCGTGCGACACCAGGACGAGCGTCGTGCCGGCGGTCTCGTTCAGCTCGAAGAGAAGATCCTCGATCCGACCGGCCGTCTCGGCGTCGAGGTTGCCGGTCGGCTCGTCGGCGAAGAGCACGCGGGGGCGGTTGATGAAGGCCCGCGCCATGGCCACCCGCTGGCGCTCGCCCCCCGAGAGCTGCGTGGGGTAGTGGTCGAGCCGGTCGCCCAGCCCCACCTCGTCGAGCAAATCGGCGGCCCGGGTGCGCGGGTCGGCATCGCCCCGCAGCTCGGCCGGCACCATCACGTTCTCCAGGGCCGTCAGCGTCGGGAGCAGGCGGAAGGTCTGGAAGACGAACCCGACGTTTCGGTTGCGCACCTCGGCACGCTCGTCTTCGTCGAGGGGCGTGAGGTCGACGCCACAAAGCTCCACGCGCCCGCTCGTCGGCTGGTCGAGGCCGGCGCACAGCCCCAGCAGGGTCGTCTTGCCACTGCCCGACGGGCCGACGATGGAGCAGGTGTCGCCCTCGTTCACCGAAAAGCTCACGTCGTCAATCACCGTCAGGGTGCGCCCCCCGCTGGGAAACGTCTTCGTCAGGGACTCGACCTGGAGAACGGAGGTCTCGCTCATGGGCGCGAAGAAGAATCGTTGCGAAATGAGAGAGGGTGCAGTGTCGGACGACGATGCCCCGGAAACCCTGCTGCGTCGGTTTCGGTTCGGCGAGCCGAAGCGATTCCCCGCTCTTTCCGACGCTGCCCCGCCGCGTGTATGTCGACCATCCGTCTATACCTGTTTCTGCTCGTAGGGGTTCTGGGCCTGGTGGGCTGCGGGCAAGATCGTTCCACTTCGGCGCCCGCCGCCTCGTCGGCCGACACGACCCAGTCCCCGCCGGCGTCGGGCGCGGCGGACACGACCGACGCGGAGGCGCGCGTGCTGGTCCTCGGCAACAGCATCGCCGCCGGGTCCGGCGTGTCGTCCCGGGAGGCGTTTCCCGCCCGTCTCCAGCAGAAGGTCGACTCCCTCGGGTGGGACGTACAGGTTCAAAACGCGGGGGTGAGCGGGGAGACCACGGCCGGGGGCCTGCAGCGCATCGGGTGGGTGTTGCAGAGGCCGGTGGACGTGCTCGTGCTGGAGCTGGGGGGGAACGACGGCCTGCGGGGCATCGACCCGGGCGTCACCCGCAAGAACCTGCGCGGCATTATCGACACGACCCTGAGCACGTACCCGGAGGCCCGCGTCCTCCTGACGGGGATGCAGGTGCCCCCGAACCTCGGGCCGGAGTACGCCCGGCAGTTCCGCCAGGTCTACCCGGCGGTCGCCGAGGCGTACGACCGCGTCACGCTGATTCCGTTCCTCCTCAATGACATCGCGGGGTCCGATTCCCTAATGCAGGACGACGGCATCCATCCCACCGCGGCCGGCCACCGCCTCATCGCAAACGAGATCTGGACCGACCTCCGGCCCCTCCTGGAAGAGAGGCGCCCCCAGGACCCAGCGTGAGAGGGGCCGATGGAACGTTACACGTTGAATGTTCAACGCTTAGGCCTCCTCCATCTCCTTCACCGCGTCGGTGATTTCGGCGACCGCCTCCTTCGCGTCGCTGAAGAGCATCTTCGTGTTTTCCGCGTAGAACAGCTCGTTGGGCACGCCGGAGTAGCCGGGGCTGAGGCTGCGCTTGATCATGACGACCGTGTCCGCGTCGTCGACGTTCAGGATCGGCATGCCGTAGATCGGGCTGCCTTCGTCGTCCCGGGCCGCAGGGTTGACGACGTCGTTCGCCCCCACGACGATGGCGAGGTCCGTCGTCGAGAACTCGGGGTTGATGTCCTCCAGTTCGTAGAGCTTCTCGTAGGAGACGTCGGCCTCGGCGAGAAGCACGTTCATGTGCCCCGGCATGCGCCCCGCCACCGGGTGAATCGCGTAGCTCACCTCGATGCCCTGCGCCTCCAGCCGGTCGGCCAGCTCGCGCACCTCGTGCTGGGCCTGCGCCACGGCCAGCCCGTAGCCCGGCGCGATGACCACCCTGTCGGCGTAGCGGGCGAGGATGGCCGTGTCGTCCGGCGACGTTTCGTTTACCGTCTTGCCCTCCGGCACGTCGAGCCCCGCCGCGGGCCCGTCGCCCCCGCCGAAGCCGCCGAGCATGACGTTCGCCAGGGACCGGTTCATCGCCTCGCACATGAGGACGGTCAGGATCATGCCCGCCGCCCCAACGAGCGTCCCGCTCACGATGAGGGCCGTGTTGTCGAGCACGAATCCGGCCGCGGCGGCCGCGAGGCCGGAATACGAGTTCAGGAGCGACACGACCACCGGCATGTCGGCCCCCCCGATGGGGATGACCAGCAGGACGCCGAGCAAGAGGGCCGTCGCCCCGAGGCCGAGGGCCGCGAGGATCATCGGGCGGGCGAGCGTGGGAAAGGCCTCCGCGTACGCCACCATCACGCCGAACGCCACGCCCGCCCCCACGAGCAGAAGGCCCGTCAGCACCCGCAGGCCGGGAAAGGAGATGGGGCTGCCCGTAATCCAGCCGCTCAGCTTGCCGTTGGCGATGATGCTTCCCGAAAAGGTGACGGTCCCAATGAGGATCGAGAGCGCGATGGTCACCGCCGTGACGGCCCCGAACCCGTACACGTCCCCGCTCGCATACTGGGCCAGCTCCGCCCCCGATACGAGCGCGGAGGCGAGCCCCCCAAACCCGTTGAACACAGCCACCAGCTCCGGCATGGCCGTCATTTCGACCGTCCGCGCCAGCGCCACGCCGATCAGCCCGCCCAGCGCGAGCCCGCCCAGAATCAGGGGCCACGACAGAATGTCCTGCAGGAAAAGGGTCGCGACGACGGCGACGAGCATGCCCAGGGAGGCCAGCGCGTTGCCGGTGCGGGCGGTGACGGGCGACTGCATGCGCTTGAGCCCGAACACGAAGAGCACCGCCGAGAGCAGGTACGCGAGGTCGATGATCGCAGTTTTCATAGGCAAAACCGTACGGAGGAGAGTCTATCGGGAGAGGTGACTTTTCCCTCGTATTTCGTGTTGCGTATTTCGTCACTTGGCTTCCAGCGTACAACTACGCACTATGCAATACGCACTACGCAATACGCACTACGCAATACACACTCAGTCTGCTGAGCCGTTCGTCTGTCCGGCCCCGACCGACGCGGGGGCTGCCTCCTTCTTGCCAAACATCTTCAGCATGCGGTCGGTCACCAGGAAGCCGCCGACGACGTTGATGGTGGCCACCACGAGCGCCCCAAAGCCGATCCAGGTCGACCACGGCCCGGTCGTCATGCCCGCCGCCACGAGCGCCCCCACGACCGTGATGCCGCTGATGGCGTTGGCGCCCGACATGAGCGGGGTGTGCAGGGTTTGCGGCACCTTGGTTAGCACCTCCGTGCCGAGGAACGCTGCGAGGACGAAAATAATCAGGTTGTTGAGCATGGCGGTCTATCGGATGGGAGGAGTGTAGACCTCGAAGAAAGAGCTTTGATACGACCCGGCCGTGCGTCCGAACACCGCGGGGTGCGGGAGTCGTGGTGCGTGACCGCCATGGCGGGCGCCCTCAGGCATCACGCGTCCGCCTTCACGGGTCACTCTCCACGTGTCACGGATCACGAGTCACGCCTTCGCCTCTTCCGCCGTCCCCAGGAGCCCCCGGACGCGGTCGTTCTGCACCGTTCCGTCGCGCGTGAGGCACGACTCCGCAAAGATCTCGTCGTCGAAGTCCGGCGCGAACGCGTCCGCCTCCAGCCCCTCCTCAATCATCGCCGCCACGGTCTTGGCGTAGAGCTCACTCGCGTGGACCGGCATTTCGGCGGGCAGGTTGGTGGGCCCTAAGATCTGGACGTTGTGCGCTACGATCTCTTCTCCGGTCTCCGTGAGGGCACAGTTCCCCCCGTTTGGCGCGGCGAGATCGACGATCACCGACCCGGGATCCATGGCCGCCACGGCCTCCTCGTTGATGAGCAGGGGGGCAGGCTGGCCGGGAATGAGGGCCGTGGAGATCACCACGTCGGCCTCGGCGAGGTGGGGCTGCAGGAGCTCGGGCTGTCGCTCCTGCTTCTCCTTCTCCACCTGCTCCGCGTACCCGCTCTCGTCCTGGTCGGCCTCGATGTCCACCTCCAGCTCCACGAAGGACGCGCCGAGGCTTTCGACCTCCTCCCGGGTCGGCTCGCGGATGTCGTACCCGAACACCTTCGCCCCCAGGCGCTTGGCGGTGGCGATCGCCTGCAGGCCCGCCACGCCGGCCCCAAGCACGAGCACCCGGGCCGGGCGCACCGTGCCGGCGGCGGTGGTGAGCAGCGGGAAGAACGCGGGCAGTCGCTCGGCCGCCCCGATCGCCGCCCGGTACCCCCCGATCGAGCTCATCGCGGAGAGCGCGTCGAGCTTCTGCGCCCGCGAGATGCGCGGCACGAGCTCCATCGCCAGCGCCGTCACGCCCCGGTCCGCCAGCGCCTGTGCGGTCTCCGGGCGTTCGAGCGGGCTGAGAAACCCGACGAGGACCTGCCCCTCGCCGAGCCGGTCCACCTCGTCGTCGGACGGGGGGGCCACCTTCGCGATGATGTCGGCGTCGAACGTCGCGTCCCGCCCCACGACCAAACACCCCGCCGCGTCGTAGTCGGCATCGGTGTGGTACGCTCCCTGCCCGGCGCCCTCCTCGACGCGGATGTCTAGATCGTCCACCGTCGCCAACAGGCGATCGGCCACGTCGGGGACCAGGGCGACGCGGGTCTCGCCCGGTTCGGTTTCGCGTGGGACGCCAATCGTGAGAGCCATTGCGCCGTGGTCGTTGATTCAAAGACCGTCTCGTACCGTTCTCTCCCCAAGTCCCTGGGGCTCGTCCTGTTTCTCCCGCCCCGAACGTTCCGGCCCTACCCGTGCGTCCGTTCGAACTCTTCCATGAACTGCACGAGCCGCCGGACGCCCGCCTCGGGCATGGCGTTGTACATGGACGCGCGCACCCCGCCCACGGAGCGGTGCCCGGACAGGCCGAGCAGCCCCTCCTGCTCGGCCTTCTGGAGGAAGACCGGCTCCAGGTCCGAGTCATGGAGCCGAAACGTGGCGTTCATGGTGGACCGGTCCTCCGGGTCGACGGTGCCCCGGTAGAAGTCGGTCGCGTCGATCGCGTCGTAGAGCATGCGCGCCTTCCGCCGGTTGATGGCGTGGATGGCGTCGATGCCCCCCTGGTTGCGGAGCCAACGGCAGACCTTTTCCACCATGTAGATGGCAAAGACCGGCGGCGTGTTGTAGCGACGCTCCGCGTGGGTGCCGTAGTCGAGCATCGTCGGGAGCGGCTGCGTGCGACGCTGCAGAAAGTCGTCGTGCACGAGGACGACGGTGACGCCCGCCGGCCCGACGTTCTTCTGGGCCCCGGCATAGATGAGCCCGTAGCCCTCCAGGTCCATCGGGCGGCTCAGAAACTCGCTCGACGCGTCGGTGACGACGGGCACGTCGAGCACCGGGTCGTCGGTCATCTGGTTGCCATTGACCGTTTCGTTGGTCGTGATGTGGACGTACGACGCGTCCGGGGTGAGGTCCCATTCCGCCACGTCCGGCACGTACGAAAAGTCCGCGTCTTCGCTGGAGGCCGCGACGTTCACGCCGCCCACCCGTTCGGCCTCGGCGACGGCCTTCACGCCCCACCGCCCCGACACGACGTAGTCGGCCACGCCGTCCTCGGGCAGAAAGTTGAGCGGCACCTGGTAGAATTGCATCCGGGCCCCGCCCTGCAGAAACAGAATGTGCCAGTCGTCATCCAGGTCGAGCAGGGCACGAAGATGCTCCCGGGCCGACGCTTCGATCTCGTCGTACGCCGGCGATCGGTGGCTAATCTCCATCACCGAGGCCCCCACGTGGTCGTACACGGGCAGTTCGTCCTTCACCTCACGCAACGCCTCCACGGGAAGCGTGGCCGGCCCGGCCGAAAAGTTGTACTGGCGCTGGCTGCGGTCGGCGGGCCCCGCAGCGTCGGAAGTAGACATGAGCGAACGGTTGATTCAGTAGGAGAGAAGCACAATGGGTCGGCGACAGGGCCCCCTACCGCCCCGAGGCAACGCAAAGTGGCAACGCACACAATGCGGCGGCGCCGCGCAACAAAGCATCCCCCGCACAGGGTGTGTCGGGCTTTTCCATATCGTCCACTTAAGATAGCAACGTGCGCGCGGGAAAGACACCTGCGCCCTCCCCACCCTGCTTGCCGTTACACGAACATTGCGCCGGGCTCACGCCGCCCGTCCGGCTGCCTCCCACAGCAATGCCCCTGCACAGATCGACCATGCAGGGGCACGGAAAATCCGAAAATGGGACGATGTCCGCGGCGTCCGGACGGTCCGTCCGCACTACGGCGTGACGATGTTTCCACCTTCGCCGCCGCCTCCGCCGTCGGGCGAGCCACTGCCTTCGGCAACGTCGATCACTTCGATGTCGAAGATCAGCGTGCGTCCCGCCAGCGGGTGATTCGCGTCGATGGTCACCGAGTCTTCCCCAAGGGCCGTGATGAGCACCGGGACGGTCTGGCCGTTCTCCAGTCGCAGCTGAAGCTGCTGACCAACCTCCGGCTCCACCTCGTCGGGAATCTGGTCGTGGTCCATCTCCATGACCATGTCTTCGCGGTGCTCCCCGTAGGCCTGTTCCGGCTCCACCTCTACGGTCTTCTCGTCGCCCGGCTCCATGCCCGTTACGGCCTCCTCAAACCCCGGAATGACACGATTCTCCCCAATGGTAAAGCTCAGGGGCTCCTCCTCGGACTCGTCGAACTTCGTGCCGTCTTCCAGTTTTCCGGTGTAGTGGACCTGGACCTCGTCTCCTGTATTCGCTTGTGCCACGACGCTATATCGGTCTGTTGCGATGGGTATGAGTAATAGCAATCACGACGGTGTAACGCGTCGTGCAAACCAGTGTTCGGGAATCCCGGCAGATCGCGCGTTCTTTACCTGCCCATGCCTGCGCGGTAGCGCCCGCAATTCGGCCCGTCTCCGAGGTGCGACGAACTCGTAAGGGATGACGGCGGCCCGTCGGTCCAGGGAATATTCCCACGGGTTAGGGATTGAGGCTGGTCCGTAAGTCTTTTCAACTACTCCAAATAGCCAATGACCACCTACGCATCGCGCTTTGTCTTTCTTCTCGGCCTCGGCCTCGCCCTCCTTGCCGGCCCGGCCGTCGCCCAGCAGGACGACACGGGCGCCGACCAGCCGGACGTCGTTGATACGGCCGTCCAGGCCGATGGCTTCAACACCCTGGCCCAGGCCCTGAAGGCGGCAGACCTCGTGGAGGACCTGAAGGGCGAGGGGCCGTTCACCGTCTTCGCCCCGACCGACGCCGCGTTTGAGGCGCTGCCCGACGGGCAGCTTGAGTCCCTCCTGCAGCCCGAAAACAAGGAGCAGCTCCAGGCCATCCTGCGATACCACGTCGTGAGTGGCGCGGTCATGGCGTCGGACGTCACCGGCGCGGACGCCGTCCCGACCTTTGAAGGGCGCTCCATTCAGGTGCAGGTCGACGACGGCACCGTCCGCCTGATGGGCCAGAACACCGCCACTGTTGTGCAGACCGACCTCGAAGCGTCAAACGGGGTCATCCACGTCATCGATAGCGTTCTGCTTCCCCCGGAGGCCAGCGACGGAGGCATGTAGTCCCCTCCTTCTTCTCTCGTCCCCAAGGGCGTGGCCGGGTGCCACGCCCTTTTTTGTTTGTCGGGATCGGGTGTCGGTGATCGGAATCAGGAGACGGCCTGGGGGGCGCCCTTCTCCCGCTCCCGGTACATCTTCTCGACGATCACCATGTGGGGAAGGGTCATGATGGCGATCAGGATGAAGAGAAGCGCGACCATCTGGTCCTCCAGCCCGAACGACTGGGTGGCGGCGTAGAGGCCCGCCAGTCCGACGAAGGGAATCGCCGTGAACAGGAACGCCTCCCGGTAGAACTGGGCCATCGACATGGCGTCCCCCTGCCGCCGGAAGAAGCGGAGGAGCTCCAGGATGTGCCCCAGCGCGTGCCACCCCCCGAAGAAGACCGCAAAGGCCACGAGCGGGTGGACGAGCCCAAACAGCGCCGCGAGCACCGCGACGTTGGTCGCCTCCCGCCCGAGGGCCCAGTCTACACTCGGATCCGCCCCCAGCCTGCCGATTCCGAGCGCCCCCAGGTGCTGCGCGACGAGGCCCGCGAACAGGGCGCCCGGCGCCGTCGTCACCCCCGGCCACTCGAGCAGTTGAACGCCCCCCATCGCCTCGAAGATGGGCGCGACGACCTCCGGAAAGGCCACGATGGGCAGGCCGAGGAGAAAGAGGCCGCGCGACAGGTAGAGGAGACGGGCGGACAGGGGCGGGAGCCGCCAGTAGGCCAAGTCGGCCTGCCCGAAGTGATACATGGTCATGACCAGAAAGAGACCGAGGCTCCAGGCCGGGGCCACAATCCAGAGCGCCCCGTAGAGCGCCATCAGGACGAGGTAGCCGCCGTAGAACTTCGCCTGGTCGGCCCACGTCGGGTCGAGGCCCCACAGCCGGGCCGCCACGAGGTGATCGATGGCCCCGTGCGGCATCCCCGTCAGCACGACGGCCACGAACAGGACCCCCAGCGCCCAGGGCCCAAGGGAGACGCTGCCCCACGCCCCCACCGCGACGGCCAGTAGCGTCAGGGCCAGCACGCTCCCGTAGATGCGCGGCGAGCGAAGGGTAACCGGGTTGTGCATGGTGGAAACAGGACGGCTTCGTAGAAAAACTTGACTGCATACAGTATAAGCGAAGAGACGGGGGAGGTCCACGGCCGCCTCCGTGGGCCCTGGGAGTTCCCAACAATTTTGTTACACCCGGACGCTCTCCTTCCGCGCTCCGTGACGTGACGCCCCTGCCCCATGGGACCGAGGGGGGTGAGACGAAGGAAACGCCCCGTTCTGTCCCCTTCTTGGGGAGACGCGGTGTATGGAAGAATCAATCCCTCATATGGAAGGATCGCCCCTCGTCCCTGCGGCGGCACGCCGGCCGGCCGTTTCTGCCCCCTGCCGGGTGTGACGATGCTGAGAAACTTACGCTGGGCGGCGATATTACGGAAAGGCGACGACCGCGTGGCGTCTAATTTGTTCAGCGTTGTTACGCGCAAGCACCTCATTCCACGCCTCCTCCCCTCCCCATGCCGTTTGACACACCGTCGTCCACGTCCGACCGCCCCCACGTCGTCATCGTCGGGGCCGGGTTTGCGGGCCTGGAGGCCGCCAAAACGCTGCGCGACGCCCCGGTCCGCGTCACGCTCGTCGACCGCAACAACTACCACAAGTTTCAGCCGCTGCTCTACGAGGTGGCCATGGCGGGGCTGGAGCCGGACGACATCGCGCACAATGTGCGCAACATCTTTCAGGGCAACGAGACGGTGAACTTTCGCCTCGGCACCGTGGTCGACATCGACCCTGCCCGCCAGCAGGTGCACCTGCACGGCAGTCAGTCGCTCTCCTACGACCACCTCATCCTGGCGGCGGGTGCCGTCTCGACCGACTTCGGGATTCCCGGCGTGGAGGAGCACGCCTACCCCCTCAAGAACGTGCCCGACGCCGTCAACCTGCGCAACCGCGTGCTGCGGCAGTTCGAGCGGTACGACCGGCAGCGGGCGGCCGCCGGAGAGGGCGCCCTTACCTTTGTCGTGGTGGGCGGAGGCCCAACGGGCGTCGAGATGGCGGGCGCGTTCGTGGAGCTCTTCGACACGCTCAACGACGACTTTGCCCAATTTGATACGCGCGAGGAGGCCCGCTGCCTTCTTCTGGAGATGGAAGACGACCTTCTGCCCCCCTACAAGGCGCCGCAGCGGGCCTACACCCGACAGGTTCTTGAGGCGCGCGGCGTGGACGTCCAGACCAACACGGCCGTCGAGCGCGTCGCCCCCGACCGGGTCCACCTCGCCGACGGGCGGGTCCTCCCGACGCAGACGCTGGTCTGGGCGGCCGGCGTGAAGGCGAGCCCGGTGGCCAACCTGCTCGACGCCGAGCAGGACCGGGCCGATCGGGTCGTCGTGAGCCCGGACCTGACGGTCCCCGAGCACCCGGACGTGTACGTCGTGGGTGACATGGCTGCCATCGAGGGCGAGGACGGATACGAGCCCCAGCTCGCGCAGGTGGCCATCCAGAGCGGCCGGCACGCCGCGGACCAGATTCAGCGCCGCCTCCGCGACGCCACCACGGAGCGGTTCGAGTACTGGGACCTCGGCCAGATGGCCACGATCGGCCGGAACGCGGCGGTGGCCGAGTTTGCCGGGGGCATCGCGTTTCGGGGCTTCATGGCCTGGTTCCTCTGGGTCGTCATCCACATTGCCAAGCTGGTGGGCTTCCGCAACCGCCTCAGCGCCCTCGTCAACTGGGCCTACAACTACTTCACGTACAACCGCAGCGCGCGCCTCATCCTCGACGCGGTGCCCCTCTCCGACGACGGGCCCATGGAGGGGGAAGCGGAGGGCGAGCAGGTCACGGAACGCCCCCAGACGGTGGGACCCCAGCCGTAGTCGTCCGTTTGCAGGGGGGTCGACGCTGGGGCGGAGGCGTCGCTCTTCGCCCCAGCCCCATTCCGCTGCCTGTACCGCCCCATGCCTCGCTGCCTCGCCCTGCCGCTCTCCCTCGCCGGTCTTTGCCTCGTCCTCCTGCTGTCCGGCTGCGGGGACGCCTCCGATCTCGGTGTGGCTGCGGGGCGGTACCGCCTCCAGATCCAGGGGGCCGTCACCGACACGCTCGCGGGCCCCGCTGTCCTCCGGTCGGCACGCGACGCCCGTGTCGGACTTGAGCTGGGCACCCGCGACGGGCCCGGCCTTTCGATGGCGTTCACGCCGCGCGGCACGGGCGGGGCCCCCGATGCGGCAACGGGCCGCTACGACGTGGTGCGGGCCGCCCTGCTCAATGCGCCTCGAACCGACAGCCTGCCGGGGCTCGTCGCGTTCCTGTCGCTGCCCGATGCGCGCTTCGAGGCCACGGAGGGCCACGTTTCGATCACCCGGGCCGGGCGTGGGGCCGTGGGCGGGACGTTCACCCTCGAAATGACCGAGCAGGCCCCCGCCCTCCCGACTTCGCGGACGATACGGGTGACGGGGTCGCTCCGGGCGAGGCGGCCCTGACCCAGTCTCCGGCGCCGCAAACACGCCACTGGACGGCTCGACCGACGCTGATGATTGCATTTCTCCGCACACGCGGGGATAGACCCGGACGCACCGCGGCCTCACAGAATCGCATGACGTGGAGGAGCTACTGGAGCAGCCGGGGGGAGGCTCCGACGATCGACAGGGACGATCTACTGCTTGTCGATCCGGAAGCGCTCGGAGACGAAACAGCCATAGCCTCCCGTCACGCCTCACTTTCGTCGCTCTCAGGCTCCGGCAGATCGCCGAGAATGTCGCGTACCGGAATGTCGCCGACCGATGTCGGGCGCTCCGGGGTCACCGTGTCGTCCAGGCCCGCGAGATGCCGAGTGCGGTACACGTCGTCATCCGGCTCCCGATGCACTTCAATCTGCCGGGCGTCCAGGTCCACAATCCACACTTCCGGAATGCCGGCACGGGCATAGAGGGGTCGCTTCACGTCGCGATCGTATGTCAGTGTGGTATCGGACACCTCGACCAGCAACAGCACGTTGTCGGGACGCGGCGCGCCGTCGAGCGCCGTGGACAGCACGACGTCCGGCTCCGGCTCGTTGTGCTCGTCGATCCGAACGGGATTCTGCACGCTCACCACTACGTCCGGGGTGGTCCGCTCCACAAAGAGGCGGTTCAGGTGATTGACACAGACGATGTGCGGATCGTTGATCGGAGACATCACGACGAGCTGACCATCGATGAGTTCGAGCGGGTCGTCCTCGTGCAGAATGCCGGCGTGGAGCATAGCCTGCACTTCGTCGGACGTGAACCGACGCGGCTGAACGTCGGTCGCCGCGGGAGAAGCGAGTTCAGTCATGGGAGCGGTGTCCTGTAGGCACAGTTCGGAACAGGACGTGCTGCAACGAGGGGAAGCCGCGATCAGTTCAGCTCAACCCGCTGTGTTCAGGGAGGCACACGGCCCAGCTGGACGGGTTGCAATTGGAAGGATGTGTCCTCGAGTTGATGCACCATGACTTGCCCTGCAACAGACTGTCGCTCTTTCGGGGCGATATACGGAGCGACGGGCCCGTAGCGCCCGGCTCCTGACAAACTATACTAGGGGTGACCCCGCACCCGCGGGGATAGACCCTCTCATGCCGGCACATGCGGGGAGGGACAACGGCTCCTCCAGGGACCAAGCCCCCTTCCCGGAGGCCCGGAAGCGCTTCCCTTCACACGTTCATCACCGAATCCGCCGCCAATCGACTTGATCGTTCCGGAGGCGCCCGCTATCGTGAAAACCATTATGACACGCCAGCCGACCCTCATTGCGCCGACGACCCGACGTCGAGCCCGACGTGTGCGACGACTGCACATCGCTTCTACGGCTCGACCGGCGTCCCAGGCGTCAGATGAGTAAGGCTTAGCCCCCCATTTGACGCGGCATCGCCGCCTTCTCTGCAAAGGCGCTGGTTCTCACGAGCCAGCGCCTTTTTTGTGTTTCCCCCCGATTTTTGTCTTCCCATGGCCATCGTTCTCGCCTTCAGTGGAGGCCTCGACACCTCCTTCTGCGTTCCGTACCTGCAAGCGACCCACGACGCCCCGGTTCACACCGTCACGGTCGACACCGGCGGCCTCACCGACGACGACCGCACGGCGATCGAGGCCCGAGCCCGGCACCTCGGTGCGGACCGGCACCACCTCATCGACGGGCGGGCGCCGCTCTACGAGGATCACCTGAGCTACCTGATCAAGGGGAATGTCCTGAAGGGCGGCGTCTACCCGCTGTGCGTGGGGCCGGAGCGCATCGTGCAGGCGCGGGCCGTGGCGGAGGTGGCACAGGCGGTCGGGGCCTCTACGGTCGCCCACGGCTCCACCGGGGCCGGCAACGACCAGGTGCGGTTCGACGTGGCCCTGCAGCTGGTGGGCGACGACCTCGACGTGATTGCCCCGATTCGCGAGCTCGGCCTAAGCCGGGATGCCTCGACGGCCTACCTCGAGGCGCGCGGCTTTTCGGTGCCGGACGACACGACCGACTACTCCATCAACCGGGGCCTCTGGGGCACCACGATCGGCGGCAAGGAGACGCTCACGGCGAAGGCTTCGCTGCCGACGGACGCCTACCCGGACACGACGGCCCCCGCCGACGCGCCGGACGCGCCGCGCACCCTCACGATCACGTTTGCGAACGGGCTCCCCGTGGCCGTCGACGACGCGTCCCTCTCGGGGGTCGAGGTCGTCGAGACGCTCAACGAGGTCGGCGGACGGCATGGCGTGGGGCGGGATGTCCACGTGGGGGACACCATCCTCGGCATCAAGGGGCGGATTGGGGTCGAGGCGCCCGCGGCCCAGATCCTGATTACGACCCACCGCGAGCTCGAAAAGGTCGTGCTCTCGGAGCAGCAGCAGGTGCAGAAGCACACCCTCGGCGACGTGTACGGCCGCCTGCTTCACGAGGGACAGTATTTCGATCCGGTGATGCGGGACGTGGAGGCGTTCCTCGACCACAGTCAGGACGTCGTCGCCGGCACCGTCACGGTGAAGCTCTTCAAGGGCCGCGCCACGGTGCAGGGCGTCGACAGCCCCCACTCCCTGTTCGACGCCGGTACGGCCACCTACGGCGAGGAAAATGCGCTGTGGGACGGTCGGGACGCGGAGGGCTACACCACGCTCGCTGCCATTCCCTCCCTCCTCGCCAAAAAGGCCCGCGCCGACACGGATCCCCCGGGCTCCGAGCCGATGATCGCCGAATCGACCACGGGATAGCACATCTCCCGTCCCCTCTGCCCCCGCCCTCTCCACTCCCATCCCCCACGCCCATGACCGACGACGCCTTCCAGACGGGTCCCGTCGACAAGATTGCCTCTAGCACCGCACACTGCGACATCGAGTCGCCGATCACGCTCTCCCCTTATGTCGTGGCCCAGCACGGCTACGTGGTCGTGGTGCGCGCGCTCGACGAGAAGGACCAGTACGACGAGGTCGAGTGCAGCGACGGCGCCTTCCGCCACATCCGGGAGGGCGACGTGCTCGTGGGGACGCTCGGCGGGCGGCAGGCGCTCAAAGGGTATAGCGGACGGGTCCCCCGCCACATTGCCCCCGGCGATACGCTGCACGTGCTCAACCTGGGCGGGCTCATCGGCGAGTGCACCGCAGCCCACCCCAACCTTGGGCCGGCCCTGCCGGTGGAGGTGCTCGGCGCCGTGATGGTCAAGCGGAACGACCAGTGGACGCACGCCCGGATCCAGGAGGACGCCCTGGAGATGCGGCACCGCCTGGCGACGTCGGTCCCGCTCGTCACGGTCAGCGGCACGGCCATGGAGACGGGCAAGACCGAAGCCGCCTGCCGGATCGTGGAGGGGCTGTCGGCGCGCGGGCTTCGGGTGGGCGCCGCCAAGCTGACGGGGGCGTCGCTCATGCGCGACGTGCGCCGGATGCAGGCGCACGGGGCCACGGCCGTCTCCACCTTCACCGACGCGGGGATTGCCTGCACCGTGGAGGACGCGATCACCCCCATCGCGAAGGGCGTGATCCATCACCTCAATGAGACGGAGGACCTGGACGTGATCGTGGCGGAGATGGGCGACGGATTCGTCGGCTACTACGGCGTCGACGACCTCTTGACGGACATGGAACTGCAGTCCTTCATCGAGGCGCACGTGGTGGCGGCCACCGACCTGGCCGGGGCGTGGGCCGCCGAGCGCACCTTCCGCGAGCGGTACCACGCCGACATCACCGCACTCACCGGCCCCGTCACCGACAACGACGTGGGGCGCCGCTACATCACACAGCGGCTCGGCGTCACCGCTCTCAACGCCCTCCGGCAGGGCACCGCGCTCGTGGACGAGGTCGTGGACGCGCTCCCGGCGTCGGCTTTTCCGGAGGAAATCGAAGCGACGGCCCCCGCAGCACCGCCGTCGTCCGACGAACAACTCGCAGTCGCGGCGGAATGACGCGCGATTCGTGGTGCGTGAAGAGTGGTGCGTGAAGAGTGGTGCGTGAAGAGTGATGCACTGGCAGCTGAGCTCTCGCCTCACGTTCCACGCCTCACGTTCCACGCCTCACATTTCACGCCTCCCCCCTCCTCAATTTTACTGCATCCCATGCCACAACCTGCGCACTCGTTTTCGGCGTCCCCAACAGCGGTTTCCCACATCGGAGTTCTCCACGGGGCCGGCTACGTGGGCGGCGCACTGATTCGCCTGCTCGCCGCGCACCCCGCCGCCGCCCTCCACACGGTAACCAGCCGGACGTTCGCCGATCAGCCCGTCGGCGCAGCGCATCCGTCCCTCCGCGGGCAGGTCGATCATACGTTCACCGCTCCGGACGAGATTGCCTTCGGTTCGCTCGACGCCCTTCTCGTGGCGGCGGAGCACGGCCGGAGCATGCAGGTGGTGCCCGGCATCCTGGAAGACGGCTTCGACGGTCCCATCATCGACCTGAGCGCCGACTTTCGGTTCCGGGACCCGGCGGTCTACCCCGAGTGGTTCGACACAGCGCACCCGGCCCCCGGCCTGCTGGCCGACGCCGTGTACGGCCTGCCGGAGTGGAGCGACGAGATCGGGGGGGCGTCGCTCGTGGCCACGCCCGGCTGCTACGCCACCGGCATCACACTGACGCTGGCGCCGCTCGCGCAGCAGGACGTCCCCTTCACCGCCCACGTCACGGCGCTCACCGGCGCGTCCGGGTCGGGCGCCACGCCCTCGTCGGCCACCCACTTCCCCGACCGCGACGGCAACGTGCGGCCCTACAAGGTGCTGGGCCACCAGCACCGCCCCGAAATCCGGCAGACGCTCGGCACCCACGTGTCGCTCGATTTCGTGCCCGCTTCCGGCCCGTGGACGCGCGGCATCTGGGGCACGGCGCAGATCGAGTGGCCGAAGGCGACCGATCCGAACACGGTATCTTCGTGGTACGAAGAGGCGTACGCCGGCGCGCCGTGCGTCCGCTGCTCGTCAGACAGACTGCCTTCGCTCCAGCCCGCAGTGGGCACCCCGTTCTGCGACCTCGGGTGGAAAACGGACGGCTCGACCCTCGTCGTCGGCTTTGCCCTCGACAACCTGCTGAAGGGCGCCGCGAGCCAGGCCGTCCAGAACCTCAATCGCATGCTGGGACTGCCGGAGACGGCGGGACTGCTTACTTCGCCCGTGTCAGTCTCCACTTGACAGAACGACCGCGGACGGCCGACGGCGGTCCGCGGTCTCATATCTCTTCCACCCGTAACTAGCACGCCAAATGACCACCGCCGAGACTATCGACATCGAGCAGCAACTCGAGATCCCGACGTACGACAAGATGCCGATGGCGCTCGTGCGGGGGGAGGGGCCCTACGTGTGGGACGCCGAGGGCACCCGGTACCTCGACTTCTACGGGGGGCACTGCGTGTCGCTGCTCGGCCACTGCCACCCGAACGTCGTGGCGGCCGTGCAGGCCCAGGCCGAGCAGCTCATCTTCTACTCGAACGTCGCGCACAGCCCGGTCCGCGCCCGGGCCGCCCGGCGGCTGGCGGACCTGGCCCCCGACGGCCTCGGCAACGTCTTCTTCGCCAACTCCGGCTCGGAGGCCAACGAGACGGCCCTGAAGCTGGCCCGGACGTACACGGGACGGTCCGGCGTCGTGGCGATGGAGCAGGGCTGGCACGGACGCACCCTCGGCAGCCTCGCCACCACGCACGACGAGACGTACCGCGCCCCCTACACGGACGTGCTTCCGGAGACGACCTGGGTCCCGGTGGGCGACCTCGACGCCGCGGAGGCGGTGCTGTCCTCTGAGGAGATTGCGGCCGTCCTCCTGGAGCCGATCCAGAGCATCGCCGGCATGCGGGCGATGCCCGCCGACTACGTGCAGGGCCTCCGTGCCCTCTGCGACGCGACCGGCACGCTTCTGATTTTCGACGAGGTGCAGACGGGCGTGGGGCGGACCGGCACGTTTTCCATGAGCGCCCCCCTCGGCGCCACGCCGGATCTCATTGCCCTCGCCAAGAGCCTCGGGGCCGGGGTGCCGGTGAGTGCCGTGCTCGTGGACGACGCCGTGGCCGCAGCCGTGGACCCCGGCGACCAGGGCTCCACGTTCGGCGGGGGGATGCTCGCGATGGCGGCCGTGGAGGCCACCCTCCGGACGCTGGTGGAGGACGACCTGATGGGCCGGGCGACCGACATCCACACACAGGTGGCCGAGGCCGTGGGGCCGGTCGTCGAGGAAGTGCGCGGGCGCGGCTGCCTGATGGGGCTCAAGCTGAACCGGCCGGCCGAGCCCGTGATCGATGCGCTTCGCGACCAGAATGTGCTCGTCGGCGGCTCGTCGGACCCCTACGTGATGCGCCTGATGCCCCCGCTCGTCGTCTCGGACGACGACGTGACCGCCTTCGCGGAGGCGCTCCACGCCGCCCTCGACGCCACCTCGGCCCCTGCCAGAGCACACTGACGTGACGACTCCGACGCGTGGAAACCCGCCGATTTCCCCTTTCTCCCTGCGATTGATCTCCTCCACAACAATGCCAACGTCTCCGTCCCCCACAACCTCGTCCTCCTCCAGCACGGACGACCTGCAGCACATCCTCCGCGTCGACGCGGTTTCGGACGCCACCTGGGACGCGCTCCGTCACACCGCCGTGCAGCATCGACACGACGGCACCCTGCACGCCGGGGCCGCTTCGGGCTCGTCCCTCGGGCTCGTCTTCATGAACCCCTCGCTCCGCACCCGCACCTCGATGGAGGGCGCCGCCGCGCACCTGGGGGCCCGCCACACGACCCTGGTGCCGGGCAACGGGAGCTGGGCCCTCGAATGGGAGCTGGGCGCCGTGATGGACGGCGAGGCGGCCGAGCACGTGCGGGAGGCAATCGGCGTGCTGTCGCGCTACCACGACGCCCTGGGCGTCCGCGTCTTCGCGTCCGGCACCGATTACGGCGCCGACGCACAGGACACGCTCATCCGCACTGTCGCCGAGCACGCGACGGTGCCGGTCATCAACCTGGAGTCCGCCTGGGCGCATCCGTGTCAGGGCCTCGCCGACGCGGCCCTGCTCACCGAGCGGTACGGGGACGCCCTTGCGGACAAAACCTTCGTCCTCTCGTGGGCGCCGCACCCGAAGCCCCTGCCGATGGCCGTGCCGAACACGGCGCTCCGCACGGCGGCCCGCTGCGGGATGGACGTGACCGTGGCCCGCCCCGACACGCATGCCCTCGACCCGGGGGTGATGGCCGAGGCGGAGGCGCTGGCCGAGACGCAGGGCGGATCGGTCTCGGCGACGAGCGACCAGGCGGCCGCGGCGGAGGGGGCCGACGTGGTCTACGCCAAGTCGTGGGGCGGCCCGCTCGTGTACGAGAACCCGAAGGCCGAGTCCGAGGCCCGGGCGGCCCGTTCCGACTGGCGCATCACCGCGGACCTGATGGCACGCACCCGAAACGGCGCGTTCCTGCACTGCCTCCCCGTCCGCCGCAACGTGGTGGTGGACGACGCGGTGCTCGATGGGCCGCACGCCGCCCACCTCGATCAGGCCGAATACCGCCTCCACGCGCAGAAGGCGCTTCTCCAGTACGTGTGGAGCCTCTGAGCGCGGGGGAATGAGAGCGCGGGAGCATGGGCGTACTCCTCTACACTCTTGGAAAAGACCCCAATCCCCCGCGCCCCCACGCTTCCGTGCTCTCTTCTTGCTACTTAAACGACGCGAAGCAGTATCAATCCTGATGACCAGTAAGACGAAAGCGCCGACGGTAATCAAGATCAGCGGATCGCTCCTCGACGAGCCGAACGCACTGGCCGACCTCTGGCCCAGTGTCCAGGCGCTGCACGAGGACGCCCCGGTGGTGCTCGTCCACGGCGGCGGCACGCAGATGACGGCCCTCGCGGACCGGCTCGGCCACACGCCGGAGCGGGTCCAGGGCCGTCGCATCACGACCGACCTCGACCTCAAGATCGCGCAGTGGGCCATTCGGGGCTCGCTCAACACGACCCTCGTGTCGGAGGCCCAGCAGCACGACCTCACCGCGGTAGGGGTGTCGGGGGCCGACGCCACCCTGGTCCAGGTGTCCAAACGCCCGGCGTGGGACGTCGACGGGCGGACCGTCGACTTCGGATGGGTCGGCGACATCGAGCACGTCGACCCCTCCCTTCTGGAGGGATTGATGGCCCGGTCGCTGGTGCCCGTCGTGGCCCCCCTCGGCATTGACGACGAGGGGCAGGTCTACAACGTGAACGCCGACACGGTTGCCCGTGCGCTGGCCGAGGCCCTCGCGGCCGACCCGTTGCTCTACGTCACCGAGGCGGGGGCCGTGCGCCGGGACGCCGAGAATCCCGCGTCTCGCCTGGCCACCTGTCCCCCGGGCACCGCCCGGCAGGGAATCGCGGAGGGGTGGATCGCAGGCGGCATGCGCGTCAAGGTCGAAACGGCGCTCGACGCCCTCGACGGTTCCGTTGGCGCAGTGTATATCTGCGGCCCGGGCGACCTCCTGGCTCGGTCGCAGGCCACGGAGGTCGTACTGGAGGCGTGATGCGTGAATTGTGATGCGTGAATTGTGATGCGTGAATCGTGCCCGGTGTCTCTGCTCCCCACGACATGCGTTTCACGTTTCGAGAGGCGAGAATCGGGCAACGACGTGATACATCAACCGACTTCCCGGATGCAATGGCACTCCCTTCGACGAACACAGCCGCCGTCGACTTCCTCAAGGCCCTCGTTCGCATCCCCTCCCTCACGGGCGAGGAGGCGGCGATCGCCGGCTTCGTAGAGCAGCACGTCCGCCGCGCCGGGGTCGATGTGCTCCGGCACGAGGACAACGTGGCGTTTGGGATCGGCGAGGGCGACGACACGCTGCTCCTCAACTCGCACCTCGACGTCGTGCCGCCCTCCGACGACCATCCGTACGACCCGTTCGAGCCGGTCGAGACAGACGGCGTCCTCTACGGCCGGGGCGCCGTGGACGCGAAGGCCAGCGGCGCCGCGATGACGACGGCGCTGCTCTCCCTGGCGGCGGACGGCTGGGCCCCGACCAATGGCCGGCTCCTGGTCGGCCTCACGACCCACGAGGAGTCCGGGGGCACGAAGAACGGGCTGCAGGACCTGCGTCCCAACCTTCCGTCCCTGTCCGCCGCCGTTGTCGGGGAGCCCACCACGCTCCGCCCCTGCGTCGCCCAGAAGGGCCTTCTCATCCTGAAGATCCACGCCCGGGGGACGGCCGCACACGCCGGACGGTCGCACCTCGGCGACAATGCGATCCCCGCGGCGATGACGGCGATTCGACAGCTCGAGGATCTTTCCCTCGACCGGGCGGACCCGCACCTCGGTGCGCCGACCGCAACCGTCACCACCATCGAGGGCGGCGAGGCGCACAACGTGGTGCCCGAGCACTGCGTCTTCACCGTTGACCTCCGCACCACGCCCGCCTACACGCACGACGAGATTGCGGGGCTGGTATCCGAAGCGGTAGACGCGGACGTGGAGGTCTACAGCGACCGCCTCGTGCCCTGCGCCACACCCGAGGACGCGCGGATCGTCCGGGCCGCCCGGGCCGCCTGCCCCGACGCCGAGCCCTTCGGCTCCCCGACCTCCTCGGATTGGGTCTTCCTCCACGATGTGCCCACCGTCAAGATGGGACCGGGCCCCAGCAACCGCTCCCACACCGCCGAAGAGCGGATCGACGTGAACGAGGTGAAACGGGCCGTCACCGTCTATCGGGACCTAATCCGGGCCTACTTTTCGCGGGCCGCGTAGGGCCGAACGGGAGGCCCCCGGAAACACAGTCCCCCACCCTCTCCACTCTCACACCCCCACACCCCAAATGACTGCCCCTCTCTGGCAAAAAGACGCCACGCCCGCGACCGACGACTGGGCCCACCGCTTCACGGTCGGGGACGACTACGAATGGGACCGCCTGCTGCTGCCCTACGACGTGCGGGCGAGCCGCGCCCACGCCTGGGGCCTCCGCCAGATCGACGTGCTTTCGGAAACGGAGTGGACGCGGATCGGCGACGCCCTAGACGCCCTGCTCGACGCGTTTGAGGCGGGCGACGTGACCGTGACGCCCGAGGACGAGGACTGCCACACCGTGATCGAGCGGTTCGTGACCGAGCGCGCCGGGGCGGCCGGCGAAAAGCTGCACACGGGGCGCTCCCGCAACGACCAGGTGCTCGCGGCGCTCCGGCTCTACCTCCGCGACGCCCTCGCCGCGATCGGGGGCCGGGCCGCCGCCCTCGCCGACGCGCTGTGCGAGCTCGCGACCCGACACCCGGACGTTCTCATGCCGGGCTACACCCACCTGCAGCGGGCCATGCCGTCCACCGCCGCCCTCTGGACCCTGGGGTACGCGGAGACGCTGGCGGGCGACCTCGATGCCCTCCGCCATGCCCGCCGCCGGATTAACGTGTCCCCCCTCGGCAGCGCCGCGGGCTACGGCGTGCCCGTGATCGACCTGCCGCGCGAGGCCGTGGCCGACCGCCTCGGCTTCCGCGCCGTGCAGACCCACGCCACGGCCGTGCAGCTGAGCCGGGGCAAGCACGCACTCGCCGTGGGCCACGCCTGCACGCAGGTCGGTGCCACCTGCAACCGCCTGGCGTCCGACCTCGTCCTCTTCGCCACCGCCGAGTTCGACTTCGTGGACCTGCCGCCGGAGCACTGCACCGGCAGCAGCATCATGCCGCAGAAGCAGAACCCGGACGTGCTGGAGCTGGCGCGGGCCTACCACCACCGCCTCGCCGCCCAGATGCAATCCCTCGCCACCGGCCCGTCGAACCTGCCGGGCGGCTACCACCGTGACCTCCAGCTCACGAAAGCGGCGGTCCTGCGCAGCGTGGAGATGACATCCGACGTCCTCACCGCGCTCGCCGAAGTGGTGCGGGGCGTCACGTTCAATCCCGAACGGACGCGGGCCGCGTGTGCCCCTGACATTCTCGCTACCCAGCGGGCGCTGGAGCGGGTTGCCGAGGGCGTGCCCTTCCGCTCTGCCTACCAGCAGGCCGCGGATGCGGAGCCGGGCCCTGTCGATCCCGGTGCCGTTCTCGACGCGTACGAGACCGACGGAACGCCCGGCCAGGAGCGGCCCGACCGCGTCCGGAGCCGGCTCGACGCCCACGGCGACTGGGTCGTGACGCCGTAGCCTCTCCGCCCCCCTACGAGGAGCCCTCTCTCTCCACCGCACGCTCCACCGCCCGCCGCAGCCGGGGCCGGTGGAGGCGGACGGGCTCGTCCACCTTTTCTTTCTCATCACCCTCCCGGACGGCGCTCAGGTTGAGCACCTCCACCAGCACCGAGAAGGCCATCGCCGAGTAGATGTAGCCCTTCGGAATGTGCTGCCCCAGCCCCTCCGCCACGAGCGTGACCCCGATCAGCAGCAGGAAGCTCAGCGCCAACATCTTCAGAGTGGGGTGCGCCTGGATGAAGGACGAGATCGTCTCCGCCGAGGCCATCATAATGAAGATGGCAATGGTCACGGCGGTGATCATAACCTCGACGTGCTCGGCCATCCCCACCGCCGTGATCACGGAGTCGAGGGAGAAGACGAGGTCGAGCAGAAAGATTTGGGCGATGACGCTCGTGAAGGTCACCTCGGCCTGGGCCTCCGTCTCGCCGTCTTCCCCTTCCAGTTTGTCGTGGATCTCCGTCGTCGCCTTGCCGATGAGAAAGAACCCGCCGATCAGCAGAATCAGGTCGCGCCCGCTGAAGGCGTGTGCTAGCACCGAAAAGAGCGGCGCGGTGAGGGACATCACCCAGCTGATCGAGAGCAGAAGCACGATGCGCCCGGCGAGGGCCAGTCCCAGCCCCACACGCCGCGCGAGCGGCTGCTGCTTCGCCGGCAGCTTGTTCGACAGGATTGAGATGAACACGATGTTGTCGATGCCCAGGACGATCTCAAGGACCGTCAGTGTACCGAGCGCGATCCACGCTTCGGGGGAGGCAATCCACTCCATGGGGCTGAGGTGTTGTGTCAAATCTGCGTCGAGGGTACACACGCCCCCACTCGGGTTCGAGGGGGCTACAACGGCGCAGAATGTAGAAAAGGGCGCCCCCGCTTCGCAACGGGCGCCCCCTCGACGGAGCGGATCTGAACCAGATTCTCCCAAAATCTTCGATGGAGCCGGTGGCCTGCCGGTTCGGTCAGCTGAGCGGCTCGGCCAAAAAGGACGCAAGGTTCTGCACGTGCTCCCGGCTGAGAAGCGGTTCCAGGGTCTGCACGATGAGGCTCACGCAGGTCGCACGATAGATGAGCGGCTCGTCGGGACGGCCATTTTGCGCCGTCTGATGCTGTATGCGCGTGTTAAGCATTGTCCAGTGACATTTCATCTCGGCGTACCCGAGGGCGAGCCCCCGCTTGAGTTCGTCGGCGGTGTCGGCCGCCAGCAGGCTGTTGAGCACCCGATCGCGGAGTTCAGTTACGTACTGGCGCACGGCCTGACGCTCAGAGGGAGACGCCTCCGGCCACTGCTCCAGCACCTCCGTCCACTGCTCTTCTAGTGGATCGCGCAGGTCTGTCCTGACACGCTGTTTGAGTTTTTCAAATTCAGAGTCGACGCCTGTCGACTCACCTACGTCTTGTGCCATTCGCCTCTGCCTCAGATTCGACGACAACCGTTGCGCGCTCCCACCTCAGTGGCGACTTCGAAAAGTCACTTCCAATGCATAGATTGGGGACTCCAGTGAGATGGTATAGAAGGCATCAACCGAGGATTCTTGGCACTTATTCTCGCTCTTGTTCATAGCGACTTGGTTACATCCAATTCCGGCCCCCAAAGCAAGCCCGATGTCCGACACGACGGATCGATGCCCCGCATGACGAATACGAGAGTACCGCACTGAGGTTGAGAATCCGCATGCTGAGGCCTCCGGGCCTCGGTTGCTCACAGGCGTGACCGTGGTCGCGTCCTGATCGCCCGTCTCTTCACTGCGTCCGTCCTCATGGCTGACTCTCAGAATCCGTACTCGTACCTGCGTGAAGACGACCCGGACTCCGCCCCCGGCGACTCGGGCGACGCCGACGAGCCTGAGCCGCCGGCAACGGACCTCGCGTTCGACGACGAGGGGGTGGGGGAGGAGCTGCGTCACGTCGACGAGGACGAGCTAAATGCGGCCCCGTTCGGCATCATTCAGATTGACGACGCGGGGGTCGTGCAGTTCTACAACCGCTACGAGTCGAACCTAAGCGGCATCGATCCGGCAGACGCCGTCGGGGCCAACTTCTTCACGGAGCTGGCGCCGTGCAGCAACAACCCGCTGTTCTTCGGCCGCTTCAAGGACGGGGTTCGGGAGGGGGGGCTCGACGAGTACTTCACGTACACGTTCACCTACCAGATGCGCCCCACCCTCGTCGACGTGCGGCTCTACCGCGACGAGGCGGAGAACAACTGGATCCTGATTCAGAAGCGGTGAGGCGGAGTGGCCCTACGACCCGCCGGTCACCTCCGACACGTCCCCCGTCGGGGCCGTCATGGTGCCGGTCGTGTCGGAGGACGTCGGGGGCGGAACGGTGCCGGTGGTGTCGGGGAGCGGCACATCGTTGAGCACCTGCTGTAGCTCGTCGAACCGATCGCCGAAGGTGGCGAAGTCGCCGCCCTGAAGGGCGTCTCGCGCCTCCTGAATCAGCTCTTTGGCCCGCTCCAGCCCCTCCACCTGCTCCGGCGACGCGGCCTGGGCCGTCTGTGCCGCCTGTTGCATCTGGGCCAACGCCTGGTCGCGCGTCTCCACGACCTGCTCGCCCAGCACGCTGTTGAGCGACTGGCGCAGGGTCCGCTTCATCGCAACATCCTGGTCGGTCGCCGCGATGACGCGCTGCATCTCCGGAATCTGAATCTCGTCGGCGATCAGGTAGATCGGCTCGACGTAGAGGAACGACTCCTCAATGGGCACCACAATCAGGTTGCCGCGGATGACGCTCGATCCCCGCTGGTCCCACAGCGACAGCTGCTGGGAAATTTCGGTGTCCTGGTCGATGCGCGACTCAATCTGATTGGGGCCGCGAATGAGCCGGTCCTTCGGGAGCTCGTAGACAACCACCTCCCCGTAGTTCGGCGGGTCGGACCGGGCGGCCACCCAGCCGATCATGTTGTCACGCCCGTCGGGCGTCATCGGCAACATGAGCATGAACTCCAGCCCGGCATCGTCCTTTCCCGGCAGGTCCGTGAGGATGTAATACGGCTCCATCTTGCGCTGCTGGTTCGCGTATTGCTCCTGCGGCCGCGTCCAAAGGTCCTCGTTGTTGTAGAACACCTGCGGCTGCGTCTGGTGGTAGCGCCGGTACCGCTCCATCTGGATCTCAAAAAAGTCCTGCGGGTACCGGATGTGGTTCTGCAGCAGCTCCGGCATCGCGTCGAGCGGCTGGAAGAGGTCCGGGAAGATCCGCTGGTAGGTCTGGATGATCGGATCCTCCGGGTTCGAGACGTACAGGGAAACGTCCCCGTTGTACGCATCCACCACGACCTTCACCGAGTTTCGGATGTAGCGTGTGCCCTGGTAGCCCTGCTGCCCCCGAATGGGCTCCGAGTAGGGAAACGAGTTGCTGGTCGTGTAGGCGTCCGCGATGTAGTAGTGACGGTCGTCGCCGTGAACCAGGTAGGGGTCCTTGTCGAGCTTCAGGAAGGGGGCGACGTGACGCACTCGCTCTTCCACCTGATTCCAGAACTGGATCTGGCTGTCGTCCTGGATGTAGTCGGTGAGAAGAATGTTAAAGTCGCCCATGTAGTAGGAGAAGAGCAGCTGCTTCCAGAAGCTCCCGACGGAAACGCCCCCCTCCCCGCCGTACCGGGTGTACTTGTTTTCGCCGGAGCGGGGGTAGTCCAGCTCCAACGAGTCGCCCGGGACGCCCGCGGGCACGATTCGGTAGGTGGGCGTGCGCTCCCCGTAGTAGAGCGCCGGGTTGTCCACGTCGAGCGACTCGTACTTCGACTGGGGCGGAATGTCCTGCGTGAGAAATTCCGGACTGCCTTCCGAGCCCTCTCGCGCCACGAGGTTGGAGACCGAGCCGTAGCCGTGCGTGAAGCGGACGTGCCGGTTGTCCCAGGTGTCCTCCGGCAACTGCTGGGTGAGCTCGCGGGGCGACACCATCACCTGCCGGTAGTCGCCGTCGAGCATGTAGCGGTCGACGTCCACGCTGTAAAACTCGTAATAGAGGCGAATCTCCTGGAGCTGGCGGTAGGTGTCGATCAGGAGGCGGGGGTCCCAGAGCCGCACGTTGTCGATGGTCTCCTCGTTTTGCTCCACAGCGTCCGCCGGCAGGTCCGGCTGGGCCGGGTACGAGCGCTCTTTGAAGTCCCCGAGCGCGTACGCCTCGCGGGTCATGTCAATGTTGTTTTCCAGGTAGGGACGCTCCACCTGCAGCTCGCTGGGCAGCACCGTGAGCTGCGTCACGAGCGACGGCGCCAGCACGAGCCCACCGACCAGGAGGACGAGGTACCCGGCCCCTCCGATGCCCAGCAGACGGAGGCGCCGCCGGTACAGGTTGAGGCCGACCAGCCCCGCAAGCACCAGTGTGGCGGCGACCATGACGTACAGGGCCGGAATCACGACGTTCACGTCCGTGTAGCCCGCGCCGTACACCGCGCCGCCGCCCTCCTGCAGAAGCTCGTACAGGTCCAGGTAGAAGCCCCATGCCCATCCCAGCAGGAGGAAGATCAGGTTCGCCCCAAGGTGCCGGAGGGCCCCGGAATCCGCCTCGAACCCGCCGTCCTGGATGCCGATCTGCCCGGCGATGACGTATCCGGTTACGAGGGCCAGGAGGCCGAGGAAGGCCAGTCCGACGACGGCACTCTGTAGCGACTGCAGGAACGGAAGCTCCAGCATGTAAAACGCCAGGTCCACCCCGTAGACGGGATCGGCCTGTCCGTAGGACCCCGCGTACCAGAACCGGAGCAGGTCATTCCACCGCCCCGAGAACCCGGCGGCGAAGAGCAGGCTGAGCACGCCCGCGACGACGTAGCCCAGGCGCTGCAGTCGATCGCGGGTGAGGGGCTCCCCCCCCACCTCGGGCGCCTCGCCCTCTTGGGCCCAGCGCGAGGCCCAGAGGGGCGGGATGTTGCCGATCAGGACACGGAAGTTGCCCCCGAAGTACAGCCCCGCGACCAGAAAGACGAGCACGAACAGCAGTACCTGCGCGCCCCGGATCGTCCAGAACACGCTCGAGTAGTCCAGCTCGCTCAACCAGAAGTACTCGACGACCAGGCCCGGGGTGACGAGCAGCACGGTGAACACGACCCCGATAATGCCGAGCAGAATCTGGAGGAGACGACTCGACCGGAGAATCGACATAAGGCGACGGGAAAGTATGAGGAGCGCAAATGCCTGGGCCGACGAGAGACGCTTCGGCCGGCAATACGGATGGATTCAAGTGCAATGCATGCAGACGAGTGGGGTTCGATTCGACGCCCCAGATCCATCTGGTCTCCGCATTCCGCACGCCTCGGCGCTGGCGGCCGAGAGCGACGCCGTCGGTCGGCCTCAGTGGGACGCGAGGACCGCCTCTCAGGCAGGCCCCCCGTCCATTCTTTCCTCGTGGTCGCCGTGACGGATGCGGTCTTCAAGATGCAGGCCCAAGGCCCATCGGCGCTTTCTCCAGAACCGGAGCGTACCGCCTACACGTCCCGGCTTTGAGTAAGAGCCCATACACTTCTGTACACGTTTCTTCATCCATCCACAACAATGTGGACCTCCCTCCTTCATCTGATGATCGTCGTCGTAAAGATCTGTATGTCGCAAAACTGCCGTGCCTCCCTTCCGTATGAACTGATCCGATTTTACGGAGACAAAATGACACAAACCGGCTTAAAGACCACATTGTCTCCATTGACGGTGTCCCCGCAGACTTTTCCTTCGGGTGGACCCGTCGCGAAAAACCATACCTTCTAATCAAATTATATAAGCTTCATATGGCTGTATATCTCACACTCGCTTTTCTTTGGACTGCGTACATCGGACTTGAGACCTACATTTTTGGGCGCCCCCAGTCGCGTCCGTACATTGTGGGGTTTTTGCTCCTCAACACGCTGCTTGCCCCTGTCTCGTTCGCGCTTTCCGCGACGGGCGGTGTGCTTCGGGAACGCGTCGAGACGGCCTACCGGGCCGCGTGGGCGTCGAAGCAACGGTTCGCCCGAACCGACCGCAAGAAGCTGATTGGGTAGGGCCCTTCCGGGGCTGCGTTTGGCACCCCGGAACGACATTGTAAGAAGGCTGATACGCCCGTCCATCTGGCCGCTGTGGGGACAACCCCCAGCGGCCATTTGCATTCGGGCGGGTCCATAGGTTCTCCTCATCGGTATTCCGGTCTCTCATGTCCAGGTCTTTGGTATTCGGAACTGCAGGCCTCGCGCTTCTGCTCGCAGCCGGCGGGCTGCTGTATTCGTTCGGTCCGGACGAGCGCCGTGCGCGGGCGGCCCCCACCCCGCCGGACACGACCGATACCTCCGGCGTCTACAGCCAGCGCGCCCCGAGCCGAAACGGCATCGGCAAGGTGTACATGGGCCGCGAGATCTCGAAGGTAATGGGCCACCGCGGGGCCAACTGGTTGGAGCGCCCCGCACGGGCGGAAAAGGAGCGTCCCGACCTGCTCGTCGATAGCCTGCCGCTCGGCCCGTCCGACACCGTGGCCGACATTGGGGCCGGGACAGGGTACCTCTCGTTCCGCGTGGCCCCACGGGTGCCGCAGGGCAACATCCTCGCGGTCGACATTCAACCGGAGATGCTTAATATGATGCGGGAGCGCATCGATGAGCGGGGGGTAGACAACGTGACCCCGATCCGCGGCACGGTCACGGACCCCCAGCTTCCGGCCGACTCGGTCGATCTCGCCTACATGGTGGACGCCTACCACGAGTTTTCCCACCCCTACGAGATGATGACGGCGCTCATGGAGGATTTAACGCCGGGCGGCCGCGTCGTCCTCGTCGAGTACCCCCGGGAGGACCCGAGCATCCCCATCAAGACGCTCCACAAGATGACGGAGGCCCAGGCCAAGAAGGAGATGCGGGCCGTGGGCCTGGAATGGGTGGAGACCAAAGACATGCTTCCCCGCCAGCACTTCATGGTCTTCCGGAAGCCGGTGGAGTAGTTAGTCCTCCCTTCTCGGCCCCGACACGGGTCTAGTCGTCCTGTGATCGGCTCTCCCCTGCCGCCCCATCCCCGGACGGCCGGGGCGTCTCGCCGTCGGGCCGGAGCGTGAATTCGTCGAGCGAGAGACCGTCGATGACCGACTCGTACTTCGTGAGGTCCGCCGGCAGGAGCACCTCGTTCTCCTCCTTGCCCAGCTTGGCAATGGTGTCGAGGTACTGCTCCGCGAGTCGTAGCTTCACCGCCTCCTCGCCCCCCGGTGCGGAGACGGACGCGGCCACCCGCTCAATTGCCTCCGCCGTCGCCTCGGCCAGGGCCTCAATTTCCTGCGCGCGTCCTTCGGCCTCGTTGATGCGGCGCTGCTTTTCGCCCTCCGACTGGTTGATCAGCTCCTGCTTCTCGCCCTCGGCGTCGTTGACCGTGGACTGCTGCTTGCCCTCCGACCGGGCCACCGTGGCGCGGCGCTCCCGCTCCGCCGTCATCTGCCGCTCCATCGCCTGCTGCACCGTGCGCGGCGTGTCGATGTTTTTGATCTCGTAGCGGTGCACCTTGATGCCCCAGGTCTGCTCCACCTCACTGAGCACCTCCACGACCGCCTGGCTGATGGCCGCCCGCTCCTGAAAGGTGGTGTCCAGCTCCATCCGCCCGATGACCGAGCGGGTGGTGGTCTGCGCCAGCTGAATGGCCCCGCGGCGGTAGTCGGTCACGCCGTAGGCCGCGTTTTCGGGGTTGGTCACGCTCAGGTAGATGATGCCGTCCACCTCCACCCGCACGTTGTCCTCCGTAAAGCACTCCTGCGGCTCCACCGGGATGGCCTGCTCGCGGAGGTCGAGCGTGTAGGCCACGCGGTCGATGAACGGGATCAGGGCGTGGAAGCCGGCGCGCAGCGTCTTGTGGTAGTTGCCGAGCCGCTCCACCACGTAGGCGTTCTGCTGCGGCACGAACCGGATGGCCCGCAGGAACTTGTAGGCCACGTAGAGGGCCAGTATCGACAAAATGCCGAGGCTGAGGGTGTTGAGGAATTCGAAGGGGGAGGCATCCATGGGATTCAGGGAAATTGGCGTGATGAGCGCGTGGGCAGGAAGGACGGCTACTTATTCTGGATCGGATTCGTAACTTCGGATGCGCCTTCGAAGAACGACTTCAGATTGGCGGCCTCCATCGGGAGCACGCTCACGTTGGCGCCGTCCACGATCTCGCCGAGGCGGTCGATGAACTGCTCGGTGAGCCGCATCTTGACGGCCAGGGAGCCGCCGGGCTGGGCGATGGCGTCCGCGATGCGCTCGATGCCGTTGGCCGTCGCCTCCGCGATGAGCTCCATCTCGCGGGCCTCCCCTTCCGCCTCGTTCACGCGGGCCTCCCGCTGGCCCTCCGACATCAGGATCGACTTCTGCCGGTTTCCCTCCGACACGTTGATTCGGGCGTCCCGCTCCCCGCTGGATTCGGTGATCTCGGCTCGCTTCTCGCGCTCGGCCTCCATCTGCTTCTCCATCGTGAGCACGATGTCCTGCGACGGCTGGATGTCCTTCAGCTCGTAGCGCATCACCTTCACGCCCCACGGGTCGGAGGCCTTGTCCAGCTCCTCCACGATGGCCTCATTCATCGAGTCCCGCTCGCTGAACGTGTCGTCGAGCGTAATCTTGCCCACCTCGCTCCGCATGGTCGTCTGCGCCAGGTTGACGGCGGCCAGGCGGTAGTCGTTGATGCCGTAGCTGGCCTTGTAGGCGTCCATCACCTTCAGGTAGACGATGCCGTCCACGTCCACCTCAATGTTGTCCTGCGTGATGCACTTCTGGTGCGGGACGTCGAGCACCTGCTCGCGGGTCTCCTGCCGGTAGGCCACGCGGTCGACCAGCGGAATGGTGAAGTGGAGCCCGGGATGCAGCGTGTCGTGATACTTGCCGAAGCGCTCCAGGATCACCTCCTCGCGCATCTCGACGATCACGAACGTGTTGTAGAAAATAAACAGCCCGAGGAGAATGAGGGCGAGCAGAAGCGTCCACATGGGAGCGGAGAGAACGGGTGGAAGAAGCGAACGGGAAGCGGGCTAGCTGGACGAGCGGGCCGACGGGTCGTAGCCCAGCCCGGAGTCGTCCGACGTCGTGTCGTCGGTACTCGGGGACCGGTTTGCATCTCCCTCGGACACGTCGGAACCGATCGCCGCCGACAGCTCCGCGTCGAGATCGGCGTGGTCGGCGGGCTCCACGACCCACGTCAGGTTGTCGCGGTAGAGCAACTGGGCCTCGGCGCCGTCCGGCAGCCGGCCCTCAAGGGTACGGGCGTCCCACGTGGCCCCCCGAAAGCGAATGCGCCCCGGGCTCTCGGGCCCCACCGCCTCGACAACCGTCACGGTCTCCCCCATCGCCTCCGCGTCCTCGTCGGTCATGGCCAGCGACACGTCGCCCTGCACGAAGCGCAGCATGAGGGGCCGCAGTGCAATCGTGAGACCGGTCGACAGAAAGACCCACGTCACGACCGACGACAGGGGGTCGACCAGGAGGCCCAGCGCACGGAGCCCCCCCACCACCACGCCCCCAATGCCGAGGAAGAACGCGATGCCGCCCGGCACCACCGCCTCAATCAACATGAGGAGCGCGCCGCCGACGACGAAAGCCCAGGTGAGAAGGGTTGGGTCCAGGTCCATGGAGCAAGGAAGACCGTGTCTGTGAGTGCCCGCCCTTCGAAGTAATCGAAGACGTTTATACCACGCGCGAAGGGGACAGAGGTTGCATCGGAAGAGGCCATTGCGCGAACCGATTCGTATGCTTTCGGTTGATTGGACCGACGAGGCTCTTTCCTGTCTACCGACCCCGCATCGTGCCCCCGCCGGCCCCTGGTACCAACCGGTCGCCCCTTCTGCGCCCCCGCATCTTTGCCCACGTGCCGTCCGTGACGGCCGGCATGAGCACCCGACACGGGGGCGTGAGCGGCCCGCCCTACGACACCCTCAACCTGGGACGCCACGTGGGCGATACGGCCAGTTGTGTGGAAGAGAACCGGCGCCGGTTCTGTGCCTCCCTCCAGACCGACCCCGCCTGGCTGGCCACGGCCGGGCAGGTGCACGGGTCGACGGTCCGTGTGATCGACGCGCCGCGATACGAGCCCTTCTG
The DNA here is from genome assembly GCF_000013045.1 of Salinibacter ruber DSM 13855. Lineage (NCBI taxonomy): Bacteria > Pseudomonadati > Rhodothermota > Rhodothermia > Rhodothermales > Salinibacteraceae > Salinibacter > Salinibacter ruber. The sequence continues at coordinate 2,765,120 of NC_007677.1, forward strand.
CGACGGCCTCGTCACGACCACGCCCGGCCTCCTCCTCGCCATCGCCGTGGCCGACTGTGCGCCCGTGCTCCTGGCCGACCCCAAACACGAGGTCGTGGGGGCCTGCCACGCCGGGTGGCGGGGCACGGTCCGCCAAATCGCCGCCAAAACGGTCGCGGCCATGGCGGACTGCGGCGCGGTCCCGGCCCAGATTCGAGCGTACGTGGGGCCGTGTCTGTCCCGGACGGCCTTCGAGGTGGGGCCGGAGGTCGCGGCCGAGTTCGACGACGCCGTGGTGGCACGCCCCCAAGGCGCCGATCGGCCGCACGTTGACCTCAAGGCCGCCCTCCACCGCCAACTCGAAGCCGCGGGCGTGCCGGGCGACGCTATTGAGGCGTCGCCCCGCTGTACGCTGCAAGACGCGGACGACTTCTTCTCCTACCGCGCCGCCGACGGCCCTACCGGACGCATGTTTGGGGCCCTCGTGCTCCGGCATTGACGCTCCGGACTCTTCAGACCCGGCGCTACGCTCTGTGTCGCACGTCGGGACTCCGGAGAGCGTATTGCGCAACGTGCATTGCGTGAGTGCCGACTCCCACCGCCCTGCATCTCCGCGTCCCCCATCCCTCCACGCCCACACCAAGACGCCCTCTCGCCAACGTGCCCGTCCGTCCCTCCAGCTACACCGCCCCGACAGGCCTCGACGGGGGCCACCGACAGACCCTGTACGCGTCGCTGGTACGGCGCGTCGACTTTGAGTACGACTACCGCGAACGCATCGACACTCCGGACGACGACTTTCTCGACCTCGACTGGGCCCGGCCGCGCGCGGCTTCGTCGGATCGTGCCGTCATCCTGACGCATGGACTGGAGGGCAGTGCCGGACGCGGATACATGCGGGGCATGGCCCGGGCCTTCGTCCGGCGCGGGTGGGACGCCTGTGCCCTCAACCTGCGCGGCTGCAGCGGCACGCCGAACCGGCAGGTGGCCACCTACCACAGCGGCAAGACCGACGATCTCGCCCTCGTGGTCCACCACGTGCTCGACCACGGATACACGTCCGTGGCCCTGATCGGCTTCAGCCTCGGCGGCAACCTCACGCTCAAATACCTCGGCGAGCGCGGCCCCCAGGTCGACGACCGCATTCGGGGCGCCGTGGCCCTTTCCGCCCCCGTCGACCTCGATGCCTCCGCCGACCGGATCGACCGGTGGTCGAACTGGCACTACGTCCAATACTTCCTCCGGTCGCTCCGGCACAAGATGCGCGTGAAGGCCGATCAGCATCCCGCCCGCGTGTCCATCGCCCCCCTCAGCCGCATCCGCTCCCTCCGGGAATTCGACGACGTCTACACCGCCCCCCTCCACGGCTTCGATGGGGCCGCCGACTACTACCGGCGCGCCAGCAGCAGGCCGTCGCTTTCCGCGCTTGCCGTGCCGACGCTCCTCCTCAACGCCGCCAACGACCCGTTCCTGCCCGCCTCGTGCTACCCATACCCCATCGCCCGGCCCCACGACCAGTTGGCCCTGGAGGTCCCGGAGAGCGGGGGCCACGTCGGGTTCGTCTCCTTCAACGACGCCGGAGAGTACTGGTCCGAGCGCCGCGCCGCGTCGTTTCTGTCCCCGTCGTGATGTCGGGCGCCCTCTCCGTCGCTCTTTGCTCGCGCTCCGGTCTCTCACTCACGCCTCGTCCAGGCGCACGTCCCGGGCCTTCAGTTGCAGGGTCGTGCGCCCGTTCCAGGTGTTCTCCTCCAAAGAAAAGAGCAGCTCCACGGGCGTCCCGGTGTCCTGGCTCTCCCGGAGCACCGACAGCTTCTCGCCCATCCCGAACCCGATTGCGTCGTACGTCTGACCGCTTGAGGCATCCCGCTGCCGCACCTCAAACTTAAGGTGCGAATCGTCGCTCCCCACCGTGCGGGCCGAGACCACGTCCAGGTCCTCGGCGTGAAAGACGGGCGTCGGGTTGGCGGGCCCGAACGGGCCGAACTGCTTGAGCACCGCCCAGAAGCGGTCCGCGACCGATCCGATCGTATCGAGGTCGACCGACGCGTCCACCTTGATCGACGGGGTGAGCAGCTCCGGCGTCACCCGCTCGCCCACGGCGTCGTCGAAGCGATCGCGGAAGGCGTCGATGTCGTCGGCCTCCAGCGACATGCCGGCCGCGTGGTCGTGTCCCCCAAACTGCGTGAGCACGTCCTCGCAGTCCGCGAGGGCCTCGTAGATGTTGATGCCCTCGATGGAGCGGGCCGAGCCCTTGACCGCCTCCCCGTTGTGGGTGAGCAGAATGGTCGGCTTGTGGAAGCGCTCGACGATGCTGCTGGCCACAATGCCGATCACACCGAGGTGCCAGTCCGGGTCGTACAGCACCAGCGCGTGCGGGCTGCGAGACGTGATCTGGCGCTCCGCCCGTTCGACCGCCTCCTCCTCGATGGTGTCGTCGATGCGGCGCCGCTCGCGGTTCAGCTGTTCCAGCTCAGCGGCGTGGGGCTCGGCCTCCTCGTAGCTCCGGGCGAGGAGCAGCTCGACCGCCGAGGAGGCGTGCTCCATGCGCCCCGCGGCGTTGATGCGGGGGCCGAGGGTGAAGACGATGTTGCCGGTGGAGGTGACGGTCTGCAGATCGAGGTCGGCGGCATCCGCCAGGGCCTGAACGCCCGGGCGCGTGCTCCGCTGCAGGGCCTCCAGCCCCTCGGCCATCAGGACCCGGTTTTCGCCGTAGAGCGGAACGATGTCGCTCGCCGTAGAGAGGGCCAGAAGGTCGAGGTACTCGTAGGCCGCGTCGGGGGCCTCGTCGCGGTGCGCGAGGACCGCCTGGACGAGCTTGAAGGCCAGCCCGCATCCGGGCAGCTCCTCGAACGGGTAGTCGTCGTCCGGGCGCTTCGGATCAAGCACGGCCAATGCCTCCGGCAGCGTCTCCTTCGGCGTGTGGTGGTCCGCAATGATGAGGTCGAGCCCCAGCTCCTGCGCGTAGGCCGCCTCCTCGTGGGCCGTGATGCCACAGTCGAGGGCCACGACCAGCGAGGCCCCGCGCTCGGCCGCCGCGTCGAGGCCCCGCCGGCAGAGCCCGTACCCGTCCTCGTAGCGGTCCGGGATAAAGAACGACACGTCCACGCCCCGGTCGCGAAGAAAGTCCGTGAAGAGCGCCGTGCCCGTCGTCCCGTCCACGTCATAGTCGCCGTACACCAGCACGGACGTCCCATCGTCGATGGCATCGGACAGGCGGGCCGCCGCCGCATCCATCCCCGCCATCCCAAACGGGTCGTGCAGGGCCGAGCGGTCGGCCCGGAAGAAGTGCTTCGCTTCCTCAAGGGTTGTGACCTCGCGCAGGGCGAGGGCACGGGCGAGGGGCGCGGGCAGGTCGTTGAGCTCGCGCTGCAGACGAGGCACCACGTCGGGCTCGTCGAGGGCACGCGGGGTCCATCGGTAGGTCATCAACAACAGGCTAAAGTGGCCGAACAAGACGCGTAACGGGGTTGGAATATATAAGACACACCAGAGCCCCCGTTGTAACGCGACGGACTGATTCCTCTTAAAAAACAAGCGGACATGGAGAAATGGTGACATTTGGCGCTCGGTCCCGGACGGCGGTCAGCACGCGAACCCCCCTTCGCTCGTCCCGGACGGCTCGCGACGCGCTTCTCATTCTCCCGTTCCAGGCCTCATGCTCCCGTGAACCAACTGGGGAACCCGCCCGTAGCAGCGAGTCCGATTTGCCGTACGTACCGCCTTGAGTAGGCCTCTCCTGCCTTCCGGGGCCTCGGCCGCATCGCGTTGAACGGACAGGCGTCCCACTCCCTGTCCGAGCACTGACGGTCCGGATCGTCTGTTTCACGCCGGACCCAACTGATTTAGCTTCCTCGCCACCATGCCCCTCCGTTACGACGGCCCCTGCCATTGCCGCCCTTGCAAGCGCCCGACTCGTCGCGCTGTTCTCCCCCCCGGCAGGTCGTTTTCACCTCGGTCCCTTCGATAACCCATCGGGCCCGAGCGGCCCTTTTGACCCGTGAGCAACTCAATGAAAATCTCCACGCTGCAGGACAAGAAGCTCGATGAACTCCGCGAGATCGCGCGGGAGCTGGACCTCACCGGCTACTCCGACCTGCGAAAACAAGACCTCATCTACCGCATCCTCGAGGCGCAGGCCGAGGGGGCCGCGTCGGGGGAGGAGCCCGACCTCAACGAGACGGGCCCCTCCTCCACGCCGGACAACGGCGCCGGGGAGACCGACCGCACGTCCTCCGATGCGTCCCAGACCCGGAGCTCCGGGAAGCCGGACTACATGCGCCGATACGACCCCAATCAGACGGAGCTCCGGGGGATGATCAAGAAGGCCGGTGTGCTCGAGATTCTCCCGGACGGTTACGGCTTTCTCCGCTCCGACGAGTACAGCTACCAGTCGAGCCCCGACGACATTTACGTCTCGCCGTCTCAGATTAAGCGCTTCGGCCTGCAGGAAGGCGACACGGTAGAGGGCCGCGTGCGTCCCCCGAAGGAAGGCGAAAAGTTCTTCGCCCTCATCCAGGTCGCGTCGATCAACGGCTGCGACCCGGGCGAGCTCGGCGAACGGGCCGACTTCGAGTTTCTGACCCCAATTTTCCCCGACGAGCGCTTTACGCTGGAGGTGGAGGCGGACAGCTACGGCCCGCGTATTCTCGACCTGTTCGCCCCGATCGGGAAGGGGCAGCGCGGCCTCATCGTCTCCCCCCCCAAGGCGGGCAAGACGGTGCTCCTGCAGAAGATCGCCCATGGCATTGCGACCAACCACCCCGACACCCACCTCCTAACCCTCCTCATCGACGAGCGTCCGGAGGAGGTCACCGACATGGACCGGACCGTGGAAGGGGAGGTCGTCGCCTCCACCTTCGACGAGGAGCCGGAGCGCCACGTGGAGGTGGCGGACACGGTGCTTCTGAAGGTGCGTCGCCTCGTGGAATCGGGACAGGACGTGTGCGTGCTGCTCGACTCGATCACACGCCTGGCGCGGGCCCACAACGCCGTGACGCCGGAGAAGGGACGCACGCTGTCCGGCGGCATCGAGGCCGGGGCGCTGCGCGGCCCGAAACGGTTCTTCGGCGCGGCCCGAAACGTTGAGGAGAGCGGGTCCCTCACCATCATCGGCACCGCCCTCATCGACACGGGCAGCCGCATGGACCAGGTCATCTTCGAGGAGTTTAAGGGCACCGGCAACATGGAGCTCGTTCTGGACCGCGAGATGGCCGACCGGCGCCTCTACCCGGCCATCGACCTCATTCTGTCCGGCACCCGTCGGGAGGAGGAACTGCTGCCCAAGCCGATGCTGAAGCGCGTCTGGGTCATGCGCAAAATTCTGGCCGACATGGAGCCGATCGAGGCCATGGAGTTCCTGCTCGACAAGATGAAGGACACAGCGGACAACGAGGAGTTCCTGGAGATGATGAATTAGAAATTCTGTTCGGCCGCCTCTTTCTTACCGGACGGAGTCCTCTCCGACTCTGCGTGTCGTTCCGTTTCCAACTGCCCTTCTTCGCCCCCATGCGAACCGCCCTGCGCACCCTTGGACTCTCGCTTCTTTGGCTCCTCTTCGTCGTCGCGCCGACCTCGGCCCAGGACGCCGATCCGTTCGTGCGCCACCCAGCCGTGCACCCGGACGGCGACCGGATCGCCTTTTCCTATCAAGGGGACCTCTGGACCGTCCCCGTCGACGGCGGTGCGCCCGAGCGCCTCACGATCCACGAGGCCTACGAGGGGGAGCCCCGCTGGGGCCCCGACGGCGACCGGATCGCCTTCACGAGCGACCGCTTTGGCAACGACGACCTGTACGTGATGGACGCCGCCGGCAGCACGCCGACGCGCCTCACGCACCACTCCACGGGCGACGCCATCGGGGGGTGGACCCCGACCGGGAAGCTCCTCTTTACCACGCGACGCACCTACGCACAGGCCGAGTGGTCGGACGAAATCTACGCAGTGGACGGGGACGGCGGCACGCCCGACCGGCGACTCGACGCCGTGGGCAGCGCGCCTCGCATGTCGCCCGACGGCCGGTTCATCGCCTTCGAGCGCGGGTACAACGACATCACCAAGAAGGGCTACGAGGGCCCTGCCGACCGCAACGTGTGGGTCTACGACACCGAAAACGACACGTACACGCAGGTGACCACCTACGCGGGCAACGACCACACGCCGGTCTGGACCGGCCCGCGCACGCTGCTGTACGTGAGCGAGCAGAGCGGCACCTACAACGTTCACCGGCTCGCCCTCACCGACCAGGGCGCGGCCGACGGGGCGCCCGAGGCCGTCACCACGTTCGACGACCACGACGTGCGGAGCCTCAGCGCAAGCCAGGACGGGTCGGTCGTCGCCGTCCAGCGGCAAACCGACATCTACCTGATTGAAAACGGCGGCGAGCCGCGCCCGCTGGACGTTACCGTTCCGGCCGACTACCGGTTCGACCCCACCGAAAAGATGCAGATGACCGACGGCCTCCGCGACTACGCCGTCTCGCCCGACGGCGAACAGGTGGCCCTCGTGCTCCGCGGAGAAATCTTCCTCATGCAGAACGACCCGGAGGAGCCCCGCACCACGCGCCTCACCGACCACACCCACCGCGATCGGGGCGTGGCCTGGATGAGCGACTCCACCCTCGTCTTTTCCTCGGACCGGGGGGGGAATCAGTACGACCTGTACAGACTCGAGTCCGCCGACCCCGAGCACCCGGGCGACCTGTACGACGCCCTGCAGCACCACGTGACCCAGCTTACGGACACGCCGGAGGATGAGCGGGTGCTGGCCATGGATCCCGACCGCTCGCACGTCGCCCTTCGCCGGGGCGCCATGACGCCCTACGGGGCCGGCCAGCTCCTAACGGCCGCCGTGGCGGACGGAACGATCGAGGACGCGACCGTGCTCGCAGAGGGCTGGAACGCCCCCACCGACGTGGCCTGGAGCCCCGACGGCGACTGGCTCGCCTATAGCCAGAACAACCTCAACTTCAACGCCGACGTCTACGTCCACGCCGCCGACGGCTCCACCGGCCCGGTCAACGTAAGCCAGCATCCCAAGAGCGACACCGAACCGGTGTGGAGCCCCGACGGCTCGAAGCTGGGCTTCGTCTCCGACCGCAGCGGCAACGACGCGGACATCTGGTTCGTGTGGCTGGAGGAGGAGGACTGGGAAAAAACGAAGCGCGATTGGGAGGCACTTGAGGACGAAGACGAGTCCGGTGCGGAACGCTCCGAGGACGACGCGCCCCCCGAGGTAAACATCGACCTCGCAAACATCCACGACCGCCTCGAGCGCGTCACGGCCCTGCCCGGGGGCGAGGGCGATCCCGTCATCGCCGCGGACGGCGACACCTTCTACTTCGTGGGCGGCCGGGACGCCGGCCCGGCCGACTACGATTCCGAGGTCGACCTCTACCGCATCCAGTGGGACGGCTCCGAGCGGACGCGCGTCACGGAGCGCAACGTCGGCCCTTCCGACGTCCGCCTCTCGCCGGACGACTCCCAGATCCTCTTCACCCACTCCGGCGGCCGGCTGGCCCGCGTGCCCGTCGCGCAGAACGAGCTGGAGCGCCTCTCCTTCACCGCCTCGATGACGGTGGACCACGAGGCGGAGCGGACCCAGATCTTCGACGAGGTGGGCCGGGCCCTGAACCAGGGCTTCTACGACCCCGACTTCCACGGCGACGACTGGGACGCACTGCTCGAGGAATACCGGCCGCGCGCCCTGGAGGCCTCCACCGCCCAGGACTTTCAGGCCGTCGTCAACCGCATGCTCGGCGAGCTCAACGCCAGCCACATGGGGTATTACGCCGGCGACCGGGCCGAGACGCAGGACGAGCGCACCGGCCGCCTCGGCGTGGAGCTTGACCCGGTCGAGGCCGGCGTGGAGGTGCAACGGGTGGTGCCCCGTTCCCCCGCCGACCGGGAGGTCAGCACGCTTCGGGAAGGAGACGTGATTACCACCGTGAACGGACAGTCCGTGGCGGCGGCCAACAACTTCTACGGGCTGCTGGAAGGGACCGTCGAGGAGAAAATCCTCCTGGGCGTCACGAGCCCCGACGGGGAGACGCGCACGGTGCGGATCCGCCCCACCGGGAGCCTCGACGATGCACTGTACCGCGAGTGGGTGGAGGACCGCAAGGAGCTCGTCGACGAGTATTCCGACGGGCGCCTCGGCTACGTCCACGTGGAGGGCATGAACTGGGAGAGCTTCGAGCACTTCGAGCGGGAGCTGTACGCCAGCGGCCACGACAAAGAGGGGCTCATCATCGACGTGCGCTACAACGGCGGCGGCTGGACGACCGACTACCTCATGACGGTGCTCAACGTGCGCCGGCACGCCTACACCGTGCCCCGCGGTGCCACGGACGACCTCGACCGGAACCACGAGCAGTTCCGCGGGCACTATCCGTTTGGCGAGCGCCTCCCCTACGCGGCCTGGACGAAGCCGGTGGCCGCCCTCGCCAACGAAAACAGCTACTCCAACGCCGAGATTTTCTCCCACGCCTTCAAGAACCTCGACCACGGAACGCTCGTGGGCCAGCCCACCTTCGGGGCCGTCATCTCGACCGGCGGGGCGGGCCTGCTCGACGGCTCCTACGTGCGCATGCCCTTCCGGGCGTGGTATGTCTACCAGACCGACAAAAACATGGAGCACGGCCCCGCCCGGCCCGACATTCAGGTCGAAAACCCTCCGGGCATCAAGGCGGAGGGCGAGGACCCACAGCTGCGACGCTCCGTGGAGGCCCTCCTGAACGAGAACAGCGAGTAGGCAGGCGGGTCCTTCCCTTTTCCCTGACGGACGCCACGTCCCCGGGCGAGACGGCCTCCGGGCCGTGACGCCCGCCCCGACGGGCAACTCCGGAACCGAACGGCCGGCGCGCTGTGTAGAAAGATTGGTCGCAATCGTCTTCCCCACACCCACAACTCCGCTCCATGCCCGAGAACGTAGACCTCAATGCGTTGCTGTTCGACATGGATGGCGTCCTGGTGGACGTCTCCCGCTCGTACCGGCGCGCGATCGAGGAGACCGTCGAGCACTTCACCGGCCGCCAGATCGGTGAGAATGCCATCCAGCGGTACAAGAACTACGGCGGCTTCGAGGACGACTGGAAGCTGACCCACGCCATCGTCACCGACACGGCGATGGAGGTCCCCATCAGCCGCGTGATCGACGAGTTTCAGGACCGCTATCGCGGCGACGATTGGGACGGCTTCATCACGGAAGAGCCCCCGCTGATCGACGATCAAACCCTCGACCGGCTCAATCAGAGCCACATCTTGGGCATCGTCACCGGGCGGCCCGAGGAGGAGGCCCAGTGGACCCTCGACCACCAGAACTGGACGGACTACTTTCCCCTTCTCGTGGGCAAAGAGAAGCAGGGGGACCGCGCAAAGCCCAATCCCTTCCCCCTCGAACACTCCCTCACCATGCTGGCCGCCGCCGGCTGCCCCATCGACCCGGAAGAGGCGGTGTACATCGGCGACTCGGTCGACGACATGGACGCGGCCCGGGAGGCCGGCATGTGGCGCATCGGGGTCGTTCCCCCGTACGTAGAGACCGACGAGCACAAGCCGCTGCTGGAGGAGCATGGGGCGCACGTCGTCATCGACGACCTCAACACCCTGCCCGACGTCCTGTCCACCCTGGACGAGCGCACGCCCGCCCGGTCGACGCGGTAGGCCCCGCCACGTTCGTGGGGCTCAGGCCCGTACAGATGCGGCAGACCGGGGATGTCCCGGGTCTGCCGTTTTTTGGTGCCCGGCCATACAGGCCTGGGGCGGCTACGGGCCGTCCTCCACGACAATCTCCACCCGGCGGTCTTCCCGGCGCCGCTCCGGCGTCTCGTCTGGCCCCACCATCGTCCGCGGCCCGAACGCCTCGATCTCAAGGCTCGCCGTCCGGATGTCGTGGTTCGTGTCGAGGTAGTGGGCCACCGCCGCCGCCCGCTGGGCCGATAGGTACCAGTTGCTCGGGTACGTGTCTTGGAGACTGGGCCCGATGGGCACGGGGTCGGTGTACCCCTGTATGCGAAAGCCCGCGTTCGGGTACTCGTCCTTGATCGTGGCGGCGTGCTCGTCGAGCCGCCGGCGCCCGCGGTCCGGGATCCAGGCGCTGCCCGAGGGGAAATAGATCGGCGGTTGGAGCGTGGTGCCCGCCTCCCGTGCCCGCAGCGAATCACGGAGCGCCTGCACCTGACGGGTCAGGTTCTGGTTGGCCGTCCGGAAGGAGTCGATCCGTCCCTGCAGCGGCTGCGGCCCGGTGCCCTGGTTGCCCTGCTGGCACCCCACGAGGACGACCGCCGAAAGAAGCCCGAACAAGAAGCGCATGGCCCCGACGAGACATTGGGCACAGAATGATGAGGAGTCTCTAAAGTCCCCACTGGGCAACTCGAATGCAACATGCGACACGGCCACCGCCGTGCAGTCAGCCTCCGGGTCGCGTGGGTCCGCCCGCGGCCTGCCCGTCGGAGGCGCCGTACGGACTACGTTCCCAATGCCGCGCGGACCGTTCCCTCAACCCGGTCCATGTGTTGCCGGAGCGTGTCGTAGCCCATGTGCGCCCGGGCCACCGCCCATCGGCCCCGCGTCACCCGTCGGATGCCCTCGCGCCGGTCCGGCTCAAAGGCGCGCTCCGGCGTTCGCATGAGGTACCAGTGTGTCGTCTTTACGGCGTAGCGCGTCCCGTCCGGATAGCCGTGCTGGGTGGTGCCGAGCCCACGGACGACGCGAAGGCTCTCGATCCCCACCTCCTCCTGCACCTCGCGCCGGGCACAGGCCTCGATGGACTCGCCGGGGTCTTGGGTCCCCTTCGGCAGGTCCCACACGCCGCGCCGAAAGATCACCAGCAGCACCACGTCGTTCGGCAGCGGGCAGCCCACGTAGCCCCCGCCGGCGGCCACCGGTGCAGGGGGACGGTAGGGGGCGACGTTGCGGAGGGCGGCCGGCGGCACGGACGGCACGCGCACCGCGGCCTCTGTCTCCGCACTGGGGGCGGGAAGCGCCCGCGGGTCCACCACGAGCACGGGATCCGTGCCATCGGGCACCGCCCCCAGGGTTTTCCACAGCCGTACGCCCCCGTTGGACGCAGAGAGCCCACGCTCCGCCACGGCAGACACCGAGGCGTCGGGGGCCGAGACGGACGCAAACAGGAGCATGTACACGACACACAGTGAACGAGCCATCGTGCCGTGCCCGCCGCCCTGCCCCTCCAGGGCCGTGTGTACGTTCCTTCGGGGGTACGGGACTGCGGGCCAATTCGGCAGTACGTAGACGTATGCCGTAGGGCCTTGTTTGGCCCCGGACACGAATTCCGCTGCCCTTTCCGCCGTAATTCCCCCGCGAACACGAGGGAGCATCCCCTGGGGCCCGGTAGGCATGCGGTTTGCCTGGTTGGGGAATTGCATTCTTGTATTCACTTCACAATCGGCCCGGATCAACAGCCGCCGCGCCTCTTTCCGGTGGTCTGCACTCGTCCCGGTTCTCAGCCGGGCCCGTCCGGCTACACTCGTTTCCCTCCGAGACTAGGTCGCCCGCAAGGCGCACACCATGTGGAATCAAGCCTGGGCGTGGCTTCGCGATACGCTTCCGCTGCTTCAGTGGCTCCCGGACTATACGACGGAGGCCCTGCGCGGGGACGCGACGGCGGGGCTCACCGTGGGCGTCATGCTCATCCCGCAGGGCATGGCCTACGCCGTCATCGCGGGGGTCCCGCCGATCTACGGGCTGTATGCCGGCCTCGTGCCGCTGCTCGTCTACCCGCTGATCGGGAGCTCGCGGCACCTTGCGCTCGGGCCCGTGTCGATCGACATGCTGATCATCGCGGCGGGCGTGGGGGCGATCGCCCAGGCCGGGACGGAGCGCTACGTGGCCCTCGCCATTCTGCTCACCGCCATGGTGGGGCTGCTGCAGATGGCGATGGGGGCCATGAAGCTTGGATTCGTGGCCAACCTGTTGTCCCGACCGGTCATCGCCGGCCTCACGACGGCCGCCTCGTTCATTATCGCCATCAGCCAGATTGGAAGCCTGCTCGGGGTGGAGCTGGGGCGCTCCCAGTACATTCACGTGTTGCTCATTGAGGCCGTTCAGAATGCGGGCAACACCCACCTGCTCACACTGGGCATCGGAACCGCGAGCATTGTGCTGCTCATGGGCCTCCCCCGCTGGCTCCCCAAGGTCCCCGAGGCCCTGATCGTGGTCGTCGCCGGCACGCTCGCCGGGTGGGGCTTTGGGCTTCGGGAGAAGGGCGTCTCGGTCGTCGGGTCCATCCCGCAGGGCCTCCCCGCGCCCGAACTGTGGACGCTCAGCTTCTCGGACCTCAACACGCTCCTGCCGGCGGCCATTACCCTTGCGCTCGTGCAGTTTATGAAGGACATCTCGCTGGACCGCATCTTCGCGGCCCGGCACGGCTACACGATCGACGCCAACCGGGAGCTCATCGGGGTCGGGGCCGGCAACTTCTTCGGCAGCCTGTTCCAGAGCATTCCCGCGTCGGGCAGCTTCTCCCGGTCGGCCGTGAACGAACAGTCGGGCGCCCAGACGGCCCTCGCCAACGTCTTTGCGGCCGGGGTGATCGCGCTCACCCTGCTCTTCCTCACGCCGCTGTTCTACCACCTCCCCACGCCGGTGCTCGCGGCCATCATTATCGTATCGGGCTTCGGGCTGTTCGACCTGCGGGAGCTGCGCAGCCTGTTCAAGGCGCGGCGGCGGGACGGATACATCGCCCTCTTTACGGCGGGCTGCACCCTTTTTATCGGGATTCAGGAGGGCATTCTGCTCGGCATCGGCACGTCCGTCGTCGCCATGCTCTACCGCATCAGCCGCCCCAACGTGGCCGAGCTCGGACACGTCCCGGGCACCCGTCTCTTCCGCGACCTGGACCGGTTCGAGCAGGCCGCCCGCCTGCGGGACATCATGGTCCTTCGGGTGGACGCGGCCTTCTCGTTCGCGAACGCCGAGTACTTCAAGGACTTCATTTTGGAGAAAAGCGAGCGCGAGGGGCGCCCCGTGAAGGTCGTGATCGTGGACGGGAGCAGCATCAACGGCCTCGACACGACGGCCATCGATGCCCTGTTTTCGGTCACCGAGTCGCTGGAGGAGGAGGGCATTGAGCTCCACCTGACCGGCCTCATTGGCCCGGTGCGCGAGGTGGTGCGGCGCTCGGGGCTGCACGCCCTGCTCGGCGAGAACAAGTTTCACCTCGATCCGCACCAGGCCGTCGTGAGCGTGCTGGAGCGCTGGGACGCCGCGGAGGGGACCGACCGCGTCACGCACTACTTCAACATGGCGGACTCGGAGGAGACGGAGGCCACGCCCGCGGCGTCGTAGCACGCGCAGTGATCGCGGTGGGCACGAGGCCGCCCCGGGTCCTAGCCTTCCCCCTGAACGAGCGTCCCACACGCCTTCGCCCTGGAGATGACCTGCCCCACGGTGAAGGCCCACCGCGGGGATGCGTCGCACCCGGCCGCTTCGAGCGCCGCCGCAGCCCAGTGGTTGCAGTTGTTGAAGACGTGGTACGGGAGCGGCGACGCGTAGAACCGACTGTCGGCGTAGTACCCCGGCGCCGCCGTGGGCACTCGTCCCGTGGAGTCGACGGCGAACGACGCCGCCACGAACGTAGTGAAGGCGTCCAGCTCGGCGGGCGACACTGGCACCCGGACGACGGTCCGCGCCGGAAACCGGTCGGGCACGGGCCGGTCGATGGGCACGACGTGCACCACGCTGCCCGTGGGCCAGGCGCCGGCCCGAAGCACCCCCCACACGCCCCGCGACGCGCCGGGGTAGTACTGCGCCTCCCCCCAGCCCACTTCCACGTACGGCGCGTCGGCGACGTCGTCCAGGACGGGCCACCGGCCGGCGGGGACGTCGGCCCGGCGGACGGCGATGCCGGCGTGCCAGCCGTGCTGCACGACATAGAGGACACCCGTGCTGTCGGGCCCTCCGCCCGCCGAGACGGACCGCCGCGGCAGGTGACAGCGGGCCGCCAGCACGACGAGCCAGACGGCCCCCGCGCCGAGGAGAAGACTGCGCCACCACTGCATGTGCTCGGACGCGCGAGGTGAAAAGAACAGCGAGGGCCTCCTTCAATCAGCGACGCCGTTCTCAAGGTCCAAAATATTCCCCAAGGCATTCCGCCGAGGCGTCCCCCCCGTCCTGCATTCGCGCCGCCCAGTGGCTATGCTGAGGCTGTACGACGTTCCTGGAATCAGCGAGCCCCCCATGGACCCAAACGCCGCCCTCCGTTCCCACCTCACGGACCTCCTCACCGCCCGACAGGCCCACTGCACGTTCGCGGACGCCGTGGCCCACATGCCCACGGAGCACCGGGGCGACCGTCCCGAATCCCTGCCGTACTCGGTGTGGGAGCTCGCCGAGCACATCCGGCGCGCCCAGCGCGACATTCTCGACTACTGCCGCACGCCGGACTACGAGGCCGCCGACTGGCCCCACGACTACTGGCCCGATGCGCCGGCCCCCTCCACCCCCACGGCGTGGGACGCGTCCGTGGCCCAGGTGCAGACGGACCAGGAGGCCCTGTGCGATCTCGTCACCGACGAGACGATCGACCTCTACGAGACGGTCCCGTCCAGCGACGAGCACACGTACCTCCGAGAGGTCATGCTCGTGGCCGACCACACCGCCTACCACGTCGGACAGATTGTGACCGTACGCCGCGCGCTCGGCCTCTGGCCCCCGAGCGGGGACGCCGAGTGACCGGCGGCCCCTACGACTGCGACTGCAGGGACTGGTCCAGGTAGTCTTCGGCCTCCGCCTGCACCCGACTGCGCATCGGCTGCAGGAAGGCACTGAGGTTGATGGCAACGTGCACCGCGTCGGCCTCCACCTCGATGTGGCCGTCGGCCCCCTGCCCACTAAATTGCAACGTGTCGCCCGTCCACTCGGCGTCGACCCCGAGTTCGGTTTCGAGCTTGTCGGCGACGCGCCCGACGGCCGCCCGGCCGTCGTCGAGCCCTAGAGAATGCGAGCGGGTGATGTCGATGTCGGCCATTGTCGGGGATGTTTTTCGAAGCGTTGGATTCGAAGAGGAGGTACGGGGAACCACGGGATCCGTTCGCTCCGCCTGCGACTCGTTCGTGTCCGTCCCCCTTGTAAGTGCCCTGCCGTCGTCGTTTGTTGTGGAGGCGCACCGCCCGTTCTTCTCATCGCTCTCCCCACCATGCGCCCTGCTGTTCGTCCCCGCCTCGGCCTCGTGGTTTGTGCCCTTCTGGTTCTCCCCCTCACGGCCCTGGCCCAGCCGGCGGAGCCCCTGCAGTCCCCTGCCACCTTCCTGGGCTACGCGCTCGGCGAGCAGTTTACGCCGCACCACCGGGTCGTGGACTACGTGCGGCACGTGGCCGAGTACTCGCCCCGCGTGGCGCACCGCCAGTACGGCACGTCGGTGGAGGGCCGTCCTCTCCTCCTCGCCACCGTGACCGCCCCCGAGAACCACGACCGCATCGAGACGCTTCGTCGGGACAACCGGAGGCGCGCCGGGCTGGCCGACGGCGCCCCCCAGGCCGAGCCCACCGCCGTCGTCTGGCTCAGCTACGGGGTGCACGGCAACGAGTCCGTCTCCACCGAGGCGGCGCTCCGCACCCTCTACGCCCTCGGCAATCCCCAAAACGAGCGGACGGGCACCTGGCTCGGCAACACGGTGGTGTTGCTTGATCCGCTCCTGAATCCGGACGGCCGCGCCCGGTACGTGCAGTGGTACAAGCGCATGACCGGGGACCAGCCCAACGCCCGTCCCGCGGCCCGCGAGCACCACGAGCCTTGGCCCGGCGGCCGCACGAACCACTACTACTTCGACCTTAACCGCGACTGGGCCTGGGGCATCCAGCCGGAGACGCGGCAGCGCCTGGCGGCCTACCACCGCTGGATGCCGCACGTCCACGTCGACTTCCACGAGATGGGCGTGAACGAGCCGTACTACTTCGCCCCCGGCGCCGCCCCGTACCACGAAAACCTGACCGAGTGGCAGCGCGACTTTCAGTTTACCATCGGCCGCAACAACGCCGACTACTTCGACGAGAACGGCTGGCTCTACTTCACCGAGGAGGTCTTCGACCTGTTTTATCCCGGCTACGGCGACACGTGGCCCCTCTTCAACGGCGCCATCGGCATGACCTACGAGCAGGGCGGCTCGGGGCGGGCCGGGCGCGCCATCGTGACCGCCGAGGGCGACACGCTCACCCTGCGGGACCGTCTCCGCCGCCATCACACCACCGGTCTCTCCACCGTGGAGGCCACGGCCGAGCACCACGAGCAGGTGGTCCGCCAGTTTGCGGACTACTACGCGTCGGCCCAGGAGGACCCGCCTGGCGAGTACCGGACCTACGTCGTGCGGCGGGACGCGCAGGGGCACCGGCTCGCGGCCCTCGCCGACCACCTCGACCGACAACGCATCCGCTACGGCTACGTCACGGACCCGCAGACGGTGCGCGGACGCAGCTATCGCCGCGGGGAGACCGAGCAGGCGCGCCTCCAGGAGGGCGACCTCCTCGTGAATGCGGCCCAGCCGAAGGCCCGCCTCGCGAAAGTGCTCCTGGAACCGACGACCACGATCGTCGACTCCCTGACGTACGACATCACCGCCTGGAGCCTGCCGTACGCCTACGGCCTGGAGGCCCTCGCGCTTCCGGAGTCGATTGCCCCCGACACCAACGCCGCTCCGGGCCCGCCCGCCGCGATGACCGGGGACACGGATGCGCCCTACGCCTACGTTACCCCCTGGACGAGCCGGGCCGACGCCCGCTTCGCGGCGGCGCTGCTCGACGAGGGCCTTCGCCTCCGGTTCGCCACGGAGTCGTTCACGGTGGACGATCGGTCCTTCGACCCGGGCGCCCTCCTCCTCACCCGTGCCGGGAATACGAACCGGACCGGCCGCTTCGACGCGACAGTGCGCCGGCTGGCCGAGGCCCACGACCAGTCGCTCCACGGCGCCTCGACCGGATTTACCGCACAGGGGCCGGACTTCGGATCCGACAACGTCGGGTTCGTGGAGCCCCCGCACGTGGCCGCCCTCTCGGGCGCCCCTGTGAGCCCAACTCGGGTCGGGGAGGTGTGGCACTTCTTCGACCGGCAGCTCAACTACCCGGTCACGCTCCTGCCGGCCGATGACTTTGAGGCCTCGATGCTGGACGACGTGGACGTGCTGGTGCTTCCGAGTGGGGAATACAGCGAGTGGCTCACGGAGGCGCGGGCTGAGGCCCTCACGGGCTGGGTGCGGCAGGGTGGGCGCCTCATCGCCATGGGGGCCGCCACCGGCGCCCTCGCGGACCGCCCCCCCTACGCCCTCACGCGGAAGTCCCCCGACGCCTCGGAGACCGGCGGAGACGATGCACTCACGTCCTACGACGCCCAGACCCGGCAGCGCCTGGCCGGGGCCACGCCGGGCAGCATTCATCGCGTGCGACTGGACGACTCCCATCCGCTCGGGTTCGGCGTCGAGCCCCCGTACTTCACCCTCAAGCGCAACGACGACGCGTTCGCGTACCTCGATTCCGGACACACCGTGGGCGCCCTTGAGGCCCCGGCTCCTGTCGACGGCTTCATGGGCCACGAGGCGCAGCGGGCCATTGGCGACACGTTCCTCTTCGGCACGCAGCCACTCGGGGACGGCCGGGTGACCTACTTCGTCGACAACCCCCTCTTCCGGGGCTTCTGGTACAACGGGCAGGTGCTCTTCGCCAACGCTGTCTTCTTTGTCGGCAATGGGTAGTGGTTCTTGGGCAAGGGGGCAGAGGGAAGCAGGAAGGGGAAACTGGAATCGCTCTTCACCTCTTCCCCCAATCCCTTTCCCTCTCCCCCACAGGGATTCAGTCCATGCCGACCCCGAACATGTTTTCCAGGTCGTGGCTGGAGTGCACGCGGAAGCCGATGAGCGTCTCGGTGTCGGTGATGCCGTCCACCTGGCGGATCTCGTTCGTCACGAGGTCGGCGAGCGCCTCGTTCTCGTCGACGCGCAACATGGCGACGAGGTCGACGCGTCCCGCCACGGAGTGGACCTCCGTGATGCCATCGAGGGCCGCGAGCGCGTCGGCCACCTCGTTGACTTTGCCGCGCTTGGTGTCGAGCAGAACGATTGCGGTGACCATGTTGCCTGGACGTGTTTTGTGCGGAGAGATGAGGTAAGCATTTGTGTGGGCAACATACACCAAAATCCCCAGACGGCCAAACGCACTGCTCCGAGATCACAGTTCGCTCCCATGTCCCCTACGCCCTCAACGAATGAAGCGTCCGCCGGCGGGCACTACGTATACGTCATTGAGTGCCGTGACGGCACCTACTACACCGGCTACACGACGGACGTGGAGCGGCGGGTCGAAGAGCACAACGAGGGTACGGCGGCCAAGTACACCCGCGGGCGACGCCCGGTGACGCTGGTTCACGTCGAAACGTACGACAGTCAGTCCGCCGCCATGCAGCGGGAGTACGCGATCAAGCAGCTCCGACGAAGGGAAAAAGAGCGGCTTGTGCAGAACGGGACGGAGACATCCGACTCGGCGTAGCTCCCAGGCCCGCTACAGCGGCAGGTTGCCGTGCTTCTTGCGCGGATTGTTGACCACCTTGTTCTCCAGCATGTCGAAGCCACAGATGAGGCGCTTGCGGGTCTCGCTCGGCTTGATGACGTCGTCGACGTAGCCGTACTCCGCCGCCACATAGGGCGTCGCAAAGCGGTCGCGGTACTGCTCCACGAAGTCGTCCTTCGCCGCCTCCGTGTCGTCCGCATCGTCCAGTTCGTCGCGGTAGATGATCTCGACGGCACTTTTCGGCCCCATCACGGCCACCTCGGCGGTGGGCCAAGCAAAGTTGAGGTCGCCACCGATGTGCTTCGAGTTCATCACGTCGTAGGCCCCGCCGTACGCCTTGCGCGTGATGACGGTGATGCGCGGGACAGTCGCCTCGCAGAAGGCGTAGAGCAGCTTGGCCCCGTGCTTGATGATGCCGTTCCACTCCTGATCGGTGCCGGGCAGAAAGCCGGGCACGTCCTCCAACACGAGCAGCGGCACGTTGAAGGCGTCGCAGGTGCGTACGAACCGAGCCCCTTTGATGGAGGCGTCGATGTCGAGCGTGCCGGCCAGCACGGCGGGCTGGTTCGCCACAATACCCACCGGCCGCCCGCCGATGCGCGAGAAGCCGGTGAGGAGGTTCTCACCGAAGTCGGGCTGGATCTCGAAAAAGTCGTCCGCATCGACGAGATGCCGGATGACGTCGCGCATGTCATAGGGCTGGTTCGGGTCCTCCGGCACGAGCCCGTCCAGTGCGTCCCCGTCGTGGGCACTCTCCACCTCCTCCCGCGGCACGCGCGGCGGATCCTCCTCACAGTTTTGGGGCAGGTAGCCCACCAGCTCGCGGATGCGGCGGAGGCAGTCCACGTCGTTGCTGCAGGTGAGGTGGCTCACGCCGCTCTTGGTGGCGTGGGTCCGGGCCCCGCCCAGGTCGTTCGCCGTTACCTCCTCCTGTGTGACGGTCTTCACCACGTTCGGCCCGGTCACGAACATGTAGCTGGAGTCCTCCACCATGAGGGTGAAGTCGGTGATGGCCGGGCTGTAGACCGCCCCCCCGGCGCACGGCCCCATGATTGCCGAAATCTGGGGGACGACGCCCGAGGCCTCCGTGTTCAGCTTAAAGATGTCCGCGTAGCCGCCGAGGCTCTTGACGCCCTCCTGGATGCGGGCGCCCCCGGAGTCGTTGAGGCCGATCACGGGCGCCCCGTTTTCGAGCGCCTTCTCCATCACGTTCACAATTTTGTCGGCGTGGGCCCGGCCCAGCGACCCGCCGTAGACGGTAAAGTCCTGGCTGAAGATGTAGACAAGGCGCCCTTGGATGGTGCCGTAGCCGGTGACCACCCCGTCGCCGGGCGGGCGGTCCTCGTCGAGGCCAAAGTTGGTTTCCTGGTGGCGCACGAACGTGCCGAGCTCCTCGAACGAGTCGTCGTCGAGCAGAATGTCGAGCCGCTCGCGGGCCGTCAGCTTGTCCTTCTCGTGCTGGCGCTCGATGCGCTCCTCCCCGCCCCCCTTGGCGGCCTCCGCGCGGCGGCGCTCCAGGTCGTCGTACCGGTCATCACGAGAAGACGTGTCGGCAGGGGTGTCGTCGGGGTCGCTCATGTGACAGGCAGGGTCGTGCAAGAGAGTTGGGGCAGGGAATTGCTCCATGAAGGTAGGTGGTAGCACGGGATTCGTCAACGCAAGACCGAACGGACGCATCGGCCAACGACCGACGGAAAAAGACTCGGTCGGTCCCCCTATTACGCTCCCGTTTCATTCTCCGATGGGTATTGGTTGTCTCCTCCGTGTCGTAGAACTGCAAATAGAAGGTTAGCCTACATGTAGCCCTTCGACCGACACGAATCCCGCCACCATGTGATTCACCTTCCCTCAATCTGTTCTTCCAGAGAACCGGTGGACGATCGGTCTCTGGATGGGACTGCTGGTCTTCGGGCCCGTCCTCGTAGGCTGCAACAGCGAAGGCTCCGGGATGAAGGAGCCTCTTAACACTTTAACCCATGTTCTTTCGGATACACACCAAGTTTAGTCTCATGGACGTCTTCCGTACTTCCACCCTCCCAATCCTCTGCCTTCTTCCACTGGCCCTCGGGGTACTGGCCGGCTGTGACAGCAGCGATTCGGGAATGAATGCAGATCAGCCTCTCCGCCAAGTGAGCTACGACCTGTCGGCCCAGTCCAACGACGGGGCGCTCTCCGACGGCGTGAGCGCCACGGCCACTTTTCGGGAATTGGGCCCCAACCAGACACTCGTCACGCTTGAACTCGACGGTGGAGCCACAAACACAGACGTGTCCCACCCGGCACACATCCACAACAACAGTGCATCGGAGGGGGGTAACATCGCGATCTACCTCAGCCCAATCGACGGCACCGGCGGAGGGGGGACAAGTGCTCGGGTCGTGGACCGATCGTTTGATCAGCTTGCCGACTTCGACGGATACATCAACATCCACCAGAGCGCCGCGAACCTCGGCAATGTCGTCGCGCAGGGCAACATTGGGGCCAACGCCGACGGCCAGACCAGCGAAGGCTTCAACGTAGTGGACAATCCCCAATCAACGACGTACTCACTGTCCGCCAGCTCGAACGATGGCAGCGTCGCTCCGGACGGCATCCCGGGCCAGGTGACGTTTAACGAGGTGACCAACGGAATGACAATCGTCACCTGGAAGCTCGATGTCGACGGTGACGAGCAGTACGAGGACGATGCAACGGGAGCGAGCGTATCCCACCCGGCGCACATCCACAACAACAGTGCATCGGAGGGGGGTAACATCGCAATCTACCTCAGCCCTGTTGACGGCACCGACCCTGCGGCTCGGAGCAGCAAGCTCGTCGACCGCTCCTACGACAACCTGACGAGCTTCGACGGCTACGTTAACGTTCACCAGAGCGCCGCGAAGCTTGGCAATGTCGTCGCGCAGGGCGACATCGGCGCCAATGCCAGTGGCGGCGACGATGGCGGCGGGGGCGGCGGTGGAGGTGGGGGCGGCGGATACTAGTGCATCCCCGCTTAGCGTCACGTATCACACGAACCGGAAAAGGGACCGTCCGACCACGTGTCGGGGGGTCCCTTTTCCTGCTCGTGTTTCTGCCCCGTACGTCCATTTGGACCGACGGGCCTGCCTCCGATCACCTTCGTTGCTGCATTCCTGTGTTACTGCATTCCTGCTTCCAATGGACGACGAACCCGCAATTCTCAATAATCCAGGTTTTCAGTAACGACAACGACCTTGGCACCCTCGCCTCCGCGCTCCAGGCCGCGGATCCCGCCGAAACCCTTGGCAATGAGAATGCCACCTTTACGGTCTTTGCCCCGGCCAATCCGGCGTTCGACAACGTCGACGTGCAGAGCCTGACCAACAACCCGGACCCTCTTCGGGACCTCTTGAACTTCCACGTCGTGCAGGGGGAGGCGCTCACCGCCAGCGACTTGGAGGGACGCGAGAGCGTCACGACCGTTGAGGGCCAGGAGCTCCAGATCGGATCCGAGAATGGCACGCTCACGGTCGGGGGCGTACCGGTGAGCCAGTCCGACGTTGAGGCCAGCAACGGCGTCGCCCACGTCATCGGCGGCGTGCTGATTCCGGAAAGCTTTCCGCGACGCGTAAGCTACGACCTCGCCGCCCAGTCCAACAGCGGCGCCATCTCGAGCGGGGTTGAGGGAACCGTCACGTTCTGGGAGTACAACGACAGCCAGACGCTCGTGACGCTGTCGTTGGACAACGGCCCGACCGGGGCCAGCGTCTCGCACCCGGCGCATATCCACAACGAGGGGGATGGAGAAATCGCGATTTACCTCTCATCTCTGGACGGAACGAATAGAAACGAGGCAAACGACGGCACCTCGGCCCGTCTCGTAGACCGGTCCTTCGATACCCTTGCGGGCTTCAATGGATACGTGAACATCCACGAGAGTGTCGAAAACCTCGGCAACATTGTCGCCCAGGGCGACATCGGGTCCAATGCGACGGGCACACTCGGCGCGGGACTCTCGCTGGCCGATAACCCGACGACGAACACGAAGGAGCTGACCGCCCAGCCCAACAACGGCGACTTTTCGAATGGCGTGCCCGGCCAGCTTCGACTCCGTGAACTCACGGCCGATCAGACCCTCGTCACTGTCCGGCTC
Organism: Salinibacter ruber DSM 13855; assembly: GCF_000013045.1. Classification (NCBI taxonomy): domain Bacteria; kingdom Pseudomonadati; phylum Rhodothermota; class Rhodothermia; order Rhodothermales; family Salinibacteraceae; genus Salinibacter; species Salinibacter ruber. The sequence goes on from NC_007677.1 coordinate 2,787,718, forward strand.
GACCCGGATGGCGACGGCGAATTTGGGGATGGGCCGACGCAGGCCACCGTTTCCCACCCGGCCCACATTCACGGTTCGGGGGGCGCCATTCAGGACTACCTCAGCCCGGTGGATGGGACCGATTCGAAGGCGCGAAGTAGCCAGATTGTACCGAACGACGTCCTCAACAGCGACGGCATCTACGTGAACGTGCACGAGAGTGCCGCCAACCTGCAGTACGTCGTCTCTCAGGGTGACGTGGGCTCCAGCAGCGGGGGAGGCGGCGGCTACTAAAGGCGCTTCCACGTCCGATGACCGATGTCCCACGGGCCTCCTTCTCCTTCAAGGAGAAGACCCCTAGCAACCCGTGGCCGCGCCGGATCTCCTCCCTCACCCAGGGGGGGAGGTCCGGCGTTTTTTATGATCGACGCTCGCGGAGTGGGTGGAGGATCGGCGTCCTGGTGCGCTCTCGTCTACGAAGAGAAGTCTTGTTACATTATTTTCATTACTATGGGTGGTTGTGATCAAGATCGTACGGGTCTAACGGATGCTTATGGACGTGCTTATTGGGTCGGACAACTTTTGATCGACGAGTTTCTCTCGGTGGTTCTTCATCCATTGCTGTTTCGCCCTTCCGATGACGATGTCCCCCTCCTCGTCTGAGGATTCGACGCCCCGGCCCGGCGCTGCGCCGCGGGCGGGTGCTTCGCCCCCGGAAGACGACGAGCTCTCCTTCGACGTCTTGCGGAACCGCCTTGGGACGGGCGACGAGGCGGCCTTCGAACGCATTTTTCGGCGGCTCTCCGAACCGGTCTTTCGCTTCGTGTGCGGCATGGTGCAGGATGAGGCTCTCGCCCACGACATCACGCAGGATACATTTGCGAAGCTCTGGTCGATTCGCGACCGGATGGACACGGTCGACTCGCTTCAGGCCTACGTGTTTCAGATGGCCCGAAATCGCGTGTACAACCATCAGCGCGACGAGGCGGTACGCCGCGATCATGAGCAGGACGTGCGGGACGCCCATCCCGATGCCTCCCCGCCCGCTCCGGACGAGACCCTCGACGCCGATCTGCTTCGGTCCCTGCTCGAACGATGGATCGCGGAACTGCCCGACCGGCAGCGCGAGGCATTGACGCTGCGCCGGCAGAAGGACCTCAGTCACGACGAGATCGCCGAGATCATGGACGTGTCGCCGAACACGGTCAACAATCACATCGTCCGGGCCATGCGTACCCTGCGCGAGCGTCTTGGTGAATACCGTCCAGATGTACGGTCCGAGCCGTGACTCCGCGCTCTGAACGAGAGACGGACACAGACGTCACTATTTGCCCCTTGATGGCTTCCCGATCGCCCATGGATATGCCCTCGCTTTCCTCCCATTCTGACGACCCGGCCGACGGTGGCGACGAGAAGCAGGACAATGAACGCATCTGGCGCCTCCTACAGCGCACCGACGAGGAGCGGGCCGAGGCGTACAACGTAGATGAGGAATGGGACCAGCTTGCCGGCCGCCTCGACCTCGACGCTGCCGACGCGGAGGAGGGGCCCTCCGACACGTCCCCCCCGTCGCGACGGGCCGACGACCGCCCCGCCCGGGCTCCGGGCTCCGCAGCCGGTCGGCGCCAGCGCTGGACGCAGGTCCTAACGGTCGCGGCGCTCGTGCTCTGTCTCGTCGGGGGCGGCGCCCTGTGGTGGAGCCAGCCGGCCTCCGTAACCGCGGCGGCCGGGGAGCGCACCTCCATCACCCTGCCGGACGGCTCGACCGTCGAGTTGAACGGGGGCACCACGATCGAATATGCGCGGGGCTTCTCCACGCTTCCACTGGTGGAGGCCTCCGCCCGCGAGGTTCGGCTGGAAGGGGAGGCCTTCTTCTCCGTTGTGGACGGGGACCGGCCCTTCCGGGTCGAGACTCCAAACGCCCAGGTGGAGGTGCTCGGGACCGAATTTCACGTTCATGCCCGTCCGCAGGACGACACACCGGAGACCCGCGTGGCCGTTGCTAGCGGCGAAGTACGGGTCGCGGGAACCTCCTCGGAGACCGGAGCGGTCGTGCTCGATGAGCGCGGCGAGGCGAGCCGAGTGTCCGGTCGGAACGCCCCCCCGAGCGCCCCGACCCTCACCGACCTCAAGTACGTGCAGGCCTGGCGGACCGGCGGCTTCGGACTGGCGGAGGCGTCGCTCCCGGCCATTTTGCGCGAGTTGGAGCACCGCTTCGGCGTGTCGCTCCGCCTTAAGGTGCCCGCGGCCGAGACCGACACGATGACGCTCCACTACGCCCGAGATGCTCGCCTGGAGGACGTGCTCCGCGACGTTTGCATCGTACAGGGCCTCACCTACCGCGAGACGAGCCAGGGATACGAGCTGGTTCGGGACTGAGTAGCCCCTTCCCGCCCGCCCTCGCGCAACCAGCTAATTCCCATAATGCAGGGTGGCTTCACTTCATTTGTTACTTCGGGGTTGTCTCCTCCCTCTACTTGGTGGAGCACACCAGGGCTGTGTCTGGTTCTTGGGCTTCTCTTCGCCGGAGCGACGCCGGTGCAGGCCCAGGCGCCAGACTCGACCCGTTCGGTCGCCACGTACACGATTGCCCTCCGCGACGTCCCCCTCAAGACCGCCCTGCAGCGGTTCGTGGGCCGCACCAACGCCGACCTCGCCTACTCGACGGACCTCGTCAAGGGCCGCTCGGTCTACTGCCGCTCGCAGCAGGTGCCGGTGGAGACCCTGCTCTCCTGCATCCTTAGCGGGACGGGCGTCGATTACCTCCGCACGGCCAGCGGCAGCTACCTTCTCGTCGAGTCGCGCAGGACAGCCCCGCCCGTGGGCCGCGTCGCCGGCCGGGTGGTGGACGCGGCCACCGGCGAGCCCCTCCCGAACGCCAACGTCCTCCTCGCCGACGCCGGGACGGGAACAGCCACGAATCAGGCTGGGCGGTTTACTGTGGCTCCCGTCCTAGCCGGCAAGCACCGCCTCGTCGTGACGTACGTCGGCTACCGCACGGCCGTCGACAGCGTGCGGGTTCCTCCCGACGGTCGTGATACGATCCGAGTGTCCCTCTCGCGGCGGGTGCTGGACACCGAGCCCATCGTCGTGGACGGCCTGCAGCGGCGCCTGCCCTCCGCCCGCCTCGGCAAGTCCACCGTAAATGCGTCTGGGCTCAGGCACCTTTCCAGTGCGGGCACCCCGGACGTGGTTCGTGCCGCCGGCCAACGCGTAGGGGTGTCGCTCAATCGTCCGCTTGCCGAGCTCAACATTCAGGGCGGCGACGGCGGGGAGCAAGTCACCTTGCTCGATGGGACCCCCGTGCGGGAGCCCGTGAGCTTGGGCGGTCTGTTGGGCGCCTTCAGCCCACAAGCCCTGGAGCGAATGACGGTTCACAAGACCGGTTTCGGCGTGGCCCAGGGTAGTTACACCGCCGGCGTGCTGGAGGCCACCCACGATCTTTCCCGCTCCGGCACGGCCTACGCCGCGGCCACCCTCGACCCCGTCAGTGCAAATGGGCGGGCTGAGGCCAGCTGGAATGAGTCGGGGACGAGAACCGGTCGCGCCATGGTGGCCGCTCGCCGAAGTCTGTGGGACATTTACCGCACCCCCTCGCTGCGGCGCCTCCTCAACGCGCGCACGGCCCTCGATCCTATTCTCACCGCCACGTGGCCCGGAGGCACGAACGGACTCCAATCGTCATCGAGCCAGGTTCAGGCGCCGCACGCTCAGTTTTCCGACCTCCACGCGGCGGTCCGGCAGGAACTGACGCCCTTCCAGGAGCTGTACGTGTCGGGGCATCACGGTTCCACCCGGCTCAGTACAGACGTGGCGACGACGTTGTCGACTCCAGAGGGTCAGGATCGCCGCTTGCTCTCCCGTGAACGGTACAACTGGACCAATACGGCCCTTCAGGGTCGATACGAGTGGGTCGTGGGGAGTCGTGTCACGGGGAGCGCACAGCTTTGGGGAAGCCGCCACGACGCCGAGTCGCTCTACGGATTTCGAGACTCAACCGTGCAGGAGGGAGGCACACTCACCCCTCCGTCATTCGACCTACGGGCGGGCCCTCATTCGGGAGAGGGAAACGAAATCGAAGAATGGGGACTTCGGATCGAGGCCGACGCGAGCCTGACCCCGAATGTCCGCCTCCGAGCCGCCTTGGAGCCTCGTCATCACCGCGGCGCGTTTCGGACACGAAATCAGTTCCTCGGGGCCATCGCGCACGAGACGAGCGCCTGGCAGGTGGGGAGCTACCTGGAGGCCGAGACGTCGCTCGGGCTCCGTTGGACCGCCACTGCCGGCACGCGCCTCACGTACGTCGCACCGCGGCGCACCGTCTACGCCGAGCCGCGGCTCTCCCTGCGGTACGACCGGGCCTCGACCCCGCTGGGCGGGGTGGCCGTGCGCCTGGCCGGCGGCCTCTACCGGCAGTACATGATGCAGTCCGAAATCAGTGGCACTGGTCCCACGTCCGTCGTGCCATCGGTGCAGTTCTGGTTGCCCATCGACCGGTCCCTCGCCCCGCCGCGGGCGCTCCACACCGCCGGATCCGTCCTGCTTACCCCCTCAGACCCGTGGACGGCTCGCCTCGAGTTGTATCACAAGTGGCAGCCGCGCACCCTCCACATTGACTACGCCGGACTCGTGCACTCTCCGATCGGCAGCACGTCGGGGGACGTTCGTCGATTCGGGGACCAGTCTGCTTTCATGGCCGCAGGCCGTGGGCGTGCCTACGGCGGAGCCGTTCACGTGCAGCGTCAGGGCGAACGCGTTTTGGCAAGTGCCAGTGCCGAGTGGAGCCGCGTGACGCGCCGCTACCCGGGCCGATTTGGCGGCCGGTCGGTCCCGGCCCCGTGGTCCCAGCCGGTCCGTCTCACCACCGACCTCGACGTGTCGCTCGCCGAAGGCCTTGAGGCCCATGCCCACTGGCAGGGCACCTGGGAGCGTCCGTGGGCCCTGCGGCGCGCCTACTACGATTACCTCGCCCTCGCGGGAGACACCCGGGATCTCTCATACGACCTGACTCGGCCCGGCAACCAGGTCCTTTCACCCTTCTCGCGCCTCGACCTCGGCCTCTCGGCGGAGACCCGTCTCCGTACCTTCACCCTCGAGGCTCGGCTGAACCTCGTAAACGTGCTCGACCGCCACAACGCCTTCGACTGGAGCCTCGACCCGACGGGCCCTCGCTCCACGCCGGTCCGCCGCACCCTTCCGGGCCGCCGCCTGTTCGTCTCTCTGGGGCTGAAGTATTGACCCCACCTTGCCCGTCCCTTCTGGCCAGATGGTCGTCTGGCCGACAGGTGTCCCCCTCCCGCCTCGCTGCCCCGCGGCCCCCTCAGTATTACAACTCGCTCCCCTCCGACCGGCGACGTCTGCCTCGGGGACGGGGCCGCTTCGGTCTCTCCGTTCGGGCCCCTCCCCTGTCGTGCCGCAACGATGGCCGAGAATTTGCGGGACAGTGTTGTGCACCGCGACATCGCATTGCTCAGTTTCTGTGCCCCCGTCATGTTGGAGCGACTGCCGTCCTCTTTCGTCAAGCACATCGAACTCTGGCTCAGTGCCGCGGGCCTTGGCATCATCTTCGGCGTCGGGTACGCCTCCGGCCCGTCCGGCCCGGCCTTCTGGCGGTTGATCGCGGTCATTGCCGTCGGCATCGGCGTCGTGCACGGATTCATTTTCTGGGCCGTGCGGCGGCGCCAGCGTCAGGTGCGCCGACAGTCCATCCGTGAGATTCAGCAGATGCTCTCGGACGTCCTCAAAAACAAGCTCGCCGCCATCAACATGTACCTGCCCGAAGACGCCGACGAGGAAATGGTGAAACAGGAACTGGACGGCGTCCGGGCGTCGATCGAGGACATCGCCGACGAGATCGAAAATATTTCCGAGGAGAGCATCGAGGGCTGGAAGGAGCACTACAGCGGTGCCGTGGAGCGGACGACGAACTTGTAGTGCGGATTCCGGAGGCCAAATTTACGCAACCAGCCCGTTTTTCCAGCGGGCAGGCCCCCGTCCGAAACGCGCCTCGGGGAATTCCTCTACTCCAGCGCGTCGTACTGCGCCTCGTCCTCCGCCGTCGCGGGGTCCAGGATCACCGCCTGCCCCCCGCCCCGCGCTAGGTCGGCCTCGATCGTATCGGACGCCGTGACGAGGCCGCGGCGGACCCGGTACGCGTGCGGATTGTCCCGGTAGTCAGCGTCCGGCGTGTCCTCATAGACGTGGGCGACGTACGACGGCCCCGCATCGAGCACATCGAGCGGGACCTCGACGGTTCGCGCCTCCTCGTTTGTGGTCGTCCCGATGTACCAGGCCTCCCCCTCCGCCGCCTGGCGGGCGATGGAGATGTGCTCACCGATGCGGGCGTTCAGGACGTGGCTCTCCGACCAGTCCGCGGGGACCCGTTCGATGAACGCGACGGCCTCTTCGCCCTCGTAGTTCTCGACGAGGTCGGCCGCCATCTGCACCGGGCTGTAGAGCACGACCATGTTCGCCAGCTGCTTCGACAGCGTGGTGAGCACGCGGTGGTCCGGCATCGTCTCCTCGGGCGTGAGGTTGAAGACGCCGGGCGTGTAGTCGAGCGGGCCGGCCAGCATGCGCGTGAAGGGCAGGGTTACGGTGTGCGACGGCGGGCTCGGCTCGGCCCACGCGTTGTACTCCATGCCGCGCACGCCCTCCCGCGTCATCATGTTGGGCCAGGTGCGCTCGATGCCCGTGCCCATGACCGGCTCGTGCACGTCCAGCACAATTTCGTGCTCGGCGGCTTTTTTCACGACCCGTCGGTAGTGGTTGACCATCTGCTGGCCGTGGTGGTGCACGCCCTCGGGCCGGATGGGGCCCGCGTAGCCGGTCTTCACGGCGGGCACGCCCACCGAGTCGTACAGCGCAAAGGCGTCGTCCAGCTGACGCTCGTAGGCGGGAATGTCGCCCCCGGTCTCGTGGTGGCCCACGAGCGCCACGCCCTTTTCGCGTCCATACGCCACGACCTCTTGGAGGTCGAAGTCCGGGTACGACTCCGTGAACGAAAAGCTATCGCCGGACAGCCACGTCGACCAGCCTTCATTCCACCCTTCCACCAGTACGCCGTCGATGTCGTGCGCCGCCGCGAAGTCCATGTAGCGCTTCGTGCGCTCGGTGGTGGCGCCGTGCGTGCCGCTTCGGTCCCACGTGTATTTGTTGATGTGCATGCCCCACCAGATGCCGACGTACGTCATCGGCTCGATCCAGGAGGGGTCCTCAATCTTCGAGGGCTCGTTGAGGTTCTGCAGAATGTGGGACTCGATAAGCCCGCCGGGCCGATCGGCCACCTGAATCACGCGCCAGGGCGTCTGGTGCGGCACGCTCGCCTTCACCTTCACGCCGTCGGGCCAGGGCACGAGATTGGTGTGGAGCGTGGTGGCGGTCTCCGGGTCGGCCCGCAGCGTCATGCTCGAGTAGTCGGTGAGGGCGGCCTCGTGGAGGGCAAGGTACCGCTTCTCGTCCGGGCTGCGCAGCGTGAGCGGCGGGTTGACGGTGCCGGGGGCGGCCTCCTTCTCGCTCGTGTCGGGCGCGCCCCCGTCCACCTCTTCGAGGTACGAGTTGTAGCTGATTTTTGAGGCACTGTCGCGGATGGCGCTGAGCGGCGTCTCGCGGTAGACCCACTCGTAGTTGTCGTAGTCGTCGGGAATCCACCAGGCGGTGTGGTCCGCCGTGAGGCGGAACTGCGTCTCCTCCGACGCGATGCGGAGGGAGTCGAGGGTGGGCTGTTCGGGCCAGCGGTAGCGGAACGCCACCCCGTCGTTGTACGCCCGCAGGACGAGGGTCAGCCGCCGCTTCGGCGCGTCGGTCTCCCGCAGTCGAATTGTGCGCTCGGAAAAGTGGTTGCGCACCGAGTCCTGTGTGCCCCACACGGGCGTCCACGACGTGTCCACCGTGCGCCGGGTCGTCCCGACCACCTCAAACCCGTCGCGCAGGGGCGCCCCCCCGTCCAGCTCGAAGCCGAGGGGCGACGACGCGACGAGCGAGTCGCCGTCGGCCGCCACGTGGTAGTGGGGACGCCCGTCCTGCAACTCAACGCCAATGGTGAGGGCGCCGTCGGGAGAGGTTGTGGTCATGGGGGCGTCGGTCGAGCAGGCGGTTAGGGACAGGACGAGTGCGGCGGCGACACTGAGCGCGAGGCGGACGGACATCACAACGGTCGAAAGCGACGTAGAACACACGAACGGAGGGGCGTTCCCCGCCCGAAGCGCTAGAGATCTTTAGCGGACGCTCGTCAGGATACGGCCTGTGGCGAGAAAACCCAAAGGCTTCGCCCCAGTGCCTCCGGGATGCCTCCGACTGCGACGCGCTCCGGCCGAGCCGCCCATCCGCAAGACCGACAGGAGGGTCGTTCCTTGCATCGTAGCGTGCCCTACCGCCCCTTCCGGCCCGCCCTTCCTTTCCGAACTGATGGACAGTTACCGGTACGGCCGCCCCAAGACACGAGACCACACCACCGGCGCCTGCATCTGCCGGTCCCCCAAGAAGTAAAGGCACGACGGACGCGACGCGCCGGTGATGGACGCTCTGGCCGTTCGGGTCTACGTCCCCCATCAACAGTGTCCTGCGCGGCCTCTTGTCTGCAGTGAGGAGGCCACGCGACGGGTGGGCAGCCGCATGGGCGGCCACCCGTTCGGACGAGACACCGCCGACCGCGGGGGGAAACCTCGCCGCGCCCCCTCGTCTTGCGGCCACAGGCGGCACGGATACGGCCGTCTCGTCCATCGCGGCACACGCCCCGACCCGCACGGCGTAGCGACGCTGTCTACGGGTCTCCGGCGCCGACAGCCGTTCCCTCGCCTCTCGTCGTGTCGGTTCGAAGCTCGGCCTGGACCTGTCTCGGATCGACCCGCTTCCACACCTCGCGCAGCTTGTAGTCTCCCACCTCTCCGATGTGGTACCAGGTGTCGCCCTCCACCCGGGCCTCGAAGCGAAGGGTGACCCCATTCATCGAGGGATCCGAGTGGTACTGGATGTGCTCGACGTACACGTCCCGCTCCGGGTGGTACTCGTAGCGCCCGCCCCCCGCGAGCACCGATTCCCCATCCTTCGTCTCTCGCCCCCAGGCGAAGTGGGTCGAGTTCAGAATTTTAACGTTGGCCCCCCAGCTGCCGCTCTGGTCCACGACCGAGTCCGGGTAGACCAGCTCCTGCGACACCATTCTCCACGTGCCCTCCAGCTCGTTGGACGGGAGCTGGGCCCAGGCCCCCGGTGTACTGACGAGCACGACCGCGACGAGGAGACCGACGAGACGCCGAACCGTGTGCATGGCAGGAGACGCCGTAAGGTTGGGAGTCCATCGTGGAGGCTACCCTCAACATAACGCGATTGTCACGATTTGTCAACCAAACCTTACCGGATCTTCCGTCTCCGTCGCGGTGAACGGAATCGTGCCCGGCACTACGGAAAGATGCCCATCTGATCGTAGGAGCCCGCAATCTTGTCGATGGCGCTCACGAAGGCCGCCGTGCGCATGTCGACGCCCTTCTTCTCACGGATGGCCCGAATCTCATCGTAGGCGTGGCTCATGGTGTCTTCCAGCCCGGAGTGCACGAGGTCCCGCTCGCCGGCCCCGAAGCCGACCTGCTCGATGAGCGACTCCAGGAGGTCTTCGCTGAAGTCCTCCGCGGTCAGCTCGTCCACGGCCCGGAGGATGCGCTCCGCGTTGCGCTCTTCGAAGCGGCGGCTCATGCGCCCGTGCCGCACGTGGGAGAGATTCCGGAGCCACTCGAAGTACGACACCGTGACGCCGCCCGCGTTGAGGTAGACGTCCGGAATGATCATGGCGTTCTTCTCCTGAAGAATCTCGTCGGCCTCCGAGGTGACGGGGCCGTTGGCCGCCTCCGCAATGATGCTCGCCTGGATGTCCGGGGCGTTTTCGGTCGTAATCACGCCCTCCAGCGCCGCCGGGATCAGGATGTCGCAGGGGAGTTCGAGCGCTGCCGCGGAGGTTTCGATGTTTTCGGCGTCGGCGAAGCCCAGGATCGACCCTGTCTCTTCGCGGTGGGCCACCACGTCGTCCACGTCGAGCCCGTCCGGGTCGTGAATCGCGCCTTCGATTTCGGCGATGCCTACGATTTTGGCCCCTCCGTCTTCCAGGAACCGGGCGGCGTGGTAGCCGACGTTCCCCAGCCCCTGGATGACGACGCTTTTCCCCTCCAGCCCCATCTCCAGCCCGAGGCGCTTCATGTCCTTCGGGTACGCGCACGCCTCCCGGATGCCGTAGTAGACCCCGCGCCCGGTCGCTTCCGTGCGGCCCCGCACGCCGCCCTGCCCCACCGGCTTTCCGGTGACGCACGCCAGGGCGTTGAGGTCCTCGTCGCCGATCTGGTTGTAGGTGTCCATGATCCACGCCATCTCCTGCGGCCCCGTGCCGTAGTCGGGGGCCGGCACGTCCGTTCCGGGGCCGATGAAGTCTTTTCGCTCGAGCTCGAAGGTGTACCGGCGCGTGATGCGTTCCAGCTCCGTCGTCGAGTAGTTGCGCGCGTCGATGCACACCCCGCCCTTGGCCCCACCAAACGGGACGTCCACGATGGCGCACTTGTAGCTCATGAGGGCCGAGAGGGCCATCACCTCGTCCACGTTCACGCTGGGGGCGTATCGGATGCCGCCCTTCGTGGGCTGCATGTGGTGGCTGTGCTCCCCCCGGTAGCCGCGGATGACCTGAATGCTGCCGTCGTCCCGCTCGATCGGAAACTCGAACCGGATGATGTTGTCGCAGGCCCGAATCTGGTGGAGCACGCCGCGTGGATGGTCGGTCCGGGCGGCGGCTTCGTCAAACATCTGATTCACCTCGCCGAAGAAGCCGTCGGACGATTCGGCCTGGCCATTCGCCTGCGGGGTTGCGTTCGAGCCTTCCATGGGAAAAGAAGAGACAGCTTGTAAAAAAGGGCGCGGTGTGCTTATAAAAGCGGGGACCACGCCGAACCGCAAGCGCTTCCACGTCCGTTCACTGCGAAATTTCTTCGGAGGCTCTGTGGCGTTCGTCCGAGCAGCGCCCCCCCGATGGGCCGCCCACGGACGCGAGGGGACACACACGCGATTCGTCAGTAGTGTGTACATCCATCCCTTTTGGTTCCACCGGGTCGCCGGCTTTTCCGGCCCCTCGCTCCGGATGATCGGGGCGCCGGGGTGCAACCGGTCAACGAGCTGTGCTGGACTCTACGGTTCCGAACGCTCCGAGCTCGCGTTTTTCTCGCCGACGCCCTCCAGGCCGTGCCTGAATCCATTCTCCTCAACATTACCGTCGTCGTCATGCTGGGCATTGGGGCACAGTGGGCCGCGTGGCGGTTTCGGCTGCCCTCCATCCTCCTGCTGCTCCTGGTCGGGTTTCTCGCCGGCCCGGTGCTGGGGGTGCTCGACCCGCAGTCCCTCCGCGGGGACTGGCTGTTCGCCTTCGTCTCCCTGTCCATCGGAATTATTTTGTTTGAGGGCGGGCTGAGCCTCCGGCTCTCCGAGCTGCGGGAGGTGGGCAGTACGGTCTTCAACCTCATCACGATCGGGGTGCTGCTCACGTGGGGCCTCGGGGCGGCCGGGGCCTACTACATCCTGGAGTTCGATGTGGGGCTGTCCGTGCTCATCGGGGCCATCCTGACGGTGACGGGGCCGACGGTCATCGTCCCCCTTCTGCGCCACGTCCGGCCCAAAGGCCGCGTCGGCACCATTGCCAAGTGGGAGGGCATCACGATCGACCCGGTGGGGGCCATTCTGGCCGTGCTGGTCCTCGAGACCCTGATCCTGATGAACGACCCGGCGCGGGCGGGCGCCGGCACCTCGGCCGCCGCCGAGCACGTTGCGATCGGGCTCGGCCTCGAAATCTTCGTGGCCCTGGGCATCAGCGTGGTGGCCACCATGCTGCTCGTGGTGATCCTGCGGCGGCGCATGGTTCCCGACTTTCTCCGGAACCCGGTTACCCTGATGGTGGTGGTCGTGGCCTTCGTCGTCGCCAATGTGCTGCAGCACGAGTCCGGCCTGCTCGCCACGACGCTCATGGGCATCGCCCTGGCGAACCAGCCGTACGTGTCCGTGCAGCGCATCATCGAGTTTAAAGAGAACCTGCAGGTGCTGCTCATCGGGTCGCTCTTTGTGCTTCTGAGCGCCCGGTTGGAGATGAGCGCCCTGGAGTACATCGACCTGCGGGTGCTCATCTTCCTGGGCATTCTGGTCGTGATCGTGCGCCCGCTCGCCGTCTTCGTCTCCTCCTTCGGGTCGAACCTGGAGTGGGAGGAGAAGGCGTTCCTGTCGTGGCTGGCCCCGCGGGGCATCGTGGCCGCGGCCGTGGCCTCGCTCTTTGCGTACCAGCTGCGCCCCGTCTACCCCGGGGCGGTGGACGGGATGGTGCCGGTCATCTTTGCCGTGATCGTCGGCACGGTGGCCATCTACGGCCTCACGCTGGCCCCCCTCGCCCGGTGGCTCGACCTGGCCGAGCCGAACCCGAACGGCCTCCTCTTCGTGGGGGCGGCCCCCTGGGTGCGCACGGTGGCCCGGCACGTGCAGGAGCTCGGCTACTCCGTCGCCCTGCTCGACAACAACCCGGTTCACGTCCGGTCGGCCCGCGAGGAGGGCCTCACGGCGCACCAGGGCAACGCGCTGTCGGAGAACATCGTCGACGAGATCACCCTCAGCGGCATCGGGCACCTGCTCATCACGATCCCAAACGACGAGGTGGCCTCGTTGACGGCCCTCCACTTTTCGGAGGTCTTCGAGAGCACCGACATTTACCAGCTGGCCGCGCAGCCCGACAGCCGTCACGGCGGGGAGGGCGTGATGCCCGGCCACCTTCGCGGCCGCCCGCTCTTCGGGGAGGACACCAGCTACCAGTTGCTGAAGGCCTGCCTGAATCGGGGCGACACCATCGAGGTGCTCACGCTGAGCGACGAGACGTCGGACGAGACGCAGGAGTACTACAGCCACGAGGACCTGTCGAACGAGTACGAGGACGAGTCCGTCATCCCGCTCTTCATCCTGCGCGAGAACGACACGTTAGAGATCGTGTCGGAGACGAACCAGTTTCGGCTGCGCCCCCAAGACCGGCTCCTCGCCCTCGTCGGGGCGGGCACGGAGACGCGCGGCCGCGACCACAAGACCCCGGAGGTGGAGCAGACGAAGGGCGACGGGATTCTGGAGATCGAAGAGTCGTCTCCGGAACCGCCCGACGACGAAACCGCCGACGCGACGGAGACCGGCTGACGGCGACCGGCTAACGGCGACCGGGGGCGGCGCCAGCCACCTGTGTGCGGCGGCACCTGGTGTCCCCGAGCCAACCGACGGGGGGCCCGGACCGCTCCTGCCGCTCCCTGCGCCTCCGTGGTCTCGCACGAGTACGGGGCGCCCCTCCCGGCCTCGCCGTCTTCCCCACAGCGGCCGGTCCGAGGGGCGCAATTCGCGACGGGGACAGGGGACCCCGCCCGGTGCCATTGTTCTACGAAACAACCGATCGCCGCCGCAGCCATGACCGCCCCCCAGCCGGACAACGGGGCAGAAACGCCCCCTGCCCCATCCAACCCGGATGCCCAAGCGGCCCCCGACGACACCGCCGAGATGGATGCACGCATGACGCCGGAGGAGGCGCCCATCTCGGGACGCAAGAAGTTTGGCACGTTCGGCGGCGTGTTCACCCCCACGGTGCTCACAATTCTCGGGGTGATCATGTACCTCCGAGAGGGATGGATTATTGGGAACGCAGGGCTGCTCGGGGGACTGCTAATCATTACCCTTGGGTTTGCGATCACGCTCTGCACCGCCCTCGCGATGTCGTCCATCACGACGAACATCCGCATCGGGGCGGGCGGGGCCTACGCGGTCATTGCCCAATCGCTGGGGCTGGAGGTGGGCGGAAGCGTCGGCATCCCCCGGTACCTCTCGCAGGCCTTCGCGGTGACGATGTACGTTTTCGGCTTCCGCGAGGGCTGGCTCTTCGTCTTCCCCAGTCATCCGGCCCTCCTGGTCGACATCGCCACGTTCGCCACCCTGTACGGCATCGCGTACGTGAGCGCCGACTTTGCCATCCGCGTGCAGTACCTCATCATGGCCCTCATCGGGGCCTCGCTCGTCTCCATCGCCGCGGCGGCCGCCACCGGGTCGATGCAGTACGGCCTCGGCGAGGTCCAGCTCTGGGGCGATTTCACGGGCACGCCCGCGGACCCGACCCGGCCCAACTCGTTCTGGATCGTCTTCGCCGTCTTCTTTCCCGCCACGACCGGCATCATGGCCGGGGCGAATATGAGCGGTGACCTCAAGGACCCGAAGCGCAGTATTCCGGTGGGCACCCTAGCGGCCGTCGGCGTGTCGTTCGTGATTTACGTCGTGCTGGCGGTCTGGCTTGCCCTATCGGCCACGCCCGAAGAGATGGTGAGCAGCTACACGGTGATGGTAGACAAGGCGTACTGGCCCCCGGCGGTCTTGGCCGGCCTGTTGGGCGCCACGTTCTCCTCGGCCCTCGCCTCGTTGGTGGGGGCGGGGCGCATCTTGCAGGCCATGGGCGCCCACCGGGTCGTGCCCAAAGCGGACTGGCTCGCCCACCTCGCCCCCGACGGCGAGCCGCGCCACTCGATGATGGTGACGGGGGCCATCATTTTCGCCTCCCTCATGGTGCGCGACCTGAACGCCATTGCGCCGCTTATCACCATGTTCTTCCTCGTCACCTACGCGATGATCTGTGCGGCGGTGCTCATCGAGCAGGGCCTCGGCCTTGTGAGCTTTCGGCCCCGCCTCCGCATCCCCATCTGGGTGTCGTTCCTCGGCCTCGCCGGGTCCCTGCTGGCGATGTTCATCATCAACCCCACGGTCAGCGTCGTCGCGCTCGTCGTGACCCTCGGCTTCTACGTGATTCTGGCCCGGCACCAGCTCGACGCGCCGTTCGAGGACGTGCGAAGCGGCATGTTCGTGGCGCTCGCGGAGTGGGCGGCCAAGAAGGTGACCGAGCTGCCCACGATGCAGGAGCGGGCCTGGAAGCCGAACCTGCTGGTGCCGGTGGAGCAGAGCAGCGCCCTCCGCGGCTCGTTCCTCACATTGCAAGACCTCACTGCGCCGCAGGGCTCGGTGAAGATTGTGGGCCTGAGCCCAAACGGACGGCCCGACGTGCTGACCGATCAGCTCGACACGCTCACCGCGGCCTTTCGCGAGCGCGATATCTTTACCTCTGCCACGGTCATCGATGCCGGAGGCTTTGCCGAGGGGCTGCGGGCGGGCATGCAGGCGCTCCGCGGGGCCTTCTTCAACCCGAACATCGTATTTCTGCGGATGCCGACCTCCCCCGAGCGGGAGGCGGACTACCGCCACGTCATCGCGGAGGCGGACCGGGAGAACGTGGGCACACTGCTCTACGCGCCGCACCCGCGGGCCGCCTTGGGCCAGCGCCAGACCATCAACGTCTGGATCCGCGACCGGAGCCCGGACTGGCGCATCTCGATGGAGATTGGCAACCTCGACCTCGCCCTCCTCACCGGCTACAAGCTGTCGCAGAACTGGGACGCGCAGATGCGCCTCGTCACGGCCGTCGCCGACCCCGACCAGCAGGGCACGGCACAGGACTTCTTGGAGAAGCTGATCGACCTGGGCCGCTTCCCAGACTCCAC
Organism: Salinibacter ruber DSM 13855; assembly: GCF_000013045.1. Taxonomy (NCBI): domain Bacteria; kingdom Pseudomonadati; phylum Rhodothermota; class Rhodothermia; order Rhodothermales; family Salinibacteraceae; genus Salinibacter; species Salinibacter ruber. The sequence goes on from NC_007677.1 coordinate 2,803,269, forward strand.
CGCCGTGGTGGGCACGGATCCCTTCGACGCCTACATTAAGGCTGCGCCGCAGGCCGACCTGAACATCTTCGGCCTCCAGCCCGAGCCGGACTTCGACACGATCCGCCGCCTCGTGGATCAAACCGACTCGACCTGCATGTTCGTGCGCGACTCGGGGCGGGAATCCGCATTGGCCTGACCCAGTAGACACGCAAAAGAACCGTCCTGATGCGTCATTCCGAGCGTAGCGACTGATGAAATAAATCTCTTCGACGGGCAGTAGAAGCACCCGTCAGATCGATGAGTCTCGAACCCAGCATCTGAGTCTCGAACCCAGCATCCTCGCCGAGCCGGAGCGATTCTTCGACTCCCTCCCGACCCTGTGAGACCGGCTCCGGACTGAGCCCAGGAGACTGGCGTTTGTGCGCAAAAGGGAATTGATTGGGCTCGGCCCATCTCGTACTATATCACTTCGTGCCATGTAAAGCGGAGGCAGACGGTCCGCCACCCGTTGCCGCACGTCACGCCCCCTCCGCAATGGAGCCCACCCAACGGGCCCCGCTCCGCCCTCACCCTACGTTCCTGAACCGCTCTCTACTCGCCGATGGCACAAGATGATCTCCGCCGAGAGCTCGGCTTTTGGGACGCGCTCACCATCGGGGCCGGCACCATGATCGGGGCCGGCATTTTTCTCCTCGCCGGCGTGGCCCTAGAGCTCACCGGGCCGGCCGCCATCTTCTCCTACCTCGCGGCGGGCATCGTCTGCATGATCACGGCCGCCAGTGCGGCCGAGCTGGCCACGGGCATGCCGACATCGGGCGGCGACTACTTCTTTGTCTCCCGCTCGCTCGGCCCGGCGCTCGGGGCCATCTCGGGCGTCGGGATCTGGCTGAGCCTCACGTTCGCCATCTCGTTCTACCTCTTCGGGCTCGGGGAGTACCTGTCGCAGTTCCTGCCCCTCACGCCGTTCTGGGGCGCGTTCGCAGGAGGGCTTCTGCTTACGGCCATCAATGTGTATGGGGCCAAGGAGTCGGGTCAGATGCAGGTGATCGTGGTCCTCACCCTGATGGGCATCCTGGGGGCGTTCTGTGGCATCGGCGCCTTCTACATCGAATGGAGCAACTTCACGCCGTTCTTTCCTTTCGGCGGCGCCCCGGTGGCGTCCACGACGGCCCTCGTGTTCGTCTCCTTCCTCGGATTCGTGAAAATTGCGGCGGTGGCGGAGGAGATTAAGAACCCCGCCAAGAATCTGCCGCGCACGCTCATCGGCTCGGTCGCCCTCGTGACGCTGCTCTACGTCGTGATCCTGCTCGTGATCGGCGGCATCTTCGAGCAGGAGACGATCGGCGAGGTGCGGGATCCGCTCACGCAGGCGGCCCGGACCCTGGCGGGCCCGATTGGGGCGGGCGCCATCATCTTTGCCGGGCTGCTGGCCACCGTGTCGTCGGCCAACGCGAGCATTATGGCCTCCTCCCGCATCAACCTGGCGATGGCGCGCGACCGCATGGTGCCCAACTGGCTGAGCGCCATCCACGAGACGCTCCTGACGCCCCACCGCGCCATCCTGCTGACGGGCGTATTGGCCCTGGCATTCCTGTTCATCGAAAGCCTGGAGCAGCTCGCCAAGATTGCCAGCGTGCTGCAGCTCTACAGCTATGCGGCGCTGAACGTGGGGTGCGTGGCCCTGCGCGTGGCGCAGCCGGATTGGTACGAGCCCTCCTACCGCACGCCCGGCTTTCCGTTTGTACAAGGATTGGCCGCTCTCGCGTGTATCGGGATCATTCTGTACTCGGGCCCCTTCGCCCAGATCGCCATCGTCGTACTCATCCTCGCGAGCCTGGGCTGGTACTACGTCTGGGGCCGGAGCCGCGTCGAGATTGAGCACGCGGTCCCCGAATTTCGCGAGCAGTGGGCGGCGCAGGGCTGGAGTGCCCTCGCGGCCCCGGCGCCCGAGTTCGCCGTGCAGGTGCCGGAGGTGCTGTCGGCGGCTGAGCGGGCCGTCGACGCCGACGGGCCACGTCGCGTGTCGGTGGCGCTGGCCAACCCCGAGCACGAGCACGACCTCCTGCAACTGGGCCGGTACATCGCCACGGGGCGGACCGAGGGCGGCCACGTGGCCGGCATCCACCTCGTGGACGTGCCCCTGCAAACCCCACTCCGGTCCGCCCGCGCGCAGTTTACGGAGCGGCCCTCCCTGGAGCGCGCCATTGCCGACTTGCCCCAGGAGGCAGCAGCTCGCCCCTCAACAAACGACCTGGACCACACTCCTCTTGAGGCGACCGACATCGAGTCCGTCATCGACGTCGCCCACGACGTGTTCGGCGGCCTGATCGACGAGACGCAGGCCCAGACGTCCGACATGCTGCTGATGGGCTGGCAGGGCGGCTTCAACGTGGGCCGCATCTACAACAGTCCCATCCAGCGCATCGTCTCGGATCTGCCGGCGGATCTCGGCGTGCTCAAGGACCGTGGGTTTGACTCCGTCGACCAGATTCTCCTGCCCTGGGGCGGCGGCCTGCACGCGCAGCTCGGTCTCGAAATTGCCGTCCGCGTCGCCCGCATTACCGACGCCACGGTGCATCTGCTTCGGGTGGTGCGCGAGGACGTGGACGTCGAGGACGAGAAGGCAGCGCTCGACGACACGGTCCAGGGCCTCGTCGACACCGACCGTGTGGAGTATCTCGTCCGACAGTCCGACAGCGTCACCGGCGGCATCGACGCCACGCTCACCGAGGCGGACTACGACTTCGCCATTATCGGCGCCTCGCGCGAGTGGAGCCTGCGCCAGGTGCTCTTCGGCTCCATCCCGGACGTGGTGGCCGACCGGGCCGACTGCTCGGTCCTGATGGTGCGCCGCTACGTGCCGAACACCCTTTCGGTGCGGGCCGTGGAGGGCGTGAAGCGCCTCAAAGAAACGGTCGGGCTGACCACGTCTCCGGAAGAGTAGCGCGGAGGCGTGCGGAGTACGCTCGCGTGAAGGGAACCGACACTCATTCTTTCGAACCACTCGCTCCCGGCAATGAAACCCGACCTCGATTCACTCCAACGCTCCGCCGAGGCCGACCAGGAGGAGGTCGTGGCGTCGGGAAAGCCCGGCGGCCTCGGAACGTTCGGCGGCGTGTTTACGCCGTCGATCCTGACGATCCTCGGCGTCATCATGTACCTGCGGTTCGGGTGGGTGGTCGGCAATGCCGGATTGCTGGGGACGCTGCTCATCGTCACCATCTCGACGGGCATTACCTTCCTCACGGCGCTCTCGATCGCAGCCATCGCCACGGACCAGCGGGTACGCGTCGGGGGGGCGTACTACATGATCAGCCGGTCGCTTGGGATCGAGATCGGCGGGGCCGTGGGCATCCCGCTCTACATCGCACAGGGGCTCTCCGTGGCCCTCTACACGGTTGGGTTTGCCGAAAGCGTCATCAACGCGTTTCCGACGCTCAGCACACTGAGCGTGCTGGGCCTCTCTGGGATTCAAATCGTGGGCCTCATCATCACGATTCTCGTGGCGGTGCTCGCCCTCGGGTCTCCGAATATCGCCATCAAGGCGCAGTACTTCATTCTCGCGGCCATTGTGGTCTCGCTGGTGTCGCTGGTGGCGGGGAGCCCGGTGGAGCAATCCGACATTCGGATGTGGGGGGCCGTAGACGCCAATCAGGCCGCGGGCTTCTGGGAGGTGTTCGCCGTCTTCTTTCCGGCGGTGACCGGCATCATGGCGGGCGTCAACCTGTCCGGCGACCTCGAAAACCCCAATAAGGCCATTCCGTGGGGCACCTTCGGGGCCGTGGGGGTGGGGTACCTCGTCTACATGACGCTGCCCCTTCTGCTGGGCCTGTGGGCCAACTCCGCGACCCTGATCGAAGACACGCTCATCATGCGGCGGATGGCGTGGTGGGGCGACGCCATCTTGCTGGGCGTCTGGGGCGCCACGCTCTCCAGCGCCATCGGGTCAATCCTCGGCGCCCCGCGCGTGCTGCAGGCGCTGGCGCTCGACGGCGTCCTTCCCCAGTCTCTGAAGTGGCTGGGGAAGGGGGCCGGCGAGGAGAACATCCCGCGGGGCGGTACGGTCCTCACGCTGGGGCTCGCCCTGGGCGCCGTCATGATGGGCAACCTCAACGCCATTGCCCCGGTCCTCACGATGTTCTTCCTCACGACGTACGCGGTGCTCAACGTCGCCGCCGGGGTGGAGACCTTCCTAGACAGTCCCTCCTTCCGGCCCGAGTTCAAGGTGCACTGGTCGCTCTCGCTGCTGGGCGCGGCGGGATGTACGGCGGTCATGTTTCTCATCAACTGGTGGGCGACGCTCATTGCCATCGTGTTCGTGTTTGCCGTCTTCGCCTGGCTCCAGCGCCGCAGCCTGCGCGCAACGTGGGGCGACGTGCGGCAGGGCCTCTGGATGAGCCTGACCCGAGCGGGGTTGTTGCACCTCAACGCCGACCCGGACCCGAAGAACTGGCGGCCGCACATCCTCGTGCTCTCGGGCGCGCCCCGGCGGCGCTGGCCCGTTATCGAGCTGGCGAGCGCCCTCACGCACAACCAGGCGCTCATGACGGTGGGCACGGTGCTTCGCCCGAGCGAGGCGTCGGACTTCGAGGCGCAGCGGGAGGCGGAAGCCACCCTCCGTGAGTACCTCGGAAGCCGGGGCGTGCAGAGCCTCGTCCGCACCACGACGGCGGAGGATCCGTTCGCGGGCGGCGAGCGGCTCATTGAGGACTACGGGCTCGGGGTGCTCAAGCCCAACACCATCATGCTCGGGCACACCGAGGACCCGACCCACCACGAGCAGTTCTGCACCCTCATCAAACACTTGTACGCGGCCCGGCGCAACGTCGCGGTCCTCCGCGGGGGCAATCAGGGCTTTGGGAATCGGGAACGGATCGACGTGTGGTGGAGCGGGCTCAAGGGCAATGGCGGCCTCATGAAAATCCTTGCCTACCTGTTGCAGACGAACCTGGAGTGGCAGAACGCACAGGTGCGGGTCAACGTCGTGGCCGACGACGACGAGGAGGCCGAAGAGCAGCGCCAAACGGTTGGCCCCATTCTGGACCAGCTGCGGACGGGCGCTGCGCTCAACGTGATTGAGGCCGACGGGCGCATCTTCGACGAGATCGTGCACGACGCCTCCGCCGACGCCGACATTGTCTTTCTGGGCATGGCGACGCCGGACGAGGAGGGCGATTACGTGACGTACTACACCCGCCTGCACGAACGCACCGCAGGCCTGCCGCCAACCGTGTTCGTGCTGGCCGCCGAAGAAATTTCGTTCCGGGACGTGCTGGCCTGACGATGCCGGGAACCGGCTGGACGCTATGCACCGGATCGTCGGTCGATATCCCTCCTGATAACAACCACCACGAATCGTATGCCGGAGTCTTCTGCGAACCAGGAGGAACTGGAGCGTACGCTCGGGCTGGTCCCCGCCCTGGCCATCGGCACCGGGACCATGGTCGGGGCCGGCATCTTCGTGTTTCCGGGGCTCGCGGCAGGCAGGGCCGGGCCGGCGGCCATGCTCTCCTTCGCCATCGGGGCCGTCATCGCCCTGCTGGTGGCCCTGCCCACGTCCGAACTCGCTACGGCCATGCCCGAGAGCGGTGGGGGATACTTTTTCGTCTCCCGCGCCCTCGGCACCCTCCTCGGCTGCATGGTCGGCGTCGGGCAGTGGCTGGGCCTGATCTTCGCCTCGGCGTTCTACCTGATCGGCTTCGGGCACTACCTGTCCGACCTGGCCCGCGAGTTGGGCGTCACCCTCCCCCTTCCCGTGGTGGGCCTGGCCTTCGGCATGGGCATTCTCCTGACGGGCGTCAGCGTCACGGGGACGGAGAACACGGGCGACCTGCAGAACTGGATCGTGGGCAGCCTGCTCGCCATCCTCGCGGGCTTCCTCGGCCACGGCGGGCTGGATGCGCTCGGCGTCTTCGGGCGGCAGCAGACGCCGGAGGCATTCTTCCCGTACGGCACCATGCCCGTCTTGACCACCGCGGCGCTGGTGTTTACCTCCTACCTCGGCTTCGTGCAGATTGCCACCGTGGCGGGGGAGATCAAGGCCCCGAGCCGAAACCTGCCCCGGTCGATGATTGGAAGCGTGCTGCTCGTGGGGACGCTCTACGTGCTCACGATCTTTATCAGCACCAGCCTGCTAGGCAGCGAGTCCCTCGCCGAGATGGGGGAAACGGCCGCCGTGAACGTGGGGCGCAGCATCGCCGGGACGTTCGGCGCCGCGGCCCTCCTGGGCGGCGGGCTGCTCGCCACGCTGTCGAGCGCCAACGCCTCCATCCTGAGCGCCTCCCGCTCCATCTACGCCCTGAGCCGGGATGAGCTCGTGCCGAGCCAGGTCGAGCGCATCAACCGGCGGTACCGCACGCCGCACGTGGCGCTGCTCCTGACCGGCGGAATCATCGTGGCCCTCATCCTCTTCGGGCGCGTGGAGGTGCTGGCCGAGGTCGCCTCGCTGCTGCACCTCTTCATGTACGGCCTCATCTGCGTGGCCCTCCTCGTCCTTCGGCAGTCGCCCCCCAGTGGGTACCAGCCCTCCTTTCGGTGCCCCGGATATCCGGTCGTGCCCGTCCTCGGCGCCCTCACGAGCTTCGGGCTCGTGGCCTTCATGAACCCGCTGTCGATTGCAATCGGGGGCGGGATCCTGCTCGCCACGGCAGGATGGTACCTCCTCTACGCGCGTGCCGTCACCATTTCTGAGATCTCGTCGTCATGAGCTCGATTACGCCGCCGTCCTCCATTCTCGTGGACGTGGAACTGCCCGAACCGGAGTCGTTGTCGCCGGCACTCATCGACGCACTGTCGCCCCTGCGCGTGGTCCTCCTCGGGTGGTTTTCGGTGCCGGAGCAGACGAGCCCGGCCCAGGCGCGGGACCAGTTCGGCGCCGAGGCCGAGGACACGCTCGGCGCGGCGGCGCGGCGGTTCGAAGAGGCCGGGGCGGAGGTCACCACGCGCCTCGTGTTTACGGGCGACGAGCTGGACACCATCAGTCGGGTGAGCGTGGAGGAGTCCTGCGACGCCGTGCTGATTCCCGGCCCGGTGGAGCAGTTGCGCCGCGTCCTCGTGCCGCTGCGCGGGATCCAGAACGTGCGGGAGATCGCCCCCTTCGTCGCCGACCTCTGCCAGGACGGCACCGCCCGGGTGACTCTCCTCCACATTCTCGAAGGAGACGAAACGACCGCCGCCTCGCGCGAGGACGTGCTGGAGCCCGCCGCGGAGAGGATGCGGAGCGCCGGCATCGAAGCGGGCCTGCTGGAACTCAATTCCGTGGCCGCCGACAGCCCGGCCGACACCATCGTGGAGTGGGCCGGCGAGCACGACCTCGTGGTGCTGGGCGAGACCCAGCCCTCGGTCCGAGAGGTGCTCTTCGGCACGATGCCGGAACAGATCGTAGAGGCCGTTAACGTGCCGATCATCGTGGTACGCCACGGGGAGGAGGCGGCCGAAATGGCCGAGCGGGCCACCCAGGCAGACTGATGTGAAGAGAGAACAAGGCGCGTCCCGTTGACCGTTCCACCCCGAGGGACGTGCGGACCGGGCCCCTTGTCACAGGACGATTGGGGGCGGGCCGCTATCCTCGCAGCAGCCGCATCACCTCCTCGATGACGTCCGGCTCGGCGGCCACGATGTAGCGTTGGCCGGCCTTCATCACCGTGTCGGCCCGGGCCACGCGCGCCCCCTCCACGTCGCTCACCACGAGACTGCCTTCCGGGAGGCTGATCTCGTCCAGCACTTTGCCCACCACCGGCGCGTCCTCCCCGATGCGCACCTCCGCGATGTCGAGCACCCCCATGGCGTGCTCCAGCGAGCGCACATCCCCGGACAAAATGGCGTTGACCGCCAGCAGCGCACTGGCCCGCCGCGGATAGATCACCGCGTCGACGAGCTCGGCGTGGGCGTTGCCCGTCTCGGCATCGGTCCGCATCACGGTGTGGAGGTCCGGGTTCATCCGTTGGCCGATCATGCACACGGCGAGGTTGGTCAGCGGATGGTCCGACATCGCCGCCAGAACGTCGGCCTGTTCCGGCCCGGCCTGCTGGAAGATCTCGGGCAGGGTCGCGTCGCCCTCGATGATGGTCGCCACGTACTCGTCGGCAATTTCCTGACACCGGTCGGGGTCGCGTTCGATGACGACGACATCGTGCCCGCGCTCGTCGAGAAATTCGGCCGTGCGAAAGCCAACCTCGCCGCCGCCGGCGATAATGATGCGAAGGTCTTTTCCGGATACGCTCATGGGGGAGCAGGAATCGATGAGAGAGGGATTACGCCCCGGCCGCCTCCGTTTCCGTCCGGCGCCACTGCAGTGCCGCGTACACGAGACCGCCGATTGCGATCCACCCCACCCCCAGCACCAGCGTGTACGGGTCGTCGCGGAGCAGGAAGTAGGCGAGCACGAGGTTTAACACGATGGCGAGGATGGGGATGGCCGGGTAGAACGGCATCTCGAAGGGGCGGCGCATGTTGGGGCGCCGGTTGCGCAGGCGGATGACGCTCCAGTTGACCACCACGAACGAGACGAGGAAGAAGAGGCTCGACACGCGCCCCACCTGCTCGATGGGCAGGAAGACCACGCTTCCGAGCATCACGGCGGCGCTCACGACGACGGCCGCGAGGGGGGTGCCAAACCGCGCACTGATCTGGCCGAGGGGATTCGGAAGTTGATCCTCCCGCCCCATCGCGAACACGACCCGGCTGGACGCGATGACGACGGCGTTGAGGGCACTCACCGTCGAAAAGACGGCACCGAAGACGATGAGCGCGGCGCCCTCCCCCAGCAGCGGAATCGTCGGCATGAAGCTCGTCGCGGCCTCCGCGATGCCCGTTTCGCCGGCCCGCCCGAGCTCTTCGGCCCCGAGCGTGCCGATGGCCACCCATACGACGATCAGATAAATGGCCACCGTGGCAACGAGGCTGATAAAGATCGCCTTCGGGATGTTCTCCCGGGGGTTTTCGACCTCTTCGGTGACGGTGGCGATGAGGTCGTACCCCTCGAAGGCGATGAACGTGAGGCCCATCGCCTTCAATATTGCGACCGAGGAGTCGTCCTTCGCGAAGAACGGCTCGAAGTTGCTCCCCTCCACGGCAAAGGCGCCAAACCCGGCGAAGACGAGCAGGATGATGATCTTGATGATGGTGACGACGGTCTCCGCCCCGCCGCTGGCTTCCGTGGAGACGGCGTTGAGCAGGGCAAAGAGGCCGACCACCGTCAGGGCGTACAGAATGTGCCACACGGGCCCCGTGGGCAGCCCCGCCCAGTACAGGTGGACGAACTCGACGAAGTTGGAGGAAAACCCGAGCGCGTAGAGCGCCCCCGCAATCATGTAGGCAAACGAGAGCATCCACCCCATGAGAAACGAGGTCGGCCCCGAAAAGACCTCTCGGACAAACACGTACCCGCCGCCGCTCTTCGGAATGGCACTCGCGAGCTCCGCGTACGAGATGCCCGTGAGGACCGTCACCACCCCGTTGAGTGCAAAGACCAGGATGGCCGCCGGCCCCGCAATCTCCGCGGCCAGTCCCGTAAGAACGAAGATGCCCGCCCCAATCATGGCCCCCATCCCCACCATCGTGGCGTCGAGAAGCCCCAGGCGTGCCGTTGGAGATCGGTCCCCTGACTGAGCCATGATTGGAGCTTTCTTTCAACATGAAATGCAAATCCCCAACAGCGGGAGGGGCCGGGCGGTTTGGGGCGTACGCCGCATGTCCGTAACGGAGTCGTCATTCCGGCGGCCATTGGGGGCGAGAGCCGGGCCCGTTTGGCGATGATCTACAACGTATCGGGGAGCGAGGCGGACGACAACAACGATTCTTCGGATCAATCCGGCGCGTGAGTGCTGAAAGGAGAGTCCCGATGACGACCTCAATCAGGCCTCCGAGGGCCTCCCTGAAACGCAGCTCCGCACCGGCCGGCGCCTTGGAGGAATTCCCAGGAAGACAAGAGGTTCTTCTCATGCGGTTTCCGTCTCCGCCTCGTCGGCTGACACTTCCACTGGTCCTCGTTCTGGTCGGGGCGCTTTGCGCGTGTGGGCCCTCCGACCGGGATGCGAATATCGAGCCGCCTGCCTCCCACCTCGACAGTCTGCCGACGGCCCCCTCCTCGTCCCCCAGCAACCGGGGAGCACCGACGACGCGCGTCCGGAGCCAGACGCTCTACGTGCCCGCCTACTCTCACATTTACGTCCGGGATGCCCAGCGGTCCATGAACCTGGCGACGACCCTTAGCATCCGCAACACGAGCCCGGATCGCCCTCTCGTCTTGTCAACCATCGACTACTACGACAGCAGCGGCGAGTACGTGCGTGCCTACCTCGACACGCCCCGCACCCTGAAGCCGCTCGCCTCCACGTACGTCGTGGTGGACACGGACGACATCCGGGGCGGCGTGGGGGCCAACTTCATCGTGCGGTGGCACGCGAAGCAGCCGGTCGCGCCGCCCGTTGTGGAGACGCTCATGATCACCGGCGCCAACACACAGGGCATCTCGTTCCGGTCTGCCGCCCGCGTGCTGCGTGAAGAGCGCATCCCTGCGGATACGAGCAGGCACCGCTCCGACGCAGACTTGTGAGTCCCGCCGGGCCGACGGAGGCCCTTCCGAGGGACCCGGTCGGGGCTCCTGTATGCCTCGTCGCCCCCCGCCCCCGTCCTGCCCGGCAAAAAGATGTGTTCGGTCGGACAGGCTCCCTCGGCGGGACGCGAACGGTCCTCGCTACTGGAGAAAGCGCTCTTCGAAGCGCTGCACCCCCTCGTCCGTGCCCACGACGACGAGCTCGTCGTCCGCCTCAACCACGAACGCCTCGGGATCGAGCGACGTGATCACGTCCCCGTCGCGCACCGTCGCGACGACGGTACAGCCCGTGCGGGCCCGCACATCTTCTCCGGCGAGCGTGCGCCCGGCCAGGCGGCCCGCCGGGAGGCGCACCACGTCAATCTTCGTCCGGAACGAGAGGACCTCTTCCCGCTCCAGGACGGTCGCGGCCATCATCCGCCCGCTGATGGACGCGAGGGACTGCACATAGTCCGCGCCGGCCCGGTAGATCTTCCGCACGTTTTCCTCTGCGTTCGCGCGGGCAACGATGTGCGCAGCGGGATTGGCGTCCCGCGCGATGAGTGTGGCGAACAGGGTGGTCGTGTCGTCGTCGAGATCGATCATGATGGCGTCGGCCGTTCCGGCATCGGCCTCTTTGTACACCCCGGGATCCCGGGCGTCGCCCACGACATCTACGTCCGGGCGATCCTTCGCGTCGACGATCGTCACCCGGGCCTCCGTGTCGGCCAGCACGTCGACCGCCGCCTGGCCGGACTGTCCGTACCCGACGACGATGACACGCTGCCGCTTCCGCAGCTGAAGCGTCGAGCTGTCTTCGCGCCGCAACGCCTGGATGCGGTCGGGGCCCCCGGATACGAGGAGGCGCGCCCGGCAACTGACGGTGGTACTCGGGCCGACGGGGCTCTCGAACGCGCCGTCGAACCAGGCGCCAATCACATCAATTCCGAAGCGCTCGCGCAGCCGGAGCTCGCCGATCGTCTGGTCGCAGAGCGGGCTTCCCGGCTCAATGTCGAGCTCGGCAACCTCCAGGTCCTCGCCGATGCCGATCGTCGTATCCTCCGCCATGCGGAGCAGGAACGGGATCTCCCCGGCCAGCCCCTTGCCCAGCAGCTGACGCGGGGAGAGCACACGGTCGGTTCCCGCCATCCGGTGGTAGGGTTCGAGCGCCTCGTCTTCGATGACGGCCACGGTCTGAACCTCGTCGCTGATTTCGCGCGCGGAAAGAATCACGCTCGTGTCCACCTCGTCCCGCCCGTCGACCACCAGCGCCGAGGCGGCCTGGAGGTCAACGCCCTCGAGCGCCGATACCGACTCCGGATCCCCGTGCACGACCGGGTACCCGTCGACGTGAAGCGTCCGGGCCCGCTCGCGACGCGGCTCAAGGAGGATGTACTCCCGGCCCTGTGCCTCGAGCTCATCGATCAGCGCCTCAATGCGGGGCGTGTGGGGCGCAAGCACGACGTGATCCGACCCGGAAAACGTCTCCGGCGGGCGGTGCTCGAAGGCATCTTGCAGCACCGGCACGGCAAACAGCGGGATGGCGAGAAAGACAAACAGCACCCCCGTCAGGTTCATGAAGAGCACCATCGCGTTCATCTGTGGGCTCGACCAGGGGGCGTGGCTCCCAAACCCCGCCGTCGTGATTGCCTCGATCACCACCTGCAGTGCCTGGATATACATCACCGACTGATCCTCGTACACCGCCATGCCCCACTGGTACACGAAGGCGTACGTTAGGAGCGTCATCGCCACGACTCCCGTCGCCGCCGCAACACGTCGCTGCCAGTCATTCATGGTCTGGTCGGGTTGGCCTCATCCCCGGCGGCGCGCCCCCAGCCGGACGGATGTGAGCAGTGAAAAAGCCTAGCGTGGTGGAGACGAGCAACCGTTCTCGATCACGACCCGAATCCGTACGGGGCCGATCGCTCCACGAGCCCGTATCCGGCCCGGCCCACACCGTCTCTGCGACCACAGAAGGTCGGCCCTCTCGGCTACTCCGCCTCCTCCGCCGTGGCGCTGGCCAGGTCGGCGACCTTTTCAATCGCCTCGTCCGTCCCCGCCAGAATTAGGGTGTCGGTGTGCCGAAGTGTATCGTCCGGATTGGGGGGTACGATCATGTCGTCGATCGTCGTCTCGTGGATGCCCACGACCGATACGCCGTACTCGGCCCGCACGTCGAGTTCGCGGAGCGTGTGGCCCCGCCACTCCTCCGGCACCACCAGCTCCTGCACACTGAGGTTGCGGCCCATCCGCACGTAATTGACGACCCCCTTTTCCGAAATGCGGCTGGCCAGGTTGAAGGCCGAGTCGCGCTCCGGGAAGACCGCCTCGGTTGCGCCGAGCTGCCGCATGATGCGGGCGTGGTTGTCCGAAATGACCTTCACGTAGACAACGTCCACCCCCAGATCCTGCAGCGCCATCGTAGCCAGGATGCTCGCCGTGATGTCGTCGCCGGTGCTCACGACGGCGGCATCCGCCGCCTCCGCGCCAATTTCCTCCAGCGTGGCGGCCTCCCGCCCGTCCCCCACCGCCGCGCGGGAGCAGTGCGGCGCGATGTCGTCGACGGCCTGCTCGTCGACGTCCACGGCGATGACATCGTGGCCGTGGCTGTACAGCGCCTCCGCAACACTGGCCCCGAAGTTGCCAAGGCCTACGATGACGAACCGATGCATAGGGTGTAGAAGTCGGTGTTGAAGCAGATCCGAGTAGGGGCGAACGGGCCGTAATGTTGTTGCTACGAGCCGGACGAATGGATGATGCGTGCGAGGTGATGCCCGACGCGGGACACGGGACTGGACGGTCGGTGCTCCCCCATTCCGCCCGGCCTGCCGTTGAGCTGTGGCAGGACGGCAGGCCCAAGACATTTCGGTAGCGGCTCAACACGTAGTGGAGCTCTCTGTTTTAATGATGTCGCTCTTGGCTCACCAGTCCATCCAGTCCGATGATCAAAGAGACCCATGAGTGTAGGGAGTGCGGCTCCTCGAACATTATCAAAAACGGCCACAGCGCGAGCGGCTCTCAGCAATACCACTGCAAGGATTGTGGGGCCCATAAGGTGCTCGATCCGGAGCCGCGGGGCTATTCCGAGGAGGAGAAAGAGAAGATTCTCCGGGCTTACCGTGAACGCGGGTCAAAACGAGCAATCAGTCGCATTTTTGGGATCAGTCGCAATACTCTGAACCGGTGGCTTGAAAAAAGGGACACGAAGCCGACTCAGTAGCTGAGGGCCTCCGGCCAGCCAGGGACAACGACACCCTTGAACTCGACGAATGCTGGACATACGTCCGAAAACGGTCGAACAAACGGTGGCTCTGGGTCGCTCTATGCCGTCGAACTCGACAGGTCGTAGCATTTGTGATCGGAGACCGCTCGGCAAAAACCTGCGCACGGCTCTGGAGCCGGATTCCGGAGGGCTACCGGAAAGGCCGAAGTTTCAGCGACTTCTGGAAGTCCTATCGCCCAGTTTTTGAAGACGATTCCAGCCATCGGCAGGTCGGAAAGTCCAGTGGCGAGTTGGCACATGTGGAACGGTTTTTTGGGCGACTGCGGCAAAAGCTGGCACGGTACGTCCGTCGGACGCGAGCGGCCTCCCAGTCAGAACGAATGCTCCATCTGACGACAAAACTGTTCGTGGAGTGGTACAACGAAGCCATCACTTAACATCGACCCGCTACCGACATTTCCATGTACTCTCACGTTTCACGCCTCACGCATTAATTCGTCTCTCCCTTCTTCCATCCACTCCTCCCTTTCCCCTCTCACTCCCACGCCTTCTACCCGATCGACACGTCTTCGTAGGCGTACCGGAAGCCGCCTTTGATGCGCTTCGGCTCGCGGGCCATCGCCGCCACGAAGGTAAGCGTGCCCACACGGCCAATGAACATGAGGACGACGGTGCACAGGCGCCCCGGCGTGGTCAACGTGCCCGTCGCGCTCATCGAGAGCCCCACCGTGTTGAAGGCACTGAACGCCTCAAACATGTAGCTGAGGAAGGGCGCAGCGCCGGCCGCCACGCCGTCCCCAAACTCGGTCACACTGAAGACGAAGATGGCGACCGTCACGATCCCGAAGGCCCCGATGAAGAGGCTCATGGCCTTCTGGAGGGTGGATTCCGGAATGGTACGACTGGAAATGCTCGTGGTGGGCCTCCCCTGCAGGCGCGACCAGGCCAGGAGCCCGAGCAGCGCAAAAGTGGTCGTCTTGATGCCCCCGGCCGTGGAGCCGGGCGAGCCGCCAATCATCATAAAGACGATCGTGAGAAAGTTCGTCTCCGTTTCCACCTGCGCGTAGTCGATGGTGTTGAACCCGGCGGTGCGCGGGGTGATGCTGGCGAAGAGGCCATTGACGAGGCGCTCCCCGACGGACATCCCCGCCAGCGTGTTGTGCCACTCGAACGCCGTAAAGGCCACCCAGCCGGCCACGATCAAGAAGGCCGTGGTGCCCAGCACGATCTGGGAGTGCACCGACAGCCGAAAGCGCCCTTCGGCCCGGCGCTTTCGCCGCCACACATTTAGCTCCTCCAGGGTCAGGAAGCCGAGCCCGCCCACCACAATGAGCCCCATCACGACCATCAGGAGCGGCAGGTTGGCCTGAAAGCCCTCCAGCGACGTCGTGAACGTCGAAAACCCGGCGTTGCAGAATGCGCTTACCGTGTGGAAGACGGCGTGCCACGCCGCGCCCCCCCACCCGAAGCGGGGCACCCAGGCGGCGTAGAGCAGAACGCCCCCGATCAGCTCGGCGACGAACGTGAATCGAAGGATCGCCCAGGTGAGCGCCCGGTAGTCGATGTCGTCCACGAGGCTCGTTCCGCTCCCGGCCAGCTGCTCGTGTCGCAGGGACAGGCGCTGCCCGAGGGCCGCCAGGATGACGGACGTGAACGAGATGATGCCCAGCCCGCCAAGTTGAATGAGCAACAGGACGTAGGCCTGGCCCCACGTCGTGAAGTACGTGGCGGTGTCGACCACGATGAGCCCGGTCACACAGACCGCGCTCGTGGCGGTGAAGAGGGCGTCGACCCAGTTCAGCGGCGGCCCGGCGTAGAGGCCTGGCAGGGTCATGAACCCGACCGTCCCCGCAAGAATCAGCGTAAGGAAGGCCCCCACGAACAGCTGCGGCGGACTCAGCGACCGCCACCACGACCAGAGACGCCACAGGACTCCTCTTCGTCCAGGCGGAGGCTGTTGAGAAGACGTGCTCACAGGCGAACCCGACTTTGACGATTCGGTCTGTACTGCCAGATCGAACAACATTCCCCAATTGTGAGAGTTCGGAATCCCACCGGGAGCGATGCAGCATACACCATCCCGGTTCTTTGCTTTTCTTTTTCTACGCCTCTATCCTCTCCTGGGAGAAAATCTCAGCCGGTTCCCACGGGGGACACACCCTGGACGGGAGCGATCGCCCCCTCCGGCAGGCCCCTCTGCCGTCGCACGGCCCAGTCGGAAACGGATCGCGGGCGCCCTGCGTCCTACCCCACTGCTCCGCGTAGTGTCCCGGCTTCGAACAGCTCTCACGAAGACCCCCTCCTCGTTTCATGAAGGTCGTCGTCATCGGCGTCGGACAGGTCGGCAGCAGCGTGGCCCACGCGCTGGCCGGGGAGCACGAGGTGATTGCGGTCGACAAGGACCCCGACCGCCTCGAAATGATCCGGGCCGAGACCGACGTGCTCACCTACGAGGGCAACGGGGCCCGGGTCGACGTGCTGAAATCGGCGGACGTGCGGGACGCCGACCTCGTGGTCGGCAGCACGAGCGACGACCGCAGCAACATCCTGATCTGCAGCACGGCGCGGGCCCTGAACGACGGCGCCTTCACCATCGCCCGCGTCACCGAGACGGAATACCTCGCCACCTGGTCCCAGCTCCGCGAGGCCTTCAACGTCGACTACATGGTGGGGGCCGACCACCTCACGGCCCGCAACATCGTGGAGGTCGTGGGGCTCCCCACCGCCCGCAACGTCGAGCACTTCGGACAGGGACAGGTCGTCATGGCCGGATTTACCGTTCCCGAGGAGAGCCCGGTCGCCGGAAAGACCGTTCAGGAATTGCGGCTGGGCGACGGTGTGAACCTCGTGGCGGTGTTCGACGACGAGCACATGGAGATTGTCCGCGGGACGACCTGCCTCCGGCCCAACATTCGGCTGCTGGTGATCGGGCGGCCGAGCCAGGTGGAGCACTTTGCGGGCACGCTCACGCCCAAGGATCGCGTAGGGCAGGCCCGTCAAATCATGATCCTGGGCGGGGGCGAGATCGGCTTCCAGACGGCCCGGATGCTCGAACAACGCGGCCTCCAGCCCCGCCTCGTGGAGAAGGACCCCGACCGGGCCCAGGCCCTTGCTCAGGAGCTGCCGGACACGCTGGTCCTACAGAACGACGCGACGGACCCGAAATTCCTGCGCCGGGAAGGGGTGGCGGACGCCGATCTCGTCGTCTCGGCCCTCACGCCCGACGAGCGAAACCTCCTCACGTCGACGTTGAGCCTGAACCTCGGCGCCGAGCGGGTGCTGTCGGTGGTGCACCGCGACGTCTACGAGTCGGTCTTTACGAGCAGTGGCATCGAGACGACGGTCAATCCCCGCCGAGAGGTCATCGAGGAGATTCTCCGACACACCCGTGTGCGGGGCATCGAGAAAATCACCTTCGTCGAGGGCGACCGCGGGGAGGTCGTCGAGGTGGCCCTCACGGCGGAGAGTCCCCTCGTGGGACGCCCGATTGAAGAGGGCGTCGAAGCGGTGCCGTACAACTTCGTCGTGGGAGCGGTGACCCGGAACGGGGAGGTGCTCATTCCCCGGGGCAAAACGGTCCTGGAGCCTCAGGACCACCTCGTCCTGTTCGTCGACGCGGAAGAAGCAGACGAGGTCTTGGAGGCACTATGATTGCAGCTCGTCGACTCCGCCGGGTCAGCAGTGTGCTGGGGCCGGTCCTAAAGTGGTTCTCGGCCGTCTTTTCGGTGCCGATCGCCACGGCCCTCTACCACGGCACCTCGGTGGTGCCCTTCCTCGTGCCGCTGGGCCTCTCGTTCGGGGCCGGGGCGCTCGCGGAATGGATCGGGGGCGACAGCGAGCTTACGGTGCAGGACGGATTCCTGCTCGTGACGCTCACCTGGGTCCTGGTCTCGCTTCTCGGGAGCGTCCCGTACCTGTTGAGCGGCACCGGCAGCTTCGCGACGCCCATCAACGCCATCTTCGAGAGCTTCAGCGGCTTTTCGGCGACCGGGTCGACGATCCTGCTCGACATTTCGATCGAGAAGCATGGGGCGGCGCTCATGCTCTGGCGGCAGCTCACGCAGTGGATTGCCGGCATGGGCATCCTCGCACTGGCGGTCGCCGTGTTGCCGCGCCTGTCGGCCGGCGGCGCCCAGTTTCTGGATGCGGAGGTGCCGGGCCCGCGCCTGGAACGGCTCACGCCCCACATCGCCGAGACGGCCCGGCGCCTCTGGCTGCTGTACATCGGGTGCTCGGTGGTGCTGCTGGTGCTGCTCCTCGGGGTGCACTACGCCGGGCTCGCCCCCCGCATGACGCCGTACCAGGCCCTCGCGCACGTCTTTACCACCATTCCCTCCGGCGGCTTCTCGCCCCAGGCCCGGAGCATCGAGGCGTTCGGCCCTGCGGTGCAGTGGATCCTCGTCCCGTTCATGTTCGTGGCGGCGATGAACTTTACGCTGCTCTGGCAGGCGATCGTGTCTACCCCGACGGCCCCTGCCCGCGATACGGAGTTTCGGGTGTACCTTTCGGTCTTTGCCGTCGGAAGCCTCCTGGTGAGCGCCATGCTGTGGGGCAACGGGCAGTTTGCCGGCCTCGAAGAGACGCTCCGGCACGGCACGTTCCAGACGGCCACCCTGCTCACCACCACCGGCTACGCGAGCACCGACTTCGCGGTGTGGAGCGAGGAGGTTCTCGTGGTCCTATTGCTCCTCATGTTCGCCAGCGGGTGCGTGGGCAGCACGTCCGGCGGCCTCAAGCTCATGCGGTGGACCGTGGGCTTCAAGGTGATTGGGCGCGAGCTCTTTCAAATGATTCACCCCTCGTCCGTGCGCCCGATGTGGCTGGGGCGCCGCACCGTGAAGGAGCCGGTGGTGCGGGGCATTCTCATCGTGATCCTCACCTATCTGCTGCTGGTGGTCGGCGGCACCGGCTTTATCGCCGTGGACGCCCACCGCGTGGGGATCGACCTCTCCATCAGCGAAGCCCTCTCCGGCACGCTGGTGGTCCTGGGCAACATCGGCCCGGGCTTCGGCGCCGTCGGGCCGATGGGCGGGTTCGAGGCCCTGCCGGTCCCGACGAAGGTCTTCATGTGTCTGCTGATGGTGGCGGGCCGCCTGGAGGTAATGACGTTCCTGGTAGTCCTGAGTCCCAGTTACTGGCGGGGGTAGCGGAGAGCGTGGGCGAATGGGCGCGTGGGAGAGAGTGTGAGCGCAGGGGCACGAGAATGGAGCACCGGTGCTGCTTTTCGATGAGACAGTGGAGGGCCGACGGCGGACCGCCGCCTCCCGTTCACAGGACTGCGTTTTCTCCCCACGCGGGCAGGGCTGGGGCGCCCCCGCTCCGACAATGACGCGGGCCACCGCGTGCATGGCGCTCTCCGGCTGTATCGAGAAGACGGCAACGCCCCATTCCCTGGGTTCCGGATTGTGTCTTCTTCGCTCGCCCGTTATTCTGGATCTGTGCCCCCCGCATGATGTCCGTCCGGTCCCTCCCTCCTCGACAGCCCCCCTCGCATGGTCGAGTTCGAGCTGCTCCGAAGCTTGGGCATCATGCTGCTGGCCGCCCTCGGGGTCGTGCTCGTAGCCCGGACTGCACGCGTGCCCAACATCGTGGCGTACATCGGGGCGGGGCTGTTGCTCGGCCCAGCCCTCGGGGTGCTGACGGTAACCCATACCATCGAGCTTATCGCCGAGTTCGGCATCATCCTGCTCCTCTTCCTCGTAGGGCTGGAGCTGAGCCTCGACAAGATTAAAGCGGTGGGCACGACCGCCTTCGTAGCCGGGGGCGTGCAAATGGGCGGCACGGCGCTCGGTGGGGGCCTGCTGGCAGGGCTCGTCGGGGTGCCGGTCGTCGAGGCCGTCGTGGTGGCCGTGGCCATTATGTTCAGCAGCACGGTCGTGGTCGTCAAGATGCTCGAAAAGCAGAGCGACCTCGACGCGCCGTACGGGCAGATTGCCGTGGGCGTGTTGTTGGTGCAGGACCTCGTGGTGGTGATGGTGCTCACGTTCGTGGCCGGCCTCGCGGGGCCCGGCGAACTCGCGTGGGCCGACGTGGCCCGGGGCCTCGGGCAGGCCTTCGTGGGAATGGTGCTCCTGGGCGGCCTCATCGCGGCGGCAGCCCGCTACGTGCTGCCGCCGGCCATTCAGTGGATTTCCCGGATGACCGAGGGCCTGTTCATCTGGAGCCTCTTCTGGTGCTTCCTGGTGGTGCTGGGGGCCGAGGCGCTGCACCTCTCGCCCGAGCTGGGGGCCTTCCTGGCCGGGATTGCGCTCGCCCAGCTGCCGCAGTGCCACGAGCTGCGCCAGCGCGTGCACCCGCTGATGAACTTCTTCATCATCGTCTTCTTCGTGTCGCTCGGCCTGCAGATGGAACTGGGGGCGGCCCTCGCGCGGTGGCCCCTTGCCCTCGCGCTCGCGGCGTTCGTGATGGTGGTCAAGCCGCTGCTCTTCTTTGGGGTGCTGCCCCGGCTGGGGCACGGCGAAGAGACCTCGTTCCGGACGGGCCTCAGTCTCGCACAGATCAGTGAGTTTTCGCTCATCTTCGGCGCGCTGGCGCTCTCCTCGGGCCTGATCGACGAGGCGCTCCTGTCGGTCATCACGCTGGTCGGCCTCGTCACCTTCGCGCTCTCCTCGTTTCTGTTGCTCTACAGCGACCGCCTCTACGCCGCCGTGAAGCCGTATCGGCCGCTGGCATGGCTCGGGGCGCGGCAAGAGGCCCCTGCCCCTCCGCCGGACGGGCTGCAGGGACACGTCATCGTCGTGGGCCTGAACACACTCGGCCGCTGCCTCGTCGACCGGCTGACCGCGGCCGGCGAAACGGTCGTCGCGGTCGACACCGACCCGGAGAAGCTCGCGCGCCGCTCCGTATCCACCGTCCACGGCAACGCCGTCCACGAGACGACACGGGAGGCAGCCGACTGGGAGGACGCCAAGCTAGTTGTTTCGAGCCTCAGCATCGAAGGCACCAACAACCTGTTGGCCTACCACGCCCAGCGGGCCGGCGTGCCGTGCAGCATCCACGCGTTTGATCGCACCAGCGAGAACAGCCTCCGCACCTTCGGGGTGGACCACCTGATTCGGTCGAAGCACGAAGGGGCCCGGCGCCTGCTCGATGAGCTCAAATCGAGAGCGGTGTTGTCATGACGGAGCTTACCATTCTTCTCGGCCTGGCGGCCGCCGGGTACGGGGTGTCGCACTGGACGCAGCTTCCTGCGATCCCGTTCCTGCTCATGGGGGGCCTCGCCCTGAACGCCACAGGGGCCGTGGGCGACGCCGGATTCGTGGAGGACGTTTTGTTTTTGAGCGTGTCCATCCTGCTTTTCGTCGCGGGGACGGACCTCAGCCTCACCCGCGTTGGGCCGTTCAAGAAAACGGCGTTCGTGATCGGCGTCGCGCAGTTCGCAGGCCTCGCCGCGGCGGCACTGGGGATTGCGTACGGGCTCGACTATGCCCTCACCGACGCGCTCTACCTGGGACTAGCCCTGGCGGCCAGCTCTACGATCGTGGGCGTGCGCCTTCTCCAGCGCCGTCAGCAGATGTTTGAGCCCTACGGGCGCACGGTGCTCGGCGCACTGCTCCTGCAGGACGTGATCGTCGTGCTCCTTTTGCCGCTGCTCGTCCGGCTCCCAGACGGATCGGCGGCCGTGCTGGGCAGCCTGGGCGGGACGATCGTTCTCCTCGTGGGGGTCGGGGTCGTGATGAAGGGCGTGGTGCCACTCCTGCTCAAGCGCGAGCTGGACGCCGAGACGCAGCTGCTCGCGGTCCTCGGCGTGCTGTTCGGGTTCATGGGGGCGGCGGCGTGGCTTGACGTGCCCCTCTTCGCCGCCGCCTTCCTCGCGGGCGTCTCGCTTTCAGGGTTCCCCTTCAGTGGCATCGTGCACAGCGAGATGCAGCCGCTCTACGACTTCTTCTCGGCACTCTTCTTTGCGTCGCTCGGGGTGGCGGCCCCCCAGCCGGCCCCTGTCCTCTTCGGCCACGCGGCCCTTTTCGCGGGAGCGGTGCTGGTGCTGACGCCCCTGATTGTCGCCGTCGTGGGGGCGTGGGCCGGGCTTGTGGCCCAGTCCGCCCTGGAGAGTGGCCTCCTGCTCGCCCAGACGAGTGAGCTCTCGCTGGTCGTGGGCCTGCAGGCCCTCGTGGCCGGCCAAATTGGGGGGGAGGTTTTTTCGGTGATCGTCCTGACTACGGTCTTCACGATGATGCTCACCCCGCTGCTCACGAGCGAGACGGTGGTGTGGGAGCTCGTGCGGTGGCACCCTTCGCGTCAGTCAGACGTTCTGTCCGAGGTACCAAGCAACCATGTGCTCGTCGTGGGCGGCGGACGAAGCGCCCGCCCCCTGCTTCGGCTGCTTCGGGAGTCCAAATACGAGGCCGTCGTGGTGGACGAGGACCCCACCGTGGTGGATCGCCTCCGCGACCAGGGCGTGCGCTGTGTGCGCGGCGACGGCAGCGATCGGGCGGTTCTGCTGAAGGCCGGGGGGGCGCAGGCCCGCATCGTAGTGTCCCTTCTCCGTAACCCAAAGGCCGTCGAGTCGTTGCTGGACTACGTCGGCGACACCGTTCCCATTCTGGTGCGCGTCTTCGAGGATCACGAGGCCGAGTGGGTTGAGGCCCGGGGCGGGACCCCCATCCGCTTCGCCCACGCGGCGAGCGATGCGTTCATGGAGTGGTTCCGGCGGGCGCAATCGGCGCGGAGCAAGCAGCCCCCCTCGGGGACGTAGAACCTCCGTGTTCGTAAACACGTTGCGCGAGGCCCAAATACGCTCGGGGGAAATGTGCCTTCGCGTCCCACGGATCACTTCATCCTGCTTCTTTTCGGAATCTCATCGCGTCAATGGCCAAGGAACTGGAGCGCGATCTCGGCCTGCCCTCGGTGCTAGCCATCAGCATCGGGGCCATGGTGGGCAGCGGCATCTTCATTCTCCCCGCCCTCGCCATGAAGATGGCGGGCCCGGCGGTCGTGCTGGCCTACCTCCTGGCCGGGGTGTTGGTGCTGCCGGCGGCCCTGAGCAAGGCGGAGATGGCCACGGCGATGCCGGAGGCCGGGGGCACGTACGTCTACATTGAGCGCGGGATGGGCCCCCTCCTCGGGACCATCGCGGGCATTGGCACCTGGTTCTCCCTCTCGTTCAAGGGAGCGCTCGCGCTCGTCGGTGGGGCGCCTTACATCGTGCTCCTGTTCGACGTGCCGCCCCAGGCGCTGGCCCTGGGCATTGCGGGCGTGCTGATCGTGGTGAACCTCTTGGGCGTCAAGCAAACCGGGCGCATCCAGGTGGCCCTGGTGGCGGTGATGCTGGCGGCCATGGTGTGGTTCGTGGGCGGCAGCCTCGGCGACGTGGACCCGGTGCGCTTCGAGGGCTTTTTTGATGAGGGGATCGGGGGGCTACTGGCGGCCACGGGCTTCGTGTACGTCTCGTACGCCGGGGTGACAAAAGTGGCGAGCGTGGCCGAAGAGATCGAACACCCGGACCGCAACATTCCGCTGGGCCTCCTCGGCTCGCTCGCCTTCACGACGCTGCTCTACGTGCTGGTGGTCACCGTCATCGTAGGGGCGGCGCCCACGGCGGGCCTTGCCGGCTCCTCGACGCCGGTGGCCGACGTGGCGGGCAGCACCCTCATTCAGTGGGGCGTGCTCGTGGTGGTCGCGGCCGCCATCCTGGCCCTCGTGAGCACCGCTAATGCGGGCCTCCTCTCCGCCTCGCGCTACCCGTTCGCCATGAGCCGCGACAAGCTGGTGCCCGACGCGCTCCAGCACGTGAGCGACCGGTTCGACACACCGACCACCGCCATCACGGTCACGGGCGGCGTCGTGCTCGCCATGATTGCGTTCGTCCCGATCGACGACATTGCGAAGCTCGGCAGTGCCTTCAAGATCCTCGTCTTTATTCTCGTCAACCTCGCCCTCGTCGCCTTTCGCGAAAGCGACCTCGACGACTACGAGCCCGCGTTCCGGGACCCGATGTACCCGTGGACGCAGGGGGTCGGCGTGCTTGGGGGCCTCGCCCTGCTCAGCCAGATGGGCCTGGTGCCGCTCGTGGGGGCCGTTCTGATCACCGGGGCCGGGGCGCTCTGGTACGGGGCCTACGCCCGGCGCCGCGTGGGGCGGGAGGGCGTGGTGCGGGACGAACTGCGGCGCCGCGTGGGGCAGCAGGCCGCCGAGCGCACCCGGGTCGCCCTCGATACCGGCCAGCGGGCGGACCGCGTGGTCGTAGGGACCACCGAAGACCTGCGGCCGGACCGGGAGACGGCGCTGGTGGAGGTCGGGGCCGCCCTCACCGGGGCCTTCGAGGGGGGCCTCACGGTGGTGCGCTTCGACGCGGTCCCCGACCAGTTGCCGCTCGACTCCGCCGCCGAGGTGCAGTCCCCCGACGATGTGGACTTCGAGACCCGGATGGACCGCTTTGGGGCGTCGGTGGACGGGCCGTTCGAGTACGGGGAGGTCGTCAGCCACGACGTGCGCCACGCGGTGGCCAACTTCGCCCGGCACCACGCGGTGGACCTGCTGGTGCTGGAGCGGACCCTCTCCGCCGACCGCTCCTGGCTGGACGAGCGCGACCTGGACTGGATCTCGCGCCACTGCTCCGCCGACCTCGTGCTGGTGGAACCGACGCCCCTCGCGGTGCTCGACCGCATTGCCCTGGTGACGGACAACGGGCCCTTCGATCCCCGAAAGGTGGAGCTGGCCAACGGGCTCGCGGCGGCCGCCGGCGCGAGCCTCGTCCTGGGGCACGCCGTCCCCGCCGACGCGACCGAGGACCAACGCGCCACCGTCCGCACCTACCACGAAGACCTGATGGGCCTGTGCACGGTGCCGGTCGAGTCGAACATCGTGGGCACGACGACACCGGCAGCGATGGCGCGGGCCGTGTCCGCCGCCGACCTTGTCGTCGTGGAGAGCGACGCGGCCTGGTGGGCCCGTCTCCTGGACAACCGGGAGCCGCAGCGCATTGCGGGCGCCTTCGGCGGCCCCGCCATCGTGGTGCGGCCGCAGCAGGCCGAAGGCCCCAGCCCGGTGCGCCGCCTGCTCGAACGGGTTGCGTTTTAACGTCTGCGAGGGGCTGGACCGGTCGCTCGGCCGACGGGGTCCTAATTGCGGGCGCGCGGACCGGTGCCCTTGGGAGAGACTCGTCAAGTTTTGGGGAGGCGGGGAACCGTGCCCCCCGCCTTGGTCCTTTACGTCAACTCATTTTCCTCTGATTTGCCCGCTACAAATATGGCTTCGGGCTCCTCGGACCTTCAGAAAACCCTCACCCTCTACGACGTCTACTCGATCAGTACGGGGGCAATGTTCAGCTCCGGGTTCTTTCTGCTGCCCGGCATCGCGGCGGCGGAGACAGGGCCCTCGGTCATCCTCGCGTACCTGGTGGCGGGCCTGCTCATCCTGCCGTCCATGTACAGCATGGCGGAGCTGTCGACGGCCATGCCCAAGGCGGGGGGGACGTATTACTTTCTCGACCGGGCCCTCGGCCCGCTCGCGGGCACGGTGGGCGGCCTGGGCACCTGGCTCGCGCTCGTCTTCAAGAGCGCGTTCGCCCTGATTGGGATGGGCGCCTACCTCGCCATCTACGCCGACGTGCCCATCAAGCCCCTGGCGGCGGCCCTCACGCTGGCCTTCGGGGTGCTCAACGTCGTCGGGGCCAAGGAGAGCAGCCTGCTGCAGCGCGTGCTGGTGACGATCCTGGTGGGCGTGCTCGGGTTCTACGCCGCACAGGGTGTCCTGTCGGTCTGGGGCGGGCAGAGCGCGGTCGGCGGGGCGGCCGGCGAGTTCACGCCCTTCTTTACGGAGGGGGCGCGCGGCTTTCTCGCCACCATCGGGATCGTCTTCGTCTCGTACGCCGGCCTGACGAAGGTGGCCAGCGTGGCCGAGGAGGTCAAGAATCCGGACCGCAACATTCCCTTGGGCATGGGCCTGTCGCTGCTCACGGCCACGGGCATCTACGTCGTGGGCGTGGCCATCATGGTGGCCATCCTGCCGGCCACGGACCTCCACGCCGACCTGACGCCCGTCTACACCTCCGGCGAGGTGTTCTTCAACTGGCTCCCGTACACCCTGGGCCCGATCCTGATCGTCGTTGCGGCCGTCGCGGCGTTCGCCTCCACCGGCAACGCCGGCATCATGTCGGCCTCCCGCTACCCGCTGGCCATGGCCCGCGACCGCCTGCTGCCCGACGGCTTCGCCCGGATCGGTCGCTTCAACACGCCCACCCGCTCGATTGTGGTGACGGTGGCGCTCATGCTCGTCATCATCTTCGTGCTCTCCGAAGAGGGCGTGGCGAAGCTGGCCAGTGCGTTCCAGCTCCTGATCTTTGCGCTCCTCAACTTCGCGGTCATCGTGATGCGGGAGAGCGAAATCCCGTCCTACGCGCCCGGCTACCGGTCGCCGCTGTACCCGTGGGTGCAGGTGGCGGGCATCGCCATTCCCTTCTTCCTCATCTCGGAGATGGGGACGCTGGCCATCGTCTTCACGGGCGTGGTGGTGCTGGTCGGCGTGGGCTGGTACTTCTACTACGCCTCCGACGTCCCCCGCGAGGGTGCGATCTTTCACCTCTTTGCCCGCCTCGGCAAGCAGCGCTACGACGGCCTCGACCGGGAGCTGCAGACCATCCTTGAGGAGAAAGGGGTGGGGCACGACACCGCGTTTGATCGGCTCGTGGCCGAGTCGGATGTCATTCACCTCGACGAGCCGGTTCCCTACGCGGACGTGGTGGAGGACGTGTCGGGCCGGCTGGCGGAAGAGCTTGGCCTCTCGACCGAAACCCTCGAACACGGGTTTCTGGAGGGGGCCCCCTACAGTGCCGTTTCCGTCTCCCACGGGGCCGCCCTTCCCTACTGTCGCCTCGACGGGATCAGCGAGTCGAAGATGGTGATGGTGCACTGCCAGTCCGGGATCTGCGTCGACCTGGAGGACGAGATCGAAGAGCTGGACCGCTCCGAGCCGGTCTACGCCTTCTTCTTTCTCGTCAGCCCGAAGGACGACGAGGGCGAGCACCTCCGCACGCTGGCGACCCTCGCCAACCGGACCGACGAGGAGCAATTCCTCGTCGAGTGGCGCGCGGCCGCCGACGAGCAGGAGGTCAAGGAGAGCCTGCTCCACCACGAACGCTACCTGACGCTCAACCTCCTGTCGGGGACCAACACGGACGAGTTTATCGGCCAAACCGTGACCGACCTGAACCTGCCGGCGGGCGTGCTGGTGGCCCTCGTGCGGCGCGACGGACAGATCACCGTCCCCTCCGGGGCGACGCGCCTGGAGGAAGGGGACCGCGTAACCATCATCGGCAATCCGGCGGGCATCGACCGGCTGTACGAACTGTACCGCGCGGGCGAGCAGGAAGGGGTCGTCCAGTAGGCACGCGATGCAGTCTCGTGGACGCCCGGGCGAGGCATGTCCGCCGCCCGCCGTACAGGCCGCGCCCGAGCCTACGACCGCCCCTGCCCTTCTCGGAGAACCCGCCCTGCGACATATACACATGGGGCCCATCTCGGCGTTGCCCTCTCATCCCGCCACCGCCAAAAAGCCCTCGGCGGAGAAGGCAGGGAAACGTCCACTTTCCAGTTTGGCATGTTTGTCGAATTCCGACTTGACTTATCGGGCATGTTTTTTGATAGTACTGTTCCCCCAATCACACGAAAGACCTTAGGGCTCGTGTGCCCGCCCCAAGACTCGGCTCTCGTCAATGCCCCTCGGCACAGCGCCTCGGGGCCGTCGGGAGGCCCTGGACGCCAAAGCCCCAACGCAAAAAGCCGTTTTCGGGAACAGACTGACCTTGCGACTTCACTCCTTCCCCCGTGGATGACCTCTGGCAGCAGATCGTTTCTCCCTTTCGTCTTGAGGACGACGCTCTTTCCCAGGAAGAGCGATCACGGGTTCAGGATTTTCGGCTGCTGACCCTCTTGGGGGCTGTTCTCATTCTCCTCTTCGGCCCCCTCTACGCGGCGACCAACCCGGACGCCGTGGATCCGCTTTGGGCTCGGCTCGGGGTGGCCGGCCTGCTCGGGGCCCTGGTCCCGGCCTCGTATCTGTCCCGCCACGTGCGCCACCGCTTCGTCTCGTGGCTGCGCGGCGCCCTTTTCATCGTGCTGGTCTGGTTGGTCGCCACCACCACGTTGAACCACTTTGCCGGGGAGTTTGCCGTCGGCCTTCTGCTGGGCTACACGATCATCGTCGCGTTCGTGGGGGTAAGCGCGCAGTCCGGGCGGCCGGTCACCTGGTTTCCGGCACTCAGTCTCGCCCTGGTGGGGGGCGGGCTTGGCGTCTCCTACGTCACGGGCCCCGGCCCCCAGATCAACCCGCTCATCCTGCTGGCCGGCGTCGCGGGCATCTCCCTCGCGGAGGGGGTCGCCATCCGTCGGCTGCTCTCAACACGGCGGGCCCTGCGCAACCGGGAGGAGCAGCTCCACGTCATTACCGGCAACGTCTCGGACGGCATCTACCGGTCCACCCCTGAGGACGGGCTCGTCTACGCCAATCAGGCATTCGCCGAGCTGTTCGGGTACGAGAGTCCCGAGGCCATCCTGCAGGCGGACTCCGCCTCGTTCTACGCCAACCCGTCCGACCGGCAGCGCCTGCTCAAGGAAGAGCACGAGGCCGACGGGCTCGATCAAATGGAGGTCCGCTTCCGCCGAAAGGACGGGACCCCGTTCATCGGGCTCGTCAGCAGCACCGTGGTGCGGGACGCGGACGGGAAGCCGCAGTACTACGACGGGGCCGTTACGGACATCACCGAGCGCAAACAGCGGCAGCGGCGGCTCCGCGTGCTGTCGGAGGTCGTGGAGCAGGCCGACGACGGCATTTTGGTAACGGCCCTGCCCCGAAATGGAACCCCGACGTTTGGGGACCTCGCCTTCGCCAACGGCGAGCCCGACGCCCTCGTCTCGAAGAACGGATCCTCGGGGGACGGCGCGAACCCGCCCATCGTGTACGCCAACCGGGCGTTCGAAGAGATGACGGGCTACCGGGAGGAGGAGCTGCTCGGGCGCACCGTTGAGGTGTTGGAGGGCCCCGAGACCGATCCGTCGGTCATCAATGCCCTTCAGGACGCCGACCGGGACACACGGGGGTGGGAGGGGGAGACGATCAACTATCAGAAAGACGGCACCCCGTACGTCGCCCACTGGAATACCACCTCCGTGCAGGCCGAGGAGGCGGAGGTGGAGTACCGTGCCTCCATCCAGCGGGACGTCACAGACCGGCGCGAGATGGAAGAGCGCCTCCGCGACCAGCGGAGTCGGCTGCGGGGCATGGCCAACAGCATTCCCGGCGTCACCTACCAGTTCTACGCCCGTCCGGATGGGACACGCGGGTGCCACTTCGTCAGCGAACACGCCGGGGAGGTCCTCGGGCTTTCCACCGACCCGGACGCATTCTACGAACAGTTCGACGACTGCGTCCCCGCGCCCCACCGGGCCCGCTCGCAGAACGAAATTGAGGATGCCATCGAGCAGGAGATGCCCTGGCGGATCGAGCTGCCGTTCGACCGGCCCTCCGGCGACCGCCTCTGGCTCCTCGACACCGCCACCCCCGAACGGCGAAACGGGGAGCTCGTGTTCAACGGGGTCATGATCGACATCACCGAGCGCAAGACGGCCGAGCGCGCCCTCCGGGACGAGCGCGACCGGTTCGAGAGCCTCTTTGAGAGCCTGCCCACGCCGGTTATGCGCTGCACGGTGAAGGACGGCACGAGCTACGTGTCGACCGTCAACGAGGCCTTTGCGCACACCTTTGGGGTCGACCCCGAGGCGGTCGAGGGCGAGAACATCGACGCGACCATCGTGCCGGACGACGCCGAGCAGGAAGGCAGTGCCCTCAACCGCCGCGCGGTGCAGGAGGGGGCCCTGAAGACCGAGGTGCGTCGCCGCACCAAGGAGGGGCCCCGCGACTTTCAGCTCCAGGCGACCGGACGAACCCGGGGGGACGCCCCGCCGGAGATCCACGCCATCTACACCGACATCACCGAACGGACCCGGCTGGAGGAGACGCTCACGTACCGCTCCGAACTCGAAAGCAAGATCGTCGACATCTCCACCCGCTTCATCAACACGCCCATCGACGACCTGGACCGGGAGATTGAGGCCGCCCTCCAGGCCATCGGCGCCTTCGTGGACGCCGACCGGAGCTACGTCTTCCTGTTCGACGACGAGGCGGCCACCATGAGCAACACCCACGAGTGGCGGACCGAAGCGACGGCCTCCACGCAGTCGCGCCTCCAAAACATTCCGTACGCGGAGACGCCCTGGTTTATGGCCCGCATGCGCCGTCGGGAGGGGCCGCTGCGCGTGCCGCGTCTCGAGGACCTTCCCCCCGACGCCGCCGGCCTGCGGCAGCGCCTGG
Source organism: Salinibacter ruber DSM 13855 (assembly GCF_000013045.1). Classification (NCBI taxonomy): domain Bacteria; kingdom Pseudomonadati; phylum Rhodothermota; class Rhodothermia; order Rhodothermales; family Salinibacteraceae; genus Salinibacter; species Salinibacter ruber. Next base: position 2,833,316 of record NC_007677.1, read on the forward strand.
AGGCCGGGAACGTGCAGTCCCTGCTCGTGCTGCCGATGCTGAACGACCAGGACCTGATCGGCTTCGTCGGGTTCGACGCCGTGCGGCAGCAGCGCGACTGGGATGCGGACACGGTGATGCTGCTCCGCGTGCTCAGCGACGCCATCTCCAACGCCCTCCAGCGAAAGACGGCGGAAAAGGAGATGCTGGCGGCCAAGGAGGAGGCCGAAGACGCAAACCGAATGAAGTCCGTCTTTCTGGCCAACATGAGTCACGAGATCCGGACGCCCCTCACCTCGATCATCGGCTTCGCGGAGGCCATCGGGGACGAACTCGGGGACGAGACGGCGGGGCCGGTCCTGCGGTTCGCGCAGCTCATCGAGAAGAGCGGGAATCGGTTGCTCGAAACCCTCGACGGGGTCCTCAACCTCTCGAAGCTCGAGGCGGGCGAAATGGATCTCACGATCGAGCCCGTCAACCTTGCCGTGCAGACCGCAGAGACGGCCGACCAGTTTGCCCCACAGGCCCAGGCGTCCGGAATTTCCCTCCACACGGACCTCGACGACGCCCCGGTGTGGGCACGGGCCGACGAGGGGGCGGTGCACATCGTGCTGCGCAACCTCATCTCCAACGCCATCAAGTACACCAACGAAGGGGGCGAGGTGGAGGTGCAGGTGCGCGACGCCGGAACGGCGGCCGTGATGGCGATAGAGGACACCGGCATCGGCATGAATCCCGAGCAGGTCACCGACCTGTTCGAGGCGTTCCGACAGGCCTCTGAGGGACTCGGCCGCGAATACGAGGGCACGGGCCTGGGACTGGCCGTCACCAAACAGGCGGTCGATCACATGAACGGCTCCATCGACGTGGAGACGGAGAAGGGCGTCGGCACGCGTTTCGTCGTCCGCCTGCCGACGGCAGCGTCCCCTTCCGATCTGTCTCCGTGATCCACTCGGGGGCGCGGCCCGTTCTGGGAAGGGCGCCCGCGGCCCCCGCAACGACCGGACGGCCGCCGGATTGACTTTACCGCCCAGATGCCCATTCTTCAGACCCTGCCGCGTGCTCTCGTCGCGGCCCCCCCTCCTGCGCCCTGAATTAACCGCCCCCCTCCGTGCCCCTCGACGCCACGACCCAACTCGTGACCCTCCTCGGCCACCCGGTCGAGCACTCCCTGTCGCCCCGCATCCACAACACGGCCTTCCGGGCACAGGACGTGAACGCCGCCTATGTGGCCACGCCGGTGCGGCCGGAGGCCCTCGGCGACGCCGTGGCCGGGCTCCGGGCGCTGCAGTTCCTCGGGGCCAACGTGACGACGCCCCACAAAGAGGCCGTGCTGCCCGTCCTCGACGAGGTGACGGAGCGAGCGCGGGCCGTGGGGGCCGTCAACACGATCGTCCGGGACGGCGGCCGCCTGCACGGCGACAACACGGACATTGCGGGCTTCCTGCGCCCCCTGGAGGAGCGCGGGGGCGACGCCCTTGAGGGGGCGCCGATGCTCGTGTTCGGGGCCGGCGGCGCCGCGCGCGCCGTCGTCTACGGGCTCCTCAGCCACTACCGGCCGGAACGCCTCACGATCGTGGCCCGCCGCCCCGACCAGGCCGAGGGGCTGGCCGCCGACCTGGCCGCCCACGACCCCGACGGCGCCCTCCGGGTCTCCTCGTTCGAGGAAGCCGCACTGTCGGTCCGGACGAGCCGGCTCGTCGTGAACGCGACCCCACTGGGCATGGCGCCGGACCGCCGCGGCCAGACCCCCTGGCCGAACCCCGTGGACTTTACTGCCGATCACGTCGTCTACGACCTCGTGTACACCCCCGAGGAAACCCGGCTCCTGCGCGAGGCGGCCGCCGAAGGGGCAACCCCCATCGGCGGCCTCGACATGCTCGTGGAGCAGGCCGCCGCGGCCTATCGGCAGTGGACCGATCGCGGCATGCCCCAGGCGGCGGTGTACGATGCGCTCCGTGCCGACTGACGACGGGCGGCTCGTCCCCGCCGTGCGGCCTCCTCCTCCCTGCGGCCACGGGGCGCTCCCTGCCCCCCGGCCGACGACCCGCTTATCACTGAGGCCGATTGGCCGCTTCTCCTCCGGCCGATCTCGGCCTCGTTGTCCCCTCCCTTCACGCAACCGCCCCGTTCCCTCCACATGATCGACGCCCTTCCTGCGGACGCCCTGCGCACGCGCTTCGACCCGTCCGACTTCGGGTTCGAGACGACGGACGACCTGCCCGCCGAAACGGAGGTGGTGGGGCAGGACCGGGCCGTCGAGGAGGCCGATCTTGTGGCGCTGGGCAAGACGAGCACGCAGAGCAGCCGGCGGCGCCTCGGGACCACCAGTGAGGCCCTCCTGGCGGAGCCCTCCACGCCGGTGCTCGTTCTCCGACGCGCGCCGCGACGCCGCCCCCCGCCCTCCGCATACTACGACGGTTCGGAGACGGCCCAGCAGGCCCTGCGCACGGCGGCCGGGCTCGCGGATCGGGGCGTCCCCCGTACGGTGTTTCTGCCCCCCGGGGACGAGACGACGACCGAACAGTTGCGCGCGGAGGTACACGAGGTCCTCGGCGCACCCCCCGCACGGGCCCAGGTGCCCCCCCTCACGCCGGCCGAAGTGGACCGGCTCGCCGCCCTTGCCCGCCGACGCGGCCCGGGGCTCTTCGTGATGCCCGGCACCGGCTTGCCACTGGTCGACGCGTCCCTCCAGCGCTTTCTGTATGAGCTGGACCGCCCTCTGCTCCTGGTCCGGTAGCCCTGCCCTGTCCCTGTCTTTCCGTTCGACAACGATTCTTTCCTATGAGCACCGTCATTCGACTCTCCCTCCGCCCCGCCGACGATGCGAAGGTCGTTCCCCTGGAAGTGCTCCGCGACTTCGCAGACGTGCGGGCCGGCTGGAGCTACCTGGAAGAGGACTCGCAGCACTACTCGAAGCTCAAGGAGGCCCCGGGCCTCATCCTGCGCCACCGCGCCGACCGCGCCCACTACGTCGACCTGGGGTTCGTGGAGACCGCCCCCGACACGGTGCAGCTAGCCGTGCTGGACCGCCCCGACGCGGACACGCCGCTGGCCCCCGACGACCGGGCCGACCTTCTCGACGCCTTCCTCGACGCGATGCGCAACTACCTGAGCGGCCGGCCCGACCACGTCCGCCTCGACGTAAATCGCGACGCGGCCTCGTCCTGATTGCTTCTCCCGCCCGGCCCTGCTCGAACCGTAGGCGGCACCGTCCGTCCGGACCGGCTCAGGACGCCGCCCCCCCGCCTGGCCAGTGGAAGGTAATCGGGACCTCAATGTCCGGGTGAATGCTCTCGTCCACCGGACAGTGACGGGCGGCGCGCTCCACACGCTCACGGGTCTGCGCGTCGAGTGCAGTCGGCATCGTCACGTCGGTCCGGAGCGACGCGATGCGACGCGGATTGGACGCCATCTCTTTCTCGACGGAAATCTCGATGCCGTCGAGGTCGAGGGCATGCTTCTCGGCCTGAATGCCGAGGATGGTCGCGATGCAGGTGCCCAGCGCCGTGGCCACCAGGTCGGTCGGCGAAAAGGAGCGGCCCTCGCCGTGGTTGTCCTCCGGCGCGTCGGTGGTGAGGGTCACGCCGGACGGCCCGTGCTCGGCCTCGCAGCGCAAGTCCCCGATGTAGTCGGTGTCAATCTGAACCATCGGTTCGCGGCGAGCTGATTGAAGGAGCCAACGAAGACACCCCCGAAACGGAGAGTCCCCGCGTCGGATTCATCGCGGCCCGGGTCCCATTTGTGCCCCTCCTACTCTCTCCATCGCCGATCGGTGAGTTCGCGCACGTCTGTTTCCGAAATTACGCTCCAGTACGGACTGCTCAGGGTGTTGCTTTGCGTGCGGTTAAAGGTGGCGCGGAGGAAGAGGGCCTTGTCGGCGTCGGGGTCCGCTCCCCGAAACGAAAATCCCCCCCAGTGGAGCACCCAGTAGGCCCGAGTGGGATCCATCCCAAGCTGGCGCCCCACGAGGTCGGCCAGATATTGCAGGTCGTCGACCGTCGACGGCCCTTCGTTCTCCGCCAGTTCCCGGAGCACGATGGTGTGCTCCTCCTCGTCGTCCGGCGGGCCGGGATAGACCTGCACCTGCACGGTCCCGGTGCGGCTGTAGCTGCGCCACGTGAGGGTCGTATCGGTCTGCGGCTGCGCGGCGGCCGGCCGGAGGAGCACAAGCCCAAGGACCCCGAGGACGAGAATTCGGCAGAGCCCCCTCATGAGGACGGCGACGATGGATGAGACGACTGGTTCTCATCCCGTAGACACGTGCCCGCCCCTGTTTGTAACGTGCAGCCCCTGTCCCGTACAGTCCCCGCCCTACCACGGGATGCGCTCTCGGTCGCGGAAAAAGCCCCCGCTCGGGCCGTCCTCGGGGAGCGTCGCCAGCCAAAGGGCCGTGTCGGCCCCCTCCTCGGGCGTCCGCGGGGCCGCCTCGCCCCCCATGCGGGTGTGCACCCATCCCGGCCCCATCGAGTTGACCTTCACGTCGGGCCCGTCGGGCAGCGCATTGTCGAGGGTCATCGTCAGGGCGTTTAGGCCCGCCTTCGCGGCCGAGTAGGCGGCGTGATTCGTATCGAGCCCTTCCCCGAAGGACCCCGATCCGGACGACACGTTCACGACGCGGCCGTAGCCCCGCTCAATCATGTCGGGCACAAAGGCCTTTACCAGCAGCCACGGGCCGCGTGTGTTGACCGTCCACGCCTGGTCGAGCTGGTCAATTGAGACACCCAGCGCGTCGCCCTCCGGGTAGACGCCCGCGTTGTTGACGAGCGCGTCGACCGCCACGTCATCCGCGTCCAGACGCTCCTTGCAGGCCTCAATCGAGGCGGTCTCAATCACGTCGAGCTGCTCCACGCGCACCGACCCGCCGCGCTCCCGAATGGACGCCGCGGCGTCCTCGCCCGTCTCCTCATCGCGGGCGCCCATGACGACGTGCACACCCCGATCAGCAAGGCCTTCACAGATCGCGAGGCCAATGCCACGGTTGCCCCCCGTGACGAGGGCCGTTCGGTTGGTATCCATCTGGTCGAAAGTGTATTGGATTGCGGAAGGCATGCCCGGTACGAATGAGGCGCAAGAACCCAGGTTCGGGCAATTCTTTGCGCGCCCGGCGAAGCGATGACGGACTCACCGTCTTGCGTCGGGGTGCACTTCTTTTAATTTTACATAAAGTGTTATATTTCTGACAATCGAGGAACGGCACCGTGGTCTTCCGCGAATCTTACGCCCATTAAACGAATCCTTTGTTAATCGTTGGTAAGAAAACGGCCGCAACGCAACTGCCCCCTAACCAGCCCGCCCCGGTACCATGAATCCACGAGATGGCCTTCTTGATACCCGAGTGAAAGACATCATTCAATCCAAGTCCGCCCTGGCCGACGACGGCAACGTCCTCACCACGAGCCCCACGGCAACCGTGTTCGAGTGTATTGGTCGGATGGTGGACCGCGACGTAGGCTCCATCGTGGTGATGGAGGGCGATGCCATCGCCGGCCTCTTTACCGAGCGGAATTACATGCAGAGCATCGCCCTGGAGGGCCGCAGCTCGGACGAGACGGAGGTCCAGGAGGTGATGACCGAGGACGTGGCGACCGTCCGCCCCGACAAGCCGCTTGAGGAGTGCCTGCGTCTGATGACGAGGCTCCGGTGTCGTCACCTTCCGGTGGTCGACGAGGGCGGGGATTTGATCGGCATCGTCTCGATCGGGGACGGCGTGAAGCAGATTATCCAGACGGCCCAGAGGGAGACGAGCCGGCTTCGCCAGTACGTCACCGGGACGTACGCCGAGTAGCACCAACTCGGGCCGGGTCGGATCGGCCGCGGCGGTGTCGGATGTCGGGACTGGGGCCCCGCCTTGGAGGGACTACGAGCGTGTCGACGACGACCCGTCCACCGGGGCCGACGTCACGACCGGCGGCTCCGCAGGATTGGGCCGAGCGGACCGATCCGCGTCCCGTCGCTGTAGCGCCCAGAGCTCCGCGTAGCGACCGCCCTCGGCCAGCAGCTCGTCGTGCGGCCCCTGTTCCACCAGTCGCCCGTCTTCCAGCACGTAAATCGTGTCTGCGTTCTCGATGGTGCTGAGCCGATGGGCAATGACGATGGACGTGAGCTGATCGCCCCGTGCGAACAGCCCGTCGAGGGCGTCCTGAATCACCGCCTCGGACTCGCTGTCAAGGTCGGAGGTCGCCTCGTCGAGCAGGAGGATGCGGGCGTCGGTGAGGATGGCGCGGGCGATGGCGACGCGCTGTTTCTGCCCGCCGGACAGCCGCACGCCTCGTTCTCCAATCTGCGTGTCGTAGCCGTCAACCAGCTGCTGAATAAACCCGTGCGCATTTGCCATTTCCGCGGCGTGGCGGACCGCCTCGTCGGGCGCGTCGGGCTCGGCGTACCGGATGTTGTCGGCCACCGTGCCCGAGAAGAGCGTCGGGTCCTGCGGTACGAGGGCCACGTGCTCCCGCAGTGCCTGCAGCTCGAACGACCGGAGGTCGATGCCGTCGACGGTCACGCGCCCCTCCTGCGGGTCCCAGAAGCGCCCGATGAGGTTGGCCACCGTGCTCTTGCCGGCCCCGGACGACCCCACGAGCGCCGCCGTCTCTCCCGGCTCGATGCGGAGCGAAAGGTCCCGCAGCGCCGGCTCGTCGGCATCCGGGTACGAGAAGCGTACGTCCTCCAGCTCCACCGGCCCCACGGGTACCTCTTCGCGGTCGCCTCCGGTCTCGGGGTCGGTGTCGACCAGTTCAGAGAGCCGTTCGAGGGCCGCCATGCCGGCCTGCAGCTTGTCGTTGAAGAACATGACCGACTGCACCGGCCCCTGCAATTGGCGCTGGTACATGATGAACGCCGTGAGCTCGCCGAGCGAAAGGCTGCCGCTCACCACCATCCAGCCCCCAACGAGCAGAAGGGCCCCGGTCCCGTAGTTGGACGTGATATTGATGAGGCCCTCCATCTTGCCCACGTCCTTGCGGCGGTCGAGATTGATGTCGACGTACCGCTGATTGTGCGTGCCGAATCGCTCACGCTCCTGCTCTTCCCCGACGAAGGCCTTCACGACCCGAATGTTGGAAATCGCCTCGGTGGACGTGGCCGTCAGGCGCGCGACCGTCTCGCGGATGCTGCGGGAGGCGGTGCGGAGGGGCTCCTGGTAGTAGTAGGTGACGAAGGCCAGAAGGGGCAGAACCACCAGGTTCACCAGGGCCAGCTTCCAGTTCATCCACACCAGGAGGCCGGCCACCACCAGAATGGCCACGAGCTGGCCGGAGAGGCGGGACGCGGCCGCCTGGATCATCCCCTTCAGCGCGTTCGGGTCGCTCACGACACGCGAGCTGAGGGAGCCGGACTGCTCGTTGGAAAACCGGGACACCGGAAGCGTCAGCAGGTGGTCGTAGGCCTGCATGCGCACGTCGCTCACCACCTGCTGCGTGAGGGCAAAGCTCCAGTACATGCCCCCGTACTCCACGATTGCCCGAAACAGGTAGAACCCGGCGAAGGCAAGCCCAAACCACAGAAACAGCGTGCTGCGCCCGCCGGGGATCACCACGTCGAATGCGTAGCGCACGAACTGCGGCCCCGCCGCCTCCAGCGCCGCCGAGAAGCTGATCAGCAACGCCACTCCAATCACTCGAGCCTTGTACGGGGACAGCACGCCCCAGAGTCGACTCAGGATGGCGAGGGTTGACTCGCGGTCGTCGCGGTCGGAAGCAGCCATAGACGTACAGCGGAAGCGAAGACAGAGGCGGAAACGGGGCGGCGGCGATCCGGCACACGACCCGGAGAGGCCCTGCGCCCATTGGCGTTCTGCCGCCCTCTAGGCGATTCAGTTTTTCGACAAGAGCTTTACGGGCCGCAGTTCGGTCAGGGCGGCCACCATCAGTACATGCTTCCAGGACACCCCGGCCGTCCCCCCCGGGGCCGCACTCGACTCTTGCCGGTGCGTGGCGGCATCCAGCGCGGCGCGGTGCACCGTCTGCTCCACCAGGTGGCTCACGAGGTGCTCCGTCGATACCTGCACCTCCGTTCCGAAACGGCGTCCCTGGTTGGAGGCACCAAGCTCTTGCTCGAAAAAGTCACGAAGGGGAGACTGAACGGTCATGGACTCAAAGGTCAGTTTTGGAGACGGCATGTGTCGATTCAGCGGCCGCGGGGCTTTCTCGGGCCGTGCCGGGGTCCCATTTGGTTCGGTGGTACTGGTTCGATGGTACCGGTGCAGGGTACGTACGCAGTCATCAGAAGCGCAAGCGCCATCACTGTCGGAATGAGGGCGTGCGAAGGGTCTCTGGGCGCTGTGTGCGACGAAGGCCGAAACAAAACGGATCGTGAAGCCAGCGTGGATTCGCTCTTTCAGGGCGTCTGGGAGCAGCAGCCCCTCGGCAAGGGGCCCCTCGCACGCACCGGTCGAGGGACTGCTCAACGGGACGACCCGTTCGCGACGACGTCAGCCGAATCCTCCCACTCGTCCCCAAACACGAACTCGTCGAGGGAGCGGCGGGAGCGGGGCGCCTGCTCGGCCGTCTTCTTGTCGTCGCTCAGCATCTCGGGATCTCCCAAGTACCCCACCGCCAGACCCGCCATCGGCTCAAAGTCGTCCGGCACGTCGTAGGTCTCGCGGGCCACGTCCGCATGGATGCCGGCCATCTGGTGGACGTAGAGGTCCATTTCTTTCGCCTGAAACGTAAGCGCGGCGGAGGCCGCCCCCACGTCGTGGGGCGCGCACCGGTTTGGGCGGTCGTTCCCCGAGAACGTTTCTTTATAGAAGGACATCATCAGCACCGGCGCGTTTTGGGCCCAGGCCTGATTTCCATCGATGAGGCAGTCGAGGAGCCGTTCGTACGCCTCCGGATCGTCGTGCCGGGACGCAACGACGTACCGCCACGGCTGCTCGTTGTAGGAGGACATCGTCCACCGCGCCGCTTCCAGCATGCGCCGGATCTTCTCCGGCTCCACGCGCCGGTCGGCGAATGCGCGGGGGCTCCATCGCTCGCGGAGGAGATCGAGAATGTCGTGGTCGGGATCGGCCGTTTTCGGGTGCTGAGCGGTCGAGGGAGGTGCCATGGAAGTAAGCAGAAGGGCGCAGTGCAGTGAAAGTGGGTCCGGAAGGACTGCCCCGCCGTTCTGGACCATCCGTTTCAGTTCCGTGTCGTCAAAACCTTTTTTGGAACGGGTGTTCCAGATTAAGCCATCACGTTCTTGTGACGCAGTCCGGGCCGGGCCGAAACGCCGGCGATTACGGAGACGCGTCACGGGCCGAACACGTGAGCCCTCGAAGGGTCTCCTCAACGATGTCCTGCACGACCGCATCGGGAGGATCCGTCTTGGCGGTCAGGTGGATGCCGTTGTAAACGTTCGTAAGATGGCAGCCCAGGGCCTTTGCGTCTCGGGACGGATCAACAGCCCCCTCCTCTTGGGCCTGCTCCACGGCCGTCCGGAACAAAGAGCGCATTTTCTCGAAGCTCTCCCGCGCCCGTTTCTGGGTCGACGCGTCCCGCGGGGCACACTCCACCGCCGCGTTGGTCGTGAAGCACCCGCAGCAGCTCTCCGTCGCCCGCTCCGCCACCGTCACGAAGGCCTGCCGGATGCCCTTCAGCGCCGTGGGGGCCTCTCGAAGCTGCCCCCGCAGCCACTCGATGTCCTCCTGGCGGTAGCGGTCGAGCGCCTCCAAGTACAGCTCATGCTTGCCCCCGAAGGCGTTGTACAGGCTGCTACGGTTGAGGCCCAGATGATCGACCAGGTCCTGCACGCTGGTCGACTCGTACCCCTTTTCCCAAAAGAGCTGCATCGCCTGCTCAACCTTCGCGTCACGGTCAAACGTTGGTGATCGGGGCATGAAACGGCGTGCCGCAGGGGGCAGGGCTGTGCTTGGAAGTAAGTTCTATTTTTGGAACGGTCGTTTCAACTGAGTGTTCGGCGGGACTCCCGAAGGCCAGGATGGCATTTCGGGACTCAACGCGTTTGGACGACCGGCCCCCGACACCTATCTTGACTGCTCCCTCCCCGGCGAAGCGTCTGCCGTCGGTCGTTCGCTGGCCCCAAGACGCCGGGCCAGCGACGCCCCCTCCGTGGGCCTCAACTCTTCTCCCATCCCCCGAATTTTGCCCATGTCCGTCACCATCGACGACGTCCGTGCTGCTCGTGAGCGCCTGGACGACCCGTCTGTCGTCCGCAAAACGCCGATCGACTCCTGCCACTCGCTCTCGGAGCTGTCCGGGGCGGTCGCCATCCTCAAGATGGAGCACCTGCAGCGCACGGGGTCGTTCAAGACGCGAGGGGCCTATAACAAACTCGCCCAGGTGGCGTCCGGGACCGTCGGTCGGGTGGTGGCCGCCAGTGCGGGCAACCACGCCCAGGGGGTGGCCCTGGCGGCGACGACGGTCGACCTGCCGTCGACCATTGTCATGCCCCGAAATGCGCCCCAGGCGAAGGTGGACGCGACGCGCGGCTACGGGGCCGACGTGGAGCTGACGGGCGATACATTTCAGGAGGCGATGACTCGCGCCCGCGAACTGGCCCGGGGCGACGACGCGCTCTTCGTCCACGCGTACGACGACCCGGATATCGTGGCGGGCCAGGGCACCCTCGGGTTCGAGCTCTACGAGCAAGTGCCCGATGTCGATACCGTCATTGCGCCGATCGGCGGCGGGGGGCTCATCGGCGGCACCAGCATGGCCCTCGCGGACATTGCCCCGGACGTCCGGGTGGTGGGCGTGCAGGCCGCGGGCGCCGCAACCGTTCCTCAGAGCCTCGCGAAGGGCGTGCCGGTGCCCGTCAACCACCCCGACACCATCGCGGACGGGATCGCTACGGGCGGCGTGTCCGCACTCACCCTGGGGCTCATCGATGACCACGTCGACGAGGTCATCACCGTTACCGACGGCGAAATTGCGCGCGCCATCCTGCTGCTGCTCGAACGAGCGAAGCAGCTGGTGGAGGGCGCGGGCGCGGCTCCGGTCGCCGCCCTGCTGTCCGACAAGCTCGACGTGACGGGCGAGACGGTGGTCCCCCTCCTGTGCGGCGGCAACATCGATCCGGCCCGGCTCCAAGAGGTTCTGGACCACGCCATGGCCGACCGCATCCAACTTCTCCGTCTCCGGGTTCGCATCGACGACCAGCCGGGGAAGATGGCCGATATTTCCCGGCGCATCGCCGGTCAGGGCGCAAACATCCGGCACGTGCGCCACGATCGGGCGGTGCACGGCCTCGATGTGGGGGAGGCGTACCTCGTGTTCGAGGTCATTACCAGTGGTCGGGGCCAGGCCGAAAACACCATCGCGGCCATCGAGGACGACGGCTACGAGGTGGAACGGGTCAACTAGCCGATGCTCACTTGTTTTTCCTTCGTAAAAACGTCCCGGACATGATCGAGTAGGATGGCATCCCTATTCGGTCTGATGGAGGTGCACATTGGGACCGCGAAGTCCCTCTGCACCGGCGACGCACTGCCGGGAAGCTCCCCAGGCGCTCCCCGGAGCGATGGCTAGATGCGACGGATTGTCGGGCCGTCTCCCCGAATGTCCCCGGATGCTGTCAGGCCCCTCTATGCTCCCGCCAGCACATGCCGAAGTGACAGCCCCCGGCCTGATTGCACACGGCTGGTGCAAATGTTGCTGGATGTAGGGACTGTCGTTTGTCACTGATTTCTGAACAACCTCCCCCACTCTATGCACTACTGCCTGCAGGACCCCCAGAATCAGGTGGTTGGGTTTGTGCTCGACGCCGATCAGCTCGGCCACGAGATCTACCGCATCCTTGACTGGTCCGACGAGCACTTTGGGTCCTACTCAGTCGACCAGAACGACGGGCGCGTCTACGTCCGTTCCGACGACATTGAAGACGAGTCCACCCTTCACACCGAGCCCCTGTCTGTCGGCGACCGCACCCCTGCCTCCGACGGCAGCCACGACGAAGACGGCGACGGTGGAGAAGCGGAACCTGTCGGGATGTAGTCCCTCGTCGGGGACTCGCGTGTGCCTCCGCCCCGGTCCCGAATCCATCGTCGGGCCGGTCCTGTTGTTCTTGCGTACCGCCGACGGATCTGCCGATTCGACCGCGCCCGACATGAGCCGTTCCCGCCACATCCCCGAGGCCGTTCGGCGACGCGTCGAGTACTTCGACGGGCAGACCTGCCGGGAATGTGGGCGCACGATCGACGGCGTGTCCCTACGGAAGCACCTCGATCACCGGGAGGCCTTTGCGGACGGCGGGGAGCACGCTGTCTTCAACCTCGACCCCCTGTGCCACGAGTGCAACCGGGCGAAGGGGGACGCCCCAACCGAGCGGACGAACGCCCTCCGGGCCCAATACGACCGGCAGCGCACGGAAATCCGGGAGTACTTTCGGGACACCGACGCCCACATCGTGGGCAACGACCAACTGCGGACGCCGCAGGAGGAAGGGTACCTCGCCCTGCGTGACCATTTCAGCGCGGAACGCGCGACGCAACGCCCGGCCATCGTCGTCCTGCCCACGGGCTGTGGAAAGTCGGGCCTCCTCGCCTGCGCCCCGTTCGGGATTGCGGAGGGCCGCGTCCTGGTGGTGGCGCCGAACCTGACGATCAAGGACGGCCTGGCAGAGGGCACCTTCAGCGGCACCGGCAACTTCTATCATTTCTGTGACGTGCTACCGCCCGACGCGCGCCTGCCCCGCGTGGTGGCCCTGGAGCGAGGCCGCGTGAACGAGGAGGACTGCCGCCGGGCGGACGTGATCGTGGCGAACGTGCAGCAGCTGCAGGGCTGGCTGCCCCTCTTTCCGTCCGACTTCTTCGACCTCATTCTGGTGGACGAGGCGCACCATGCCCCCGCCGACTCGTGGCAGAACGTCAATCAGGCGTTCCCCGACGCGAAGAAGATCTACTGCACGGCCACGCCGTTTCGGAGCGACGAGCGCCCCATCCGCGCCGAGCCGGTCTACCGCTACGCCCTGGCCGACGCCATCAACGCCGGGTACGTGAAGAACATCGTGCGGGTCGATGCCGTGGCGTCCGAAATGACGTTCACCGTGGAGGGAGAGGAGCGGTCGTTCACCCGCGAGGAGATCATGGACCTGCGCGAGGAAACCTGGTTCTCGCGGGGCGTGGCCCTGTCGGACGTCTGCAACGAGACAATCGTAGACCGCAGCGTGCAGCTCCTGCAGGCCAAGACCCGGCGCGGCACGGAGCGGCACCAGATTCTCGCCGCGGCCTGCTCCATCCGCCACGCCGAGCAGGTAGCGGCCCTCTACCGGAGCCGGGGCGTCGAGGCCGCGTTCGTGGCGAGCCGCGGCATGACGACCGAGGAGCGCGAGCGCCGCCTCCGTGCCTACGAACACGGCGATCTCGACACCATGGTCCACGTGGGCATTCTGGGGGAGGGCTACGACAACAAAAACATTTCCATCGCGGCCCTCTTCCGCCCGTTCCGCTCCGTCGCCCCTTATACCCAGTTCGTGGGCCGGGCCCTCCGCGCCCTGCCCAACGGCACCGAGACCGACAACCTCGCGCACGTGGTGGCCCACGCGGGCCTCAACCAGGACGGTCACTGGCAGTACTTCAAGCACGAAACCGAGGAGGCGCAGGTGCTCGCGGACCTGGACGCCTGGGCGCAGTCCCACACCGAGGAGGGCGCGGGGGACACGGACACAGACGCGTCGCGGGACCGCAGCGAGAGCGACCCCGCGGAGGTCACGAGCGAAGAGATCGAGGGCTTCGACGTGGATGCGTACCTGCCGGTGGAGGGCGCCGAAGCCGAGGAGGCCCAGGCCGACTTTGCCGCCATGGAGGAGGCCCTCGACAGCCTGCGCGAGAAGGGCCTCGACGTGCCGGACGCCGACCACCTCAAACGGGAAATCGTCGAGCGAAACCACCCGCTCGGCGACGAGGACCTGCCGCCTCCCCCCAACCGACCGGCCCGCGAGCGACAGGCCTACCGCACGATGCTAAACCATGCCGTCCGCCGCGCCGCGGGCACCGTCCTGCACCGGCTCGACCTGCCCTCGGACGAAGCCCTCGTCGGGGTCGTGGGGCAGGGCGACGAAGCGAACAACATCGAGGTCGTGATCCGGATGCTGCATCGCCGGGTGAACGCCGCGGTGGGCCGCGACGACGAGGCAACGGGCCGCAACGGGTGGTCGCTCGCCGCCCTGAAGACGGCGAAGGAGCGTGTCCCCGACATCCGGGACGCCGTGCTCGCCCACATCGAGGACGCCGGCGGCAACGAGGGCCCGGAGGCCCCAGACACAGCCCCCTCCCCGGGGCCGGACCCGTCGGACACAGAGCCCCAGGAGGACGCGTGGACGGCCGACGACGTGGACTGGGGCGATCCATTTTCGTCTTCAGGCTAGGGGATGCCGCCCCCCGTCTACAGTCGCAGCCGCCCGGCCCCACGGCCCGCCCCTTTGGAACCCGTCGCACGTTTCACACTGCCCCCAGCGCGGATGCTGCCTCCCGATCCGTTTCGGTCGCCCGCACAGGCGGCGTCCTTCCTCGTCCTGCTGATGGGGGTGTGTCTCATCCTGGTGGGGAGCGTGGCGCCCCGCGCGGCGGCACAGGATGCGCGGGTGGGCCTTCGCACGGGGCCCACCTTCGGGTTTCTGAGCGACAGCGCAATTCCCTTCACCGGAGGCCGGCGCACAACCAACGCAAACCCGCGGCTCGACCTGCACGCCGGGGCCGTTCTGCTCGTCCCGCTCACCGATGCCTATTTCCTCCAACCGGAGCTCTTATACATCCAGAAGGGCGGCCACTTCTCCCAACCGCTGTCCGAGCGGTACTCCGTGGAGCGGTATCGCCTGTCGTACGTGCAGGGCCTGATGCTTGGGCGCCGCGCCCTCCCGATCCGGGGCCGTCTGTCCGCCCACGCCGTGGCGGGGCTCTCCGTGGACGTGGCGCTCAGGGGCACCGTGCAGCGCGACGCCCGCTCCGCCCGAGGAACCTTTGAGGACCGCATCGACCTCCTGGACGACGACCACCTTCGTCGCTGGGACGTGGGGCTCGTGGTGGGGGCGGGGCTGGAATACGGCATTGGGGCAACCGGGCGCCTGGGCCTTGCGCTCCGGTACAACCCGGGCCTCCGCTCGGTCTTTGCCGGGTCCGAGGACGCATTGGGCCCCTCGACGAACGCAGGGGTATTTCCGCTATCCGCCCCTCCGTCCACCCTCCGCCACGACGTGGTCACCGCCAGCCTCACATACACGGTTCCCCTGCAGCTCTTTTGACAGGCCCGGCGCCGCCCTACTCCGTCCCTTGTGCGAACAAGGTCCCCCGCACGTACGGCGCCGCCAGTGTGAGGATGCGGCCCACCATGAGCGTCGCGATGCCCCACCACACCCCGACGAGGCCCCAGCCCATGGGGTTCACTAGGAGCAGCACCACGGCCGCCGCCAGGGCCGTTCCAATCATCGCTTTTGCCAGGTACGGAAACGCCTCCGCCCCCATGTAGATGCCGTCCCCGACGAAGACGAGCCCGTTCAGGGGCTGGAGCACCACCACGAAGAGGTACACGTCGAGAAGCGCCGCGACCGTGTCGGGGTCGTCGGTAAAAAAGCCGGGCAGGACCGGCCGCAGGGCCCAGAACCCGAGGCCAAGCCCGACGCCCACGGCCAGGCCCCACTGCACCAACCGATTGGCCACCTCGCGGGCCGATTCCAGGTCGTCCGCCCCGAGGTGCTTCGAGACGAGGGCCTGCGCCGCGACGGCCAGTGCGTCGACCAGCAGGGCGAGGAAGGTCCAGAGCTGGGCCGCGACCTGATGCGCCGCCACGGCCGTCACGCCCACGCGGGCCGCCATGGCCGTCGCCAGCGTCATGGTGCCCACGAGCGAGGCGGTGCGCAAGAACAGGTCCCGTCCCACCTTCAGAAAGGGCACGAGCGTGTGGGGCGCCGGCCACCGCAGCCGAATCCCGAGTTCGTCCCGCTGCGCGTAGAGGAGCAAGTACAGAAACGTGAGGGCCCCGACCCACTGGCCGACGGCCGTCGCCGCCGCGGCCCCTGCAAGGCCCCAGTCGAAGACAAAAATCAACAGCGGGTCGAGCCCGCCGTTGACGACGTTGAAGCCGAGCGTCACCACCATCGGCGTGCGGGTGTCCTGGTACCCCCGAAAGGCACCGTGACTCGCCGTGATGAGCAGCACCGCCGGGCCGGCCAGGGCGCGGATGCGCAGGTAGGACAGGGCCGGGGCCATCAGCTCCTCACTCGCCCCCATCACGATCAAGATGGGGCGGGCCAGCGCCTGCAGGGCGGCGAGGGCCACGATACCCACCGCCATGGCGAGCACAAGCGCCCGCACGACCGCCCGCCCGGCCTCCTCACGGTCGTCGTTGCCCACGGCCCGGCCTACGCGCGGGGTGGTGCCGTACGCGAGGAAGTTGAAGACGACGAACGTCATCGAAAAGATCGAGGTGTTCACCCCGAGGGCCCCCAGCGGAATGCGGCCCAACTGTCCCACGAACGCGGTGTCGACCAGCGAGACGAGCGGCCCGGCGGCAAGCCCCGCGAGGGCCGGCACCGCCAGGTCCAAAATGTCGCGATCGTACGGACTCGAAAGGATCAAGTGAACCGACCTTGCATGCGTTCGACGGGACTGCGCAACCGCAATGCCCCACGAGTCCCACCGCCGATGGATTCCTCCGCGTCGCGGGCCCGCCGCCCGCGTCTCCAGAATTCACGGAAGGGTTCCGTCGCCTTTCGCAGTTCTCAGGTTCGCAGGCGACGGCGGCGCCTCAACGCCCCCCGTCGCGTTCCGTCCATCGATGCAAGGGCACAATCCTGCCCTGATCGATACGTCCATACGACGGACGCGTGCTTCACGGACGGGCCCCGCGTCACCGCCCGCACGGAACCGGAATAAAATCCATCCCAGCACCGGAGCCGCAGGTCTCACGAGTCGAGCCACGGGCTCCGTCCCGGTCCGACAGCGTTCTTTCCGGGACGTCGTGCTTGGGCCTCCTGGGCCCGGCAGGCGGCATGTTGTGTGCTACGCCAGGATCTTTTCGGCACACTGCGGGCCCTGCCGCCTGCGAAAAACCGGCAAAGGGGGACACTGGAGACGGATGATAATAGTTCGATAACAACAGCAACGCGGATCTGAAGGTAGGACCGAGTGCTCCACAGTCTCCAAGACGACTGGCTTCACACACTGTGACGGAACAGCAGCTCGGAACGAAGGAGTCCACCATTCTCGTCGTTGACGACGAGGAGGACCTGCTTAGCCTTGTGGAGTATAATCTGGAGCAGGAGGGGTTTGGCGTTTTGCTTGCCCGCGATGGGGTTGAGGCGCTCGAGCAGGCGCGCGAGCACGACCCGGACCTCATCATCCTCGACATCATGATGCCCAAGATGGACGGCATCGAGGTGTGCCAGAAGCTCCGCAAGGACGCCCACCTCCGCACCATCCCAATCATGATGCTGACCGCCCGGAACGAGGAGGATGATAAGGTACAGGGGCTCGACGTAGGGGCCGACATCTATCTCGGAAAGCCGGTCTCCGTGTCCGTCATCGTCAGCCAGACCAAGGCCCTGCTACGCAGTGCCCACCGCTACGAGGACCCGCCCGACCAAATCGAAGTGCACAATCTGCGGGTGGACCGGGACCGATACCTCGTCTACCAGGAAAACGGCGACGGCGAGACGGAAATGCGGTTTCCCCGCAAGGAGTTCGAACTGCTCTACTTTCTGGCCTCGCATCCCGGCCGCGTGTTCTCCCGACAAGAGATTCTCGACGAGGTATGGGGCCGCGATGTCTACGTCGTGGACCGAACCGTGGACGTGCACATCCGCAAAATCCGCGAGAAAATTGGCAGCGAATACATTGAAACGGTCAAGGGCGTCGGGTACCGGATGAAAGAATAGGGGCCAAGGGCGACGAACAGGGCTTTCTCTTGGCCCGAGTGAGCATTATGATTGACTCACTACGTTCACCTCCGTCATCTTCTTCATGCTTTTTCCGCTATAATGCGTAGGCTCCCGTCTTTTCTCCCTCAATGTTCGCCGGCGTTCCCATCGGCCCTCGCCGGACTCGTCGTACTGGCAGTCGTACTCGTCGGCTGTGGCGGCTCTTCGGTCGACTCGGTAAGCATTGACGGCTCCAGCACCGTCTTTCCCCTCACGGAGGCCGTCGCGGAGGAATTCATGGAGGACAGCCAGGGCGCCCGGGTGAACGTGGGCGTGAGCGGCACCGGCGGAGGGTTCTCGAAGTTTCTGCGGGGGGAGACGGCCATCAACGATGCCTCCCGCCCCATTGCCCCGAACGAGATTGAAAAGGCAGAGGCAAACGGCATCGAGTTTATCGAAATTCCGGTCGCCTACGACGGACTGGCCGTCGTGGTGCACCCCGAAAACGACTGGGCCAGCTGCCTGACCGCCGGCGAGCTCCGTGAGATTTGGAAGCCGGACAGCTCGATTGACCGCTGGGGCCAGATTCGCGACTCCTATCCGGACCGGCCCATCAAGCTGTACGGGCCCGGCACGGCCAGTGGCACCTACGACTACTTCACGGAGGCGATTGTGGGGGAGGCGGAGGCCAGCCGCTCCGACTTCACCGCAAGCGAGGACGACAACGTGCTCGTGCAGGGCATCACGGGGACGGAAACCGCCTTGGGGTACTTCGGGCTGGCCTACTACGAGAACAACGCCGACAAGCTGAAGGCCCTGAGCATCGACCCGGACGAACGGGACGGCGGGGCCCCCTGCGTCACCCCCGGCGCGGAAACCGTCAAGAACGGGCGCTACCGCCCGCTCTCACGCCCGCTCTTCATCTACGTCAACCCCGCGAAAATCACCCCCACCGTCGAAAAGTTCGTCACGTTCTACCTCCAGAATGCCGACGAACTGGCCTCCGACGTGGGCTACGTCGCGATGCCCGACGACGCGTACGAGCTGGCCCTGCAGCGCTTTCAGGACCGAACGAGCGGAACGGTCTTCGGGGCCGAGGGCGTGGACGCAACGGGCACGCAGGTGGAGGAAATGCTCCGCGAGGCAGCCGAAGGCACGGCACCGTCCGACACAGTGGCCGCCGAGTAGGTCTTTGCCCGGTCGCGAGCGTCTTGAACAGGCTTCCCCCTTATGAGCACGCCCCCCTCTCCCCCCTCCAAACCCGCGGACGATGAGACGACGACAGCCGACCGTCCGGCCCAGGATCTGCGCCGGCAGGTCTACGACAGCCCAAAGGAAAAGCTCATTGAGTACGCGCTCGGGGCATGTGCTCTGGTCAGCGTACTCACGACGCTCGGGATCGCGGCCGTTTTGGTCATCGAGTCGATCCCGTTTTTTCAGACGGTGGCCCTGACGGAATTCTTCGGGACCGCTCAGTGGACGCCTCAGTTTTCGGAGAAGCACTTCGGCATCTGGGCCCTGCTGGCAGGCACACTGCTCGTGACCGTCATTTCGGCGGTGGTGGCCCTTCCGGTGGGCCTGGCCAGTGCCATCTTCATTTCGGAATACGCCTCCAAGTGGGTCCGGAAGGTTCTGAAGCCGAGCCTGGAGTTGCTGGCTGGCGTTCCGACCGTCGTATACGGCTACTTCGCCCTTACCTTCGTCACCCCACTCCTGCAGACGGTCGTCCCGGGCCTCGGGGTCTACAACGCCCTCAGTGCAGGGATCGTCGTCGGAATCATGATCATTCCGATGGTCGCCTCCCTCAGTGAGGATGCCCTCCAGGCCGTGCCCGACAGCCTCTCGCAGGCGGCCTACGCCCTCGGGGCCACGAAGTACGAGACCGTGGTGCGCGTCAACGTGCCCGCCGCCTTCAGCGGCATCATGGCGAGCTTTATTCTGGCGGTGAGCCGCGCCATCGGGGAGACGATGATCGTGACCCTGGCGGCAGGGGCGACCCCGAAGGCGACCCTCGACCCCACGCAGTCCATCCAGACCATGACGGCCTTCATCGTGCAGGTGAGCAAGGGAGACACCCCACAGGGCACGATCGTCTACCAGAGCATCTTTGCCGTCGGCCTGGTGCTCTTCCTGATTACCCTTGCCCTAAACATCTTCGCCAACCGCATTACCCTTCACTACCAGGAGGAGTACTAGGGCCTCGTGCCTGCGGACGGCGTCGTCCATGCACGCCCTCCCCGCGCCCTGTTCGAGCACCCGAGCATTCATTCCGCGCACCTCGATGGAGCCTTCCGAAGACGGATCATTTCAGACCCACCGCTCTCGCCGCAAGCGCATTGGGATCGCCCTGGCCGGTATTCTCTTCCTGGCCACGATCTTCGGCGTGGTCGTGCTCGTGACGCTTCTGGTAGACGTCGTCACCTCGGGCACGCCCTGGCTCGACGGGCGGTTCATCACAAGCTTCCCGTCCCGCAACCCGGGCGAGGCCGGCATCAAGTCCGCCCTGTTCGGCTCCCTCTGGCTAATGGGACTCACCGCACTCATTTCGGTGCCGTTGGGCGTGGCCTCCGCCGTGTACCTTGAGGAGTATGCCCGGGACGGATGGTTCCTGCGCCTGATTCAAATCAACATCGCCAACCTCGCCGGGGTGCCCTCGGTGGTGTACGGCATCCTGGGGCTTGCCCTCTTTGTGCGTTTCGCGGCGCTGGGACAAAGCCTCCTGGCCGGGGCCCTCACGCTCAGCCTGCTCATCCTGCCCATCATCATTATCAGCACCCAGGAGGCCCTTCGAAGCATTCCGAGCGGCATCCGCGAGAATGCCTACGCCCTCGGGGCCACGCGCTGGCAGGTCATCTGGAGCCACGTCCTGCCGATGGCCGCGCCCGGCATCTTCACCGGCGTCATTCTTGCGCTCAGTCGGGCCATCGGGGAGACGGCGCCCCTCATCCTGATTGGGGCACTCACCTTCGTTCCGTTTCTTCCCCGAGGGGCCCTGGATCAGTTCACCGCGCTTCCGATTCAGATCTTTAACTGGACGGCCCGCCCCCAGTCCGAGTTTGAGGGCCTGGCGGCCGCCGCCATCGTGGTGCTCATGATTCTCCTGTTCACCATGAATCTGACGGCCATCCTGCTGCGCAACTACTTCGAAGAGCGCCGTGCCGGCTCCTAAGCCCACCGCCACGCTCCCACCCTGCCCGCACGACCGACTGTGCCCCCTATGCCTACCGACGAATCCACCGACGACGCGCCCACCTCGCCGGTCTCCGCCGACGCGCCCACGCCCAACGGCCGTTCCGACACCCCCGAGCCGCAGGGGGAGGCGGCCGCGTCCGAGGCCGACGCCCCGTCGGTGCGGCCGAAGCTGCGGATTGAGGACCTGCACTTCTGGTACGGCGAGAATCACGCCCTGCAGGGCATCAGCATGGACGTGCAGCCCAATCGGGTGACGGCCCTGATCGGGCCCTCCGGCTGCGGCAAGTCCACGCTGCTGCGGTGCCTCAACCGGATGAACGAGCTCATCCAGGGCACGACGCTGGAGGGCACCATCCTCGCGGACGGACAGGACATTTACGCGGATGACACCGACCCGGTGATGGTGCGCCGACGCATCGGGATGGTGTTTCAAAAGCCGAACCCCTTTCCCAAGAGCATCTACAAGAACGTGGCGTGGGGCGCCGAGATCAACGGCTACACCGGAGACCTCGACGCACTCGTGGAGCGCTCGCTGCGCCAGGCCGCCCTGTGGGACGAGGTCAAAGATCAGCTGCACAGCAGCGCGCTCGACCTGAGTGGGGGGCAGCAACAGCGCCTCTGCATCGCCCGGACGCTCGCCGTGCAGCCCGACGTGGTGCTCATGGACGAGCCGGCCAGCGCCCTCGACCCCATCGCGACCTCGAAAATTGAGGAGACGATCACGGAGCTGAAAAAGGACTACACGATCGTGATCGTTACCCACAACATGCAGCAGGCCTCCCGCATCAGCGACGAGACGGCCTTCCTCTACATGGGCCGCCTCATCGAAATGAGCCCGACCGACCAGCTCTTCACCCGCCCCGAGAAGGACCGAACCGAAGCGTACGTCACCGGCCGTTTCGGGTAGCGTCGGGGCCCTCCTCTTCCACTGCTGTTCTTCCCTTGTCCGGCCATGCCCAACCGCTCGTCCCTCGACCAAGAACTGGCGTCCCTGCGCGGCCTGATCGCCGACATGGCCAACCGCGTCGACGAGCAGTTCGCGAACGCGATGAACGCCCTGCTTCAGGGCGACGTGGACCTCGCGGAGGAGGTCGTGGCCGGGGACGACGCCGTCGACGCCCTCGAGCTGCGCATCGACGAGCAGTGTGAGCGCATCCTGGCCCTCCACTCGCCCGTCGCGGTGGACCTGCGCATGCTCATCATGGCGGTGAAGATCAACACCGACTTCGAGCGCATCGGGGACCACTGCCGCAACCTGTCCCGCAATGCGCGCTACCTGGTCGACGCCCCCGGCCTGCTCGCCGACACGCGCCTGCCCAAGATGGCCGACATGTCCCGCACGATGCTGCGGGAGGCGGAGATGGCGTTCCTGGAGAACGACCGACTGAAGGCCCGCAAGGTGATCGCCCGGGACCTACAGGTGAACCGGCTGCACGAGGAGACCTTTGCAACCCTCGTGGAGATGTGCGAGGACGGACACGAGCAGTCCGAAGTGATTGCCCACCTGCTGACCGTCAGCAAGGCGCTGGAGCGCATCTCCGACCACGCAAAAAACATCGCCCAGAGCATCGTCTTCATGGTGGAGGGCCAGGACCTGCGGCATCGGGGCCTCAAAGACGATCCCGACGCCCCGGACCTTCCCCCCCTCGACGAGTCGGCGGCGGGCGAATCGTTCGGCGAGGAGGTATAGCGCCACGTCGGTTTCCCTACTGAACAACGGTGAGGCGCCGGGTCTGCGTCTGCCCTCCGGCCCGCAGCCGCACCACGTACACGCCACTCGGCAGGTCTCTCGTCTCCACCGTCAGCCGTCGGCCCTCTTCCCCCGGCGGCCGTCCCTCGTACAGGGTCCGTACCCGCTGGCCCAGCACGTCGTACATCGTGACTTCCGCCTTCGTCCCCTCCTGCACCGCAAACGACAGGGTCGCCCGCTCGGCCGCCGGGTTCGGGGCCGGCGCGCTCAGGTGCAGCGCCCCCTCCATGCCAATCTCCACCTGCACCGTGTCGCTGAGGGTCGTCGAGCGGTCGAGGTCGACCTGCTCGAGGCGGAAGCGGTGGGTGCCGGGGCCGAGCCGCCGGTCGACCACGAAGCGGTAGGACTGGGCCTCGCCGGTCGTCCCGTCGTCGACTGTGCTCGGGACGAAGCCGAGCGCCTCCCAGCCGGCGGCCCGTTCGTACTGGACCCGGAAGCCCGCGTTGTTGGTCTCACTAGCGGTCCGCCACGTCAGCACCGTCGAGGAGCCGTTGCGCACCGCCGTAAAGCCGGTCAGGGTGACCGGCAGGGCCGTCGAGGCGCGAACCGGAACGAGTTGGGATCCGCTGCTGGACTCCCCCACCACGCCCCTGTAGGTAAACGTTCCTGTCGGAATAGACTTACCGATCAGCTCCGTCTGGTTACCGCCCTCAACCCGGTACGCAAGACTCGTTGTTGCATCCGCAACCGTGTAGGTCGTATTCGCACTGAATGACCCACTCGGGTTTTGAAACGAAAGTCCGTTGACTCGGACCAGCTCGCTTTCGTAGTTCTCGCCGCTCGACTGAAGCTGACTGAGCGAGACATTCTGGGCGGTCGGAAGCGTGCCTTGCCCTAGGACAACGTAGTTTTTGAGGCCTGAGTCGTCGATCCGAAGAAGTCCCCCGGGCTCTGACAATGTGCCTCGCACATACAATCGAGTGCCTTGTGTGACATCTCCTCCAATGCCATCCACAGGACCTACCGTGAGTCCACTCGGGCTATCGTTGGAGCCACTTTCATCCTGGAACCGCACGTACGACCCGAGAGCCCGCGTAACGGTTCCGGTCACCGTCGCGGTACTGCTGGTTCCTTCCTGACGACCGTTCTGAACTTCAAGATCACCGACCTTCCCCTGTTCGATGGTCGTAATTTCAAATACCGATGTCGAACCCGCCTCTCTGAACGTACTCACAAATGGCTCTCCTATCTCACTGACACTTGGAGTGAGTCTAAAAAAGGTTCCGGGCTTCTGAGCAATGGTTTTTAACTCAACTTCAATCTCCAAAAACTCACCATTTCCAGTTACTGGAGGATTATCAGCGTCGTTACTTATCCGAAGAATCCCTGACTGAGGCTGCTCAACATCAAACTGACTCGTCCCAAAGCTAAGCCCGTCTCCATCTCGAACATCGACTATGTTGAGGACTGCACTATCAAATTTAAACTCCATGTTCGAGTAGTTATCCACATTTTTGCCCGCAAGGTCTGCCTGGATACTCAAGGTGGCAGTCTCACCTGGCGCTAGGTCCTTCTCAGGAATAGTCACAGAAATGCCCGACTGTGCATGTGTCGGTACAGGCATCCCTCCAACAAAAACCAGAACGAGAAGCAGACTCAATGCCGCGTCTACGTGTCGGTCGCTCATCATGGTAGAGGAGATTCTGAGTGTGAAGGCTACGAGTACCCCCAAGAACCAAAGGGGTCCGAGGAGCAGAGCTCCTCGAACCCCTCGGCCGTTTCAGGGAACCCGATCATGAACGTGCGCCAGCGGTGCTACCGAACGACTGTCATCTTTCCGGTCTCGGTGACACGGTTTCCATCCATCTCCACGCGGGCACGGTAGAAGTACGTGCCCGAGGAGAGGTCGGAGCCACTGATCTGGACCGTACGGCCCGATCCCGCGGCCATCTCGCCGCGGTGCGCGGTCTGCACCTTGCGGCCCAGCAGGTCGTAGACCTCGACGGTCACGTTCGCCTTCTGGGGCAGGTCCATCTCCAGCGTCGCGGCCTGCCGGAAGGGGTTCGGGTACGCCCCCTCCAGGGCAAACTCATCCGGGATGGAGACGATGGACTTCGTCTCAAGCTTCTGAGCGGCCCCTTCGTTGACGGTCACATTGCCGCCCATCTCCAGCGTCGCGTCGGATTCTTTGCGCTCCATGGTCAGGGTCGCAACCTTTCCGGCATTGGAGATCGGCGTGGTGCCCGCCATCGAGATCTTCAGGGTCCCATCGTCGGACACGTGGTGGACCGCCCGCCAGTCATCCGGAAGCTGGGCCGCCATGTCGTTCACAGCCACCTTGTCCGGGTCCACCTTCGTGGTCACGTCGATGGCCCGCACCGACTGGCCAGCCTGATTGAGAACCAGCGGCAGCTGCATCTTCTCGCTCTCTGCGCTGGTGGCCTGCTTCGGTTCGGTCACCTCGCCCCAAGCAAAGGATGCGGTCGCTTTGCTAGACGACTTCGAGGTGGTGGCCAGCGCCTCCGTTCCCTGCTCGCAGCCGGCCTCCACTGGGAAGCACGGAATACCACCGACTGTACGCTGTAGGATCAGTGAGGCATCAAGAGCGCTGACGTCACCGTCTCCCGAGACATCCGCGTGCGTCTGCTGCGCCTCAATGAGGTCGGTCAATCCGACGACGAAGTCGAGGGCATCTCCTGCGTCTCCAGCACCAATGCCGAGGTTGAGGTCGGTGTCGCCGTAGAGCGGGACGACCTCCATGGTGTCGTTCACCGGGGTCGCCGGCGGCTGTCCCTCGTTGAAGACCACGTTCTGCATGTCCATGACCATTTCTCCGTGGTCGGGCTGGCCGGTCGCCTCGATCGAGACGAGAACGCCCTCGCCCTCGATGTCGAAGAGGGCAGCTCCGTCGTCGCTCTCGCCGCTCCCGGTGCTGTTGCTATTCAGCCCGTCGTCGGCCGCGGCGATGGTCACGACGCCCGCCTCGTTGTCGATGTTCGAGGTAAGCGTGAGGCCCTCGCTGAGCGTACCCTCGGTCGTCACCTCTTGGACCTGCATGCGGTCGGTGTTGAAGCCCATCTCCATCTGGTAGGAGAAGACCTCCAGGTCGTCGAGACTCTCGACGTTCATGTTCAGGGTGTAGGTCTCACTCGGGAAGACCTCATCGTCCCCGTCCGAATGTTCGGGCGTGACGGAAAGGGCCTCAATTACGTCGAGCGTGAACGGCAGCGCCGCGGTCTCCGCGAGGGGGTCGTTCGTCGTGAAGCCGAGGCCGGACTGGTACGTGCCCTCGGTCAAGCCGGGCACGGTCGCATCGACGTCGAGGCCAAGCGTGTCCGACTCGGAGGGGTCGAGCGTCCCGGTCGTCTGGTCGACGGCCAGCCACTCGCTGCCGGCGAATACCCGGACATCATCAACGCTCCACCAGTTGATATTGAAGGAGTCGCCCTCGAACGTCCAGGCCAGGTGGAATTCGTCCGAGCCCACGTCCTCGTTCTCGATCACGATCTGCTCGCTGATCGGACCGACGTCTTGGGCCGGGAATTCCTTCACCGTAGTCCAGGTCTCTCCACCGTCGCCGGTGCTCTCGAGGCGCACTTTAAATTCGCCAGCGGTGAAGGCATTGATCAGGTGGACGAATTCGACCACCAGTTCCGATTTGCCTTCAGTGTTCAACTGCGGCGTCACCAAGCGCTGCGTGCCTTCGGTGGAAGGAGACCAGTAGAACTCCGCCTCGGGGGATTCGGCAGGCGAGCCAATGTCCCCCTGGCGCCAGTTTTGCCCATTGTTGGCACCGGCCCGGAACCATCCTCCCTCCGGTGGGAACTCGCCCCCGAATCCTTCCTCACTGAGGAGAACATCCTCGACCGGCGGTTGCGACGGTAGGACCGCGAGGTCGTAGTCCAGCAGGGCGTCGCCCACGTTGGTGACTGCGACCGTCTCTTCCTGGGTCTGGCCGACATAGGCCTGCTTGTCGAAGCCCTGCGGGTCAAGCGCGAGCTCCGGCGCCGGGGTGCCTTCGCCGACGAGTGTGACCTCGCGGGTCGAGATTTCTTCGCCCTTAATGGTCATCGTCGCCGAGAATTCACCGACGCTCTGCGGCGTGAAGGCCACGTCGAAGATCTTCGCGTCGCCCGGCCCGAGCGTGAACTCGCTCTCTTCCTCAAAGAAGAAGTTCTCCGAGTCGATCGACACATCGGTAATCGTCATGTCGGCTGCTCCGTCGTTCCGGAGCGTGACCATTTGTGTGCTCGACGTGTCCTGCTCAAAGAGCTGGCCGTATCCGAGCGAGTCCTTCGAGACGAACGCCACCGGCGCCGCCTCCACCGTAAGGCTTACCGGAACCGACTCACTGGGGTCGCCCTGCAACTCGTCGCCGACGATGCTGATCTGGGCCTCGTAGTCGCCTTCTTCAAACTGCGTGGCGTCGAACTGCGCCTCTAGCTGCAGCGTGGCGCCGGCCGGGACCGTGCCCTGCTCCAGGTTCGTCGCGAGCCAGGGGATGCCCAGGCCCGGCGTGGCCATCCAGCCAAGCTCGTCGCTTCCCGCCTCCGGGAAGGATCCGATCAGCGTCGTATTGCCGGTCTCGCGGTTCACCTGACGGAGCGTTCCAGCAGCACATCCAATGAAGCAGTCGTGAAGCGCAGCCATGAGCACCTGACCCGTCTCCTTGTCGTAGGTCATGCTCTGGGCAAAGTTGGCGTCGATGCCCGTGGGACCGATGACTTCCGAGTCGGCCGTTTCGAGGTCGACACTCAGGATCTCGTCATTGACAATCTCGTGGGCGTAGGCATTTCCTTCCCCATCGATCGCGAGCGCCACGACGGCGTCTCCACTCGCATACTCTCCGACGAGGTCGAGCTCGGCGTTCTCCACGTCCAGCTCGTAGAGCCGGTTGGTGTTGCCTTCGCCCGCGGTCACGTAGGTCGTGCCGTCGGTCGGGTCCGTCTCCATGTCCGACCAGGTCACGTCCGACCCCTCCGGATTGAGCTCGCCGATCGTTTCGACGGTTCCGTCCTCAAGGGCATATGTCTTGAGGTTGTTGTCCGTGTTGTCGATCCAGTAGATTTCCTCGTTGTTGCCAAGAGTGAAGTTTCCGGCGTACGAGTCCACGCCTTCATCGACGACCGTGAACTCGCCCGGCAGGCCAGTGTCGAAGGCCACGATTTCGGGGGCAAGCACCTCCGCCCCGTAGGCCGTCACGCCGGTTTCGTCCAGCACCTGCGGGCCGTCCAGGAGGCGCGCTGCGGCCGAGCTCGTCGTCGCCCCACCGTCGGGCGCCGGTCCGAGCGACGGCTCAGCGGGCTCTCCATCCGAGGCCAGCTGTGAGGGAGCCTGCTGCAACTGGCGCCAGCGCCGGAGTTCCTTATCCGCCAGTTTTGGCGTGATGTCCATGGCCCCTTCGCCCTCAAGGGCCTCAATGACCACCGAGAACGGAAGGCTCTCACTGAACTCGTTGGTGATGGTGAACTCTTGGGTTGCCGTGGAGTCGCCGGTCGTCAGGTCGATCTCCTGATTTAACTCGTCCGGCGCAATCGAGACGAACGGCGAACCCTGTCCGGTAATCGTGACCTCCTGCGTGCCGGTGGCCGAGTTCTGGAACGAGAGGGTCGTCTCGAACGAGCCGTTCTCCGTCGGCTCGAACACGAGGGGTACGCTTCCGCTCTGTCCGGGATCGAGGACGAACGGCGAGGCGTCCGCCACCGAGAACGGCGTGTCGTCCCCGGAGAGCTCGATGGAGGCCACCTGTAGGATGGCGTCGTCACTCGCGTTCGTAACGGTCAGCGTGTCCCGTCCCGTCGTGCCGGCGAAGACCTCGCCGAAGTCGAGGCTCTCGTCCACGGAGATCGCCGGGTTGCCCTCCACGGTCAACGTGACAGGCACCTCTTCGACCGGCGTGCCCGGATCGTTGCTCTCAATCTGGACATTTCCGGAGTATGCCAGTCCCCCGACGAGGTCGTTCGCGTTCTCGTCGTCCGCGATTGTCTCGAAGGTAAGGGTTATTTCTTCTCCGGGGTCCCCCGCGGCCACCTCCCCTTCAGTCGGCTCGGCGGTGAGCCACTGGAAGCTCGGCCCCGGCGTGGCAAACCATCCAAGCTCGTTGGGCTCGCCCTCCGGCCCGATCGGGGCGATGAGCTCCGTGTTGCCGGTCTCCATGTTCACCTCTCGGAGCTCGGCCGGGACGGACGCCGTGGAGCCTTTGTACGCCGCCATGAGCAACTGGTCGATCGCGTGGTCGTAGGTCATGCTCTGGGCAAAGTTGGCGTCGATGCCCGTAGACCCGAGCACCTCCGTCTCCGCCGTTTCCAGATCGACGGTTAGAATATTATCGCCCTGAATGTCGTGGAGGTACCCCTGTCCCTCATCGTCAACCGCGAAGGCGACAGGCAACAGGCCCCCAGAGAATTCACCGACGAGCGTCAGCTCTGCGTTCTCGGGATCGAGTTCGTAAAGCGCACTGGTGGTAGTGACGTACGTCGTCCCGGTGGAGTAATCCGTCTCCAGGTCAGTCCACCCCGGATCGCTCGACTGCGGGTTCAGTTCCCCAATCGTCTCGACGGTGCCGTCGTCAAGGGCGTACGTCTTGAGGTTGTTGTCCGCGTTGTCGATCCAGTAGATCTCCTCGTTATTCCCCTGGATGAAGTTCCCGGCGAAGGAATTTACGCCGTCGTCCACCTGTGTGAGGTCGGAGGGAACGCCGAGGTCGAAGGAGTAGATCTCGTACTCCTCATTGAAGATGTCATTTCCGAATCCAGTCGTCCCCACCTCGTCGAGCAGCTTCGCGAGGGGCCGCCCTTCGACCTCCGTGGACTGTTGCTGTACGGCTCCTTCTTCGGCCTCGTAGGTGGTCTCACTCGACGAGAAGCGATCCTGCGGCTGGTTCGCCTCCATCTGCTCGAGACGCGGAGGAAGTGCACCGGCCAGGCTGCGAAGCTCCGTCGGCTCGCCGATCGGATCGGCAATGTCGGAGCCGCCCGTGCCAGCCTGCAGCGCGAACGAAAGCGTGTCCTCTCCGACGTTCGAAATCGCAAAGTTGTCGGAGCCGGACTCGCCGGTGTTAAGCGTCTGAGACACCGACTCCGGGTCCACGGCGATCGCCGGGGCATTCTCGGTGGTCGCGGACGCCACGTTGGACAGGCCGGAGGTATTGCCAAACGTGTCCGACGATTTGATGGCAAAGAAGTACTCCGTGCCCGGCGTTAGGCCCTCAACGGTTGCTTCGTCGGTGTCGCCCGGCGCGGACGGGGACGGAGGATCGGACACCTGCGTGGCGTTCTGAAAGTCCTGATCGGTCTCGATCGGATCGGTGGAATACCGAATGTCGTAGACCGTCGGCTCCCCGTCCGGAACCGTCCACTGTAGGTCCACATGGGCCGACGCCACGTCACTCACCGACAGATCAGTAATCGCCGCCGGCGCGTTGCCGTCGTCCTCTTGCAGCGCCTGGGCCAGGTTCAGGCGACCGGCCCCAATGTCGAGCGTCGCCCCAACGTCGTCGGCGGACTCCTCCAGGATCGACTCCACCTGCTCCGGGCTACTGACGTCCGAGAACTCGGATACCACCAGCGCGGCGGCGCCCGACACGTGCGGGGCGGCCATCGAGGTCCCACTTAGGAACTCAAAATTCTCTTCGACGCTTCCCTGCCCCGCGATCCAGGTGCTCAAAATCGCGGTGCCGGGCGCGGCGATGTCGACCCATTCCCCGTAGTTGGAGAACGAAGACACGTTGTCGTTCTGATCGGTAGAGGCCACCGAGACGATCGGGTCGTAGGCCGCCGGGAACCAGTCCCCGTTGTCGGAGTCGTTTCCGGCGGAGAAGACGACAATGCCCCCGTCGAGATGGTCCCCCCCTCCGTTGTCGATGAAGTAGTCAATGGCATCCTGCAGGGACTGCGGGAATATCCCCGGGCTCGTGTACCCCCAGCTATTCTGAGAGACGACCGCCCCGTTATCGGCGGCGTAGACGTACGCGTCCGGCTCACCTAAATTCGGAATCACCATGTACCGGATGCCAGTCCCACGCCCATTCGCAAACTCCCCATTTCCACCGGCAGTGCCCGCTACGCCGAAGGCGTTGTTGGTGACGGCAGCCACCGTTCCGGTCACATGCGTCCCGTGACCGTTGGTGTTGTCCACGAGATTGGCCGGATCTCCAGCAAAGTTCTTCCCGTGAACACTTCCGTCGCTGGGGTCCCCACCGTACCAAACGTTCGGCTGGAGATCCGGGTGGTTGACGGTGGTCTCGTTCCCGTCGAAGTTCCCCGTAATTCCCGAGTCGTGAATGCTCACGACGACCGTCGTGTCTCCGGTCCGGGTCGACCATCCCCCCTCCGCCTCGATGTTCTGAAATCCATACTGATCCCCGTACAGCGGGTCATCGGGCGTGCCGGGCAGTGGATCGAGCAACGAGGTGACAGGCGCCCGCGAATCCTCGACGACGTGCTGCTCAGCCCGAGCCTTTCCTTCGGCAACGGAGACAGCCGACGCGTTCGAGTACGCGCTCATGGCCGCCTCTATGTCCGCATCGGCCGACGCCTTCCCGTCGGCGAGACGGATTTCGTACCACCGATGCAGTCCGTATTCGCGATGGCGCTCCTCGTACTCGCCCCCTACATCAAACAGGGGCTCAATCGAGACGGCGTCGTACTCCCGGTTGAGCGCATCAATCGATTCGACACCAAGCGTCGCAACCCCATTTCGCTTCATGGGCGTTGCCTGATCGGCCACATCCGGGGCCACCTTGACGCGAAGCACGTCATCGTGCCAGGTGCCTTCCCCCTCCTGTTCGAGAGACGTATCCGGGGGATCGGCCCCCTGGCCGAGGGCCGTACCGGCAAAGAACGACGCAGCGACAAAAAGCGTGAGGGCGGCGCCCAGGATTGACATCCATGAGCGCAGCACAGAACCTTCTCCTCGTACCGTTGTATTCATGGAGCTTGCAGCGGCAGCTGTGGGCGCCCCGCGTCGGCCGTCCCTTCCAAAGACCAGCCCGGCGCGGGGCTTCAGTATGTGTTGGCAAAATGTGAGACTCGCCGGAGACGCGCGAAGAAAAGTGCCCTGTCCGCGTTAGCGTTCGAGAGCAATTCTCTTCGCCGTCTCTTTTCCTGGCACCCAAATTGTACCTACAAGAAATTTTATTGTCAAGACGAAGGAAACCGCGAATCCCCGGTCCGCCAACACGACGGACATCATCATCCAAAAGCACAATTGACCTTATCTGGAGAGAGGCGCAACATTTGCACCTCAGCCTCAGCCACCCTGCCTTCCCGCTCGGTCCCCCCTCGCATCCCCCCCAAACTCCCTCTTCCGCACCCGACGCCCTCCGTCTACCTTAATCTCATATTCATGTTAAGCAGTACCCTACTTTTTGGGCCGTATGGAAAATAGGAGTGCCAGTTTTGGTCTTTTGGCCACTCATATCGAAAATTTTTCTTCTCTTTGGTACTTTACGTCACGCCTGAATTTTTCGGGCGGGGCGCCGATTTTGCCTGCCGTCGGGTAGGGACGACGGACCGCTTCGGATCTGTTCTTCAGGACCGGGGGCATGCCCTCGCTGCTCGCCCTCCCCGGCACGCCCATGGCCGGGACACCCACGGGGGTTCGTTTCGGCGTGACCCCGGCGCGACGCCTCCTTTTCCCGCTCGGGCACCGCGGGGGACCTTTTCGTGGGGGCGCCACGGCACGACACAAAAAAGCCCCACGGCGCCGGCGGCCCCGCAGGGACAAAGAGGTGTGAACGGTTGCCCAGGGTGGATTCGAACCACCAGCCTCCCGGTCCAGAGCCGGACGCTCTGCCGATTGAGCTACTGGGCAAGCGATCTGCTGAACTGAATTTAAGGCAATACACAGAATGAGTCCTCTAGCGGCCCGGTTCCGACGCGCCGGGTGGGCTGGAGGGTTTGACGGACGCTTCACCAGAGGCCCCGCCGGCGGATTGGGCAGGGGCCCCCGGGCCCTCGTCGATCCACCGGACAGCGGCGGCTTCCGTCCCGCTGCGTCCATCGACAGTGTCGAGATCGGCGTCGCGCCAGTCCGCAATCTGCTGCGCGATTCGGGCCCGCACGTGTCGCTGCAGGGCCCGGGCCTGGTCCGGCGAACACCCGTCGGTTTCGACCGGCTCCAGCACCTGTACGCGAATCGGTTCCGGGTTGGGCTTGAACCAGAGGGAGTTTTTTGGCAGGGCCTCGTGGGTGCCGTCGATGGCGAGGGGCAACACCGGCACCCCCTCCTCGATGGCGAGCCGGAAGGCCCCGTCGGAGAACCGCTGCACCCGCCCGTCGCGGGAGCGCGTGCCCTCCGGGAAGAACATGACGCTGCACCGCTTCTCAAGGTAGTCGCGGGCCGTCGTGAGCACCCGGGCCCGGCTCTTCTTGCGCCGCCGGTCGACCGAAATGTCCCCGCTCAGATGCAGCAGCCACCCGGCCACCGGCAGGTCGAAGAGCTGTTTCTTCGCCACCCATTTCATCTCCCAGGGCACACGGGAGATGATGGGGGGATCGGCCTGTGAGAAGTGATTGCACACCACGACGTAGGGACGACGCGGGTCCTCCGGAAACGCCCCTTCGAGGGTGACGTCCCAGAACGGGTTCACATACGTAAACAGGCGTCCCATGATGCGGAGGGTATACCCGGCGTAGTAGTGCGCCGGGTCGCGGTCCACGGCACGGGCCACGAGCATGACGGGCACCCACAGGACGATCAGGGTACCGATGGCGAACCACACCCAGATGGACGTGAGCACCGAACGCATCGGACAGGCGAGGTTGATGGCACACAAACGGTGAGAGGGAGCCTATGCCCGGCCGAGGGCGTTTGGTTCGAAACAGGGGACGCGAGCCCACGGACGCAGCATGTGCGGCACCGCGCGTGCGGCCCGACCCGCGTGCGGTTCCAGTGCACGAAGAGGCAGAATCTCGTGAATCTCTTCTGACCGGCATCGTGCCCCTCTGTCGTGCATAGAAACTGGTGCCATGCAGTGCCATCCAAACGACAATTATGCTTCTGGTCCGGAACCGACCTGTCCACCACATTCAAGTGCCTCGCCGAGGGGCCTGCACGCGTGAAAACCGTGCCGCCGAACGGCAGTCGTGACGCCCGGCGGCACGGCGATCGCCTGGTTGCGGCGGAACGGACCACCGCCGTGGCAGGTAGGGCGCCGTGCCGTCGGGGCGTTGCGGACCGGGTCCACGGGCACCCGTACTGTCCTTGTCCCGACGCCGCCCCCGGCGGACCCGATTGGGGCTTCTGCCCCCCGCTCCTGTGCGGGGCCGGCTCGCGGCGGCGCTTCGCGATCGTCCCGTCGAGAAGGCCCGTCCATTCGTCCTATCCGACCAGAAGCCCCGTTCTGAACCCAAGTTCGACGTTGACAAATGACCGCCGACGGACTCGCCGCCCCCGACCTACGCCACGGAAACGTTCCCCCTGTGGACGACACCGGACACGTGCCCTGGATGAAACGGTGCCTGGATCTGGCCCGGACGGGGGCGGGCACGGTGAGTCCAAACCCGATGGTGGGCGCCGTCCTCCTGGCCCCGGACGGCACCGTACTGGGAGAGGGCGCCCACCGGACCTACGGCGGCCCTCACGCCGAGGCCCGTGCCCTCCAGGCCGCCGAGCAGCAGCACAGCCCCGCCGCCCTCCAGAACGCCACCCTCTACGTCAATCTAGAGCCCTGTCGCCACCACGGCAAGACGCCGCCCTGCACCGACCTGATTGTTGAAAAGAACGTCCCTCGTGTCGTGGTGGGGACGGTCGACCCGTTTCCGCAGGCCCAGGGCCGCGGCATTCGACAGTTGCGCGAGCAGGGGGTAGAGGTGGAGGTGGGCGTCCACGAGCACGCCTGCCGCCGCCTCAACGAGGCCTTCTTCCACCACGTCGACACCGGACGTCCGCTCGTCACGCTCAAGACGGCCCAGACGCTGGACGGGCGCATCGCCACCCGCACGGGCGACAGCCAGTGGATCACGGGCGAGGCGGCCCGCACGCTCGTTCACCAGTGGCGGGCGGAACTGGACGGCATTCTCGTGGGCCGCGGCACCGCCGCACACGACGACCCCCGCCTCACGGTGCGTCACGTGGACGGCCCCCAGCCGCTCCGCCTCGTCCTCGACCGCAAGGGCACGCTCTCGCCCGACCGGACCCTCTTCACCGACGCCCACGCCGACGATACGGTCGCCGTCGTGGGCGACGACCGCCCTCGCCCCGACTACGCCGGCCCGCTGACCAACCGTGGGGGCGCCATCCTGCGCGTCCCCGAAACGGACGATGCCCACCTCGACCTCCATGCCCTCCTCCAGCGCCTCGGCACCGACGCCGGCCGCGACGCGGAGCCGCTCCAGTCGCTCCTGGTGGAAGCCGGGCCGGGCCTCGCGACGGCCCTCTTCCGGCAGGACCTCGTGGACCGCTTCTTCTGCTTCGTCGCGCCGAAGGTTTTGGGGGACGGGCGGCCTGCACTCCACGACCTCGGCATCACGGAGATGGACGGGGCCCTCACGTTTGCCGAGCAGGCGTGGGCGACCGTGGGGGCGGACGTGCTCCTGCGCGGCTACCGGCGCACCGTGTAGGCCCCTCGCTCGCTGACGCCCCTGGCTTAGAGGTTATTTTTCCCAATCCCTCCCACCACAATGTTTACCGGCATCATCGAAGAAGTCGGCACGCTCACGGCAGTCGAGTCCCTCGGCAGCGACCGTGCGGGCAAGCGGCTTACGATCGAAGCGGACCTCGCCCCCGAGCTCCACGTCGACCAGAGCGTGTCGATCGACGGCGCGTGCCAGACCGTCGTCGACGTCGACCCGGACGCCTCCACCTTCGCCGTCGACAGCATCGAGGAGACCCTGCGCAAGACGACCTTTAGCGACTTGGAGGCGGGCGCCCCGGTCAACCTGGAGCGCGCCCTGCAGGCCGGCGACCGGCTCGACGGCCACTTCGTGCAGGGCCACGTCGACGCCACCGGCACCATCACGGACGTGGAGCGGGAGGAGACCGACTGGCTCTACACGATTCAGTTCGACCCGCAGCACGCCGCGTACTTGATCCCGGTCGGGTCCGTCTCCGTGGACGGCATCAGCCTCACGGTGGCCCGCCTCGACGAGGACGCGTTCACCGTCGCCATCATCCCGCACACCCACGCGGTCACGAACGTGGCGGAAACGTGGACGGAGGGGGCGGCGGTCAACCTGGAGTTCGACCTGATCGGCAAGTATGTGGCCCGCAGCTTCACCGCCAGCGGCGAGACGCCCGATCCGGAGGCGCTGGCAAAGACGTGGATGTCCGATTAGCCTCCTCATTCCACTTCTCTTACAGCCTCTTGCACGTGCCGTGTCGAACGCGTCCCTCGTTACCGTCGCCCGCTACGCCTCGACGGGCGAGGCCCGGCTCGCCAAGACGCAGCTCGAAGACGCGGGGATCCCGTGCATGCTCGCAAACGCAGACCAGTCCGGCCTCACGCCGATGTTTGACGCCACGGAAGGGGGCGTGCAGGCAAAAGTGCCTGCCAATCGCGCAGACGAGGCCCGGAACGTGCTTGACCTCCCCGAATGAACTCGGGCATCGGGAGACGGGATTTCTCTCCCCCAACGTTCCAACCTTTCAACGTTCAACGCACTCACGCCGCCCCGGCGGCACCGGCCCCGCCGCCCGCCGCCCCGGCAGCCCCAGACGCCCCGGCCGCCCCCACAGCCCCGGCCGACGACGACTCGACCGCCCCCATCACCGTCACGACCGGCAAAAAGGCCGCGACGGGGGCCCTCGCCGATCCCTCCGTCTCTACGAGGCTAACGAACCCATCGGGGAGTTCCGGCACCTCGTCCGCCGCGTCGAGCGCCTCTTTTGTCTCTTCGATCCAGGCCCTCGACACCTCGTCGTGGAGGAGCAGCCACGGGAGCGCGTCCACGAGCCGTTCGGCGGCGCGTGCCGGGCTCGTTTCTCGGAGCCGCTCAATCTCGGATTTCTCGTGGTCGAGGTATGCGCGGAGCGCCATGGCCCGGCGCGCGCCGTCCTCGGTCCAGGTGTACTGCCGCACCGCGGCGATGAATCCCCCGAGGCTCACGCCCATGCCCCCGAAGAGGAGGTAGAAGCGAAGGGCGCTGTCGCCCGTAACCACGGCGGCGAATCCCCCGAGAAGCGCCACGAGGGCCCCGCCCAGAAGCAGTCCGGAGCGCACCGTGTGATTCTCCATCCACCCACGCTCAAACAGCACGCCCCGGACGTCACTCATGACGTCACTCCGGAATGATCTGGTGTCCGACCAAAAGTCGTCGAGGGTCTCGTACTCCCCGAGCGTGTCCACGAGGCGACGCTCGAAGTCCGAGAGGTCGTTCGGGGCAGGATGCGTCTCCAGCCGGACCACGTCGGTGGTTCCGAAGGCCTGATCCTCCCGGTCGTGACGAAGGGTGACGTGGCCGCGCCGGGCGAGATCGAACAGCGTTGCGAGGAACGCCTGTCCGTCCCGATTCCCGAGCAGCGCCACCGCCATCGGCCGGTCGAGGTCAGGCGGCGGGCGGCGGGCCGTTCGCTCCGGGCGCGGGCCGCGCCAGCGCTACGCAGCAACGCCCCCCGCGGCACCGCCCACGACCACGAGAAACAGCCCGAGGAGAAAATCTGCGGTCGTCGGCAGGTGCTCGCCGGCCGCCTGTTTCGGAAACGACACCTCGACCGAGAGGTCGTCCCCCTCCTCTACGCGATCGCGGTGGAACGACGCCACAATCCGGCCGGCCTCTCGTCGCACGGTCCCCGCGTCCGGACGGAGCACAACGTCGCCTCGCTGCAGGTCGAAGGCCGCCGGGAGGATCACCTGCACGTCCACGGTTCGGGTGGGCACGACGGCCCCGTCGGCCATTACGTCGAGTCGGGCCACGTTGCGGCCGCCCCGTTCGTAGAGCGCCTCGTCCAGGACGTACTGTACATCGAACCGGGCCGGCGCGGAGCGGTCCGGAAACGACCACCAGACCTGGCGCACACCGTCTGTCTCCCCAGTCCGAACCGAGTCGACGGACGTTTCCGGACTGGTCACCGCCACGGCCCGAAGGGCGCCCGCATCCTCCCGCACGACCGATCGGTACGCCCGCGAAAAAGCCCCTTGTTGGAAATCGTACGCAATCGACTCCTGCACCTCGTAGCCGCCATCGGGCCGCACGTGGACGGTGACGTCCATCTCCGACAGCACGTACTGCTGTTCCTGGGCCGCGGCGGGCCCTGCGGCGAGAAGCAATGCAACAACTGAAAGACGAAGAATGGAGGAGCCGGACATGAGGGCCGTGGATCTGTGAACGAGCTCTCATTTCTCTACGTGCCTTTCTTCCCAGACGTTACAGCACCGCAGTCCCCTTTGTCAATCCGGGGTGGGTCCTCGCCGTGGATTCCCTGCCTGGAAACGCGGCCGGAGTCGATCGGTACCGGTCTACGGACTTTTCGGGTTCCTTCCAGAACGACTCCTCCGGAGGGAGCCGTTCGATTCGCCTGCACAACAGCCCCTTCTGCCCTCATGTCCACCATGCAAGCCGCCCGCATTCCCAGTGCCGGGGCCGACTTTGAAATCGTTGACCTTCCTGTGCCCGACCCCGACGCCCACGAGGTGCGCGTTCGCGTCGAGGCGTGTGGCATCTGTCACAGCGACGCCTTCGTGAAGGAGGGCACGTTCCCCGGCCTCGAATACCCTCGCGTGCCGGGGCACGAGGTCGCCGGGGTGGTCGACGCCGTGGGAACGGATGTCACCCAGTGGTCGGAGGGCGACCGCGTGGGGGTCGGCTGGCACGGCGGCCACTGCTTCACCTGCGACGCCTGTCGCACGGGCGACTTTGTGAACTGCGAGAACGGCCTCGTGACCGGCATCCACTACGACGGCGGCTACGCCGAGTACATGACCGCCCCCGCCGAGGCCGTGGCGAAGATGCCGGAGGCCCTGGCCGCCGAAGACGCCGCGCCCCTGCTCTGCGCCGGCATCACCACGTTCAACGCGCTTCGCAATCAGGACCTGCAGCCCGGCGACCTCGTCGCGGTGCAGGGCATCGGCGGACTGGGCCACCTGGGCGTGCAGTACGCCGCGGCGATGGGCCTGGAGGTGGTGGCGCTCTCCACGAGTGCCGACAAGGAAGAACTGGCCCACGACCTCGGGGCCTCCCACTTCGTTGACGTCTCGAGCACCGACCCGGCCGAGGCGCTCCAGCACCAGGGCGGGGCCGACCTCATCCTGGCCACCGCCCCAAACGCCGACGCCATCACGTCGGTCGTCGGCGGGCTGGGCCGCGACGGGGACCTCGTGATCGTCGCCGCGACGGGAGAGGCGGTCGAGGTCCCGCCGATGGCGCTCATTCAGGGCCGCAAGTCGGTCTCCGGCTGGCCCAGCGGCGACGCGAAGGACTCGGAGGACACGCTCGCGTTCAGCGCGCAGGCCGAGGCGCTGCCCGAGATTGAGACCTTCTCTCTAGAGGAGGCCGGGGCCGCCTACGACCGCATGATCAACAATGAGGCCCGCTTCCGCGCGGTCCTCACGATGGACCATTAGGGCCGGCCCGGAGAGGGGACGCCACCGCATCGACGCCCCGGACGAGGGCCCTGGCCGCCCGTCCGGGCGTTCCTACTCCGCGCTGAGGAGCCACAGCGCCGCGAGCCCCACCAGGAAGGCCACGCCCCCGGCCGCGTAGAACACCGCCTCGATGCCGCCCAGCGCGAGCGCCAGGCCCATCAGGAGCGGCCCCCCGGCCTGCCCAAGGCGCAGGATCGTGCCGTTGAGGGACAGAATCACACCGCGGGAGGCCTCCGACGACAGCTCGGTCAGCCGGGTCTGCAGGGCCGGCTGGTTGAGGCCCTGTGCCACGCCGTAGAACAGCGACGCCATCCCGACGCCCCACACGCCGGGCGCCAGCGGCATGAGGACAAGCGCCACCCCGTCGATCACGATGGATCCCTGGATGAGGCGACGGGGCGGGATCCAGGTCGCCAGGCGTCCAATCTGGGTCGCCACCAGGGCGCTCGACACCGACGCCGCGGCCAGCACCACCCCCGACACGACGGACGAGGCGCCGAAGCGGGTCTCGACGAGCTCCGGCACGTACGTGAGGAAGGCGCCGAAGATCAGGACAAAGATGCCGAGGTTGACGGCGAGCAGGCCGAAGACCCGTCGATCCCGCAGGCGCGCCCCCACCGTCCGGAGGTAGCCCCGAAAGCCCTCCGCACTCGACCGACCGTCGACCGCCGGGGCCTCCAGCTTCCACGCCACCGCCGTCCCCACTGGAAGGGCGAGAAGCGGGAGCGCGAACGGCACGTACCACGCGATGGCCGCCAGCATTCCGCCCACGGCCGGGAAGGCCGCCGTCCCCACGTTGAGGGCCGTGGCGTTGTAGCCGACCACCGCGGCCCGCGTCGCGCCGTCGTACCGGTCGCCAATGATCGTAATGGCGAGCCCGACCAGCGGCGCCGCGGCGAACCCCTGCACGGCCCGCAGGACGAGCAAGACGGGAAACGACCGGGCCAGGGCGCACGCCCCGCCGGCGATCCCAAACACGAACAGCGTGGGCACCAGCACCCGCTTCCGTCCCAGGCGGTCGGCGCCGATGCCCGCGAGGGGGGCACTCAGGAGGCCCGGGAGCGAATAGACCGTTACGACCCAGCCCACCTGGACCCGCGAAATGCCGAGCACGTCGACGACCTGCGGAAAGGCGGGCGACACCCCGGACACATTGCCGACTCCGACCAGCGTGACGGCAAAGAGCAGCCAAACGTCGAGTTCAGCGAGGGGTGAAGAGTCCGACGACGCGCTCGGGGAACGAGCGGAGCCCTCGGCGTCGTCGGCAGGTGCCATAAGCGATACGAGGTGAAAGTAAGAGGTTGGTGCGTTTAATCTCTTCAGATACCTTAAAGGCCGTCTCCAACCTCTTCTTCCCGAACCGGGCGTACACCTTTCGGCGTACCTCGGCTCTCTACGAAGTCTCTATTGAGGCACATCGGCCTCACGTTTCCGCAATGGCCTACCACATTCCCATTCAGGAACGCTTACTTCAGCCCCTTCCCATCTGGGGCAGGCTTCCAATTTCGGGGTGCAAGAATCCCCTACCAATTCCCGGATACTTATCCGGTCCCTCCTGCCGTGACTTCCAATCACTGTGTCTGGGACTTCGTCGGTCATCTTCTGTACTTTGTATTTGAGTCTTCGTTATCCATCTTCGCCAGTGTCAGCCATTTCGGGCTGCTCCAAGGCTACTACACAGGCTCCGCCGACACCCAGCAGGCATCGGTAGATCTAGGTACCCTATCATCCTACTGGGTGTATCCTGGATTTCGCAGGTTCATTCACATTCGCCAAACGTAGGTCCCGCCTATTCCTTGTCCCTTGTACCCGGCAGAACAACCGGGCTATCGCGATTAGAGCCTTAAAGCGTGGTTCAGGCTCTATGTCTCCGTCTCACTGGAAAACTATCTGTTGGGTAAAACAGGAACCCTTCAGTGATCGCGCAGACCTCT
The DNA here is from genome assembly GCF_000013045.1 of Salinibacter ruber DSM 13855. Taxonomy (NCBI): domain Bacteria; kingdom Pseudomonadati; phylum Rhodothermota; class Rhodothermia; order Rhodothermales; family Salinibacteraceae; genus Salinibacter; species Salinibacter ruber. The sequence goes on from NC_007677.1 coordinate 2,874,423, forward strand.
TTTGGCTTCCCGGCAGGAGACATGTAGAGTTTCTGCATGATAACAGTGGCAATTTGCCTCTCACGGGACTTAACTCCGCCAAAAGATTCAATCTCTGAAGTAGCTTCAGTCCGGGGTGCCTTTTCCCGATGGAACTGAGGCGGTTCTTTGAAAATGACCTTGTTTGGCCATCGCCAAGGGGAGCACCTTAGGGCTTGCTACTAGCCCCGTCTCCCCATTCCTGGGCCGGATTCTCCACGGCACGTCCTATTACATGCCGCTTAGGCCCGTAGGGCGGTCGTGCTGCTCACGTCAGCACGCGTTCAATGTGAAAAGAACAATGGATGAGCCTGCGATTTCCAGCTCACTGAGACGTAAGCAAGACCTCGCGAGTCCGGGCGCGGGCGCCCTGCGGTGTCGACCTTCCGATTTGTCGGTCATTCCGCAGTCGCCCGCCGGAGAACGCGGTAGTCGTAGCCCTCTAGGGTCATCGTCGCGCCCTCCACAGACGCCCCCGTCGAGGCATCGGTGAGGGGCGCGTCGGCGTAGCCGTCCGGAAGGGATACCTCGCGCGAGGCGTCGCGGACGTTCACCGCAACGAGCAGGCTGTCCGTGTCGGTCGCCCGCTCGTACACCAGCACGTCCTCGGCATCCGGGGTGTGCACCGTCAGGGCCCCGGTCCGCAGGGCCGGGCTGTCGCCGTACAGCCGGAGGTAATCACGGTAGAAGCGTCGGACATCGGGCGTCTGCGACCAGTCGTACGGCGTGCGGGCAAAGAAGGACACCGAATCGGTCACGCCCAGCTCCTGGCCGTTGTAGACCAGCGGCGCTCCGGGCATGCTCGTCGCAAGCACGAACGCCGCCGTCGAGCCCTCCAGGCCGTCGAAGAGGGCGGGCGGAGGGGCGTCCCACATCGTCTCGTCGTGGTTCGTGGTGAAGCGTAGGCGCCGGGCCGCCTCCGGCAGATTGGCAAGGGTGGTGTCAACCTGCGTGGCGAGGGTGCGGACGGGGGCGTCCTCCTCCCACACCCGCTTCAGCGCGCCGTAAAACGGCCAGGCGTACGTCTGGTCGAAGCCTACTTCATGCATTTCTGGCCTCGCCGCCTCCGCCAGCATCAGCACCTCCTTGCGGGCCTCCACCGAGTCAATCGCGTTCTCCCAGAAGTCGAGCGGCACCGCGTGGGCCACGTCGGCCCGGTAGCCGTCAATGTTAAACTCGCGAACCCAGTACTGCATGACGTCGATCATCTCCTGCCGCGTCCGCGGATTCTCAAAGTCGAGCTCCACCACGTCCGTCCAGTTGGTCGTGTCGCCGTTCAGGACAGGCACCGTAAAGCCATTGATAGGCCCGTCGCTGTACATGTCCGGGTGCTCGTCCAGCCACGGGTGGTCCCAGGCCGTGTGATTGGCCACCAGGTCGATGATGATGTGCATATCCCGGGCGTGCACCGAATCCACGAGCGCCCGGAAGTCTTCTTTCGTTCCGTAGTCCGGATTCACGTCGTAGTAGTCCCGAATCGAGTACGGGGACCCGAGCGCCCCGATGTCGCTCTTGCGCCGCTTTTCGCCGATCGGGTGGATGGGCATGAGCCAGAGCGTGTTGACGCCCATCGCCTGAATCTCGTCGAGCCGCCCGATGAGTCCCTGGAAGGTGCCCTCCGCGGAGGCGTCCGGGACGAACACCTCGTAGACGGTGGCGTCCTGCACCCAGGCCGGCTCGCCCACCCCGTCAATGGAGGGGGAGGCGGACTCGTTCGACGGGCTCGCGCATCCGACGAGGCCGATCGCGAGTGCGGATGCGAGCGCGAGAAGAACCGGGCGGTGGGGCATAACGAAGACGGCAACTGGACAAGACACAACTGTGCCCGTCGCTCGGCGGGGGCGCCGCAGGGCGACAGGGATACAGTATAGGAAAGAGCCCGAACGCCCCCAAGTCCCGTCCTCCGTCGTCGCCTCGCCTCGGTCGCCCTCCCCCGACCGCCGGCGGGGCACATGGGCAACACGGCAGGCCCCACACGGACTACGCCAGGGCCCGCGCATCGAGGGTCTCGCCCGTCATGTCGCCCTCCAGGCTCGTCCGGTACGCCTCCGCCACGGCCGCCGCCGGCAGGCCGTCACTGGGATCCTCGCCCATTTCATCGAGTGTCTCCGCCACCCAGGGCGGGCTCACCACGTTGACCCGGATGTCCCGCGGCGCCTCCAGGGCGGCCGCCCGCACGAACCCCTCGACGCCAGCATTGACGAGGCTGATGGCCGCGCTGCCCGGCATTGGCTCCTGACTCAGCACGCCGCTCGTGAGGGTAAAGCTCCCCCCGTCGCGCACCACGTCGAGCCCGTGGCGGACAAGGTGTACTTGTCCCATGAGCTTATTCGACAGGCTGCGGGAAAAGTCGTCGGTCGTTAGCTCGAGAAGCTCGCCGAAGGCCGCCTCCCCTGCACACGAGAGCACAGCGTCCTGCGGGGCCACGGCGTCGTAGAGCCGATCAATCGATTCGGGATCGGCCAGATCGACCTGCAGCTCGCCGCTCGTGTGCCCCACCGCCGTTACGTCGTGCCGGGGCGAGAGCGTGTCCACGACGGCGCTGCCGATGGTGCCGGTGCCGCCGACGACAAGAACATCCATGGTAGAGGAGAGAGGTTCGTGCAAGGGAGCAACGTGGAACGTCAGACCCGCCGTATTTCCGCCCCAGTCCGCCCCGGGCGCCGAGGCGGGGACACAGCACCCATTTTTTAGGACGGGCTTGGCGGAGGCGTGTAGCGGCCCGACCATCATACAAAAGTGGGCGGGAAAATGAGAAATGGCCCTGCACGATGGACCGAGGCGTGCCGTCCTCGACGGTCGGACGACGGTCCAGACGGTCGTCCGGCTCCGGCCTCACGAACGCTTCACGCCGCGCGCCACGAACAGATGCGACGGGGCAGCATATACAGGAGTGTGTCTTTGACATTTTGACCTCGTAGCTCAGCTTGGCAGAGCAACGGACTTTTAATCCGTGAGTCGCAGGTTCGAATCCTGCCGGGGTCACTGCATGCGCGAGTGGCGAGCGGCAGAGAACAACGGCCGAAACAAGCCCCTCACACTCGTCATTCCAGATTCGCAATTTGAAGTCGACCTGCCCGAGTGGCGGAATTGGTAGACGCGCATGGTTGAGGGCCATGTGGCCGTTATAGGCCGTGGAGGTTCGAGTCCTCTCTCGGGCACCGCCCCCTGGTTGCCGTTCGCAGCCAGGGGGTTTTCGTTTGGCCGGAAGCGTTCCGGGACCGCGATGGCCGTGACACGGCCTCGTGGCCCGCGGCGTCCGGCCTCGCGTCCCGTCGCCCCACCCCGCCTTCGCGAATGACCACGCCCGACCGCACGCCCGTCAAAGTGGGCCTGCTGACCGCCGCTTCGCTCGTAGTGGCCAACATGGTCGGCACCGGCATTTTCACCAGCGTCGGGTTTCAGGTGGAGTACCTGGACTCCCCCTTCGCGCTCCTCATGCTGTGGGCGGTAGGGGGCGTCATCTCGCTCTGCGGGGCCCTCACCTACGGGGAGCTGGGCGCCGCCCTTCCCCGCTCCGGGGGCGAGTACCATCTCATCTCGGAGTTGTACCACCCCTCGCTCGGCTTCATTGCCGGGTGGATCTCGGCGACACTCGGCTTTGCGGGGCCCACCGCACTCGCCGCCATTGCCTTTGGGGACTACACCACCGCGGTCTTCCCGAGCCTGTCGTCCACCCACCTGGCGGCCGGCATCGTGCTCCTCTGCTCCGCCATCCACGCCACGAGCATCACGTGGGGCAGCTGGTTCCAGAACGCGTTTACGGCCCTGAAGGTGCTGCTCATCCTCGTCTTCGTGGGCGCGGCCGTTCGGGCCGACCCGACGCACAGCATCACGGTCGCCCCCAGCGGAGACGGCCTAAACGAGCTCCTGAGCCCCGGCTTCGCCGTGTCGCTGGTGTTCGTGTCGTACGCCTATGCCGGGTGGAACGCTGCCATCTACATTGTCGGGGAGATTCGGGATCCCCAGCGCAACCTGCCGCTCTCGCTGGTGCTGGGCACCGCGCTCGTGACGGTCCTCTACGTGCTGCTCAACTTCGTCTTCCTATACACGGTGCCCGCCCAGGAGATGGCCGGGGAGGTGGAGGTGGGCTTTCTCGCCGGCTCCGTCATCTTCGGGGACGCAGGGGGCGAGGTGATGTCGCTGTTTATCGCCCTGCTTCTGATCTCCACCGTGAGCGCCCTCGTCTACCTGGGGCCGCGCGTCACCCAGGCGATGGGCGAGGACGCCCCCGCGCTCCGCTGGCTCGCGGTCACCAACGACCGGGGGATTCCCGTCAATTCCATTCTGTTCCAGCTGGGCCTCGCCCTCCTCTTCATTTACACGTCCACCTTCGACCAGGTGCTCGTGTACGCCGGCTTTACGCTCATCCTGTCGACGATGGTGACGGTCGCCGGGGTGTTCGTCCTCCGCTGGCGCCGGCCCGAGATCGATCGCCCGTACACGACGTGGGGCTACCCGGTGACGCCGCTCCTCTTCCTGGCGGCGAACGCCTGGATCCTCGTGTACGTGTTTCTCGACCGCCCCACCGAGTCGCTGATCGGGCTCGGCATCGTGGCCGTAGGAGCAGCCCTCTACTTTGCCAGCCAGTGGGGCGCCCCGGACGAGGCCCCGGTCTCCGGACCCCGCCCGTAGCGTCCTGCCTTGCATCCCGACAGGGAGCCGTTACAGCTGGACGTTGAGGCGGGCGAAGTAAAAGGCCCCATTGAGCCCTTGCTGCACCGGCGCGTAGTCGAAGACACCCGCGTACGAGTTTCCAAAGACCTGCTCGTCGGGATAGTTGTTGAACAGGTTGCTGGCGCCGACACTCAACGTCGCCGCCTCCGTGAGGTCGTACGAGGCCGTAGCGTCGACCACCCACTCGGGGCTGTGGGTCTGATTCTGCGCGAAGCCGGGCCGCACCTGTTCCCCAAAGCGCACCGTGCGGACCAGAAGGCCAAACGCGCTGAGTTGGTAATCGGCCGAGAGCGTCACCTTCGACTCCGGGTTGCTCTCCGTGAGGAAGCCCTGCTCCTGTCGGCCGAAGAACGTGCCCTGCAGGTCGTCTCCCTCGTAGTTTGCGCGAACGGTCTCGGGGATGGTCAATGCCTGGATTTCGGTGTCGTTGACGTTGCCGGCGGCCGAGAGCTCAACGGTGCCGGTGGGCAGCGGAAGGCGATACGTCGCAACCACATCAAGGCCGGTCGTCTTCGTGTCTACGGCGTTGGCGAATACCTGTGCGTTCTGTGCCCCCACCTCTGCGAGCAGATTGGAGAGCCCCGAGCTAAACTCTCCCGTCAGCACCACGCGGTCGTCCACGTAGATCTGGTACCCATCGATCGTGAGGTCAAGGTTCTCGATGGGGCTGGCCGTAATGCCGGCGCTGTAGCTGCGCGACCGCTCTTCTTCAAGTTGCGGGATGCCCAGAACGCGCGCCACCTCGCTGTCGTTGCTGAAGGTTCCGATGTTCACGAGCTGTCCCTGATCGTCGAAGTCGGTCCGCACCTCGTTGAAGTAGATTTGGTGGAGGGACGGGGCACGGAACCCCGTGCTCGCCGACCCGCGTAGGTTGAGGCGCCCGTCGAGCAGGCCCCACCGGGCGGCCAGACGCCCGTTCAGGGTGCCCCCGAAGTCGCTGTAGTTCTCGTAGCGGCCGGCGGCCGTCACCAGAAGGTTCTCCGTGAGATTCACCTCCGTATCGAGGTAGGCCGCCACGTTGCTGCGCGTGCGGTCCACCTCGTTCTCCGGCCGAAAGCCCACGAAGCCCTGCGTGCCCGGCTCCTTGCCGAGCGTGTCGCGCGTGACCAATCGGGGGCTCGCGGCACTCGTGTCATCGATCAGCTGGACGCGGCCGTAGTTGCGGTACGAGGCTTCCTCCCCCGAAAAGATTTGGTACCGGTCGGTCCGGTAGGCTCCCCCAAAGGCCACGTTGATGCCCGCCAACGCGTCGTCGAAGAAGCGCGACACATCGAGGTTGGTCACGTTCTGGCTGAAGGCGTGCCCACCGGCGTAGATGCTGGTGGGACTGGCCTGGAGGAGGGACGCATTGACCGTGTTGTCCATCTGGTAGTCCAGGCTGTTGCGCCCGTAGCTGTTGCTGAGGTCCCAGGTCCAGCCCCCAATCGTGCCCTCCACCCCAATCGTGAGCGACTGGTCGACCACGTCGGAGTTCATCTCCGGCTGGAAACCATTTGGAAAGAGGGCAGGGTCAGTGTTGGACGCCCGGTACGGCATGGCCGAGGTGCTGAATGGAAGCCGTCGGAAGGGAGCCCCAATTCCATTCTTGTAGGAGAGGCCCCCGAAGGCGTAGAGCGTCGCGTCGTTGCCCAGTCCTACTTCCGAGTTTAGGAAGACGGCCCGTTGCTGGACGGCCGATTGCCCCACTCGGAACTGGAAGTCGGACCGCTCCAGCCCGCGCTGATTCAAGATCTGGTTGTCGATGCGTCGGGCGTTTTGAGCGGCTTCCTCTCCGATGATGCCGGCTACCTGCGGATACGCGAACGGGAAGCCCGACGGGGGCGCAACGCCGTTCGGAAAGTCCGACTGGTCGAAGAGGATGAGCTGATTTCCGTCGGCCCGGTTGGTGCGCGCCCGGTCCCGAAACATCCCCGTGACGTTGACGAAGCCCTCCTCGCCAACCGCAAAGCCGTAGTTTGCCGACACCTTCACGACCTCCCCATCCCCGGCGTTGCGCAGTCCTGTCGTGACGTCGGCTGTGAGTTGATTGGTCGCTTCCTTCATCTGCAGGTTGAGGACCCCAGCGACGGCGTCGGACCCGTACTGGGCCGAAGCGCCGTTGCGCAGCACCTCGACGCGCTGCACGGCCGCCGAGGGAATGGCGTTCAGGTCTGTCCCCACGGCGCCCCGCCCCACCGTGCCAAGCGTATTGACGAGGGAGCTCTTGTGGCGCCGCTTGCCGTTGACGAGCACGAGCAGCTGGTCGGGCGGCAGGCTCCGAAGGGTTGCCGGATCAATGAACTCAGTCGCATCGGATGAGGTCTGACGATTCGCCTGGAATGACGGCGCCGTGTAGGTGAGCAACTGGTTCAGATCCGTCTGTGGCGACTGGGTCGTCAACTCCCCGACCGGAAGCGCATCGACGGGGACGGCCGACTGGAGGGCCGACCGGCTCTGGCCCCGGCTTCCTACGACCACCACGTCGTCGAGCGTCGATCCGGGCGTCAGCTCAAAGTCGAACGTGTACGTCTCGCCCGCCTCCACGCGCAGCTGCTCCGTTTCCGCCGAGTAGCCGACGAAGCTCGCTCGCAGGCGGAGGTCGCCCGGCGCGACCCGGACGCGATATTGCCCGTCGGTGTCGGCGCTGGTGCCCCGCTGGGTGCCCAGGACCTGCACGTTGGCCCCGGCAAGGGGAGCGCCCGTCTCGGCGTCGACCACCCGTCCCTGGACAGTGGCGGAGGACTACGCCTGTGCCATCCCAGGCGATAGGGCCCCCAGGCTTGCACACGCGACCGCCAGTCCCAACAGCAGCGACCCAAAGGCGGAGAGACGGCAAGGAGAAGAAAACGGAAGCATAGCGTACTCGCGACGTCGGTGTGTAGAAATATGACGCCCCCAACTAAGGCACCGCTTCAAAGAGATGCTGTGGAAATCCTGTAGAGAGCCAGCTTGCATGCACCTTGAACGCCCACTTGGGACGATCTGTTAGTAGTTGTTCACACTTTAAGGTGTTCAATCCCTGCCATGCTCCCCGTCCTCCTCGCCCTCCTCGTCGTTGCGCCCCCGCCCGACACCTCGTGGCCCCATCAAGACCTGCGCGAGCGCATGGTCCAGCAACAGATCGCCGCCCGGGGCCTCACCGATCCGGCGGTGCGCGGCGCCCTGCGCTCCGTGCCGCGCCACCGGTTCGTGCCTGAGGTGTCTCCGGAGCTCGCCTACGCGGATCGCCCGCTCCCCATCGGCCACGACCAGACCATCTCCCAGCCCTACATCGTGGCCCGGATGACGGCGCTCGTCCGGCCGGATTCGGCGGACCGCGTCCTGGAGGTGGGGACCGGCTCGGGCTACCAGGCCGCCGTGCTGGCCTCGATCGTGGATTCGGTCTACACCATCGAAATCATTCCCGACCTGGCCGCCAGCGCCACCAAGCGCCTCCGTCGCCTCGGCTACCGCAACGTCGTCGTCCGGAACGGGGATGGCTTCGACGGGTGGCCGCATGATTGTGCCGGTGGGCCCGGCGGGCGGCCCGCAGGACCTCACCCTCGTCACGAACGACGACGGCAAACTTACGAGACGGACGCTCGCGCCCGTCCGGTTCGTGCCCTTCCTCCGTCCCGAGCCCTGATGCGGATCGGGGCCCGGTCCCCTCCCGTCCTGCTCCGCGCGCCGCCCCTCTTCTTTTTCCTCCACACGTCTCTGTCGCTTTTCGTTGGCGCCCGCGTCACATATCTTGGACGCGCCTTCCCTTGCAGATTCTTATCGCCTCTGTATGCGCCGCTCCGTCGCCGCCGCGCTCCTCCTCGCCGCCCTCGGCCTGGAGCCCGCGACGGGCACGTCCGAGTAGTGGGCGCGTCGTCGTTCCTCACCGCACACGCCGTTTTCTCCCTCTCCTCTTTCTTTACGCCTACGCCCCCGTGCCCTCCCGCCCCGCCGACTGGCCCGACCTCAACCCCGACCAGCGGGCCGCCGTGACGGCGTCGATGGATCCGCAGCTCGTGGTGGCCGGGCCGGGGACCGGCAAGACCCGCGTCCTCGTGTGCCGGGCCGCCCACCTCATCGAGCACGAGGCCGTGACGCCCTCCCGCCTCGTCCTGGTCACCTTCACGCGGCGCGCCGCGCAGCAGCTCACGAGCCGCCTCGCCGCCCTCGTGGGCCCGGAGGCGCAGCACGTCCGGGCGGGCACCATTCACCACTTCTGCTACAAAACCCTCCGCGCCCATTCGGCCCCGGCGGGCGTGCCCGACGACTTCATCGTGGTCGACGACACGGTCACGGACGCCTTCTGGCAGCGCTGGTACGAGGCGCACGAGCGCTGGTGCGAGGCAAACGACCTCCACAGCTACCGCCAGGTCAAAACCCACGTCAGCCGCATTAAGCTCGGGATCGACACGGTGTCGGGGCGGCTCACCGAAGGCCTGCGGGCCTACGGCGAGATGCTCGGGGACCGGGGCGCGCTCGACTTCGACGACCTGCTCGTCAAGACGCGCGACCTGCTGCGCAGTCACCCGGACGTGCGGGCCGACCTCGTGGACGAGACGCGGGCGGTCCTCGTCGATGAATTTCAGGACACCGACCCGGTGCAGTTCGACATCATCCGCCGCCTCGGCGAGGCGGGCGCCCACCTCTACTGCGTGGCCGACGACGACCAGTCCGTCTACCGCTTCCGCGGGGCGCGGCCCGCCAACCTGCGTCGCTACATCGACCGCTTCGACTGCAGCGCCGAGCGCGGCACCCGCCACGTCCTCACCACCAACTACCGCTCAAACCGCTCGATCTACGCGGTGGCCGAGGCGGTGCTCGACGCCGACGAGCGCCTCAAACAGCGCGGCGACATTCGCACGTCGAACGCCGGCACACAGCCGGTGCAGCTGGTCGCCTGCGACGACCCTGAGGCCGAACGGACCCACGTGCTCCGGCAACTGCGCGACTGGCTGGACGACGGGGCCGAGCGGAGCGACCTGGCCGTCCTGACCCGCTGGAACCGCCGCCTCGCGGCCCTGGAACGGGCGTGCCTCCGGGCCGGCCTCGCCTGCGAGACGAGCCAGAGCGAGGCGCTCCTGGATACCCCTCCGGCGCAGAAGCTGCACGCCCTGCTCCGCGTCGTCGATGCCCGCCGTCGCGGCCGGCCGCTCGACGCCCCCATGACGGAGCTGCTGTCCCACCTGCTGCCGGACGACACGATGGCCCGGCTGCGCGACTTCGGCGAGCGGAGCATGCCGGACGCGACCCTCTGGACGGCCTTCCAGACCGTCGTCTCCAACGAGCAGGCCCGCCGCAGCGCCGGCCTCGACTCGGCCACGGACCGCCTCGACCAGACCTACGCCACGATCACCAACCTCCTGCAGAACACACAGGAGGACGGCCTCACCATCGGCGCCTTCACCCGCACTGCCCTTCGGCAGCTCGGAGATCCCCTCCAGCTGCTCCGCCGCTACGCCGACACCCTGACTGATCCGGCCTCTCGTCCGTCCGTCCGCCAGGCCGGCACGGTCCTCGACGAGTGGCGCCGGGCCCAGGCCCGCGATGCGCGGGCCGGGGACCCGCCCCGCCTGCTCCTGCACCACCGCACGCCCCAGATCACGCGGCTCTGGCGGCAGCTGGTGCGGCGGGCCCTCGACCTCGAAACGGATCCGCCCGCGCCGCTGCCCGAAATGCAGGAGGCCCTCTTCGCCCGCCCCGCCGACGAAGGCATTCCGCCACTCGGGGCCGACGACGTGGTCCTCACGAACGACCTGGAGGCGCTCCTCCGCTGGGCCGAGCGGACCGGGGCCTTTTCGGGATCGACCGATACGCCCCAGATCCTCCTGCTCGCGCCCGACGGCGCCCTGCCGTCCGGCCAGAAGACACTGCTCGGGGTCGACCCGGAGAACGTGCACGTCGTGGATCCCGAGTCCACCTTTCATAGCCCCTCGGTCCGGCTGGTCAAGCTCCTGCAGATGACCAGCGGCCCGTCCGCCCCCGAGCCGCTCTTTCCGGAGTACGTGATGGTCGACCTCGAAGCCACGAGCACCGACCCGCGCCACTGCCGCGTCGCCGAGATTGGGGCGCTCAAGGTGCGAGACGGAACCGTGGTGGACCGATTCTCGGAGCTCGTGCAGTTGCCCGAGGACCTGACGGCCGACGAGCGCGAGACGCTCCGCACGGTGTGCGGCCTGGATCCGGCGTCGGACTTCGACGAGGCCCGGCCCGAGGCGGCGGTCTGGGCCGACTTCTGTGCCTTCGTGGACGGGGCGCCCCTCGTCGCCCACAACGGCCAGCGCTACGACTTCCGCGTCCTGCGCCGCCTCGCCAACACCCACGAGGCCGACGCCCACTGGGCCACGACGTACGACCTGCTGCCCGCCGCACACGAGCTGTTTCCCGACCTTCGCCGCTACGACGCCGCGCACCTCCGCGAGACGCTCCTGGACGACGACGCGGATACCGCCCATCGCGCCCTGGCCGACTGTGAGGATCAGCAGCGCATCCTGGCGCGCATGCAGGAGGAGCGCGCGCGCCGGCGCCGCCGTCTGGCCCACGAGCCGCTCCTGCCGCTCCTCGTGGCCGCCCTCACCTACGAATCCCCCGCCCCCGAGGCCCTGTCGGACGACGCCCAGGTCTTTTTGCAGGTGGGGCATACGTGGGCCCTGCGCGACGCCTCCCCCGCCGGTGACGACCTGCGCTCGCTCCTGCCCCGGGCCCTGCCGGATCGCCTCCGCCAGCACGCGCTCTACACGCTGATCGACGAGGAGGCGCTGCTCACGGCCTCTGCCGGCCTCCAGCCCGGCCTCGCCCGCCGCTTGGCCGCCCTCTTCGCCCCCTACGCCGACCGCCCGCTCCGGAGCAAGGCGCTGGCGGACCTGCTTGCGCACCTCGCGCTCTGGGGCGAAGAGACGACGCCGCAGGGGGAGGACGTGATTACGCTCTCCACCTACCACAGCGCCAAGGGGCTCGAGTTCGAGCGCGTCGTCTGCATGGACGTGCACGACAACGCCTTCCCGCCCTACTTTGCGCGCGACCCCAAGGAGCGCCGCGAGAGCCGTCGCCTCCTGTACGTGGGCATGACGCGCGCCGAGCGCCACCTCGTGCTCACCTACCCGAAGCGGGAACGCGGCTACGACCGGCGCCCCACCGCCTTCCTCGACGCCGCCCCCGACGAGCTCTTGCAGGTCACGGACGCCGCCCCCTGACGCCGCAACCTGGCGCCGGGTCTTCGGCGTTCGTTACGATTGCTCAACCGGGAAACGAACGGGCACACTCGGGTGTGCAGACAAGGTCACACTTCTTCACAGGCTCCCTTCCGCCGCGTGCCTCCTTCCGACTCCCCCACCACTACACGACGCGAGGCGACCCTCCCGGGCCAGGACCTCGACCACCTGCGGAACGCCGACCCGTCGCGGGCCGAGCGTGCCTTCACCGTCTTGGCCGGCCTCTTCATCGGGGCGCTCGTCATCACGAATGCCGTCGCGAGCAAGTTCTTCGTCCTGTTCGGGCAGGAGCTCTCGTGCGGCATCATCGCGTACCCGGTGACATTTCTGGCGACGGACCTCATCTCGGAGATCTACGGGCGGAAGCGCGCCAATACGGTCGTCGGGGCCGGGTTCGTGGTGAGCGTCTTCATCACGATCGTGGTGTGGATTGCGAACGCGGCCCCCACCTACGAGCAGTCGCCCGTGACCGCGGAGGCGTTCAACTCCGTCTTCGGCCTCCTGCCGGGCATCGTGCTGGGGTCGATGGTCGCCTACCTCGCCTCCCAGTTCATCGACGTGCAGCTGTTCGAGTTTTGGCGCCGGCTCACGGACGGGAAGTACATGTGGCTCCGCAACAACGGGTCCACCTTCTTCAGCCAGCTCGTCGACACGATCATGGTGGTCACCATCGCGCTCGTGATCTGGCCGGAGGTGGACGGCAATCCGGGCACGACGCCCCTCGCGTTCGAGACGTGGCAGGGCATCGTCTTTGGGCAGTACGTGTTCAAGCTCGGCATCGCGGCGCTCGACACGCCCCTCTTCTACGTCGCCACCCACTACCTCACGAACTGGATTCAGGCCGACCCGCGGGCGCTGGAGACGGACGGCGTGATGGAGTAGCGCGTCCCAAACGAAACGGGCCCACCCCGGAAGGGATGGGCCCGCGAGCATTCAATTCCAGACAGGGTCCTTTAGGCCGTCATCTCCGGTTCGTCCGCCGCCGGCACGTCCACAAACGTCAGCCAGTCGTGCGGGTCGTGCCCCTTCTCGACGACCTCGAAGAACGCGTCCTGCATCTCCTTCGTGACGGGCCCGCGCGAGCCGGAGCCGATCGTGTAGTCGTCGACCGTGCGGATGGGCGTCACCTCGGCGGCCGTGCCGGTAAAGAAGAGCTCGTCGGCCGTGTAGAGCGCCTCCCGGGGAATTTTCTTCTCTTCCACCTCGTAGCCGCGCTCCTCGGCCAGCGCGATGATGGAGGCCCGCGTAATGCCGGGCAGGATGGACAGCCCCGTCGGCGCGGTGTAGAGCGTATCGTTCTTTACCACAAAGAGGTTCTCGCCGCTCCCCTCGGCCACGTAGCCGTCCGTGCTCAGCATGATGCCCTCCATCTTGTCGTTCTTGATGGCGTTCATCTTCACGAGGGAGGCGTTCAGGTAATTCCCGCCCGCCTTCGCCATTGCCGGGAAGGTGTTGGGCGCCATGCGGTTCCAGCTGGCCACCTCCACGTCCACCCCCTTCTCCAGGGCCTCTTCGCCGAGGTACTCGCCCCACTCCCAGACGGCGATGAAGGTCTCCACCGGATTTTCGAGCGGGTTGACGCCCATCGGGCCCTCGCCCCGAAGCACGACGGGCCGGATGTAGCACCCGCGCAGGCCGCTCCGCTCGATGGTGTCCACAACGGCCTCGACGAGCTCGTCGAGGTCGAAGGGAATGTCCATCCGGTACACCTTGGCCGAGTCGACCAGGCGCTGCATGTGCTCCTCGAGCCGGAAGACCGCCGACCCCTGATCGGTGTCGTAACAGCGAATCCCCTCAAAGACGGAGGACCCGTAGTGGATGACGTGGGAGAGGACGTGGATCTCAGCGTCCTCGTGGTCGATAAATTCTCCGTTGTACCAGATGTCGGGCTCCATGGCGGCGTGCGGGGGCGAAAGGTCGGGGGATAACGTGACGAACCGAGAGAAAAACGACGCCCTGGGGCAAAGGTTCAGCCCCCTGGGTTGGGCGTTGGGGCGTCGGTGCGGGCCCGGTCGACCCGCTCTCGAAGCCGGGGGGCACGCCGGTGTGTCGTCGCGGCCATGCGGCCGATGGTCCAGAGGATCTTGGCGGACGCCTTCACGGTGCCCGAGAGGGTGCCCGTAATTTTGGAGGGCCCGATGCCGCGCCGGTACGAGACGGGGACCTCCTCGACCCGGAGCCCGGCCTCGAGGGCCCGAATTTGCATCTCGATCGTCCAGCCGAAGGTCTCGTCCTGCATGTCGAGGGCGAGCAGGTCGCGGAACCGAATGGCCCGGAAGGGGCCGAGGTCGGTGTAGTCTGCCCCCCAGAGGCGCGCCATGAGGGAGCAGGCGAACCGGTTGCCCACCTGTGCCTGCGGGAGCAGGGCGCCCGGCTCGGCGTCCCCCCGAATGCGAGACCCCACCACGAAGTCCGCCTCGTCGGCGGCAATCGGCTCCACGAGGCGCGGCAGTTCCTCCGGGTGGTCGCTGTAGTCGCCGTCCAGAAACACGACGACGTCCGGCTGCCTCGTCTCCGCGTAGGCGATGCCGCGCAGGCAGGCGGCCCCGTAGCCCTGCTGCGGCTCGTCGACGACGGTGGCCCCGGCGGCCCGGGCGTTGGCCTTCGTCGCGTCGGTCGAGGCGTTGTTGACGACCACCACCTCGTCGACCCACCCATCGGGAAGGTCGCCGAGCACCGGGCCGATGGCCTGTGCTTCGTTGAAGGCGGGGATGATGGCGAGCGTCTTCACGGGGCTAGAGATGAACGGACGGGCGTGGCGAGATGAGTCACGGTTCAGAGCGGGGCCGCCCCCCAACCGTTACGCCGCCGCGCCCGCCGTCGCGATCTCTTCGATGGCCTCCTCGTCCAGGCGCATGGTCGTCCAGTCGTCGAGCGGCTCGGCCCCCAGCTCGTCGTAGAACTCGATCGCCTCCGTATTCCAGTCCAGCACGGCCCAGTCGATGCGGCGGCAGCCCCGCTTCTCCGCAATTTCTGCGAGGCGCCGAAACAGCGCGAGCCCGATGCCCTCCCCGCGGTACGTGGACCGCACGAACAGGTCCTCCACGTAGAGCCCCGCGTTGGTCTGGAAGGTGGAGTAGTTGTGGAAGAAGAGCGCAAAGCCGACCGCCGTGTCGCGCTCCGTCTCGGCGAGGAGCGCCTCGCAGCCCGTGAGCGCCTCCGCCGACAGGTGCTCCTCCAGCAGCTCCACACTCGGCTCGGCCTCGTCGAGCAGGTTCTCGTAGGTGGCCAGCTCCACGATGAGGTCCACGAGCGTTTTCGCGTCGTCGGGCGTGGCCTTCCGGATCGATACGTGCGGCGAGCTCTCCATCGTCGGGCGCAGGTGTTTGAGAGAGGGATCAACGGGTGTACCGCTTCGACACTACCGGTACCGACTCAACGGGTCGTCGGTGTCGTCGTCATCGTCGTCGAAGTCGCCCTCGTCGAAGTCATCGCCCGGCACGCCGCCGTCGCCGATGGAGGAGAGCATCGAGCCCATGATGTCGTCGTAGGTCTGCCCGCCGTCGCTAATCTCTTTGCCCACGAGCGAGTGCTGGTGGAGCGACTCCACGACGAACTCCATGCCCGTGTGGGTCTCGCCGGTCGTGTCCGGCGAGAGGTACTCCTCCGCAAGCGCCTGGAGGCCGTCGATCTGCCCGAGCGTCTCCGCGTACGCCGCGTCGCTCATGTCCTGGTCCAGGTCGATGGAGCGGCCCTGCGCAAACCAGTCGAGCACGTCCTTGTACTCGGGACGGCCCTCTTCCTTGTCGCTCGGGTCGGGGAAGTACTCGTCGAAGAGCGCCCGGACGGCCCGCCCGATCAGCGTGAGCGCCACCTCTTCGGCACCCTCCTGCTCCCCCTCGTAGACGAGCTCCACCTTGCCGGTGATGGCCGGGGCCACGTGCATCAGGTCGCTGACGCGGACGGTCGTCTCGTCCTCGCCGTTGAGAAGCGCCCGCCGCTCGGCCGCGGAGATGAGCGCCTCCAGCGCCGCCCGCGTCACACGGACCGAGACCCCGGAGGTCTGGTCGATGTACTCGCTCTCGCGCGCCTCGAACGCCACCTGCTCGACGATTTCGCGGAAGAAGCGCGGGATGTGCACGTCCACCGCCGCCGCCCCGTCGGCGCGGTCCTGCCACGCCTCCTGCTCGGTAATGGACATGCCCGTCTCGATCGTCTTCGGGTAATGGGTCGTGATTTGGCTGTCGATGCGGTCCTTGAGCGGCGTCACGAGGTTGCCGCGGCTGGTGTAGTCCTCCGGGTTGGCGGAGAAGACCATCATCACGTCGAGCGGGAAGCGCACGTTGAAGCCGCGGATCTGAATGTCCTGCTCCTCCATGATGTTGAAGAGGCCCACCTGAATCCGCGGCTGGAGGTCCGGCAGCTCGTTGATGGCGAAAATGCCGCGGTTGGTGCGCGGCACGATGCCGAAGTGGATAACCTCCTCGTCGGCGTAGGTGAGCCGCTCGTTGGCGGCCTTGATGGGGTCGATGTCGCCGATGAGGTCGGCGATCGTGGTGTCCGGCGTCGCCAGCTTCTCGCCGTAGCGCGCCTCCCGGGGCAGCCACTCGATCGGCGTGTCGTCGCCCCGCTCCTCCACGATTGCGCGCCCCTGCTTGGTGATCGGATTGAAGGGATCCTCGTTGAGGGGTGTGTCCTCGATCACCGGAATGTGGTCGTCGAGGAGCCGCGGCAGCATGCGGATGAGGCGGCTCTTGGCCTGCCCGCGCAGCCCCAAAAGAATGAGGTCGTGCTTCGCGAGGATGGCATTCTGAATCCGCGGAATGACGGTCTCGTCGTAGCCCAGAATGCCGGGAAAGACCTCCTCGCCGGCACGGAGCTTCTGCATCAGATTGGCCCGCAGTTCGTCCTTCACGGAGCGGACCTGATAGTCGGCCTCTTTGAGTTCGCCAAGCGTCGTGCGGTCGGTAAGGGCCATGGAGGAGCGGCGGTTCATGAGGAGAGGCAGCAACCAAATTTGGACGAGGATGGCACCGCAACAGCCCCTCCGCTGTTCCTCTCACGCGCCGGGCAGACCCCGAATTCCTGCCCGATCCTGTAACGAGTGGCGGGCGGTTTGCCACCCGGGCGATCGCGCCCGGTCCCCGCGGTGATCAGTGCGGGCGAAAGGGGCGACGGCCGCGCCGTGGCGTCGGGGCGCCGGGGCTGCCGGCGGCGCGCCCCCTTTGCTTCCGATTACGACCCAAACGGAAGCGTCACCCCCAGCCAGGGGAGCCCAATGACCCCGTCCGCGGCCGTGAGGGGACGCACCAGACCGAAGTCGACCGCAAAATTCTCGGGGGCCCAGCGGACCCCCAACGAGATGAGATTCGCGTCGTCGACCCCTGGGAAGAAGTAGTTTTCGGTAATGAGATAGGTCTTCTGCCCCACGCGCATCATGCCACTGACATTGATCGCGGGCCGACTCGCGAATCCGCCGTCCGCGTAGCCGTATCCGAGCCCCACCGTGACGTTGTGGTCCCGATTGCCCAGCGTGGCGGATCCGTAGAGGAGGCCGGCCCCCTCACTGTCCCCCGCTCCCAGAACGCCCCCGAACACGGCCCCGCCGGCGAGGTGAAGGTTGTCCCGGGGCGTTGAGATGGACACCTTGGGCAGGACCCAGATCGGGAGCGCCTCCGCCCCAAACAGGAAGACGGGCACCGTCCCGGCCCCGATGGAGAAATTCTCGGTGGCCCCGTAGTTCACGTTGTTGAGGAAAACCCAGGTGTTCTGGTAGTACCCCTGTCCCTGCGGAATTCCGATGGCGTTTGGGGCAAAGAAATACCGCGTGGACTGTGGATTCTGAAACCAGTACGCCCCATCCCGGAAGCGCCCCGGCGGAATTTCCGCCATGCGTTCGATGTTCTGGTGCTGGATGGGTCACCTCTCCCAGCTCCCGCGCATCCAGGACCACTTCCCCCTCCCCTTCGGATACGAGCGTGCCGATGACAACCTCCCCGCCGGTCGTCTCCACGCGATACATCGGTTCTTGAGGCCCTGCCTCCTGGGCGTGGAGGGCCCCGGGCAGCCCGAGCGACACGCCCCCGAGCACTACGACCAGAACAACGCCGATCCGTCGGGCGACCCGACCGGGCCGAAAGCGAGAGCCCAATTGCGTCGTGCTTGCAACGAAGAACTGAGTCATGGCTTTCGTACAATGTCGTGAGACGGCAACGGTGTGGTGCTGCGCAGATTGGGCCGCGTCCCATTGCGCTATCGCAACCCCCACGCAGCGACGGGCCCACACAGACGCCATCCGACATCCCAAAAACCGGTCGTCCAATGGTAAAGACCGGCCGTGTCCGGCCATTCAGGGACCCATGTCCGGGTCTTCGGGGGCCTCCTGCGCGGCGTACTCGGTCGGCGGGCAGCCGAAGGTCTCGCGGAAGAGGCGCGAGAAGTAGCTCGGGTCCCGGTACCCCACGGCGGCCGCCACGTCCGACACCGTGTCCGCATCCTGCCGCAGCAGCGCGGCGGCGCGCTGCAGGCGCCGGGTCCGGATGAACCCCGACGCCGAGAGGCCGGTCGCGTCTTTGATGCGGCGGCGAAGGTGGCGGGCACTCAGGTCCATCTCGTCGGCCAGCCAGTCGACCCCAAAGTTGCTGTTGTCGATGTGCGCCGTCACCACGTCATTCAGCGATTCGAGAAAGGCCTCCTCTTCGGACGAGACGGTCGTCTCCGCCTCCGGGGCCATCCAGTCGGGCAGCCGGACACGGTCCTGCACGATCTGCCGGATGCCGATCAGGTTTTCCACGCGGGCCTGCAGCTCGGACGGGTCGAACGGCTTCGACACGTACGCGTCGGCCCCCACGTTCAGGGAATCGCCGGCCCGCTCTCCGTTCGGGCGGGCCGTCAGCAGGAGGATCGGCAGGTGACGCAGATCGTCGTCCTCGCGGATGGCGCGGCACAGCTTCTTCCCGCCCCCGGCCGGCAACGACGCGTCGCAGAGGACGAGGTCGAACGACCGGTCCCGGGGCCGGTCGAGCGCAGCGTCGGCGTCGGCGACGGCCGCCCTGTAATAGTCCGGTCCGAGGAGGTCCCGGAGATACGCCCGCATCTCCGCCTCGTCGTCTACGATGAGCACGGCGGGGGCGTCCGGGGGAGCCTCGTCCGACGACGTCGGGGGCTCCCCTGCAGGGACACGCCCCGAGCCGGCCATCCCCGCCCCGTCTTCCACGGACGGGACGGCTGCCTCCGCGACGGGCCCCTCCACCGCCGCCTCGGGGTCGCGCCCCAGCGGCAGGCACACGGTCAGTTCCGTGCCAAACCCCGGCTCGCTCTCCACATCGATGTCGCCCCCGTGCCGCCGGACCAGGGCGCGAGCGTGGGCCAGCCCGATGCCCCATCCAATCCATCGTTCTGGATCGGTGGACGCCGTGGACCCGGCCTCTTCTTCTCCGCGGACAGGCACGTAGCTGTCGGCATCCCCGAACACCCGCTTCTGAAGGGCCTCCGGCAGTCCCGGGCCCGTGTCGCGCACGGCAATCTCGGCCGCATCGTCGCCCCGCCGCACCCGCAGGCGCACCGTCCCCTCTTCCGGCGTGTGCCGGATCGCGTTCGAGAGGAGCGTCGTCACGAGCTGCCGGACCCGATCCACGTCCATCGGCACCGCAAGGGACTCCGGCCCCACGTCCTCCTGGACGGTGAGCCCCTTCGCCTGTGCCCATTGCCGCAGGGGCGGCACCACCGTCCGGATCAGCTCCACCAGGTCGTGCGGCCGCATCTGGAGGGCCAGGTCCCCCTCGTCAAACCGGGCGAGGTCGTACAGCTGATCCACGAGCCGTGCCATCCGGCGGGCCTGGCGGTCCGCCTGCCCCAGTCGCTCGCGGAGGGGCCCCGGAATTTCGTCCCCCTGTTTCCCCAGTGCCTGGCGGAGCGGCCCGAGGATCAGGGTCAGGGGCGTGCGAAACTCGTGGGAGAGATCGGCAAAGAAGCGGCTTTTCGCCCGTTCGAGCTGGGCCACCTGTTCGTGGAGCGTTTCTGCCCGTCGCCGCGCCCGGTACCGGCGATGGCGCACTGCGTAGAGGAGGGTCGACACGCCGGTCAGGACCACGGTGACGAACCCCATCCGCACGAGGTGTCCAGGGGCCACCAGGTCGGGACGGGCCGCGCCGGTGCCGGGAAGCCCCACGCTGCCCAGGCCGTAGAGCACGGCGCCAAGCACCCCCCCTAGGAGCAGCGTCTGCCAGGGGCGGTACGGAATGACAACGACGGTCAGCAGATAGAGAAGAATCACGTACTCGATGCTCAGCACGCCGCGGTAGGCGTCGTGCACCAGCGACACCACCGCGATGGCAAGGGCAATCGCCCCTCCCACGGCCCGTGCAACCGACACCCGACTCCGTGTCCGTCCGGCCCAGACGGCCCCGGCGCAGAGAAGCGTCACGAGGGCCTTGTCCCAGAGCACGAGTGCCTCTGTGCCCCCACCCCCTGGGTACCACCACGCCACGGGCCGGCCGAGGAGGCCCACATTGACGGGCACGAGAATGAGGACCCCCACGATGCCGAGCAGTCCCCCCACTGGAGACCCGTGCACGCAAGCCCAGCAAGGACGGATCGAAACTCGGATTCTTCTTCGAGGCGACCGGCCCCGACGGCGATGCGTCGCGCCTGCTCGATCGATCCACGCGGGTCCATGGCGGGTTGGACGATGCGATTCGTGTCTTGCCGTCGATGTACGGTCCCTCAAGGCGTCCCGGAACGGCCTCCAGGCGGGCCGATTCGCCCGGCGGCGGCGCAACACGTCGTATCTCTCTCTGCCCACCTCCGAACCGAGGCCCCAGCGAATGAACCTTCGGACGAGACGCCCTGCCCCGCGGATCCTTTTCGCCGAGACCGACGTGTTTTCCGGTGACCGTCTCTCGCGTCTCGGGCACGATCGACGAAGAGAGGCCGACGTCCTCCGCCTCCTACTTTACGCTCGTTTCATTAACCGCATGCTCTCGTATGCACTCGCTCCCCCGTACGATTCTCGCTGCCCTGCTCGTCGGACTGTGCGTGGGGGCGCTGCCGGCGCAGGCCCAACGGACCTCCGGGGCCGCCGGGCTCGGGGTACAGGCCGGCGAGCCGTCGGGCGTCACCCTCAAGATCTACAACGCCGACGCCCCGTCCTACGACTTCCTCGCTGCCTGGAGCTTCAATGACTTTGTCTTCCTAAACGCCCACGCCCTCTTCGAGCACCGCCTCTCGGCCCAGAACATCGAGCAGCCGGTCCACTGGTTCGTGGGCCCGGGCGCCTACGTGGGCGTCTACGACGAGGCCCAGTCGGAGGCGGGCCTGGGCGTCAGCGGCCGGGTCGGCCTCGACATTCTCATCGACGAGCGGTTCGAGATCTACATCCAGGCCACCCCCCGCTTCGAGCTCGTCCGCGAGACGGAACCCAGTATCGGCGGCGGGCTCGGGCTTCGCTACTACTTCTAACCCCCCCGAAGGACATGGGGCCGGAGGGAGGCGCCCGCCTTGCGGCCTCCGGCCCCGCCTCTGCTCAGCGCGCCCGCCACTCGAGCACCTTTAGGCGGGGCTCCGGCGACCGGATCGCGACGGCGAAGACGTAGCCGTCCTCGGTGCGGCGCGCGTCGAGGTCGAGCGGATAAAAGTTGGGGTTGGTCTCGTCGTTCCGCTCCACGAGGCGACGCTGCAGGCGCCCGCGGCGGTCGTAGGCGTCGATCTGGATCCAGCCGGGGCGCAGGTTGAGCACGAAGAGCATGTCGCCGACCGGCGCCGCGGCGGGGCTCAGAAGCGGGGCCTCCGTGACGTCGCCCTGCCCGAAGGCGTACCGACGCTCCAGCATCGGCGAGTCGAAGCCCATCAGCGCGAGGCTGTCGGGCGTCGTTCCGTCCCGGAAGCCACGCGGGAGCATGTCCACTGCGGGCCGAAAGCCCGACAGGCTCACCAGCGTGTCGCCCCAGGCACGGAGAAAGCCGGCGTATCGCCAGTGCGGCCCCCGCAGCGGCGCCCGGCTCGTGGGCTGGGCGTCGGCCCCGAGCCGGGCCACGAACGAGTCTGTGTTCTGCCCGACCACCTTCGCGTACATCGTCGTGTCGGTCGCAAGCATGTAGACGAGCGTCTCCGGAGCGGGGCGCTCGTACGAGACGGACGGCCCATCCCGACGGCCATCGACCACCCGGTCGATTCGGTTCGACTCGGCGTTGAAGACGACCAGCGTATCCCCTCGCGTCCCAATCAGGTACGGCGTCCGAAAGCCCTCGTCCC
Organism: Salinibacter ruber DSM 13855; assembly: GCF_000013045.1. Lineage (NCBI taxonomy): Bacteria > Pseudomonadati > Rhodothermota > Rhodothermia > Rhodothermales > Salinibacteraceae > Salinibacter > Salinibacter ruber. The sequence goes on from NC_007677.1 coordinate 2,896,475, forward strand.
CGATCTCGCGCACCAGGCGCCCGTCGGCCCCGAACCGAAATACGCTGTTGCGCTCCACGTCGCTCACGGCCAGCCCGCCCCCCTCCACGAACCGAACCGTCCGCGGGTGGACAAGGGGGTGCGCCTTCGTTCCCCCCGTCTGCCAGCGCCGCCGAAGGGTGTCCGTGGGGGTCTCCTCCGCCACCTGGCGGGAGAGCGAGTCGCTCGGGTACAGGGCCTCGTTGGGCTGTGGCTGACAGCTGTACGGCAGGCAGCCGGGCAGCCAAATGCCGAGGCAGAGAAACACCATGAGTCTCCGGCCGAGGGCCGACGTGTCCATGAAGGGCTCCGGGGCTGTGGCGGATTGACGAAAGCGTGTTCGGAAGGGGGCGGGGGACCGCGCGTTCCGGTCCCCGTTGAACGGACGCGCCGACGTACGTTTCGCCGACGTCGGCGTCCCATGGAAGGGCCTGTTCCCCTCTTCACGCGCGACAGAGTCTTCTCCGGAGGTGCAACTCGTTCGGGTGTCGTGCAGCTCATCCGCCGGGGCGCCCGTACCGTGCGAACCGCGGCGCGCAGGTGCACTTCGTAGAACGGGCGGAATCCTCTGGTCTCGGCGCCCCATCGCATACACTGCATCGTTGCCGCAAACCGTCCACGGATTTGTCCTGCTGCCTGCCATGCACACGACTCGCTCCAAGTCCTCTTTCGGGCCCCGGCCCGTCGGACTCCTCGGGACCGTACTCCTCGCACTCCTCCTGGGGGGACTCTCGTCGTCCCCGGTTCTCGCGCAGGACGAACCGGCCGGTGTTCTGACGGGTCGGGTGGTCGACGCGGCGTCGGACGCCCCCTTGCAGGACGCGACCGTCGCGCTCTGGGAGAACACCGGGGGCGACTCGACGCTCGTCCGGGGGACGGTGACGGGGCCGGAGGGGCGGTTCACGATTGAGGACGTGGCCCTTGGCGCGTACACCCTCCGCATCAGCTTCGTCGGGTACACCACGGAGCGCCGCCCCAACACCCAGCCGGCCCCGTCTCCCGACGAGGCCGACCTCGGCACGATCCGGCTGGGCCGCACGACGACCCAGCAGCAGGAGGTGGAGGTCACGGCCGACCGCCCCGCGGCCCGGATTGAGACGGACCGGAACGTCTACAACACCTCCGAGCGCGCCCTGAGCGCCGGCGGGTCGGCCCGGACGGTGCTCGAAGACCTTCCCTCCATCCGGATCGACATGGACGGGAGCATCAGCTTTCGCGGCAACGAGAGCGTCTCGCTTCAGATCAACGGCGAGCCGGCCTCGCTGCAGGGCCAGAGCCTCGTCAGCTACCTCGAAAGCCTGTCGGCGGACGCCGTGGACCGCGTGGAGGTGATCCCAAACCCCTCGGCCAAGTACGAGCCCGAGGGCATGTCGGGCATCATCAACATCGTGCTGAGCCGCGATCTGGAGGCGAAGTGGAACGGCGGACTCACGCTCGGCGGCGAGCGGGACGCCAACGACCGGTACGGCGGCAACGGCTCGGCAAACGTGGGCTTCCAGGCCGGCGGCTGGCGCGTCGTGGGCACCTACTCCCACCGGCGCGACGGCGAGGAGGACACCGACACCCGCATTGTGGAGCGGCTCAATGGGGGCGGGCCCAGCACGTGGGTCGACCAGAACGGCCGGGAAGAAGAGCAGGACCGCTCCCACTCGTTTCGCACCGACGTCGATTACAGCGTCGCCGAGGGCACGTCCCTCGGCCTGGAAACGAGCGTCAGCCTCCGCCGCGGCGACGAGAACGGGCGCTCGGCGTATCGGGAATACACCGGGGGCGCCCCCACCGCCGAGAACGTGACGGACCGGTACGTCCGCCGTCTGGACAACAGCTCGTCCGAGGAGAGCGTCGACGGGCGCCTCGACTTCAACCACGACTTCGCCCAGGACCACAGCCTGAGCGCGCAGGTGCGCTACGACCGCGACCTCGAAGGCGAGGATGGGACGTACAACATCTACGGATTCGAAAACGGAGCCCGTCTCTCCACGCCTCGGGACCAAGAAATTGACGTCGTCAACGAGGACGAACAGGACGGCTCCCTGAAGGTGGACTACGCACGGCCGCTCGGCTCCTTCTCCTTGGAGACCGGCTACAAGGGCACCCTGCGCCGGCTCGACAGCGACCAGACCTACGAGGACCGCACGACGGTCTTCACGTTCGACGAGCTGATCCACGCGGCGTACGGCACAGTGAGTCGGGGCATCGGGGACTTTCAACTGGAGGCCGGGCTCCGCGCCGAGGCCGTGACCACGACCTTCGACCTTTCCAGCGAGGACGAGGTGACGAACAGCTCCTACGTGAGCCTCTACCCCAGCGCCTTTCTCACCTACAAGCCCAGCCCGAGGCGGCAGGCCCGCCTCTCCTACAGCAAGCGCGTGGACCGGCCCGGCCTCTGGGACATCAACCCGATTGAGGACAACGAGAATCCGACCTTTCAGGAGCGGGGCAACCCTGGGCTCGCCCCCGAGTACATCCACTCCTTCGAGCTGAGCCTGACCCAGCGGTGGGGCATCGGCTCCGTCTCGGTCACCCCGTACCTCCGGCACACTGTCAATGAGATTGAGGAAGTGCGGTTTGAGGAAGACATCAACGGGCGTACGGTCATCGTCCGTCAGGCCCAGAACCTGTCCACCAGCACCTCCTACGGCACGGAGCTGGTGACGACGTTCAACGCCGGCGACCGCCTGGAGGGCACCCTCAGCGGCAACCTCTACCGCTCGGTCACCGACGGCTCCAACGTGACCACCGACCTCAGCCAGGACGCAATCCTGTTCTCGGGCCGGGGCAGCGTCCGGGCGAAGCTGCGGGACGGCCTGCAGCTGGAGCTCAGTCAGTTCTACCGGCCGGCCCGCGACATTCCCCCGCAGGGACGGATCGATCGGTTTGCCAGCACCGAGCTGGCCCTCCAGCAGGAGCTGCTCGGGGGCGACGGCACCCTCACCCTCCGGGTCGACGACCTTCTCAACGACACGAACATGACCATGTGGTACCGGGACCAGGATCTCTATCAGGAGTCAAACATGCAGTGGGGGGCCCGCGAGGTCTCGCTCTCGTTCCAGTACAGCTTCGGGTCCGGGTCGAACGACGACCGCGGGCGGCGCGATCGGGACTACCGCTGATCCCTCCCCGTCCGTCGCGACACACTGGACGCGGAAGGGAGGGGGGCAGTTCGTCGGTCCCCCGGTTCTTCGCTCTTCGGGAACAGTGCATGCTGTCCCCCATCAGGCACCCTCGTATTTCCTCAATGGTTCTTCTCCCACGACTCTCGTCCTCCCATGCGTGACCGGTCGGTCTTCACGTCGCCGAACCGGGTCGAGTGGGGGCTCATGGCCGCGTTCTGGACGACCGTGGCCCTGCTGTCGGTCGGGCAGACCCTCCTCGGGGACGCCTCCAGCGAGGTGCACTGGGGACGCACGGTGGCGGAGCTGGTTGAATATGCCCTCTGGGGCCTCTTTACCCCGATCATCTTTTGGCTCGCGAAGACCCTCCCGGTCGTGGAGCCGACCGATACGGAGCGGACGACGGTGACGCGGAATGTGGGCGTACATGCGGCCGTCGCCCTCGCCGCGTCCATCGCGGTCGACCTGACCGAAGACGCCGTCGAGGCGGGACTGGGGGAGCGCCCCCTCGCTTTCGTTCAGTCGGTGAGTCAATTCTGGTTCACCGACGAGCTGCTCTTCTACCTCGTTATCCTGATGGCCGGCTTCGCGCGGAGCTACTACTTTCAGCAGAAGGCGCGACAGGAGGAGGCCGCGCGCCTGGAGGAGCGCGCCGAGGCGCTCGAAGCCCAGCTCACGGAGGCGCGGCTGGAGGCCCTCCGCATGCAACTCAACCCCCATTTTCTGTTTAATACCCTGCACGCGGTGAGCACACTCGTCGACCGGGACCCGGCCGGCGTACGTCGCATGATTGCGCGCCTCAGTGAACTCCTGCGCCATGTGCTGGACGAGGAGGCCCCTCAGGAAGTCCCCCTCTCCCAGGAGCTTGAGTTCCTCGACGACTACTTCGAGATTCAGTCGATCCGCTTTCAGGGCCGGCTGGACACGGCGGTCGACGTCCCGTCCGACTTGTACGACGCTCAGGTGCCCAACCTCATCCTGCAGCCCATCGTCGAGAATGCCATCAAGCACGGGGCCAGCCAGGTGCGCGGCGTGGGGCGCATCGAGGTGCGCGGCCGCCACGAGGACGACCGGCTCGTGCTGACGGTGACGGACAACGGGCCGGGCCTGCCCGAGTCCCAGGAAGACGGGTTCGGCCTGCGCAACGTCCGGGCTCGGTTGGAGGGGCTCTACGGCGACGACCAGGCCCTCCACATGGAGACGGTACCGGACGGGGGAACGCGAGCCGTACTCGCACTGCCCCATCACACGAGCGCGTCGCTGTACACCGCCTCGGGAACCTCTTCCCTCACCGCGCCCGACATGGACCTCGACTGACTGCCCGCCCCCACCTTCGCCATGGCTTCCGAGACGCCCGCCATTCGTGCCCTCATCGTGGACGACGAGCCGCTGGCCCGCGAGCGCCTGCACGAGCTCCTGACAGACGCCCCGGCGGTGACCGTGGCCGGTACGGCCGAGGACGGCTTCGAGGCCGTCGACGCCATCCACGAACAGGCCCCCGATCTCGTCTTCCTCGACGTGCAGATGCCCGGCATGAACGGCATCGACGTGATCGAGGAGATCGGGACGGCCGACATGCCCGTCACCGTGTTCGTGACCGCCTACGACCAGTACGCCATCAAGGCGTTCGACCTCGCCGCGGTGGACTATTTGCTGAAGCCGTTCGACGACGAGCGGTTCGAGGAGGCCCTGCGGCGCGCCCGCGAGCAGATTGCCAACCGGGAGGGCGAGGCCATTTCCGACCGGCTTCTGCGGCTTCTCCAAGAACGCGACCCGTCCCTTCTGGAAAAGGAGAGCGCCCGGGACGAGCCGTACCTGGAACGGATCGCCGTGCAGGGCCGCGGCAAGGCCCGCATCGTGCCCGTCGACGACCTGACCCACATCACCGCCGACGGCTCCTACGCGGAGCTGCACACGGGCGACGACACCTACGTCATTCGCGAGCGCATGAAGACCCTCGCCGCTCGCCTCGACCCCGACACGTTCGTCCGGGTGCACCGGTCGGCCATCGTGCGGCTCGACGAGATCGAGCTCATCTTGCGCGGGGGCGGCGGCAACTACGCCGTACGCCTCCGAGACGGCACGCGGGTCAGCGTGAGCCGCAGCCGCGTCGACGAGCTGCAGGACCGCCTCGGCGTCGACGTGCTTCAGCGCGACGATGCGAACGGCGCGTAATTCGCAATCCGGCCGAAAATGTCACCGCGTCGGGACCGCTCCGTCTTTCGGGACGGAGGCTCCCGCTGACCCGTCCAACCGCCAACGGGCACTGTCCGCCGGTTGAAGGCGGGGCGGACTCCTCGCGTCGGAGGCCCTCTCCTCCGGCAGACGACAACATTTTGACTCGGAAACGCTATCCCTGCACCGGCGCCGACTTCAGTCGCGGAAGGACCTCGCGCCCAATCCGCTGCACCTCCTCCAGCATCGGGCTGCACTGAAGCAGCACGAGGTCGAGCCCCGCGTCGGCGTACGCGTTCAGCTTTTCCACGATCTGGTCCGGCGTGCCCACCAGGTCGGGCCGCAGGCCGCGGTTCGAGACCGAATAGTCCTTGAGGTCCACCTCGGAGTCCAGCTCCGAGTGCTCCACGAAGTCGTCGTAACTGTCGAAGCCCTCGGCCTCGTAGTCGACCGTGGTGATGCGGTCAAGCTCCTCCCGGGCCTCCTGCTCGCTGTCGCGGCAGATCATGTACGCCGCCATGCCGAACTTCATCTCGTCGGGGTCGTGGCCTTTTTCGGCCCGCCGCTCGCGCAGGTCCTCGATGTCGCCGGCAATCTTGTCGACGGTGCCGCCGTGCATCAGGTAGTGGTCGCAGTGGGTGGCGATCATGTTGCGCCCCTCCTCGGAGCCGCCGCCCGCGTAGACGGGCACGCCGCCGGACTGGACGGGCTTGGGCTGCAGGATCGTGTCCTCGATGGTGTAGAAGTCGCCGTCGAATGAGAAGCGCTCCTGCGACCAGAGCCCCTTCAGGATCTGCACGAACTCGGCGGAGCGGTCGTAGCGGGCGTCGTGGTCGAGCCAGTCGCCGACGTACATCTTCATCTCCTCCTCCCACCAGGCCGAGACGAGGTTGATCTCGAACCGCCCGTCGGAGATGTGATCGATGTTGGAGGCCATCTTGGCGGTCACGGCCGGCTCGCGGAAGCCGGGGCGGATGGCCGCCATGATGCGAATGTCGTCCGTCACCGGGGCCAGGGCCGAGGCGGTGGTCCAGCACTCCAGGGCCGGATGCGACGGGCCGTTGATGTCGTTCAGGTTGAGCTCGGCGATGAGCATCGTCGAGAAGCCCGCGGCGTCGGCCGCCTGCGCGACCTTTCGGTTGTACGCAAACGTGGGCGGCATGCCCTCGTCGTCCACGTTGCGGAGCCAGCCGCCGAAGACGGGGAGCCAAATTCCGAGATCAATCATCGATGGGTTGAACGTTGGAAGGTTGACGGTTGGAACGTTGAGGGGCGTCAGGAAGGGATGCCTTCGCCCGTGGCGGCGGCCTCCAGTTCGCGCTTCAGGAGGTCGGCGACGGCGGCCATGCCGCTCAGGTCGTGCTTGTCTTCGACCTCGGGCGAGTAGTTGGTGGTGCCGTTGATGTCGTAGGTCCAGATCTGGCCCTCGGTGTCTTCGATAAATTCGATGCCCGCAATGTCGATCTGCTCCCGATTGAGGAACGCCTTGTAGCGGTCGATCAGGGCGGCGGGCACGTCTTCGCGGAGGGCGAAGAGCGAGTCGTCCCCGTCCACGGCGCAGCGGTCCTCGTCGGTGCGGCAGGCGTCGGCCGGGCAGAGCTCGAAGCCGTCGCTGGTGTCGGACGTGATGGCGTACAGGAACTCGCCGTCCACGAACTCGCAGCGCGTGATGAACGGCTCGGCCGCCTCCACGAACTGCTGCAGAAGCGTAATGTGGGCCGGCGGCGTCGGAATGTCGCCGGCGCGCACCGCCTCCTCAAACGCCTCGTGGGTGCGGAAGAGCTGCACGCCGAGTCCCTTCCCGCCCCGATTGTGCTTCGTCACGAACGGGGTCGGCACGTCCTGCGCGGCCGCCAGCAGCGCCTCCGGCCCGCCCGCGACGGCCCGCGTGGCCGGGGTGCGCAGCCCGGCCTGCTCCAGCGCGGCGTGCTGCTGCACCTTGCTAATCTCCAGCTCGAAGGCGTGGGACCCGTTGACGACGCGCCGCCCGTGCCGCTCCAGCCACGCGATCAGCTGGCGCGTGTGCTCGACGGCCGGGCTGTGGCCTCGGGTGTGGGAGGACGCGCTCATGCGGTTCAGAAAGACCCCCTCGGGCGGGGCGCCCGTGACGTCGAAGTGGCCGTCGTCCACGAACCATTCTTCGTAGGGCACGTCCGCCGCATCGAGCGCCGACCGGAGGGGCGGCATCCAGTCTTCGTTCTCGTAGATGATGTAGGCCTTCATGGGATGGGCGATGACTCGTCGAAAGGAGGGAAACTAAAAAAGCCCCCGGCCGAACCGGTGGGCGGAGGCAGTAGTGCCGACCGTTCACCACGCGGTTCACGCACGAGTGTACGGACAGCAACAACAATGTGCGGGCGAGGGGGCAGTCATCGTGGCGACCTGACTGTTGAGAAATCGTTGTCCGATATCTATCGGGTCCGTTCGGGTTCCCCCTGTTACATGGACTTCAGCTTCTGGTCCCCAGCGACGTGCCCGTTTCTAGCGGGGCCGTCTCGCCCGAACGAGGCTCAGGCCCGGCTGCCGTGCCGTTCCAGGACCGTGTCGGCCTGCGCTTGGATCTCCGGACGCTGCCGCAGCTCGTGGATGGCGTCTTGGGCATGGTGGTACGCGTCGTTGTGGTCTACGACGCGCTCCGGGTAGTCTTTGCCGATCACGCAGCCGGCGGCCTGCTGCTCGATGGGCGACATCTTCCAGGGGGCGTGGACGTACGCAGTCGTGTCGAGGTGCGACAGCTCGGGGACCCAGCGCCGGATGAACGTGCCGTCGGGGTCCTGCTCCTTGCCCTGCTTTACCGGGTTGTAGATGCGCACGCGGTTGATGCCGGTCGTGCCGGACTGCATCTGCACCTGCGGGTAGTGGATGCCCGGCACGTAGTCGGCCATGAGGCCGCCGTAGGTGGGCGCGAAGCGGCGCCAGTCGAGCCAGCAGTCGTAGGCCGCAAACGAGCAGAGCATCGCCCGCATGCGGAAGTTGAGCCAGCCCGTGGCCCGCAGGTGCCGCATGCAGGCGTCAACCATCGGGAACCCCGTGCGGCCATGGAGCCACGCGTCGTAGAGCGCCGGGTCCCAGTCGTCGGCGCGAAGCGCATCGAAGGCGGGGATGTAGCTCTCGTTTTCGATCCGGGGCGCGTCCTCCAGCTTCTGCGTAAAGTGGCTGTGCCAGTGCAGGCGGCTGTCGAAGCTGCTCAGCGCCTTGCGTCGGGCCGCCGCGTCCGGGCCGTTCGCTCCGCGAAGCTCTTCCTGCCGCCGTCGCAGCTCGTAAACCACCCGCCGGAGGCTGATCGTGCCGTAGGCCAGGTGCACCGAGATCCGCGAGCACTCCGTCTGCGCGGGACCGGGGCGCGACATGGCCCGGCGGTAGCTGCGCCCTCGTTCGCGAAGGAACGAGTCGAGGGTGCGGTGGGCCTCCGCCTCTCCAATCTGCTGAAGAGCGGCGGTCGACGGCCGGAGCCCCAGATCGGCGTGGGACGGCATCGGCCCGGGCGCTACGGAGTCGACCGGCTGGAGCGCGTCGGGCGGGTGCACGAGCGGCCGGTCCATGGACGCCTCCCACTGGTCGGCCCACTCGTCCCGGTCGTGCGGCCCGCGCACCACGCCTCGGCTTGGCACCTCCGTAAACGGGACTTCGTGGGCGCGGGCCCAGTCACGGACGCGCTGGTCCCGCTCGTGGGTGCGCTGGTTGCCGGTTTCTTCGTGGGCCCAGAGACGAAGGGGCCCGGCGGTCGCCCGCAGCGACTCGAGGACCTCCGGCATTTCGCCGCAGCGCACGACCAGAGGCTGTCCCCGCTTTGCGAGGCGGGCCCGCAGTTCAATGAGCGCCTCCCGAATCAGCGTCCAGTGGCGCGGATGATAGTCCGCCCCCGCCGCGATGGACGGCTCCGCCACGTAGAGGGGCAGCACCGGTCCCCGATCGGCGGCCTCCGCAAGGGGGCGATGGTCGCCCACCCGCAGGTCTCTTTTGTACCAAACGATTTGCGTGCGCGGCGGCATGGGCGGGGCGAAAGCATCGATTTGCGTGCAGTTGATGTACTGCTCTCGTCCCCCTCCGATTCCCCAAAACTCTTCCCATTCTGCAAGATCTGTCGGCGGTCGTCCACGGACATCGTGCGGGGCGGGGCCCACCGCTCAGCGCGGCAGACATGCACGTCAAATCTACAGCCCTGCTCTGTCGGGGCGACAGGGCCGCCTGTCGGGGTTTCGGACTGGCCCGGGCGCTCGGTGGGATGGCACGCGCGTTGATTGTGTGGATGGGCGGATGTGCTGACGACGCGGGCACGGCCGGTGCCCGCCCTCAAGACTTGTTCGCACCGCTACGACCCTGCTCGCCAAACTGTTGAACGAGACAATTGGACGAGGTGATACTCATGACGCAGATGACGCGCCGAACGCCCACCCGCACCCTTCGCACCCTGCAACGCGAGGTGGACGACCTCTTCGACCAGTTCTTCGGCCGCACCGACGGCGGGGACCGCGACACGTCTCCGGCGTGGTCGCCGAGCACCGACCTGGTGGAGACGGACGAGGACGTTCGCCTCCACCTGGACGTGCCGGGCATGAGCGCGGACGACATCAGCATCAATCTCCAAAACCGCACGCTGACGGTGAGCGGCGAGCGCACCAGCGAGCGGACGGGCGAGGACGAGAACATCGTCCGTGTGGAGCGTGCCGTTGGCACCTTCCACCGCACGTTCACGCTCCCGGACGCCGTCGATGCCGACAGCACTGAAGCGACCTACGACAACGGCGTACTGACGATTCGCGTCCCGAAGACGGAAGAGACCACGCGCCGTCAGATTGAAATCCAGTAGCCACGCGGCTCCGCGCACCCGATCCCTGCGGGCTTCCCCGGGCGCTTGGGGCCCACATCGACGACGAGTTGTAATCGGGTGCGGCTCCGTCCCCCGGTCGGCCCCCTCGGTTCCGGCCGGGGCCTTTCTATTTGGCAGAATTCGTCCCGGACGCGTCCCTCAGTCGCCCGCGTGCCGCTCTCCGGATCCTCGGGCTCCCATTATTGCCTTCCAGAGTGCCCGGAGCCAAAGCGCGCGATGGAGGCGGTATACAGCCCCCAAAGCCCGGCCTCTCGATGCGCCACAAGATCCAGGTTCGTCCCCGTAAGCATCGGCCGCAGCTGACGGTTGAAGTCCGAGACGAGCACCCGGGCCGCCGGGTTGAGCGCCCGCCGGAGCAGCGAGGGCGGCGTCTCCGGCGGTAGAAATTTGTCGTAGATCGAGATGCGTCCGCCCGGGGCCAGCACGCGCGCCGCCTCGGCCAGGACCGCCTCGGGATCCGGAAGCACTGAGAGAAGCAGATGAAGCAGGACGACGTCGAAAGAGTCGTCCTCGAAGGGGAGCGCGTGGGCGTCTCCGACCTGGGCATCGACCGCTCGTCCAAGCGTCCGTGCCCGTGCCTTCGTGCGGCGCACCATCGCCGGCACCGCATCGAGGGCCGTGACCTGCGTCTCGGGGGGCAGGTACGCGAGGTCCAGTCCAGTGCCGCACCCCGAAAGCAAGATTCGGGCGTTCGGGGCTGGGTCGAGCCACCGGAGGGCCCGTTGCCGCCCGCGCTCCATCGGCCACGCGAGGGCGTCGTAGACCGGCGCGTAGAGCCGATACCGGGTCCGATTCCACCAGCGTGCCCACGTTCGGGGCGGCGGGAGAGAGGCCGTGGACTCAGTGGGCATATCGCGGGCCGCGTCGTTCCAGCATGGTCGAACTCATCGGGGCATGTTCAATTCAAAGGGGACCAATTGTTCGCCGGGGCCTGCCCTCGTGTTGCCCGACCATACCTCTTCCAAAACGCGCTTCCCCCGTGCTCGATGATCTCGTCGTCCTGGAACTCGCCTCTGTCCTCGCCGGCCCCAGCGTGGGCCAGTTTTTCGCCGAGCTCGGGGCAACGGTGCTCAAGGTCGAAAACCCCCGGACGGACGGCGACGTGACCCGCCGGTGGCGTGCGCCCGAGGGCGACGGCGACGGGCGCGGCGACCGGTCGGCCTACTTTTGCTGCTGCAACTACGGGAAGCAGTCGATCGCCCTTGACCTGTCCACGGAGGCGGGGCGGACGCTCCTGCACGAGCTGGCGGCGGACGCCGACGTGGTGCTTGCCAGCTACCGCCCCGGCACGGCCGAGGCGCTGGGCGCCGACTACGAGACCCTATCCGCCGTCAATCCCGATCTGGTATGCGGCCACGTCACCGGCTACGGCCCCGACCGCGAGCGGGCGGGCTACGACGCCGTCATCCAGGCGGAAAGCGGGTTCATGCAGATGAACGGCCCGGCCGACGGCCCGCCGACGAAATTGCCGGTGGCCCTGATGGACGTGCTGGCCGCCCACCAGCTCAAAGAGGGGCTCCTCGTGGCCCTGCTGCGGCGGGAGCAGGGCGGCGGCGGGGCGTACGTGCCTGTCTCCCTTCTCCAGTCGGCCGTAAGCGGCCTCGCCAACCAGGCGACCAACTGGCTCGTGGCCGGCCACCGCCCACAGCGCATGGGCTCGGCCCACCCCAACATTGCCCCGTACGGCACGTCCTTCCCGACGGCCGACGGCCAGTCGATCGTCTTGGCAGTGGGCACCGACCGCCAGTTTGCGGCGCTGTGCGACATTCTCGGGCGCCCGGACCTGGCCGACGACTTGCGATTCGCGACAAACGAGCAGCGCGTGGCCCACCGCGATGCGCTGCATGCCGTGCTGGCGGACCGGATCCGAGGGCTCGACCACGACGCCCTGCTGGCGGACCTCCACGAGTGCGACGTACCGGTCGGAACCGTGCGCGATGTCCCCGCCGTCTTCGAACAGCCCGCGGCGGAGGCGATGGTTCTGAACCAGGAGGGTGGGCCGGCCGGAACGCGGCAGGCGGCTTTCCCCCATGCCGACGATGCTGCTCAGTCGCTTCGCCCCCCGCCGCGGTACGCCGAACACACGGCCGCGATCCTGCGCGAACGCCTCGCATGCTCGCCCGACCGGGTGGATGCACTCGCGCAGGGCGACGTGATTGTCCGGTAGCCCCTGCGGTCTGCGCCTCCACACCCTACGCCGACGCCTCCCAGTTGGCCGTCTGATCGAAGATGTAGGTGGCAAGCTGGTCGATCGCCACGCGGTCCTGCTCCATCGTGTCGCGGTCGCGGACCGTCACCGTCTGGTCGTCGAGCGTGTCAAAGTCGACGGTGATGCAGAAGGGCGTGCCCGCCTCGTCCTGCCGGCGGTAGCGCTTGCCCATCGAGCCGCGGTCGTCGTAGCGGACGTTGAAGTGCTGGTTCAGGTCGTCCTCAATCTCGCGAGCAATGTCCGGCAGGCCCTCCTTGTCCGTGAGCGGGAAGATGCCGGCGCGGACGGGCGCCACCTCGGGGTGGAACTGCAGCACCGAACGCGTATCCCCCTTCACCTCCTCCTCGTAGTACGCGTCACACAGCACCATGAAGAGCGTCCGGTCGAGCCCCGTGGAGGTCTCCACGACGTACGGCGTGTAGCGCTCCTCCTCCCACGGGTCGTAGTACGACATCTTCTTGCCGGAGTACTCCTCGTGGCGACTCAGGTCGTAGTCGGTGCGGGAGTGGATCCCCTCCAGCTCCTTCCACCCAATCGGGAAGTCGTACTGGATGTCGACCGCCGCGTTGGCGTAGTGCGAGAGCTGATCGTGCTCGTGGAAGCGAAGGTTCGACGGGTCGATGCCGAGGCTCTCGTGCCACTTCATCCGTCGCTCCTTCCACTGCTCGTACCAGTCGAGCTCCGTCCCCGGCTTCACGAAGTACTGCATCTCCATCTGCTCGAACTCCCGCATGCGGAAGACGAACTGCCGGGCCACGATCTCATTGCGGAACGCCTTGCCGATCTGCGCCACGCCGAACGGCACATGCAGGCGGGCCGGTTCGCGGGCGTTGTGGAAATTGACGAAGATGCCCTGGGCCGTCTCGGGCCGCAGAAACACCGTCTGCCCGTCCACCGGCCCCATCTCCGTCTCGAACATGAGGTTGAACTGGCGCACGTCCGTCCAGTCGAACGCGCCGGACTCCGGCGCCGGAATCTCCTCGTCCATGATGATCGCGTGGAGCGCGTCGTTCATCTCCTCCCCCGCGTTGAGCGCCTCCACCAGCCGCTCGCGGACCGCCTCGGCGTGCGCCTCTTCCCCCTCTTCCCGGAGGGCCCGGATGTAATTCTCGATCAGCTCGTCGGCCCGGTAGCGATTCCCGGAGGCCTTGTCGTCGATGAGCGGGTCGTTGAACGCCTCCGTGTGGCCCGACGCGTCCCACGTCTTCGGGTGCATCATGATGGAGGCGTCCAGCCCCACGATGTCGTCGTTCTGGTACACCATCGACTGCCACCACTTCTCCTTCACGTTGCGCTTCAGCTCCACCCCCATCGGGCCGTAGTCGTAGGTGGCGCTCAGGCCGCCGTAGATCTCGGACGACTGGACGATGAAGCCGCGCTGCTTGGAGAGGGAAACGATGGTGTCGAACAGGTCGTCGCTCATGGGGCGGGGTTGTGGGGATCGGTGGCAGGGATGCAGGAGACAACATGCAAAGGTATCAACCGCTTCTGCTGGATGCAATGGGACCGCCTCATTGTTCATTGAGCATTGGCGAGCCCCCTCTATCGGCCTTGGTAGCGGCTCAACAAGTAGTGAGTCTTTCTGTTTGAACTGCGTCGCGTCTGGCCCACCAGCCTGGTCTATCCGATGATCAAAGAGACTTACGAGTGTAGAGAGTGTGGCTCCTCGAACATCGTCAAAAACGGACACAGCGCTAGCGGCTCTCAGCAGTATCACTGCAAGGACTGTGGAGCGCACAAGGTTCTCGATCCAGAGCCGCGAGGCTACTCCGAGGAGGAGAAAGAGAAAATCCTCCGTGCTTACCGCGAGCGCGGGTCAAAGCGGGCAATCAGCCGGATATTCGGCATCAGCCGCAATACATTGACCCGGTGGCTCAAAAAAAGGGACGAGAATCCGATTCAGTAGCCGAAGGGCTCCGGCCTGCTGAGGAAGGCGATGTCCTTGAACTCGATGAATGCTGGACGTATGTCCGAGAGCGGGCGAATAAACGGTGGCTGTGGGTTGCTCTGTGCCGGAGAACCCGGCAGGTCGTGGCATTTGTGATCGGAGACCGTTCGGCCAGAACCTGTGCTCGGCTCTGGAGCCGGATTCCGGAGGAATACCGTCAGGGCAGAAGCTTCAGCGACTTCTGGAAGTCCTATCGCCCAGTGTTTGCGGGCGACCCCAGCCACCGGCAGGTCGGAAAGTCCAGTGGTGAGATGGCCCACGTGGAAAGATTCTTCGGGCGACTGCGCCAGAAGCTGGCCCGGTATGTCCGCCGGACGCGAGCGGCCTCCGAGTCAGAACGGATGCTCCATCTGACGACGAAACTGTTCGTGGAGTGGTACAACGAAGCCATCACTTAACATCTATCCGCTACCTCGGCCTTTAACTTTCTCCTTCGCCGTATGCACGGACTGAGAGAGAATGGCGCAGAGCTGGTCGGTCTCGTCGGTGATGGCGTGAAGGCGCTTGGCGGGAATCAGGTCGGCCTTGCGAATGATGCGGAGCCATGTTTTGGTTTCACGCAGCTCTTTCAGACTGATGCTCAACTTGTGGGCAAAATCGCGACGGCTCTCCGCGGCACAGCCTTCCGAATAATTCGGTGCCGGCGACGTGCCACTGCGCAGGATCTGATCGGCAATGTGCTGTCCCAACGGGGTCTCCGGCAGCGCGTCCGCGACATTTCCAATCCGCACCGCAAAGTCGATGAGGCGATCTTCCAGTTCCTTCGGGGTCATTTGTTCATTTTTCATTGGGCCATTTTCTCATTTTGCTACTGAAAATGACGAAATGACAAAATGAAAAATGACCCGTCAGTCAATAACCCCGCGCTCCGCCAGCGACGTGTGCTTGGTGCCGGCGATGATAAGGTGGTCGTGCACCGGAATGCCCATCGTGCCGCCGGCCTCCGCAAGCTGCCGGGTGATCCGAATGTCCTCGCGGCTGGGCTCGGGGTTGCCGGAGGGATGGTTGTGGAGACAGATGACCGCGGCCGCGTCGTCGAGGATGGCCTGCTCGAAGACCCCCCGCGGCTCCACCACGCTCGACGAGAGGCCGCCTTCGCTGACGGTATAGTCGCCGATAATGACGTTGGCCGTATTGAGGTGGACGACCTTGAACACCTCCTTGTCGAGATCGCGCAGGAGCGGGCCGTAGACGTCCGCCACGTCGGCGGGGCAGGTGACCTGCATTCGCTCGTCCTGCTGCCGCTGCGACTCGACGCGACGCCCGGCCTCAAACGCGGCGGCGAGCTTGGTGGCCTTGGCCGGCCCCACGCCCCGCGTGCGGGTCAGCTCCTTCGGCTTGCGCTGCGAGACCTCGTGCAGCGAGCCGTACGACTGAAGCAGGGCGCGGCCGAGCTCGACGGCGGAGACGGGGCCGTCGCTGGTACGGGTGCCAGAGCCGAGCAGAAGCGCCAGCACCTCGGCGTCGGAGAGGACGGTGGGCCCGTGCGTCAGCAGCTTCTCGCGCGGCTGGTCAGACTCGTCCCATTCGTGGATCGGGACGCGGTACAACAGGGCCGGCTCTTCCGACCCTTCAGGGGACGACGGGGCTTCGTCGGAGGCGTCGGACGCAGAATCGGAGGGCATCGCGGAGCGGAAAGACAGGGAGAAAGGCCACGTGTCCCCCAGACACGTTCTCCCCAATGTCCATAACGCGTTCTGCCCGTGCCGGCGGACCGATCCTGCTTCTTCGGGCCCGCCGGCGCTCGTTCCATCTACTCGGGGACGAGCTCGTTTAGCAGGTGCGCGTTGGACGGGCTGTTGCGCAGGTGCCGAAGCAGGGCCTGCATCGCCTCGATCGGGGCCCGCGAGTTGAGCGCCCGAAACAGCTGGTTGTGCTTCTTGCGCCGCACCTCGCCGAGGAGGCGCTCCTCGTTCCGGGTTCCGCTCTCGCGGAGGTTGACGGCCGGGAAGATGCGTTTATCGGCCATCTCCCGGTCGAGCACGATCTCGGAGTTGCCGGTGCCCTTGAACTCCTCGAAGATGACCTCGTCCATTCGGCTTCCGGTGTCGACCAGCGCGGTGGCGATGATCGTCAGCGAGCCGCCGCCCTCAATGTTGCGCGCCGACCCGAAGATCTGGCGCGGCACCTTGAGCGCCTCCGCGTCCAGACCGCCGGACAGCGTGCGGCCGCTGCCGTCGACCCACAGGTTGAAGGTCCGCCCGAGACGGGTGAGGGAGTCGAGCAGAACCACGACATCTTTGCCCGTCTCGACGAGCCGCTTGGCGTGCTCCATCGCCAGGGTCGAGACCCGCACGTGGTTGTCCTCACCACGGTCGTTGGAGGAGGCAAACACCTGGGCCTCCGTCGTCCGGCGGAAGTCGGTGACCTCCTCGGGGCGTTCGTCCACGAGCAACGAGACGAGTTCGACCTCCGGGTGGTTTTCCGTGACGCCCGCGGCGATGTCCTTCAGCAAGACCGTCTTTCCGGCCCGGGGCGGCGACACGATCAGGGCGCGCTGCCCCTTGCCGAGGGGGGCAACGAGATCCAGCACCCGCATCGACTCGTCGTCGGTGCCGGTAATCAGGTCCAACTTCTCGTCCGGGTATACACTCGCCCCCTGGTCAAAGTCCTTGAGTTGCGCCCACTCTTCGGGGGGAAGGCCCATCACGGAGTCGATCCAGCCCACCTGCATGCCCCCTTTCCGGCCCGGCTTCAGGTCGCCCTCAATGACCACCCCGTCGCGGAGATTGAACTTGCCAATGAGCGGTGGCGGCATGAAGGGATCGTCCTCGTCCTTCGGCAGGTCCGGCCGCAGCTCGCGCATGAAGCCGTACTTCTTTTCGCCGATGAGCTCGAGGAGCCTCCGAAATGATTCGTTGTCGTTTTCTGACATAGTCGATTCTTCGATGAGTGATGAAGCCGACAAGCCCCGCTCCAACGGAGCGTGCCTGCCAATACGCAATGCGGAGGCGACAACGTGCCGCCCCTGAACGCCAGGTGTCCCACGGACTCAGTGGCCTTTCCTGCTCAGGGCACACGAGGAGACGGTTCAATCTCAAGATGCCCATGCCTGCCACGGGAACCGAGCGCTGACTCGGCACGCGGGCACGCTCTTCGCAAAAAGACCTGGTGAGAACCCCCAGAAGGGGGGATGCTCGACGTCGTCCTGCTGAATTGCAAGGTTGGAAGTCAGCAGTGGGACCAACACCGAAACGGATGTCCCCTGTCCACGACGGCCTTCCCGCGGCGCCCGTACAGTCGATCGTGCGTCTTCAGCCGGTAGGGTCGGGAGCGAGTATCCTTCCGCTCCTCGATGCTCTTCTCAGACCGACACGACTTGCGCACAGGGGCCAGTGCCCGTCAGCACCTGTGAATCGACGTGAGGACGTAGCGCATCTCCACGCTGGTGAGAATCATTCCCGCTGCCTTCGATCTGTGAAGGACCGAACGCGGGAGGAGACTTGGCAGGAAGCCAGAAGACAGAGCGGCATTCAGAAGGCGGAACGCCGCCATATACAGATGGTTTCCCGGAGGACTGCATCGCTGTTCTCTTCATCCGACGTTCGGGGTTTTTGTGACGGATTCCAATTTGAACGTCGAGGTTCGGGGGCGCCCCGAGAATCCTCCGGTCCTTCTGCTGCACGGCTGGGGCCGGAGCCTACAGGACCTACGCCCCCTCACTCAGGCCCTCACCGACGCCTACTGGACGCACGCCGTAGACCTGCCGGGGCACGGTGCCTCTCCCCCACCCCCTGAGCCCTGGGGGGTTTCCGAGCACGCACAGTTGCTCCACGACTACATCCGAAGGGAGATTCAGTCCAGCGTCACGGTGGTCGGCCACTCGAATGGGGGGCGCATCGCGCTGTACATGGCCGGCACCCCGGCGCACGCGTCCGCGGTCAGCCGGCTCGCGCTCATCAGCCCCTCGGGGGTTGAGCCCGAGCGGGCATGGGCCTATCACCTGCGGTCGGGGCTGGCCACGGCCCTGAAGGCCCCCGTGCAGGCCCTTCCGTCGTCCCTCCAGGCCCCGGCCGAGGACTGGCTCCGCCATTCGCTCGCCTGGCGCCTGCTCGGCTCCGCCGACTACAACGCCCAGGACGGCGTCATGCGCGAGACGTTCGTCAAGACCGTGAACGATCACCTCGACGAGGAACTGGTGCGCATTCGGGTTCCGACCCTCCTGTTCTGGGGCACCGAGGACGAGGCGGTTTCACGGCGGCAGATGGAGGTGATGACCTCGAAGATTGACGACTGCGGGCTCGTGGAGCTCGACGGCGCCGGCCACTTCGGGCATCTCGACCGGCCGGACACGGTCCAGGCCGGGCTCCGTCATTTCCTGGAGAACTCGTAGGCCCGCGGCCGGCGCGCCTTGCACGGACGCGGCATGCGCCTGATGTTGATTTTGAGAAGCCCCATCGGGCCCCGACGCATCTGCGGGCCGAACCGACCTTTCCATCCGTCTTCGGCAGCATGACGAGCGCGCTCATTTTTTTCGGCGTCGTCGCCACCCTGTTCGCCGGGTGGCGGGCCGGACGCCGGGTCCGGTTTTTCCTCCACATCTTCCAGCTGGAGACGTATAAGTTTGGCCGGTACGGGCGCTGGCTGGCCGGCCACGTGCCGTCGCTGATCGTGCGTCCCTCCCACGGCGTGGGGGCCGCCGCACTCGCGGGAGGCGGGCTCGTCGCTTCCGTCGCCGCCCCGAAATGGGGCGTGCTCGCCGTCCTCCTGGTGTGGCCCATGGCGTTCATTTCGTCGCGCCGCTACCGGAGCGACCAGGAGAAAAAGCCCCTCGCGTTCACGGACCGCATGGTGCGCCTCGCCATCCCCACGGCCCTGCTGGCCCTGCTCCCTGTCGCCTCCGGGGGCCTGTACGGATGGGCCCTTAGGTCCCCGACAGGCGTGCTGTGGTACCTGGGCGGCTTCCTCGCGGCCGACCTCGGGGCGCCCCTGTGGGTGGCCCTGGGCGCCGCCCTCATGCACCCCGTCGAAACGGCCATCCAGCGAGGCTTCAAGCGGCAGGCCCGGCGCCGCCTCCAGACGCGCTCGGACCTCTCCGTGGTCGGCATTACGGGCTCGTACGGCAAGACGAGCACGAAATTTATCGTCGCCGAGCTCCTCCGACAGAAGTACAACGTGTACGCCACGCCGAGCTCCTACAACACCCCCATGGGGCTCTGCCTCGCCGTCAACGAGCACCTAAAGCCCGAGCACCAGGTGCTGGTGCTGGAGTACGGCATTCGCTACCCCGGCGACATGGACGAGCTCTGCGACATTGCCGAGCCGGACGCGTCGGTCGTGACCACCATAGGGGTGGCCCACCTTGAAACCATGGGCTCTCAGGACCGCATCGCGGCGGAGAAGGGCGTGCTCGTGGAGCGGACGGCGCCGGACGGGCCCGCGGTCTTGAACGCGGACGACGAGCGCGTGGCCGCCATGGCCGAGCGCGCTGCCGGCCCGGTCTGGCGGATCTCGACCGAGGGGCACCCCGACGCCGACATCACCGCCGACGACATCCGGTACGACACTGGCGGCACCGCCTTCGACGTGACGGACGACACGGGCACGACGGTAACGTTCGAAACCCAGCTGCTGGGCCGCCACAACGTCCTCAATGTGCTTCTGGCCGTCGCCGTGGGGCGGTCGATGGGGCTTCGGCTCCGTCAAATGGCCCACGCGGTCCGGCGCGTCGAGCCCATCGAGCACCGCCTCCAGCTTCGGAGCCGGGGCGACGTGACGATCATCGACGATGCCTTCAATTCAAACCCCGTTGGGGCCCGGAATGCCGTCGAGATTCTGAGCGAAATGGACGGCGGGAAGCGCGTGATCGTAACGCCGGGGATGGTGGAGCTCGGGGACCGGCAGTGGACGGAAAACAAGGACTTCGGCGTCGTCCTCGCGCAGCACGACCTCGACCTCGTGGTCCTGGTCGGAGAGGAACAAACGGCGCCAATCCAGGCGGGGCTCTCGGAGGGCGGGGCTCCGGCGGAGCGGATCATGGTCGTCGACTCCCTCGCCGAGGCCCAAGAAATTCTCGAACGGAGATTGGGACCGGGCGACGTGGTGCTCTACGAAAACGACCTGCCCGACCAGTACAGCGTGTGACGAGTGCCTGCGGGGCTACGACGCCTGCTTAAAGAACCGGAAGCGCCGCTCGTCGACCGCGTACCGGCCGGGGTCCGGCGCCACAAAACCCCCCCGCTCCGCCCAGTAGGGCACCGCCCGCCCCCGCATCGACCGCTCGCTGTAGAAATGCCGCGTCTCGACCGGAAACGGACGGTAGGCCCGCCCCTCGGCGTGCCGCACGTAGCGGGCCACCCAGAGGGCCTGCCGCCACCGCGGGAGCGGGGCCTCCGGCTGGAGCCGCAGGTAGCGGGCCCGCTTCGCGGCGCCGGGGTTGAAGGCGCTAAACTGGTAGGGATCCAGCACGACCGCCCGGTAGGTGCGGCGGCCCCGGTAGGCGGTCTCCACGCGGTTGCGCACCACCCAGGCGACCAGCTCCTGCTCGTGGGGCAGCTTCGTCTCCGAATAGATGGCCCGGGCCAGCCACAGGGTCGGCCCCTCCAGATTCAGAGGCGGGGCCACCGCTACGGTGTCGCTGGACGGCCCCTCTGCCGGGGCGAACGCGGCGCGCAGACGGGGGGATGGCGCTTCGCGGGAAAGAGCTCGCTGCACGGCACAGGGGGCGGACGCAGACACTCCTCGGTCCGGCGGTGCCTGCTCGGCGTTGGCTCCCTCCGACTCCGGAGCGGGGGCGGGGGCGAGCAACAGAACGCCGAGAGAGGCGCCGAGGAGCACCCTGCGCGCATTCATGCCGGGCGCGGTATCTTGGCGAAAGAGCCGGCGGCCCCTGGGCGGGCACAGATGCCGAGCTTTTCCCAGTTCACTACGTCTGTAGACACACAGAAAACGCGAGACGTAACGTCCCGACGTGCTCTTTCACACCACCTGGACGAAATCCAGCGGATCAGCCGCGGGACGGGATTCTGCCCCGTCTCATCCCGGAATAACGCCCAGCGCCCTTCCGGAGGAAGACCATCAGACGCACGGGCAGTCGGCAGACCGGGACAATGCTGAGCCCCCGCAACGCTAGACGGTAATCTCCACGCGGTTCCCGTCGGGATCGAGAACGACACTCTCGTAGTAGCCATCCCCGGTTCGTCGGGGCTCCCCCACCACCTCGTATCCGTCGCGCCGCAACGTACGCGTCCGACGGTCGACCTCAGCCTCCGAGCCGACGGACAGGGCGAGGTGGTCGTAGCCTTCCAGTTCGGTCCCTTCGGACGCGGAGGCCTCCTCCAGGTCAGAGGTGTGCATGAGCTCAAGGCGAGCCCCCGAGTCGAACGACAGAAAGTAGGAAGTGAAATCCTTCTTCTCGTTTCGGTACCTCGTTCCCGCTTCGGCACCGAAATAGGTCTCGTAGAATTCGCGGGCCTGTTCGAGATCGGAGGTCCAGAGGGCAGCGTGCTCGATCTGAGCCATCGTAGAGAGAGGGACGTGAAAGGATGCATGCCTCTTTTGCACGAACAGCCTGCCCCTCGGTGCCTCGAAAAATGGTTGAGTCTGGCTTGTGAAGTCCCTCGTCAGCGCACCGACGCCGAGGCCCTCTCCTTCGGGCGAACGCATGCTCGTCCCCCCGATCAGCGAAGGCATCGTCTCCGAAGCAGCCCTTGCCGCCGGAGGACCAGACGGGACCTTTGCGCCTGAACGATCTCGTGGGCCGCACCACACCATGCCCACGGCGTAGCTTCAAGGGCGACACCGTCCGCTCGTAGAGTAATTCCCCGAATCTCTGCGGGAGGGTTCTCCTCCGTTACGCTTAGGCCTTGACACCCTCGGGGATCGATTTCGTCGTACTGTAAACGTATTATCAAATAAGGACTTGCCCACCGCAGCGCTATTCTCCCTCGCCCTCCACGCTGATGGCGATCTTTTTTGTTCATACGGCACGCCTCCCTGTAGGACTCTGGAGCATTTTTGCCTCCGTCTCCATCCCTACAGCAAGTTTCTTCACTACGTGAAAAGCGCAGTTCATACACATATGGAGGCGTTGACCGCCCCCGTTAGCGGTGCGGCGACGAGACTCCCCACCGTCGCCCCGTCGGATTACGCGTAGTGCCAGTGCGACGCCACCTGTTCCAGGGCCTGTTCGCTCGTGCGTCGGTTCTGCGTCTCGATGGAGGACTGGCGGGGCACGTCGAACGTTCGCTCGGGGTCGTGAAGGGTCGGCGTCAGGGAAGCGTCGAGGCGTGCCTCCCACCGCTCCCGGTAGTCGTTGGGGAGGGTGTCCGGCAGCTCGCCGCCCAGAACGATCAGCGCGAGAAGAGCCCAGATTCGTGACACCGTGTCGAGCTGGTATCCCCCGCCGAGGGTGCAGAGCAGGCGTCCCTCGGCGTGGTCGTCGGCGAGGGCAAGGAGGCGGCGAAAAATCGTGTCGTAGGCCTGCGTCGTGAGAAGAAGATCGGCCAGCGGGTCGTTGAAGTGGGCGTCGGCCCCGCACTGCGCGACGATCACGTCCGGCTGGAAGTGCTGGAGGGCGTGGGGCACCACGTGCTCGAAGGCGTCCAGGTAGCTGTCCGGCTCGGTGTACGGGGCCAGCGGGACGTTCAGCGAGAAGCCCCGGCCAGCCCCCTTGCCAATCTCTTCGACGTGTCCGGTACCTGGGAAGAGGGCGCGGCCCGTCTCGTGGAGGCTAACCGTGAGCACCCCAGGATCGTCGTCGTGCAGATGCTGGACGCCGTCCCCGTGGTGCACGTCCACATCCACGTAGGCGACGCGGAGCCCCTGCTCGCGGAGCGCGTGGATGGCGACCGACAGGTCGTTGTACACGCAAAACCCAGAGGCCCGGGCCCGGTGCGCGTGATGGAGCCCGCCCCCAAACTGGAGCACGCGGGTCGCGTCCCCGTCGCCAATCAGCCGCGCCCCGTGGAGCGTCCCGCCCACGAGGCCACGGGCCGCGGCGTCCATGTTCTCGAAGACCGGCACATCTCCTGTGTCGAGGCCGAAGGCGCGGGCCTCCGGGGGCGGCGTGCCGTCCGACGCGGCCTCCACCTTCTCCACGAACTGCTCGCCGTGGACCCGCCGCACTTCCTCCCGGGTCGCCACGGAAGGCGCTACGGGATTGAGGGGCGCCCCGAGCGCCGCCAGAAGGTCCATCGTCATCTCCTGCCGAACGGGGCTGAAGGGATGCTGGGGGCCGAAATGGTAGTCGAGGTAGCGGTCGTGGAACAGGAACGTGGCCATGTGTGCGGGCGAGAGTGAAACGGGCGGTGCGGAATCTGGCCCTCGGGGCACGCCGCGGGGCACCCGAAAGGTAGACACTGCCAGGGCAATCCGTCAACGAGCCGCCCGCGGGCCTGGGCATTGGTCGACGCTCACGGGTACTGCAACCCCCAGGTTGGACCGACACAGCGCATCCCTCAGCCCCCAAAGCTCCCTCATCCGCCATGCCATCCGGTCTCCACCCGCCCGTTTCCGCCCTCGTTCGCCGGCTCGTGGCCGCGGGGCTCCTCGTGTTCTTCGGGCTCGGCTGCGACTCGACCGGCCCGGAGGACGCCGCTGACGCCCCGCCGCCGCGGCCCCTCACGGCGGCGGAGGATCAGGTCGTCGACGCCGACAATGCGTTCGGCCTGACGCTTCTCCGGAGCACCGTGGACACGGAGGGAACGTCCAAAAACGTCTTTCTCTCGCCGATCAGCGTGTCGATGGCCCTCGGGATGACGCTCAACGGGGCGCGTGGAGAGACCCGTTCGGGCATGAAAGCGGCATTGGAAAAGCAGGACCTGTCCCCCACCGACATCAACGACGCCTACCGCGGACTCATCGACCTCCTCGAAGGGCTTGACCCGAACGTGGAGGTGGCCCTTGCCAACTCCATCTGGTACCGCGAGGGCCTCCCAGTGAAGCAGGCCTTCATCGACACGAATCGGGCACACTTCGACGCCGAGGTGGAGGCGCTCGACTTTGCCGACCCGTCCGCGTCCGACCGGATCAACGGGTGGGTAAACGACCAGACGCGCGGGAATATCGAGAAAATCGTCCCCAGCCAGATCCCATCGAACCCCGTGATGTACCTCATCAACGCCATCTATTTCAACGGCCCCTGGCGGGACCAATTCGATCCCTCGAACACCGCGCCCGAGCCTTTCCACCGCGGCGACGGATCGACCGTTTCGGTCCCGATGATGGAGAAGACGAAGAACGTGGTGCATCCCACCTACCAGGCCGAGCAGTTCCGGGCCGTCGACATCGCGTACGGGGACAGCCTCTACAGCATGACGGTCTTGCTGCCCCACGAGGACGCGTCGGTGCAGTCGGTCGTGGACAGCCTCGACACCGAGACGTGGACGGAGATGACCAGCGGACTATCTCCGCAGTCGCTCAGTCGCCTGAAGATGCCGAGGTTCACCCTCCGCTACGGGAAGACGCTCAACGACGTGCTCAAAGACCTCGGGATGGGGGTCGCGTTCACGGGACGAGCCAACTTTCGGGGCATCGCCGACCTGTCTCTCGCAATCGACAAGGCAAATCACAAGACCTTCCTCCGGGTCGACGAGGAGGGCACGGAGGCCAGTGCCGCGACATCGGTCGAGATTGAGCCTATTTCCTCCGCCCCGCCCTCATTCGTCGTGGACCAGCCTTTCGTCGTCGCCATCCGCGAGCACCACTCCGGGACGAGTCTCTTCCTCGGCACCATCATGGATCCGACCGCCGGGTAAACGAAGACATCCGTGGTCCCCGCGCTCCCCGGAACTATTCCTCGAGAAGCGGGGCGAAGGCCTCCCGCACCGCGGCCGGGGCGCGAACGGGCTCGCGCGCCTCCGCGTCCGTGAAGCAGAGCGTAGTGTGCCCGGTGACAAGCGCGTCGTCGTCTCCCTCCCGATACACCGTGTAGTCGATGGGGACGCGGACCGTGGGCATCTGCGTGAAGTGCGCGTCCACGACGAGCGGGTCGTCGTAGTGGGCCGGGCCGTGGTAGTCGACCTCCACGTGCACGACCGGCATGATGATGCCGTTCGCCTCAAGGTCTCGGTAGCGGACCCCAGCGTGGCGCAGGGCCTCCGTCCGGGCCACTTCGAAGTAATCGAGGTAGTGCGTGTGGTAGACCACCCCCATCGGGTCGCACTCCCGGTACCGGACGCGGTGGGCATGCGAGTACGTATAGGCCATGGCCGAACCTGAGTGCGCCGTGGAGGGAAGACAGGGGGCTACGCGGAGGCGGTCATGGGCTCGGCCGATTCGTAGGCGCCCAGGGCGTCGAACTTTTCGAGCCGCTGGTCGAGCAGCGCCTGCGGATCGAGGTCTTCAAGCTCATCGAGGGCCTCGGCCACGGCCGCCCCGACGGCCTGGTAGGTCCGCTGCGGATCGCGGTGCGCCCCGCCAACGGGCTCGGGCACAATCTCGTCGACGATGCCCACCTCCGTCAGGTCCGTGGCCGTGAGTTTGAGCGCCTGCGCCGCGTCCTCCTTGTGGTCCCACGAGCGCCAGAGGATCTGCGAGCAGCTCTCCGGCGCAATCACCGAGTACCAGGCGTTTTCGAGCATCAGGATGCGGTCGCCCAGCCCGACGCCCAGGGCCCCCCCGGACGCCCCCTCGCCAATGACGACGATCACGACCGGCGTCTCCAGGCGCGCCATCTCGAAGAGGTTGTGCGCGATGGCCTCGGCCTGCCCGCGTTCCTCGGCCCCCATGCCCGGGTACGCGCCGGGCGTATCCAGGAGCACGACGACCGGCTTTCCAAACTTGGCGGCCATCTTCATCAGCCGCTCCGCCTTGCGGTACCCCTCCGGGTTGGGCATACCGAAGCGCCGGTACTTCCGCTCCTTCGTATCGCGCCCCTTCTGGTGCCCCATGATCATCACGGTGCGGTCGCGATAGCCAAACCGGCTCCCCGTAAACTGCGCCAGCCCCCCCACAATGGATCGGTCGTCGCCAAACTTCCGGTCCCCGCGCAGCTCCGTAAAGTCCTCCGTCAGCGCCTCGATGTGATCCAGCGTGTAGGGGCGCTCCGGGTGGCGCGCAATCTGCACCCGCTGCCACCGCGTGAGGTTGCGGTAGATGGAGGTCCGGAGCTGCTCCACCCGCTCCTCCAACGCTTCAATCTCGTTGGAGAGGTCGTCCTGCGTCTCCGCGTTGAGCTCCCGCATCTCGGTGAGCTTGTCCTCAAGCTCGACGAGGGGCTTCTCGAAGTCGAGCAGGTGTTCGTCGTCGGCCATGGCAGAGACAAGTTGGTTTCGGGCGCATTTCTATAGGGTGCCACAAATAAGCCGTCTGGCGACGGGAATGGCAATACGTCGGGAAGCAACGGCCCGTGTAAACACAAAGTTTTCCAGAAGGAGAGGACCACCCGGGCCACAGAGCGGCCATCAGGAACGCACCTCCACAGTGCCCGTCCGGGTACGGCGCGCCAGCCCCGAACGAGTTCTGTCCCCACGTGGCCACCCTCGACGCCCTTCAGGAGTACCTCGACACGCTCGTCGACCGGTACGAGCGTCCCCCTTTTATCGACGACGATCCCGTATCCATTCCCCACGCCTTCGACGACCCCCGCGACCAAGAGGTGATCGGACTCTACGCGGCGCTGCTGGCGTGGGGCCGGCGCGACGTGATGCTTCGCAAGCTCGAGGAGTTGTGCGAACGGATGGGCCACGCCCCCTCCCGTTTCGTGCGAACGTTTGACCCGGCCACCGACGCGGAGGCGCTCGATGGGTTTGTCCACCGCACCTTCCAGCCCATCGATGCGGTCTGGCTGACCGCCAACTTGAGCACCGCCCTCGACCGACACGAGACCGTCGAGGGCCTGTTCGCGGCGCACCGTCCCGACGACCCGGACGGCTCCCCCGTAGCGGCAATGCTCCAGGGCGTGAGCACGACCCTGCTCACGATCGACGACGACACCCCACAGCGCCTCCGCAAGCACCTGGCCCGGCCCGAGGCGGGGAGCGCCTGCAAGCGGCTCAACATGTACCTCCGGTGGATGGTGCGGCCGGGCCCCGTCGACCTCAACGTGTGGTCGGCCCTGGACCCGTCCGACCTGATGCTGCCGGTCGACGTACACGTGGGGCGCCAGGCTCGGGCGCTCGGCCTGCTGGAGCGGAAGAGCAACGACTGGACGGCGGTTCGGCGCCTCACGGCCATCTGCCGGCACTTCTGCGCGTCGGACCCCACCCGCTACGACTTCGCCTTCTTCGGGGTGGGGGCTCAGGACGAGTCGTTGGACGCGCGCTTCACGGGGGCCAACCGGGTGGACGAGAGCTCCTTGCCCACGCCCCGGTAGTCGCTCTTGTAGTACAGCACCGCCCCCTGGTCGGAGCGCTCCTCCACCTCCACCACGCGCCCGACGTACAGGCAATGATCGCCGGCCGGAATTGAATCGTGCGGGCGGCAGTGGAGAACGCCCGACCCGCCCTCAAGAATCGGCGTGCCGTGGGCGTCCCGCTCATGGGGCACCGCCTCAAACTGCTCGGCCCCACTCAGACCGGGAATGGCAAACTGCTCTGCGAGGTGCGCCTGGTTTTCGCCCAGCACGTGCACCGCGAACCGATCGCAGTGCTCCATCACCTCGAACATGCTCGCGTCGCGGCCCACGTTGAAACTCACGAGCGGCGGATCGAGCGCGACGCTCGAAAAGGACCCAATCGTGATGCCGCGCGCTTCCTGAGGCCCCCGGGCCGTCACCACGACAACGGGCGACGGCACCCGGCGCATCGACGCCCGGAATGTGCTTGGTTCGTCTTCGGCCATGGAGCAGGGTGGTGCACAAGAGTGGGGTGCGTGTCCCGAAGCGCATGTCCCCGGGATTCCTCATCTGGAAGAGGATCGTTCCAATGAGGCGACGGCCGGCCCGTTCGCTCCGAGTGTCGTCCGTTACGAAACTGTGTTCATCACGAGAAGACGTCGGAGACGCGACGGAAGAACGACTTCTGGGTGTCCTCCTCAGGGGGCCGGGGCTGGAAGTTGTCGTGCGCCCGAAGTTGGTCGAGGAGCTCCTCTTCCTCCGCGGTAAGCTCCTGCGGCGTCCAGACGTGCACGCGGATCATCTGGTCGCCCTGCCCACTTCCTTCCAGATCCGGCAGGCCGCGGTCCCGCATGCGGAGAATCTTGCCGGCCTGCACGCCGGGATCGACCTCCAGGCGGGCCTCGCCCTCCAGGGTGGGAACGTCCACCTCGGTGCCGAGCGCGGCCTCCGGGAAGGACAGGTGGAGATCGTAGTAGATGTCGAGCCCGTCCCGCTCGAAGTGCTCGTGGGGCTCCTCCTCAATCTCAATCCGGAGGTCGCCGCTCGGCCCGCCGCGGAGGCCGGCGTTGCCGGCGTCGCCCAGGGTGAGGTAGTTGCCCTCCATCACGCCCGGCGGCACGTTGATCGAAATCGACTCTTCGCCCTGCACGCGGCCCTCGCCGCCGCAGTCGTCACACAGGTTGTCGATGATGCGCCCCTCCCCCTCGCACCGGGGGCACGGCTGTACGTTGACCACCTGCCCGAACACGGAGCGGGAGACCTGACGGATCTCGCCGGTGCCGTCGCACTTCGGGCACATCGAGAAATTCTGCCCGCCCATGCCCCCCTCGGCGCCGGTGCCGTCACACGACTCGCACTCCAGGTACTTCTGAAGCCGGAGGTTCTTTTCGGTGCCCTCCGCAATTTCCTCGAGGGTCAGCGAGAGCGACACGCGGAGGTCGCTGCCCGGGCGTCCCCGCCCCCGCTCCGACCGACCGCGCCCGCGGCCCCCGCCCGGGGCGCCGCCGAAGATGTCGCTGAAGGCGTCGAAGATGTCTTCGATGTCGTGGAAGCCGCGCCCACGGCCCCGCCGGCCGCCGCCGGCCCCACTGTCGACCCCGTCGTGGCCGAACTGGTCGTAGCGCTGGCGCTTCTCGGGGTCCGACAGGACCTCGTACGCCTCCGACGCCTCCTTGAACTTCTGCTCGGCCTCCGGATCGTCCGGGTTCCGATCCGGATGGTACTCCATGGCCTTCTTCCGGTAGGCCTTCTTGATTTCCTTGTCGGAGGCGTCTTCGTCGACCCCAAGGATGTCGTAGTAGTCGCGCGGCATGTGACAGGAGCAGTTCGTTTGGAAAAGTGCGGCCTCGGGCCGCTGCGGCGGCGTGCAGTGACAATGAGAGCCAGCTACAGGGAGCTGGCAGGACCCTCGCTAGGCAGAGTCGGCCGCGCTGCCGCTCTCTGACGGCTCGGCGGCCACGACAACTCGGCTGTGACGGAGCACGCGGTCCCCCATCGTGTAGCCCTTCTGGACCTCTTGCAGGACGTTGCCCGGCTCTACGTCGTCGGACGGCTGCCGCATCATCGCTTCGTGCAGCTGCTCGTCGAACGGCTGCCCCTCGGCCTCGATCGGTTCCACGCCGAGGGACTGGAGCTGGTCTTGAAACTTGCGGTATACCATTTCCACCCCGCCCTTGAGCGTCTCGTAGGCCGACTCCGGATCCTCCGACACGTCGAGATCCTGGGCCGCGTCAAGGGAGCGTTCGAAGTCGTCGAGCACCTCGAGCATCGATTCGAGCACCGTCTCCTTGCCGGCCACGTGGCGGCGCTTCTTCTCCCGGTCCATGCGGCGGCGCACGTTTTCGAGCTCCGCCGCCTTGCGGAGCAGGCGTTCGTTCAGCTCCTCCCGTTCCGCCTTCAGTCCGTCCACCTCTTCGCGGAGGGCCTCGACCTCGTCCGTAAGTGCCTCGACGTCATCGGGGAGATCGGAGGCGGTGCCCTCCTCGTCGGCAGGGTCAGCACTGTTGGGGGAATCGTCGGCGGCTGGGGACGCGTCGTTCGTCGTCGGACGACCGTCGTCGGGGGCTTCACTCACAGTCAACAAGAGGGTTCGTGGGACAAGACACGGGACAGACTACACGAGCGGCCGCCGGCATTCGCCAGCGACCGCTAACGGCGTTCGGGGCGCGCCCCCGGGGCCTGGGGACAGTGAATCAGGACGGAACGGACGGGTCCGTCGTCTCGTCGTCCGCGGGCCGGTTCACTACGGCGGCCATGTTCTCGACGAGGGCCACGGCGCGTCCGTAGTCCATTCGCTTCGGCCCGATGACGCCGAGGGAGCCCACCGTATCGCCGAGCTGGTACGGGGACAAGACGATGGAGTAGGCGTCCATCTCCTCCTGATCGGTCTCGCTCCCGATGCGGACGACGGCCTGTCCCACGGCGTCGGGGTTGGCCTCGAACAAATTCTCAATCACCTGCACAATGCGGTCCTCATCTTCGATGGTTTCGATGAGGTGCCGCATATCGTCAGGCTCCTGGAATTCGGGCTGAGACAGAATGTTCTGCGTGCCGTCAAACTGCAGGCGACCTTCATCTGGCTCGCTGAAGAGGATCGAGGCCTCGTCGAGCACGAGCGCGATGAGCCCCGTCTCGTCGGGCAGGTCGTCGAGGCGCTCTTCGTAGGTGTCCCGGATCTCGTGCAGGGTGAGGCCGGCGAGGCGCTCGTTCAGGGTCGACACGATGCGGTCCATCTTCGACCGCTTCAGGTCCGGCTCGAAGCTGAGGACGACCGTCTTCACGAGCCCCCCCCGCACGCTGAGCACAAACATGAGGCGCGACCCGGACAGCGGCACGATGTCGAGCCGGTCGAGCATCGCGGTGGAGAGGCGGGGCGTGAGGGCGATGCCGAGCAGGTTGGTGAGCTTGCTCAGCAGACGGGTGCTCTCGCTCAGCAGCTCGTCGGTATCGCTGACGAGGCGGGCGAGTTTGACCTTGAGCACCTCCTGCTCCACCTCCGAGAGCTCCGGTGTGTCCATCAGCTCGTCGACGAACGTGCGGTACCCGAGTCGGGTGGGCACGCGGCCGGCGGAGGTGTACGGGTGGTCGAGGTAGCCCATGTCCTCCAGGTCCGCCATGGTGTTGCGGATGGAGGCCGGGCTCAGGTCCACGTTCGCGTCCTTGGCCAGCGACCGCGACCCCACGGGCCCCGCCGTGTCGACGAATTGTTCGATGACGAGGCGAAGGATGTCGCGCTCACGCTCGCTGAGGGACGGCCGATCGTCGTTCGCATCAACAGGGCTCACAGGGGCGTGAAGGGGTTTCTCAAACGGGTGTCCAGGCCGTTGTGCAGAGTGGTCTGTCCCCCAACCCGACTTTGCTGGGCACTTTCCCCAGTGGGACCCGCCCGTCAACACCGACGGATCCGTAGGTGGGACGCAGCCCCGGGTAGAGAGACAGGGTTGATCATCTAGTGTACTTCACACCGGGGCGCGAGTTTCCCTTGCGCGCGGCTGCTCCACGGCAGTCGCATCAACCACGACACGCCCTACACCGTCGCTTTGAGCTTGACTCAGCGCCCATCCCCCCTCCGAAGCGGCCACACCGGCCGGATGGACGGGCCCCACGAGAGCGAAGCGAGGGCCGACGGGCATGCCCTTGGGGGCTGACGAAGTACATCAAGGTTGGAAGCGACGGCAGGAAGTGCATTTGGGTCCCAAATGCCCGAAAAACAGGCGACCTGAGGTTCGTTCGAACCACACAGCCGTTTGGTGCGATTGCCCGAGCGGCTGCTCGTGGGCCGCGGGCCGCATTGAAACGGCAGCCCCGCCACCGAATACACGTGCACTGGTCGTGTGTCCGCTTTGCCCGACCGTCACCGACCTCCCACTCCACCCCGCCGTTCTTCATGCGCTTCCTGTCGACCCTCGCCGCCAGCGTGATCGGGACCCTCGTTGCGCTGGGGCTTATCGTCTTCTTCTTCGTCTTCTTCTTTTTTGCCGTCTCCCTCTCGGCCGACCAGACGCCGACCGTCCAGTCCGGGTCGGTCCTTACGGTGCCCCTGTCCGGCGACATTCCGGAGCGCGTGACCAATGATCCCTTCCAGAAGGCGTTCGGGGGCGGCCCGAGCGTTGACCTTCGGGGCCTTCAGACTGCCCTCCGGAAGGCGAGCAGCGACTCTCGGATCGAGGCCGTCTGGCTGCGGACGAAGGGGGTGAGTGCCGACTGGGCCACGCTCGAAGAGGTGCGGCAGGCCGTCGTGCAGGCCCGCGAGAGCGGCCTCCCGGTCCTCGCGTCCAGCGACGAGTTTGGCATGACGGAGAAGGACTACTTTCTGGCCAGCGCCGCCGACAGCGTCTTTACGGCCCCGCAATCCGCATTCGAGTACAACGGCTTCGGGACGACGGTCACCTTCTTCGACGGCGCCCTCCAGCGCCTCGAGGTGGAGCCGCAGCTCATTCGGGCTGGGAAGTACAAGAGCGCCGGGGAGCCGTTCGTGCGCTCGGACCTGTCGGAGCCGAACCGCGAGCAGCTTACCGCCCTCCTGGAAACGACGAACGAGCAGTTCATGACGGCCGTCTCGGAGGCCCGGGGGCTCTCGACGGACGCCCTCAACCGCCTCGCCGAGGAGAACGCCCTTCTCAGCTCCGCGGCCGCCCTGGAGGAGAACCTCATCGATGGGCTTCGCTACGAGGACGAAGTGCGGGACCGGCTCCGCGGCCTCGTGGACACTTCGTTGTCGGGCGATCTGCCCACCGTATCCATTGCCGACTACCAGCGGGTGTCGGCCGAGAGTGCCGGCCAGTCGTACACCGGGAGCGGACAGGTCGACATCGTGTACGCGCAGGGCCGCATCGTCGTCGGCGACCCGAACGGCCAGTCCCCCATCGGGGGCTCCCAGGCGCTGGGCTCGACGCCCCTGACGGAGGCGCTGGAGACCGCGCGGACCGATTCGCGCACGGAGGCCGTCGTGCTCCGCGTGAACTCGCCGGGCGGCAGCGCCGCGGCGTCGGAGGCGATGTGGCGCGCCGTGAAGCGCACCGCCAACGAGAAGCCGGTCATCGTATCGATGGGGGACGTGGCCGCCTCGGGCGGGTATTACCTCGCTGCGGGCGCGGACTCCATCATGGCGGACCCCACGACCACGACCGGATCCATCGGGGTGTTTGGCATACTCTTCAACGCGGAGGGGCTCTTTGAGGAAAAGCTCGGGGTCACCTTCGACGGCGTGCGCACCGGCCCCTACGCCGACCTCTACTCCACCACGAAGCCCCTGAGCCCGGACGAGCGGCGGCTCGTGGGCGGCTCCATCGACCAGACGTACAACACCTTTCTCCGGCGCGTGGCCGACGCCCGCAACATGGACGTGGAGGCGGTCGATGAGGTGGCGCAGGGCCGCGTGTGGTCGGGGCGGGACGCCAAGGAGGTCGGCCTCGTCGACACGACCGGCACGCTCGCGGACGCCGTGGCCATGGCGGGGGCGGCCGCGGGCCTCGGGGACGGCCCCTACCGGACGCGCACCCTCCCCCAGCCGAAAACCATCGTGGAGCGCTTCAGCGAGCAGTTTGCGGCCCAGGCACAGCAGGTGTGGCGGTCCGCCACGACGAATGCGCTTGAGCGCAAGTTCTGGCGCCAGAAGCAGATGTTCGACCGCATGATGGGCACGCACGGCTCCATCCAGGCCCGGCTGCCCTTCGAGCCCACGATCGAGTAGACCGGGAGGCGACGCGGCCTCCTCAAACCGAGCGGCGGCCGTCCTGCTACGAGGCGGCGGCCCGCTCGGCGGGCACGAGGACCTCCCCGTCCATGGCGTCGGGCACGTCTTCGCCGAGCAGCGTTAGGATGGTGGGCGCGACGTCGCCGAGCTTCCCATCCCGCACCGGCCCCTCAAACCCATCTTTGAGAATGATGTGGGGCACGAGCGCAGTGGTGTGCGCCGTGTGGGGCGACCCGTCTGGGTTCTGTAGCCTGTCGGCGTTGCCGTGGTCCGCAATGATACTCACCGAGTAGCCCTGATCGCGGGCGGCCTCCACCACCTGCCGGGCGCCGCGGTCCACGGCCTCGCAGGCCGCCACGGCCGCCTCGAAGTCCCCGGTGTGGCCCACCATGTCGGGATTGGCGAAGTTCAGGACGGCGAGGGTGTAGTCCGCCTCACGGAGGGACCGCGAGACGCGATCGGCCAGCTCCGGCGCGCTCATTTCGGGCTGTTGGTCGTAGGTGTCCACCTTCGGCGACGGCACGAGGACGCGGTCCTCCCCGTCGAACGGGGCCTCGCGCCCGCCGCTGAAGAAGTACGTGACGTGGGCGTACTTCTCCGTCTCGGCGGCCCGAAGCTGCCGCCCGCCCCGCGCACTGAGGACCTCGCCGAGCGTCCCCTCCAGGTTGAGCTTCTCGAAGGCCACCGGCAGGTCGAACTCGTCGTCGTAGGGCGACATCGTCACGAACAGGAGGTCGTCGGGGCGCTCGCGCTCGAAGCCGTCAAAGTCGGCCTCGGTGAAGGCCCGCGTGAGCTGACGGGCGCGGTCCGAGCGGAAGTTGTAGTAGACCACCGCGTCGCCGTCCTCGATGCGGGTGCCGTGGTCCCCGAACGCGTCCGCGTCGTCGGCCCGAATGCGACGGGGCTCCACAAACTCGTCGGTCACCCCGTCGTCGTAGCTCGCCTTCAGGGCCGTGACGGGGTCGTCGAAGGCCGCCCCCGTCCCGTCCGTGAGGAGCCGGTAGGCCCGCTCGGTGCGGGCCCACCGCTCGTCGCGGTCCATTGCGTAGTAGCGCCCCACGATGGAGGCAAGGCGCCCCACCCCGATCTCGTCGGCCTTCTTCTGGAACTGCTCCACGTAGTCGACGCCGCCGTGCGGATCGGTGTCGCGCCCGTCGGTAAACGCGTGCACGTTCACCTGCGCCGGGGCGAGCCCTTCGCGCCGGGCCAGCTCCAGCAGCCCGTACAGGTGCTCGAGGTGGCTGTGCACCCCCCCGTCGGAGAAGCAGCCCATCAGGTGGAGCTTCTGGTCGCTGGCCTTCGCGTGCCGGGCGGCCCGGACCAGCGCGTCGTTCTCGAAGAAGGACCCGTCCTCGATGGCCTTCGAGATGCGCAGGATCTCCTGGTACACGACCCGTCCCGCCCCCAGATTGGTGTGCCCAACCTCCGAGTTGCCCATCTGCCCGTCGGGCAGTCCCACCTCCAGCCCGGACGCCTTCAGGACGCCGTGGGGGTATTCGTCGTAGAGGTGATCCACGAAGGGCGTATCCGCCTGCTCGACGGCACTGACCGAGGGGTCGTCGGCCAGGCCCCAGCCGTCGAGAATGAGAAGGAGGTGGCGTTTTGAGCTGTCCATCGAAATGGGTGTTGATGGGTCGGGTGTTACCGCGAAATGTCGGGCGGGGAAATGGGCGTTTGCTCGCGTTCGGCCTCGGGCCCTGTGCCTGCCTGCTCCTCAACGGCCGTCACCCATTTACCCGATAATCCTTGACCTGCTTGGTCGGCTCGCCCGTCGAGGTGCGGACGACCTGCATGGAGCCGCAGCGGGGGCACGCGACCTGTTCGAGGTCGTAGCGATCCACGTGCGTCTCGGGGTCGTCGAAGTAATGGTCGCTGGTGGTGCAGTAGTAGGTCCCCGCCGACGAATCCAGCCCGTCGATGGGGTCCGGCAGGCGCTGGAGACGGTCGTAGTGTTTGCACTCCTCGTGGATCGGGCAGTCGTGGCAGTCCGGCGAGCGGGCCGTGCAGGTATACCGGCCGTGCAGGATGAGCAGATGATGTGCCTCGCCCCATTCCGCCTTGGGGATGACGCGCTTGAGCTGTTGCTCCACCTTTTTGGGCGTCGTGGCGTCCTCCTTGACGAGGCCGATCCGGTTGGCGACGCGGAAGACGTGGGTGTCCACCGGCAGCGCGTCGGCGTCGTGGGCCACCTGCGCCACGACACGGGCCGTCTTGCGGCCCACGCCCGTCAGGGTCTCCAGGTCGTCGATGGTCTCGGGCACCTTCCCGTCAAAATTGTCGACGACCTGCCGGGCCATCCGGGCCAGGTAGCCGGCCTTGTTGTTGGGGAAGGTAATGGACTGGATGTAGGGGTGAATGTCGTCGGGCGTGGCCTCCGCAAGGGCCTCCACCGCCGGGTACGCGTCGAAGAGATCGGGGGTCGCCTTGTTAACGCGCTCGTCGGTGCACTGGGCCGACAGGATGACCGCGACGAGGAGCTGGTATGGGGTGTCGTACTGGAGTTCGGTCGTCGGGCGGTCGATGCGCTCGCGGAGTTCCTCGAGAACAACGTCGGCACGGTCGGATCGTCCCACGGGGGAAGGGTGCGCTGGTTCAAAAATGACATCCGCGCGTTGAACCCACGGGGCGGGGGAACGTTCGAGGCGCGACCAATTTGCCCAGTGCTTCACGTCGTGCCCCATGGCCCCTTCCGTCTCCATCCGATCCCTCCTGTGCGCGCTCGGGGTCGCGCTGCTGCTCGGCGGGGGGGCCGCCCCGCTTTCGGCCCAGCCGCCCCGGCTTTCGGCGGAGTCGGAGGTGTCGATGGTGACCATCCTGCCCGGCGATCCGGTATACTCCATGTTCGGGCACAGCGCCCTCCGCGTCCACGACCCGGCCCAGAACATCGACCGGCTCTATAACTACGGCACCTTCGACTTCAGTGACCCACTGTTCATTCCCAAGTTTGCGTACGGACACCTCCGTTACTTTCTGAGCGTGGTGCCCTACCAGCGGGCGCTGCGGGCCTACCGGCAGCAGCGGCGGCCGGTCCTCGAACAGACGCTCAACCTGACCCGCACGCAACGAACGGCGCTCTTTCGGGTGCTGCAGGTAAACGCCCGCCCCGAGAACCGCCACTACCAGTACGTCTTCTTCTTTGACAACTGCTCCACCCGCGTGCGGGACGCCCTGGAGCAGGCCCTCGGCGACGCCGTGCAGTTTGGGAGGCGGCCCCGCCCAGACGCAACCTTCCGGCACATGCTCGACCCCTACGCGGCCAACCTGCCGCTCGTCGACCTGAGCTTCGACCTTGCCCTGGGCACCCCGGCCGACCGTCGCGTGACGCCGCGGGAGGCGCACTTCCTGCCCGACTACCTGTTCGAGGCGTTCGCCCACGCCACCGTGCAATCGGGCGACACGACCCGTGCACTGGTGGCCCGGACCGACACGACGCAGTGGATCGACGGCTACGAAGCAACCCCCACGGCCTTCCCCTGGCCCCTCGTGGCGGGGTGGACGATTCTCGTCCTCACGCTGGGCTGGACCGGCTGGCAGGCCACGACCGGACGCCGGCCCGGTGGGGCCGGCGACGCGCTGCTGCTCGCGGCGGTCGGCGTTACGGGACTGCTCGCGTGCTTTCTCTGGTTCGTGTCCACCTACGCGGTGACCGAGCACAATTGGAACCTGCTCTGGGCGTGGCCCACACACCTCATTGCGGCCACGGTGTTGCTGTGGCGCCCTTCGGCACCGGGGCTCCGGACGTACCTGGCCGCGACGGCCGTCGGCGCGGCGGTCGTCGCCCTCGGCTGGACGTGGTGGCCGCAAGACCTGCACGCAGCCGTCTTCCCCATCGTACTGACGGTGGGGGTCCGAACGGGGTGGCGAGCACTCGGTGGGGCGGGGCCGCGCGGTGCCCGGGGGCTTGAGGGATGAGGCGTTTCCTACTTCTCCTACTTCGACGCGGGACGCAGGCGTCCCCTCGTGCACGACCGCCCACGGGCACTCCTCTTCTTCAGGGAGAGCAGGGCTAATTTTGCCGGGCCTGCACCAGCTCGTAGCTCCGGGGCGGGGCCGGCGTGCCCTCCACGGCGTAGACGCGGAGCGAGCCGTCGTCGTCGGACATGATGACGACCGCCGACTCGTTCGGGTTGTATGACTGGAAGCGCGTGTCGAGCCACTCCGTCGGGAGTCGCTCCTCGTGGTGCTTCAGCCAGCCGCCGCTCGCGGGGCTGTAGAGCAGCTTGTGGGTGCCGATGCTCTCGTGGATGGGGCTGGAGGCCGGATCGCGCTGCGTCACCACGACGGTGCCGATGCCGTGGCGCTTGAAGCCCAGGTACGACGCCGCGGCCACGTCCATCCAGTGGTCCGTCAGGAAGTCGTGGTGGGCGTCCTCCTTCGGATCGTTGGTCGGCTGCTCGTCCGGCGCCTTCACCGTCACGAGATGCCCGTTCTCGTCGATGAGCGTGGTGCGTCGCATCGGAAGACGGCGTCGGTGTGAGGGAGCGAAAACTACCGACTCCAAGGATTCCCCGCCGGTGGAGGTTTCCCCGCCACCGCCCACAATCGTGAAACTCGTTGCAGATCCCTCGGGCCGCCCCGGCCCCTCTCCCCTCCAACAAAGCCCTCCAATGAAAAAAGGCCCCTGCCCGGAGCATCCGGACAGGGGCCTGCATGGACGCCCCCTCCCTCCCGACAGGACACTGAGGGAGACGGCGTTCGGGGCGTTCGGGACGGTGGCCCTACTGAATCTCAATCTGGCGCGGCTTCACCGCCTCCGTCTTCGGCACGCGGATTGTCAGCACGCCGTTGTCGTAGGTCGCCTCAATGTTGTCGGCGTCCACGGTCTGGGGCAGGGTGAAGGCGCGGCGGAAGTGCCCGAAGGAGCGCTCCACGCGCACAAACTCTTCATTCTCGTCGGTGCGGCTGCTCTCGCGCTCGCCACTGATGACCAGCTCGTCGTTCTTGTAGCTGATCGTCAGGTCGTCCGTGCTCATGCCGGGCATGTCGAGGCGAAGACGATAGGCGTCCTCCGCCTCAGTGAGGTCCATGCGCGGGCGCCACACGGCCTGCGGGGACGTGTCCTCTTCGTTCTCGTCCCGGGACGGGAAGAACCGGTCGAACACGCGGTCGATCTCGTTCTGGAGGCCGTTCAGGTTGCGGTTTCGGGTGCGGGTCAAGCGAGTCATAATGGGAAAAGGGGGTCGGTTGCAAAGTCTGTGAGGACGCTCGGAGGCCGTCCCGTGGACTGACCTCTCGCGTCGAATTCCACCCACTTACAAGAGCAACTCGTGTACCATCCCAAACACACCCCAAAACAGCCTGCCACTTCGACGGAGCGCACGGACGAGGTGGCAGGCCAGACGCAGGGGCCCGCAATTGTGACAACGGCTGCGGCGGCGGCTCTGCCACGGCGGCAACCGTCTCGGCTCCGGCCCTGCCAATTCGTCTACGTGCCGGCCCCCGCGCCGCCGTGCACCGCCCTCGGATCACGCACAGGACGCCGGGAGCACCCGACCGTCCGCCGTTCCGAATCCGACGCGGTAGTCGTCCGCCTGCGCGTAGGCCCGCATGATCACCCGATCGCCGTCTTCGAGGAACGAGCGCGTCTCGTCCCCCGGCAGAGACACCGGCTCCTCCCCGCGCCACGACAGCTCCAGCATGCTGCCGTAGCTGTCCTCCGTGGGCCCGCTGATGGTGCCCGACGCCAGGAGATCCCCCGGGCGGGCATTGCAGCCGTTGACGGTGTGGTGGGCGAGCTGCTGGCGCATCGTCCAGTACAGGTGCTTGGTGTTGCTGCGGCACACCGTGTGCGGGCTCGTCATCGACGGCGTTTCGAGGTCCACCTCCAGGGTCACGTCGTAGGCCGCGTCCCCGTCGGCCTGCAGGTAGTCGAGCGGCTCCGGGTCCTGCGTGGGCCCGGCCACCCGAAACGGCTCCAGGGCCGCCATGGGCACGACCCACGGCGAGATGGTGGTGGCGAAGCTCTTGCCCAGGAAGGGGCCGAGGGGCTCGTACTCCCACCCCTGAATGTCCCGGGCGCTCCAGTCGTTGACCAGCACCATGCCGAAGATCTGGTCGTCCGCCTCGTCGATCGAGAGGGGCGTGCCGAGCTCGTTGCCCTCCCCCACGAAAAAGCCCGTTTCAAGCTCGAAGTCGAGCAGCTGGGTCGGGCCGTAGACCGGCGGCGCGTCCGCGTCGGGCCGGGTCTGGCCGCAGGGCCGCCGCACGTCTTGGCCGCTCAGGAGGACGGAGCTGGCCCGCCCGTGGTAGCCCACCGGCAGGTGGACCCAGTTGTCCTTCAACGCATTCTCGGCGCCCCGAAACATCGTCCCGACGTTGGTGGCGTGCTGCTTCGAGGAGTAGAAGTCCGTATAGTCCCCGATGTCGACCGGCAGGCGAAGCGATACGTCGGCCCGGGGGTGAAGCACCCGGTTGCGGAGGGACGCGGCGTCGCGCAGCTCGGCCGTGTCGGCCCGGAGGAGCGCCTGCAGGCGGCTCCGGACGGCCGACCAGGCCGAGGGGCCGAGGGCCATGAAGTCGTTCAGCGTGGGCTGCGCGAAGGGGCGTTCGTTCTGCAGCTCGGGGACGTCAAAGACGCCTTCGTTGTTGAGGGTGGCGAGGTCGAGCACCTGGTCCCCGATGGCCACCCCCACCCGGGGCACGGTCGTCTCGGGGGGCGTGAACACGCCGTACGGAAGGTTCTGGATGGGAAACGGATGGTCGGATGCCACCTCAAGAAAGGAGGTGAGGGACGAAGTGGGGGGGGAGTCGGTCATTCGACGAGGGCGTTGAGTTGGGAGAGGGGAGACGGAAGAGGGGCATGAGAGGCGCGCGGGCTCAGTCCCCGATCGCGGCGGCGAGCAGCCGAATCAGAGCCATTCCAGGTCGCGCAGGTGATCGACGGGTTCTTCGAAGCTACAGCTGCCAAACGAGAGGGCCAGGTGTTCTCGGGCGTACTGAATGTCGTCGAGGGAGACGGTCAGGTCGCGCCACGCGAAGGCGTCCTTGAGGAACCGAAAGTTGTCTGCGTTTTTCTCGACGAGAATGGCCTGCACCTCAGGCGGATCGAGATCGTGCTCGGCGGCCAGAACCGCGGCGGCAAAGACGTTGAGGAAGCCGTGCATTTCCGTGTCCAACCCGTCGTCGTAGTGGCGCACCGGGTGGTGCAGCCCCGCGGTGGCCTTGAACGGGACCCCGGCGTCGCGGCAGGCCACAATGAGGGCCGCCACGTCCTCTACCTCGGGCACGTCGGTCGGCTCTGCGCCTCCGCAGCGCATTTTCAGCCCGACGGTGGTGCGGGCCGGCACGGCCTGCTGGCTGTTGTGTTCGGCCGCCGCGGCGCACAGTGCCGAGAGGTTCGGGACGGTGTCGTTCCGCAGGGGCACCTCGAAGAAGAGGTCGAGCTTGGCCGTGCCGGTCGCGACGAGGGTACGGGTGATGGACTCCAAAAACTCAATTCCCTCCGCCTGCGAGCCCCCCACCAGGGCGTCCGGGAGGGGCACCTCCATCACGTCGACCTGGGCCTGCTCCGCGAGGCCGTCGCCGAAGTCTTCGATGGCCTGCAGGTCCCGCTCGAACGCCTGCAGGAACGTGTCGGCCGTACTGCCCCCCGTTCCTAACACCGAGAGGTCGTACCGCGTCCCCTCTTTTAACAGGGGGCGATGGGCCTTCAAGTCGGGGAGGCGCCCCACCGGAAGCACAAAGCGCGACAACATCCAGGCCTCCTCCTCGCGCCGGTACTCCGCATGGCTCTGGAACGCGCGGTGGAGGGACAGGTCCGCCGGTGGGAACAGGCCGGCGTAGTCGATCACGTCGTGGAGAAAGGCCCGGAGGCTCGGCGTAATGAGGGAGTCGGACGGGTCGGAGGCTTCCATGGGAACCGAAACGGACTGGGAAAGACGGCGAGAACCAGCATCGACGGGCGACCGCACAGCGCCGTGCCGGTGCACCCCCGCCCCGACGACCGCCCCGCGAGGAACCGTCGCCGCAAACGCACCCCTAAGAAAGGAAAGCAGGCGAGCAGTTACAACGCGCCCACTCTGCTCGATGAATCGGAAGTTCACGGCTCGGGGACCGAAACGTATTGAATGGGCTCCACATTCCTGCTATCATAGAAAAGCACATGGATTCCGCCCCGGCACTCTGTCAGCTCGGCATCGGTCTGTCAGAACACCTCGTTCGATCGTCGGAATTCGAACGCCGCATCCTCACCCGAATCCCACTGACCACGACTTTGCCACCATGACGATCCGACAATCAGCGCTCTTTGCACTCGCCTTGGGGACCCTCGGCCTTCTGGCCCTTTCGGGGTGCTCGGCCGGAAACCCGAACATGAGCGCCGCCGAGGACGCCATGGAGCAGGAACGCTACGAGCGGGCCCTCGCCAATGTCGACTCGGCCATTGCCCAGGACTCGGCCAACGCTCAGGCCTACGCAATGAAGGCCCGAATCCTGCGCCAGATGGCCGACAGCACGGCGCCGCCCGAGGCGTACAAGCAACGCTACCGGCAGGCCCGCCAGGCCGAGGAGAAGGCCATCAAGTTCGACCCGGGACGACGAAGCGACATCAAAAACCAGCGCGAACTCGCGTTTATTCAGGAGTTTCAGAAGGGCGCCGATGCCTTCAACCGGGCCCAGCAGTCAAGCCAGAAGTCCGATTACCTGCGCGCAGCGGCGTACTTCGGGGCCGCGGGCGCGATCCGTCCGGACTCGACAGGGCCCATCCGGAATGAGGCCTTTGCCCGCCTGCAGGCCGCCCGCCTCGAAGGGGGCGATCAGGGCATGCAGGAGATGTCCAACGTGATCCCCATTCTGGAGCGCTACCTCAAGAAGGAGGACGAGCCCGAGAAGGACGTCTACAGCATTCTTTCCCAGCTGTACCGCCAGGGGGACCAGCCGGAACGGGCACTTGAGGTGACCGAACGGGCCCTCGACGATCTCTCGAGCCGTCCCACCCACTTCCGCATCCAGGGGACGCGTGGGCTGAGCTACACCGGGACCATCGAGGCCGGAGGCACCTCCCGACAGGTGGAGGGCACCACGCCGGACCGGATCGAGCTGTCGACCAGCGACGGCATGGTCACCGGCACCTTCCGGAAGCAGGACGGCGGCAAGAAGCAGACGAAGGGGCGCCTGCAGGTCGGCCTGTACACGCAAGGCACCCAAGTGGCCAACAGCCGAACCACCGCGCTCGAAGAGATCACGATCTCGGAAGACCTATCCAGCGTGACGCCCCTCGCGGAACTTCAAAACCAGCGCCTGAGTGCGCTCAACAGTACCGGAAACACCGAAAAGGCCATGCAGGCCTACCGGCAGCAAATCGAGAGAAACCCGGAGAATGCACGCTACCGGTACAACTACGGCTCCCTCCTGCTGAACTCCGACCGGTACGACGAGGCGATCGAGCAGCTTAGCGAGGCCGTGAAGCTGGATTCCGACGACCCCAAGAAGCAGTACAACCTCGGGGCGGCCTACCTGAACAAGGGCGTCGTTTTGCAGGACAGCCTGGTGTCCGTCCGCGACTCCGTGATGGCCCAGAACCGCAAGCCAACCCAGGAGGAGGCGCAGATGATTGAGGACCTGGACGAACAGCGCCTCCAGTTCTTCCAAAACGCCATTCCGCCCCTGGAGCGGGCCCGGCAGCTGAGCGGTGCGAACGGACGGTACCGGCAGAACGCATGCTCGGCCCTCCTTCAGGCCTACGTGCAGACCGAGCAGACGGACAAGGCTGAAGACGTGAAACAGTGTGCCGGTGCGGGAGGCAATACGAGCGGCGGAAGCGGGGGACGATAACCTGCCTTCCTGCACGAACCTCATCTTGGTTCGACGCTCGCCCCGGGCCTCTCACGAGAGGCCTGGGGCTTGCTGTTTGCGGGCCCCTCTCCGGGAGCCGCACCTGAGGTCCCGTCCCGCCGAGTGGCACACGTCTTTTTCTCTTTCGAATGTACCTTCTCCCTCATGCCCGACTCTTCCCTTCACGATGATGCCGTCCTTGAGGCCCCCGAGGCCGATGGATTCGGAACCCGGGCCGTGCACGCCGGGCAACAGCCCGACCCCTCCACCGGCGCGGTCATGACGCCCATCTACCAGACCTCCACGTACGCCCAGGCCGCCCCGGGCGAGCACAAAGGACACGAGTACTCGCGGGTCTCGAACCCCACCCGCACGGCCCTGGAGGGGAACCTGGCCTCCCTGGAGGGCGCCGAGCACGGCATCGCGTTCAGCTCCGGCGTGGCCGGCATCGACGCGATCGTCAAGAGCCTGCGCCCCGGCGACCACGTCGTGGCGACCGACGACCTGTACGGCGGCACCTACCGGCTGCTACGGGAGGTCTTCGAGCCGCTCAACATTCAGACCTCCTTCGTGGACATGAGCGACCCGGACGCGGTGACGGACGCGTTCACCGAGGACACGGCACTGCTCTGGGTCGAAACGCCCACCAATCCGCTCATGCGGCTGGTCGACATCGAGGCGCTCGCCGAGCGGGCCCACGCCCACGACATCACCGTAGCGGTCGACAACACCTTCGCCACCCCCTACCTCCAGCAGCCCCTCGCCCACGGCGCCGACCTCGTCCTCCACTCCGCCACGAAATATCTCGGCGGCCACTCCGACCTCATCCTCGGGGCCGTGTGTACGAACTCGGACGAGTGGGCGGAGAAGCTGCGCTTTCAGATCAAGAGCACCGGCGCCGCCCCCGGGCCCATGGACTGCTTCCTGACGCTGCGCGGGACCAAAACCCTTCACCTGCGCATGGAGCAGCACTGCTCCAGCGCCCGGCGGCTGGCCCAGATGCTCAACGCCCACGACAAGGTGGGGCATGTGCGGTACCCCGGCCTTCCCTCTCACCCCGGCCACGCGCTGGCCCAGAAGCAAATGTCGGGCTACGGCGGCATGATCTCGTTCGAGCTGGCCGACGACGAGATGGACAAGGCCCTCGCCGTTCTGGACGCCGCCGAGGTCTTTAC
Organism: Salinibacter ruber DSM 13855; assembly: GCF_000013045.1. Classification (NCBI taxonomy): domain Bacteria; kingdom Pseudomonadati; phylum Rhodothermota; class Rhodothermia; order Rhodothermales; family Salinibacteraceae; genus Salinibacter; species Salinibacter ruber. The sequence continues at coordinate 2,941,127 of NC_007677.1, forward strand.
CCTCGCCGAGAGCCTCGGCGGGGTGGAGAGCCTCATCGAACACCCGGCCTCGATGACCCACGCCTCCATTCCCGCGGAGGAGCGCGAAAAGATCGGGCTTACGGACTCGCTGATCCGCCTGAGCGTCGGGGTGGAGTCGTTCGAGGACCTGCGCGATGACCTCGACCGCGCGCTGTCCCGCGTCTAGTGGCTGTACGAGGGGGACTACCACCCCATCGTACCGGGCCCGCCCTTGAAGGGCCCTACGACATCATCGGTAATCCAGCCGCCGTAGAAGTCGCCCTCCTGAGCGCGGGCCTCCTCCTCGCCCACGTAGCACTCGTCGACCTTGCTGGCGTAAAACGTAACGTAGTCCTGCAGCTCGGCAAACCGGGCCGTCGGGTCCGGATAGCCCCAGGCCGCGCTCCGCGCGGAGCGGTCGCCGACCGTGAGGGTGTAGTACACGGCACGCCCCTTGAACTCGCACATCGTGGTCTGCTGCTCGCGCTCCAGGTGCTCGGTGGCGATGTCGTCCGGGGGCAGGTAGTACACCGGCGGATGGCTCGTCTCGAGGACCCGCAGCGCCTCGGTCGTGTCGGCGATGGTCACGTCGTTGAAGACGACCCGGATGCGCCGATCTTCCGATTCGAGGGCCGGCGGGCGGGGATAGTCCCAAACGGATTCTTGATCGGGCCCGGGTGTGGTGGGGGTCGGCATGGCGAGAGCGTACAATGGAGGGAAATGAAGTGAGAAGGTTCGCGGCCTTGGGGCCGTCCTAGTCTGAGGAAGGGGACGCCCGGAGTCGACGGGTCATCTCGTCCCGATCGACCCTGCCCTTGCCCTCCTGGGCCCAGTCCCCGGGAGCAACCCGGACGCATCCAGCGAGCCGGTGTCCCAGGGGGCCGAGCACATCCCGGATGGCCGCCTCAGAGGGCCCCTCCGAGGCCGACGGATCGACGCAGAGGGCGACCGACAGGTCCTCCCCGGCCGGCGTAAACAACAGGGCGTCGTGGAGACTCGGAAACTGGCCCTTGAGGCGTGCCTCCCACGCCCCTGCCCGGACGAAACGTCCGTTCGACAGCTTGAATGCCGTGTCTTTGCGTCCGTCGAAGTAGAGGGCATCGCCCTCCCGACGGACGAGGTCGCCCGTGCGGACGGTCCGATTCGGGGCCCGTCGATCGAGGCCCTCGTGCCGCCGCCACACGCCCACGCAGGCGTTCGGTCCCTTGAACAGAAGTTCGCCGTCTTCTGCCACCCGCACCTGGCATCCGAGGGGACGTCCCAGGTAGTGTGCGTCCCACTCGCCCGGCGCCCCCAGCGCAATGCCGGGCGCAGCCTCGGTCTGCCCGTACCCCGCACGGAGCCGCGTCTCCGACAGGCGATCCGCGAGCGGCCCGGCCACCGGGGCGCCCCCCACGATGCCCCCATGCAGGCGGCGAAGCAACGCGGGGCCGCGGTCGGTCGCCCACAGGCGCCGAATCGTGAGCGGCACGGCCGAAAGGTGGGTGGCCCCCCACGCCTCGCCCAGGGCCGCCAGGGACTTCGGATCGCGCCCTCCGGCCGGATCCCGGATGATTTCGGCACCGGCCAGGAGCGCCGGCAGTAGGTCTAGCACCAGCCCGAAGACATGCGACCAAGGAAGCACGGACAGCACACGCGCCCGTCGCAGGGTCAGGTGCGGGAGGTGACTCGCCAACACCGACAACACGTTGCGGTCCGAGAGCGCAATCCATCGGGCCCGCTGCGTGGTGCCCGAGGTGCGCAAGAGGAAGCGAACGGCAGGGGTCGGGGGCGTCTCCACTGGCCGGAGCGCGTCCGGCACAGAGGCCGGCCCCGCGTACGGATCCGCAGTCCAGCGGCACGGTCCCGACTCGGGGGCGACCGCGGCCCGGGCGTCCAGGGCCGCGCACACGCCACCGATGTCGTCGTCCGGCCGCGCCACCGCAACGGTGACGCCCTCCCACAACGCGGCGACGAGAACCTGCACGAAGGCCGTCGACGGCGGCAGGGCCACGACGAGCCGGTCTCCGGCCCGGAGCGACGCCTCGCGGAACGCGTCGGTCCACCGCCGGGCCCCCGTCCACAGCGATCCTGCCGGGGTTGCGGCATCGTTCTTTACGAGGGCGGGCAGCCCCTCGTCCCGCAGGTGTTCGTAAAACAGCCCCCGCCATGGATTCTCGCCGGCGGTCGCCCCGTCGGACGAGCACTGTGAGCGCGCAGCGCGCAGGTCCGCAACAACCTCGGTGGGGGCCGCCGGCGCGGGCCGCGCAGCGCTGCCCGATCGAGATGGGGGAGCCGTTGTCTCCATGGAAGGTCGGGCAGGGGGGATCGTAGAACACGACGAAACCGACGAACGTGGGCCGGGCCGTCAGCCGGACGTTCCGTTCGTCTCTTCCTCCGGCTTGACGGGCAGTTCGGGGTGATCACGCTCCGCGTACAACTCTTCGAGCTGGTCCGCCATGTTTTCAATCATCCGAAGCGCCTTTTCGGGGTTTTCCACCCCGGCCTCCACAAGGACCTCGCGCTGGACCGATAGGGCCTCCGCCTGCTTCCGCAGACGCCGTACTTCGGACACGACGGCGTCGGAGTCCTCCACGGCGAGCACATCGACCAGTTCGTTCCATTGTGCTCGGTACCAGTCGAGGTCGTGGTCGTCGTTCATTGAACTGACGGTCTTGGACGCAAGGTCGAAACGAGTCCTCCTCCACTCGTGGCCGGGAGCAGGCGCTTCTGGGTTGGCAACGAGTGGATTGGCAACAAAAGCGTTTTCGTATGGGAAAATTGAATCTGGGCCTTCGACGGGCGGTTCCTGTCCACAGAACAACGATCCCGAAAAAGATGCCTCGCCCTACGTCGCCTCCAGTGCATCGATCTGCTCCCGCAGCTCTCCGCAAAAGCGGTCCGCGAGGGCCTGCGCGTCGTCCTGGGTCGGGGCCTCCGTGTACACCCGGAGAATGGGTTCGGTGTTGGAGGGCCGCATGTGCACCCAGGACTCGTCGAAGTTGATTTTGAGCCCGTCGAGGGTCGACTGGTTCGTGTCACTGTATTTTTCCGCCAGCGCTGCGAGGAGCCGGTCGGGGGCCACGTCGGGGAGCGGCAGGTTGTCCTTCGCCATGGCGTAGTGGGGCAGGTCGTCGTGGAGCGCTCCCAGGGACCGCCCCGAGTCGGCCAGGTGTTGAAGAACGAAGGCCGTTCCGGCGAGGGCGTCCCGGCCGTAGTGCAGGTCCGGAAGAATGACGCCGCCGTTCCCCTCCCCGCCCAGCACGGCATCGACCTCCTTCATGCGCTGCACCACGTTGATCTCGCCGACGGCGGAGCGGTAGACCGGCTGGCCGTGCCGGGCGGCCACGTCATCGATGGCCCGGGACGACGACAGGTTGGTCACGAAGGGCCCCTCGCGGTGCCGCCACAGGAAGTCCGCCGCCAGCACCTGGGTGAGCTCTTCGAGCATGAAGCGCCCCCGGTCGTCGACCAGGGCGAGGCGGTCGGCGTCGGGGTCCACCGCCAGCCCGAGGTCGGCCCCGTGCTCAGGCACCGCCGCCGTGAGCTCGGTGAGGTGGTCGGGGCGCGGCTCGGCGGGGTGGGCAAAGGCGCCGGTCGGCTCGCAGTGGAGGCAGTGGACATTCTCCTCGGCCACGCCGAGACGGTGGAGCAGACGCGGCAGGGCAACCCCGCCCACGGAGTTGACGCCGTCTACGACTACGCTCAGGTTCTGCGCGGCGATCCCCTCCGGATCAATAAGGTCGAGCGCCAGGATCTCGTCGATGTGCTCGGGAAGGGCGTTGCGGGAGCGGTACCCGCCGAGGGCGGCGTGGGTTGCAGGGGCGGCCTCTCCGGCCTCGGCGCGTTCAATGACGGCCTCCCCCTGCGCCGGCGTCAGGAACTCACCCGTCTCGTTGAGCAGCTTGAGGGCGTTCCACTCTTCTGGGTTGTGCGAGGCACTCATCACGATGCCGCCGGCGGCCTGCTCTTGAAGCACGGCCATCTCAACGGTGGGCGTAGAGGCCATCCCGAGGTCCACCACGTCACACCCCATCCCGCGCAGCGTCCCAATGACGATCTGGGCGCAGGCGTCTCCGGATGGGCGGGCGTCGCGCCCCACGACGACACGGGATGGGCGGTCCGCGGCATTGGCCCGTTCACGGCACCACGTGCCGAAGGCCCCGGCATACCGCACCAGGACGGAGGGATCCAGGCCCTGCCCGACGATGCCACGGATGCCGGAGATGGACGCAATCAGGGTGTCGTTCGAAGCCATGGGGCAGGGAGGATGTGGAAACAGAGTTGACCGTGCAGGCGAAACAGGTGCGCGGCGCAGGAGATGGGAAAAGGCCGAAAAGGCGTAGGAAAGACCCCACCAATGGTTCCCGTTTGCGGCCTCTTTACGGAACCGGAATGCCTCCCTCTTGGTGGGATCGTTGGGCCTAAAGATCCCAGAAAGACTCCTGTTTTTGCTACAGTGTTGACGGCCTCTTTGCCGCCATGTCTCCCTCACGTTCTCGTGCTTCCGATTGGACCTGGCGCCGCCGGTTCTCGGCGTGTACGGTCCTCCTGACCGTCTTCCTCCTCTCCTGGGGTGGGGTGGTGACCAGTATCGGCGCCGGCATGGCGTTTCCGGACTGGCCCACCTCGCTCGGCTCCTACAACCTCATCAATCCGGTCGAGGAGTGGTGGCTGGTGCCGGCCTACCTCGCCGAGCACGGGCACCGCCTCATTGCGAGTCTCGTCGGCGCGTTCACGGTGGCGTTGGCGGCCTGGACTTGGTGGGAGGACCCCCGGGCCTGGATGCGGAAGCTGAGCCTCGCGGCCGTCGCGCTGGTCATCCTTCAGGGCCTCCTTGGGGGCCTGCGTGTCCTCTGGGTCTCGCTGGACCTCGCGATGGTGCACGCCTGCGTCGCGCAGCTCTTCTTCGCCACTCTGGTCGCCATGACGCTGTTCGTCACCGACACGTGGCGCCGCCGGGACGGCGTGCTGCCCCAGACCGACTCCGCCCGCCACCTGCGCTGGTGGTCGTACGCCGCCGCCGCGTTCATCTACCTGCAGATTGTGCTGGGGGCCCTGCTGCGACATCCCGGCGCGGGCATGTCGGGGGGCTATACGACGCTGCACGTTGCCGGGGCCTTTGCGGTGGTTGGGGTTGTTCTCGGGGCCTTCGTGGTCGCGGAAAAGCACTTTGACGCGGTGCCGGCGGTGCGCCGCACGGCCTGGGTCCTGCTTGGCATCATGGGGCTTCAGTTTGCCCTCGGCCTCGCGTCCCTGCTTCTGACCCTGTACGAGCCGGGCGGTCAGGCGGGCGTCATTGCGTACGTGGTGCTCACGGTGGCTCACCTCGTGGTCGGCGCCGTGCTGCTCGGGGCGTCGGTCGTGATGAGCCTGTTGACGTCGCGTCGCCCCCAACACGCCCCCCCCTCTGCCCCCACCAACGGCGCGACGCGGAACGTCCCCGAGCGGTCGCTCGCGAGGGCCGAGCCGTAGCCCCCACAGCGCCTGCCCCCTTCGCCGCTCTTCTTGCCTGATCATTCTCGTTCATGGAGTCCCCACCCGACGGGTCGTCAGACTCCCCCGTGGCCGTTATGGCTGCCCCCTCTACGACCGACGCGCAGGCCTCCGGGCGCACCCTCGGGGCCGTGCTCTGGGACTACCTGATCCTGGCCAAGCCCGAAATTTCGTCGGTGGTCACCCTGTCGGCGTTCGCGGGTTTTTTGATCGGGTCCCCGACCGGGCTGGACGGCGGCACGTTGCTCTGGACCATGCTCGGTACGGCCCTCTGTGCCGGGGGCGTGGGCACGCTCAACCACGTGCTGGAGCGACGGTACGACGCGCAAATGAAGCGAACGGCACAGCGCCCCCTTCCCGCCGGACGGGCCGATCCCAAAATGGCCCGGCGCGTGGGCATCCTCCTGGTCTGCCTCGCCGTTGGCCTCCTGTGCCCGCTCGTCAACGTCCTCACGGCCGTGCTGGCGGCCCTCACGGCCGTGCTGTACCTGTTCGTCTACACGCCTCTGAAGCGGACGACGAAGTGGAACACGCTGGTCGGGACGGTGCCGGGGGCACTTCCGGCCCTGGGCGGCTACACGGCCGCAACCGGCCACCTTGGAGCGGGCGGATGGGCGACCTTTGGGATCCTCGCGACGTGGCAGATGCCCCACTTTCTGTCCCTGGCCTGGATGTACCGGAAGGACTACGCGCGCGGCGATTACGCCATGCTGCCGGTCGTGGAGCCGGACGGCAACTCCACCGCGGCCCAGATGATCGGCTTCGCCGCGCTGCTCGTGCCCGTGAGCGTTCTGCCGGTCCTGACCGAGGCCGCCGGGTGGATCTACGGCGTCGGCGTGGTGCCGCTCGGCCTGTGGTTCCTGTGGACGACGATCGTCTTCCACGGGGAACGGACGGGACAAAAGGCCAAGCGCGTTCTGAAAGCGTCGGTGCTTTACATCCCGGGCCTCGTGGCCCTCCTGCTCGTGGACTGGTTTCTCTGAGTCCCGACGGACGGCATTCCGCCGCCCCCAGTGCTTCCCTGTTTGAACGCCCACACGCAACCCATCCATGCCCGCCCCTGCCGTCGACATTCAGAAGGTGCACCACAGCTACGGGGCCCACCCGGCCCTGCGGGACGTTACCCTCCAGGTGGACCCGGGCGCGCTGTACGGCCTGCTCGGCCCCAACGGCAGCGGCAAGACGACGCTTTTCCGAATCCTGTCGACACTGATGCCCCCCTCGGAGGGCCGGGCGCACGTCTTTGGGCTCGATACGGCCCGAGAGTCCGGGGCCGTACGGCAACGCATCGGGACGGTCTTCCAGGAGGCGGCCCTCGACGAGGCGTTGACCGTCCGCGAGAACCTGCGGTTTCAGGGCGCCCTTTATGGCCTGCACGGCGCGGAGCGTCGCGAGCGCACCGAAGACCTGCTCCGGCGCCTCGACGTGGCCGACCGGGCGGCCGACCCGGTCGCCGACCTGTCGGGGGGACTCCGGCGCCGCGTGGACCTCGCCCGCGGCCTGCTGCACCGCCCGGACCTGCTGCTGCTCGACGAGCCGACCTCGGGCCTCGACCCCGCCGCCCGACGCACGTTCTGGGCGGCCGTGCAGCAATTGCGGGCGGACGAAGGGACCACGCTCCTGCTGGCGACCCACCTCATGGACGAGGCGGAGCGCTGCGACCGAGTCGGCATTCTCTCGGACGGCGCCCTCGTGGCCGACGGCCGGCCGAACACCCTGAAGGCCGACCTGGGGGACGAAACCATCTGGCTGGAGGCCGACGCCCCCACCGCCCTGCGCGACCGCATCGAGGCCCAGTTCGGCGTGCCGACCCGCATCGTGGGCGCGACCGTGCAGGTCGCTCCGCCCGATCCGCCCGCGTTCCTGTCGTCGCTCTACGAGGCCCTGAGCGACCACATCCGGAGCGCCACGATCCGGACGCCCACCCTGGAGGACGTGTTCATGGTCCATGCCGGCGTCTCCCCCACGGAGTCCCGCGAGCGCGTTCTCGCTCGCGGGGACGATTCGAACGACTAGGCGTCCGCCACTGCCCTCTACCCTTGTCTTTCCCCTCCCGCAGAATGAGTGCACTGCGCACCATCGGGGCCCTCACGGCCCGTGAAATGCTCAAGTTTGTCCGCGACCGGAGCCGCGTGCTGGGCGCCCTCGCACAACCGCTGGCCCTCTGGCTCCTGCTGGGGCTGGGGTTTCAGAACACCTTTCAGCCCCCGCAGGGCAGCGTCGGGGGGAGCTACGGGGCGTTTCTCCTGCCGGGCATCCTCGCCCTGGTGCTTCTCTTCACCGCCATCTTCTCCACCATCTCCATCGTCGAGGAGCGCACGTCGGGCTTCCTTCAGGCCGTTCTGGTCGCCCCCACCCCGCGTACGGCGCTCGTCTTCGGCACCACCCTGGGGGGCACCCTGCTGGCCACGGTTCAGGCCCTGCTGTTTCTGGGCGCCCTGCCGCTCATCGACCTCTCGCCCGGCGTGGCGGGGGTGGGCATGATCGTGGCCGTGTGCCTCCTCACGGGCCTGGCCTTCACCGCCCTCGGCTTCGCCATCGCGTGGCGCATGGAGACCACGCGCGGCTTCCACGCGGTCATGAACCTGTTTCTGCTGCCGCTCTGGTTTCTGTCGGGGGCCATGTTTCCGGTGGACGGGGCGGCGCCGGTGCTGCAGGTCGTGATGTGGGGCAACCCGGTCTCCTACGCCGTCAGCGGCCTCCGGCACGGCTTCCACGGGTTCGCCGGCACGCCCGCCGCCCTGGCGGGGCCGGGCGTGTGCCTGGCCGTGACCGGTGCCTTCGCGGTGCTCATGACGGGGCTGGCAGTGTGGCAGGTGCGCCGGCCCTTCTTCCAAACGTGACGAGGGCGGCGCCGCCCGCCGTGGCTTCCCGTGCGCCTCAGTCCCGAAAAAGCGTGAACGACTGGCGGTGGTGGGGCGTCGCGCCGTGCTCGCGGAGCGCGTCGTAGTGCTGCTGGGTGGGGTAGCCGACATTCGACGCCCAGTCGTACTCGGGATGTGCCTCGTGCAGGTCGCGCATGAGGGCGTCCCGCTCGGTCTTTGCGAGGATGGACGCGGCGGCGATGGACTGGCTCTTTGCGTCCCCCTTCACGACCGTCTCGTGGGGCCACGGCGCATCGACGAGGTTCCGGTCCCACTGGTTGCCGTCCACGAGCACAAAGTCGGGAGGGGGCCGGCAACCAGACGCAGCCCGGCGCATGGCTTCGAGGGCCGCCTGGAGAATGTTGCGGTCGTCAATCTCCGTCGGAGAGCAGCGGGCAATGGACGCGGCCACGGCTTCGTCTTCGATCGTGGCCCGGGCGTCGAGGCGCTGCCCTTCGGAGAGCGCCTTGCTGTCCTGAATGGCCGTGATCTCAACCTGTGGCGGCATGATGACGGCGGCGGCAACGACCGGACCGGCCAGGCACCCTCGCCCGGCCTCGTCGAGCCCGGCCACACGTTCGTAGCCGTCGGCCCAGAGCCGACGTTCGTGGGAAAGCATACGGGGATCCTCCGAAAAGCAAACAGAATGCGTAGCAACAAGCGGGCAAGCCCCACCCTGCGGACGCGCAGACTCGTTGCGGGGCCATGCCCGACACCGGATACAGGACGGCGCCCCACATCGATCCGGCCGGTCAACTACACATTCGGACGCGTCTTTTTATACATTGAGGATCACTCCACGCACCTCACGCCGCACACATTTCCCCAATTGTCATGTCCGATCTTGACCTGTCTCAGTACGGCATCACCCCCGACACCACGCTCCGCAACGCGGATCCGGCGCGCCTCTACGAGGAGGCCATCCACTACGACCCCACGGCCGCCATCGCCCACAGCGGCGCCCTCACCATCCGCTCGGGCGAAAAGACCGGCCGCAGTCCCGCCGACAAGCGCATCGTGCGCCACCCCAACAGCGAGGACGACATCTGGTGGGGGCCGATTAACATGGAGATCGACGACCACACCTTCGAGATCAACAAGGAGCGGGCGCAGGACTACCTCAACACCCGCCAGCGCATCTACGTGATGGACGGGTTCGCCGGCTGGGACCCGGCGCACCGCCTCAAGGTGCGCATCATTTGCTCCCGGCCCTACCACGCCCTCTTCATGCACAACATGCTGATCCGGCCTTCCCAGGAGGAGCTGGCGTCCTTCGGTGAGCCGGATTTCGTGATCTACAACGCGGGCGAATTCCCGGCCAACCGGCAGACCAAGCACATGAGCTCGAAGACGAGCGTGGATCTGTCGTTCGAGAACCAGGAGATGGTCATCCTCGGCACCGAGTACGCCGGGGAAATGAAGAAGGGCGTCTTTACGGTGATGCACTACCTGATGCCCAAGAAGGACGTGCTCTCGATGCACTGCTCGGCGAACGAGGGGGACGAGGGGGACGTCTCGCTCTTCTTCGGCCTCAGCGGCACCGGCAAGACGACCCTGTCCGCCGATCCGAACCGCAAGCTCATCGGCGACGACGAGCACTGCTGGAGCGACGACGGCGTCTTCAACATTGAAGGGGGCTGCTACGCCAAGGCAGTGGGGCTGTCCGAGGAGGAGGAGCCGGAGATTTACAACGCCATCCGCTACGGCACCGTGCTCGAAAACATGGTCTACGACGAGGACACCCGGGCGGTGGACTACGACGACACCTCCATCACCCAAAACACCCGCGCCTCCTATCCGCTCGACTACATCGACCGGGCCAAGATTCCGGGGATGGGGGGGCACCCGGACAACATCATCTTCCTCACGTACGACGCGTTCGGGGTGATGCCGCCAGTCAGCAAGCTCACGCCCGAGCAGGCCATGTACCACTTTATCAGCGGGTACACGGCAAAGGTGGCCGGCACGGAGGTGGGCGTCGACGAGCCGCAGGCCACGTTCAGCGCCTGCTTCGGCGCCGCGTTCCTCGTGTGGCCGCCGGACAAGTACGCCGAAATGCTGGCCGAAAAAATCCGCGCGCACGACGCCGAGGCGTGGCTCGTGAACACGGGCATCACCGGCGGCCCGTACGGCGTGGGCCACCGCGTGCCGCTCGAGCACACCCGCGCCATGATCGACGCCATCCACGACGGCTCGCTGCTGGACGCGCCGAAGAAGACGGAGCCGGTCTTCGGCCTCGACGTGCCGACCGAGTGCCCCAACGTGCCCAACGACATTTTGATGCCGCGCGAGACGTGGGACGATCCCCAGGCCTACGACGAGAAGGCCGAGCACCTCGTGGGCCTTTTCCACGATCACTTCGAGAAATACGAAGACGAGGCCGCCCCGGCGATTGCCGAGGCCGGTCCACAGCTGCAGGCGGCGTAAGTCGCCAGGGGGAGGCTCACTCGGTCCGTCTCGGCGGGGGCTACACGTCCTGCCCCGCGTCCGCGAGCACGGTGTGGGCGGCGTGGCGGCCCGCCATGCCGTGCACGCCCCCGCCGGGCGGGGTCGAGGCGGAGGCCATGTAGAGCTGCGCCCCGCGGGCCGTACGGGCCGGAATGCGGTACGGGCTCCACCGAAGGGCCGGCCGTGCGATGAGCTGCCCGAGGTCCAGGGCGCCCCCGTTGATGTCCCCGCCCACGAGGTTCGGGTTCCAGGCCTCCAGCGCCTGCGGGCCCATGACGTGCCGCTCCAGAATGGTGTCCCGGAAGCCGGGCGCGAACCGCTCGATCTGCCGTTCAACCTGGGCCGTCGCGTCTGCGGTCGCCCCGTTGGGGACGTGGCAGTAGGCCCACGCGGTGTGCTGGTCGCCGGGGGCGCGGCTCTCGTCGAAGCGGCTGTGCTGGGCCAGCAGCACGTACGGGCGCTCCGGCACCCGCCCCTGCGCCACGGCCCGCTCCGAGGCGGCAATCTCGTTCAGCGTGCCGCCCACGTGCACGGTTCCGGCCCGCCCGCAGGCCTCGGCGGCCCACGGAATCGGGTCGCTGAGGGCGTAGTCGACCTTGAAGGCCGCCGCGCCGTAGCGGTACTGCGTCAGCTGCGTTTCGTAGCGGGCGGGCAGCCGCGGCCGGGCGACGCGCAGGACCTGCCGGGGCGTCAGGTTGAGCACCACCGTCCGGGACGGGGGCAGCTCGTCGACGGAATGCACGCGGCGGCCCGTCTCGATGGTCCCGCCCAGGTCACGCAGGTAGTCCGCCAGTGCCTGCGTGATGGCCCCGGCGCCCCCCTTCGGAAACGGCCACCCCACCGCGTGCCCGGCCATTCCGAGGACGAGGCCGAAGGCCGTCGACCCGAGCGCCGAGAGCGGCAGGTTGGAGTGGGCGGCCAGTCCCGCGAGCAGGGCCCGCGCCTCCTCCGTCCGGAAGAGGCCCTGCCCCAGAAGCTGCGCGGGCCAGATCGCCCGCAGGCCGAACCGCGCCAGGAGCAGGGGGGCACGCGGCAGGTGGAGCACCGGCTGGAGCACCTCGTCGAGGACGGCCCGCCACCGGTCCGCGAGCGGCCCGTTGAGCCACCGGTAGCGCCCCGCGTCGCCCCCGAGCCCGAGGGCGGTCTCCTCCAGGGACTGGTGCATCGCCACGGCCCGCCCCCCGTCCAGCGGATGGGCGAGCGGCAGGTCCGGCTGCACCCACGACAGGCCGTACTCGTCGAGGGGGAGCCGCCGGAACAGGGGCGACGCCGCGGCGAGCGGGTGGATGGCGGAGCCGAGGTCGTGGACGAAGCCCGGACGCGTCACCTCTTCCGAGCGCGCCGCGCCGCCGACGGCGTCGGCCTGCTCGATCACGTGTACGTCCCACCCGGCCCGGGCGAGCACGACGGCGGCCCCGAGCCCGTTCGGACCCGACCCCACGACAATGGCGTCAGCGTTGGCCATAAGAAGCGGTGATTGCAAGAAACAGCACGTGCGTCCCCCTCCACTGTCGGTCAATCGACGAACCGGTCCACGAACTCGAACGCCGCCCCGTCGAAGAGGCCCCGGTCGCTGAGCTTGAGCTGCGGAATGACAAGCAGCGACAGGAACGAGAGCGTCATGAACGGCGCGTCCATCGCGCTGCCCAGCTCTGCCCGAACGTAGTCGGTGAGGCGCGTGTAGCGCCGGGCCACTACGTCGTACGGCTCGTCGCTCATGAGGCCGGCGATGGGGAGCGGCAGGACCTGCGTGCCCTCCGCCGCCGCACTGATGCCGCCCTCCGCCCGCACCACCGCATTCACGGCCCGGGCCAGGGCGTCATCACGAGCCCCCACGGCCACCACGTTGTGGGAGTCGTGGGCCACGCTGGAGGCAAGGGCGCCCCCGTCGAGCCCAAAGCCCCGGACGAAGGCCACGGCCGGCGTGCTCTCTTCCGTATACCGATTCACCACGGCAAGCTTGAGCACGTCGCGGTCCGGGTCCGCCACGGCGTATCCGTCGTCGGTCGGCGTCGTCACGACCTCTTCCCCGGTACCCAACTGATTGTCGACGGCAGTGATCACACGGAGCCGATCGCCGCCCGCCGGCACCCGAAAATCCGCCGGTGCGACCGGTTCCGCGTCGAAGCGATTGACGACGTCGGACGCAACGTGCTCGATGTGCGTCTCCCCTTCTTCGGCAACGAGGGCGCCCTCGACGTACGTCTCTTGTACATTCAGCGCGTCCAGGTCGTCCACCACGATAAAGTCCGCCGGGTCCCCCTCACGCAGCAGCCCCACGTCCAGCCCGTAGTGCTCGACCGGATGCACGCAGGCGGCACGGAGCACGTCAAACCGGTCGTATCCGCGATTGAGGGCGCGGCGGACGAGGGTGTCGATGTGTCCCTCCGCGAGGGCGTCCGGGTGCCGGTCGTCACTGCAGAACATGAGGCGGTCCGGCGCCTCGTCCATCAGCGGAATCAGTTCGTCGAAGTTCTTGGCCGCCGAGCCCTCCCGAATCGCGATTTTCATCCCCGCCTCTAGCTTCTCGCGCGCCTCCTCAATCGAAACACACTCGTGGTCGGTCTCGATGCCGGCGGCCGCGTACTGTGCCACGTCGTCCCCCCGCAGACCGGGCGCGTGCCCGTCCACCGGCTTGTCGCGCACCTGCGCGGCCCGAATTTTTGCCAGCACGTTCGGGGCCCCATCGATGGCGCCGGGGTAGTCCATCATTTCACTCAGATAGGGCACGTCGTCGCGGTCCAGCAATGCCGATACCGCGTCCGGCCCGAGTTCCGCCCCGCTCGTCTCGAAGGGCGTGGCCGGCACGCACGACGGCGCGCCGAACGCGAAGTGGAACGGCACCGGGCGGCCATCCGCAATCATGTACTCGACCCCCTCCACACCGAGCACGTTGGCGATCTCGTGCGGGTCGCTTACCGTGCCCACGGTCCCGTGCCGCACCGCCGCCCGCGCAAATTCCGACGGCGGCAGCATCGCGCTCTCGACGTGGACGTGCGCGTCGATAAACCCGGGCAGCAGATGCCGCTCCGGCACCGTCTCGGCCGGCTCGATGCGCGCAATCACGCCGTCCTGGACGTGCACGGTGGCCGGCCGGATTGCGCGGGCGTGCAGGTCGACGAGGCGGCCGGCGATCGAAAACGAGGCGGGCATGAAACCAGAGGGGTCCACCGAGGCAGTACGGCGACGACACCAACATACGAATCGGCCGGTAGAGGATCGAAGTGCCTCCCCCCGGCGAGCACTCGGCCCGTTCCGCCGCGCAGGAAGAAGGCCTCTGCGGGCCGTAGACGCCAATGCCGGACTACCGCGTCGGGTGTCCGCAGCCGGTGTGCACATCGCCGGCAAGCGTGACGGTGACCGTATGGCTAAACAACCGCCCGTTCATCGGATCCGTGCAGTACTGGGGCCGGGCCACGACACGCAGGGGACCACGGTCCGTGCTGGCGCTGTAGAGCACGCGCTCGTCGTCCGTGTCTGTGACGAACTGGGCGGCGGTGACCTCATGCTGCCCGTAAGCCCAGGCAAACCGGAGGCTGTCGTCGGTCACCTCCACGATCCATCCGGGTTCCTGCCCCACCGCCCGAAACTGCAGATTGGGAGGATGCTCGTCCTGTGGCTCCGTCTGAGGCGCGATGGTGCAATTCTCGAGGCGCTGGCCATCGATTTCGACGGTGGCCGTGCCGCCCTTGCTCCAGACCGTGGCGGCACCGCCTTCGTACTTCGCCCCGCTGGCGGCCTGTGCCGCCACAAGGTGACGCGTGTCGCCCCCAAACGCTGCGGGCACCCGTAGCGCGAGCGAGTCGGGACGGACGAGCGCCCGGAACGTCACCACGCCCCCCTCCGGCCCCCTGCACTGCACGGCACGCCTCTGTGCCGGCGACTCCTCTTCGGTCGTCGGAGCCGTCTCGGGGGCGTCTCGGCCTTCTTGAGGGTCTCCCCCACACCCGCCACCGAGCAGCACGGCCGCCCCCAGCAGCACGCCCCCCACGATGTACCGAAGACCTGTCTGTCTGCCGTTCATGTTTTCCCTTCAGAGATGCGGCGAAGACGGTGCATCGAGCGCACGACCGGAGACCGACCAACGGCGGGGCCCTCCTCTACGCGTGCTCCGTCGCGTCGGGCCTGCGGTCCTCGAACACCACGTCCGCCACCGCCGAGAGCGTCGGGTCCACCTCGGGGACGGGATGCGACCGCGCCATCACCTCGGCCAGTGGTTCGGGCACGTCGACCGCGTGCCCCACGAGCGGCTCCACCACCTCCGGAAACTTGGCCGGGTGCGCGGTGGCCACCAGGATCCACTCGTGCTCGTCGTCGGGGTCGAGATGCTCGCGGGCCTCGACCGCGGTGGCCGTGTGGGGGTCCCACACCGTGTCCCAGGCCTCGGGCCCCTGGCGGACGTGCCGTTCGATCTGCTCGTCGGTGACGCGCTCGGCGCCGATGGCATCGTGCAGTGCCTCCGCTCCACCGCTGCCGGAATAGTGGTGGCGCAGGCGCTCCATGTTGCTGGGATTGCCCACGTCCATCGCCGTCGCCAGGGTTTCCTGCGTCTCAAACGCCTCGTACTCGCCGGTCTCCAGGTAGTGCGTGACGGGGCGGTTCTCGTTCGTCGCGAAGACGACCTCCCCAATCGGCAGCCCGCACTCGCGGGCGTACAGGCAGGCGAGCCCGTTGCCCAGGTTGCCGGACGGCACGATCACGTTGGGGCGGGTGCCGTGGGCGCGCCAGTGCCGGAGGCTGGCGTAGGCGTAGTACGTCATCTGCGGCAGCAGACGCCCGATGTTGATGCTGTTGGCGGAGGAGAGGCGCAGGCGCTCCTGCCACGCCTCGTCCTGAAAGGCCTCCTTCACGAGCGTCTGGCAGTCGTCAAACACGCCGCGGACGGCCACGGTCTGCACGTTGTCGCTCCACCCGGTGAGCTGCTGCTCCTGCCGGTCGGACACCTTGCCCTTCGGGTAGAGGACGACGACCTCGACGTTGGGCTTCTTCCAGAAGGCCGCCGCCACGGCCGCGCCGGTGTCGCCGGAGGTGGCCACGAGGATGGTAAGCGGCTGCGCGGCCCCTTCGTTGAGACGGGCAAGGCTGTCGGCCAGGAAGCGCGCCCCCACGTCCTTAAACGCCGCCGTGGGGCCGTGGAAGAGTTCGAGGACGCTCGTCCCCCGGCCGATCTCGCGCAGCGGCACCGGAAAGCCAAACATCGCCTCGCAGATCCCCGGCAGCACGTCCGCCAGGCCGTCCCCCTCCGCAAACGGGCGCAGAAGCCGCTCCGCCACCGCCTCGATCGTGGTGCATCCCGCAAACGCCTCGGGCCCGAGGGTCGGAAACCGTTCGGGCACGTACAGCCCCCCGTCCGGCGCCAGTCCGTCCTGCAGCGCCGTGGAGAGGGAAACGCGATGGGCGGGGGTGCGGGTGCTCAAATACTGCACGGCAGGAAAGCGCAATGAAGGTGTGCGGGCGACGAGTCGGTTCTCTGCATCTTCGGGATGGCTCCTTTCAACAACGGACAGCGCCTCGTCAGGTCCCGCGCGGCGCGCCGGTGCCTCCGGACGGGTCCCAACAAGAAAGCGGCCGTTGCCACGGGGGCAAGGGCCGCTTTCCCATCGCGTGCAATGTGCAGGAACGCTCGCCCCTGTCGGCGAGCCCCCGACCGTCGCAGCTAGTTCTGCGAGTTCGGGTTTTGCTGCATCTGCGACTGCTGCTTCTTCATTTCTGCCTTCATGGCCTGCTGAATCTGCTTCTTCAGCGTGGAGTCCTGCTGCGCCGACCGCATGATGCGCCGGAACATTTGAGGGTCCATGTTCTCCTTCTGCGATTCCTGCTGCATCATCTTCATCTGCTGCTTGCGCATCCGCATCTGCTGGCGCTTCATCTCCCGCCGTGCGTTGGCTTTTTGCGTGGAGTCCATCTCCTGCGGATTGCCGTATTTCTCCTTCATCTGCTTCCGCATCTTCATCTGCTGCGCCCGCATGGAGGACTGGACGGCCGCGGCGATGCGGGCCGCCTTGTCAATCTGCTCCTGGCTTACCTCGGAGGCCGAGAGGGTGGTCGTGTCCGGCTGTTGGGGCATCTGGCCGAACGCGGGGGCGGTGAAGGCGAAGGCGAGGGCGATCAGGCCGACGCAGGACGATTTGAACAAACGTTGTAGCATAAGAGTGGGTCGTAGTGAGAAAAACGTGGAGGAAAGAGATCACACCGGGGACGCCCCCGACGAGCAAGGCCCGCGAATATGCTTCTGGAAATACGAATATCGATCAGAGTGTTTCGGGGGCCGGAACGGGTTCCGACCCTTTTCCTGACCGCATCCACGTGCTGCGAACGGTCTCACGGGCGGGATTATTCTTGAAGCCCCCGGGAAGTCCCCATTGGAGGTCGGGGATAGGGGGCTCAGCAACGCAAAAGCGGCCTCCACCAACCGTGAAGGCCGCTTTCGGAGGGTCGGGGCAGCCGGATTTGAACCGGCGACCTCGTCGTCCCGAACGACGCGCGCTACCGGACTGCGCCATGCCCCGAGGGAAATGTCCAAGCGTCTTATAGGGCCGATGCGGAGTCGAGATCCGGGACGCCCCTCTCAACCATGGGCGCTGGCGGCCCCCTAGAGGAGAGTTCAACGGTTATCCACACGGGTTCTCTGACGCTCGGATTCAGGGGAGATGTGAGGCGGCGCCCACAGAACAGATCTCGACGGTCCCTTCGCAGGGCCCCACAAGCAAGGCGCGATTCGTCACCGGCCGAACTCCTCGTACATCTCGTCGATGAGGTCCGCGTGGCGCTCCCGGATGACGCTGCGACGGAGCTTGAGCGTGGGGGTGAGCGTCCCCTCCTCGACGGTGAACGGCTCGCCGAGGAGGCGGAAGTTGCGAATTTTCTCGTGGGCCGCCGCGTCGCGGTTGTAGGCCGTAAAGACGTCCTGAAACAGGGCCTGCGCCGCGTCGTGGTGCAGCAGCTCCGCATCGTCACAGGTGGACTCGTCAATCCCCTCGTCTCGTGCCCGCATGCGGAGGGCGTCGAAGTCGGGCACCACCAGGGCCGCGAGAAACGGACGCCCCTCCCCCACCACGACGATCTGGTTGATCCAGTTTTTGGTCTTAAACGTCTCCTCGATCGGGCCGGGATAGACGTTCTTTCCGCCCTCCGTGACGATCATGTGCTTGATCCGGTCCGTAATCTTGAGGTAGCCCTCCTCGAAGCGTCCGACGTCGCCGGTGTGATACCACCCGTCCGGGCCGAAGGCCGCCCGTGTCTCTTCGGGTTGATTCCAGTACTCCTTCATCACGTTGGGGCCCTTCACCAGAATCTCCCCTTCCGGCGTGGAGAGGGATGTGGGGTAGTCGCTGCCACTGACCGCCCCGGCCGGCTCGTTCTCCTCCAGCGGCTGAATGGCGACCGTCACGCCGGGCATGACGTGGCCGACGGTGCCGTAGCGGGGGGCGTCCAGGGGATTGATCGTGAGGACGGGGGCCGTCTCCGTAAGGCCGTAGCCCTCGATGATGGTCACGCCCGCGGCCTGGAAGAAGGTGCCAATCTCTTCGGGCAGCGCCGCCCCGCCGGAGGCGGCGAACCGGAGGTTTCCACCGAGTTTCTCGTGCAGTTTGGAAAAGACCAGACGGTGGGCCACCGCCCGCTGCCCACGCAACAGCAGGTTCGGTCCCGAGCCGGTCTTCTGCTGGGCCTCAGCGTGCCGTTCGCCCACCCCAACCGCCCAGTCGAAGAGGGCCTGCTTGAGGGGTCCTCCCTCCTTGGCCTGCTTCGTCACGCGTTTGTACACCTTCTCGAACATGCGCGGCACCGAGATCATGAGGGTCGGCTGCACCTCCTGGAGGTTTTGGCTGACCGCCTCGATGCTTTCCGCGTAGCTGATGGTGGCCCCGGCGGCGAGCACGGCCGTGTGGCCCGCCGTCCGCTCGAAGGCGTGCGAGAGGGGCAGGAACGAAAGGTGGTGATCGTCCTCCCCGATGGGGATGCGCCGCAGGGCGCCCTTTACGTTCGAGCAGAAGTTGCGGTGGGTTAGCACCACCCCCTTCGGCTGGCCGGTGGTGCCGCTCGTGTAGATGAGGGCGCTGGTGTCCCCCGGCGCGATCGACTCCGCAATGCCGGTAAGCTCCGCCTCGTGCTCGCTCCAGTGCTCGCGGCCCGCCGCCAGGGCATCGTCCCAGTGCGTCATGGGGACGGGCGGGTCGTCCGCCGTCTCGCTCATTACGATCACCTCTTCGAGCTCGGGGCACGTGTCCGCAATCTCCTCGATCTTCTTGCGCTGGACCGGCACGGACACGATGCACACTTTGGCCCCGGAGTCCCGGAGGATGTGGGCTACTTTCGAGGGCGGAAGGGACGTGTAGATCGAGACGTTCGCCGCCCCAATGAGCTGCGTCCCCAGGTCGCTGACGGCCCACTCCGGACGGTTTTCCGAGAGCAGGGCGACCCGATCGCCCTCGCGCACACTCTGCCGATGCAGGTAGCCGGCCAGGGCCTGCACCCGATCCTGGAAGCCCTCCCAGGTGATTTCCTGCCACCCGTCGCCCCGGACCTTGTGCCGCAGCACCGGCCGCTCCCGCCCTCGGTACCGATCACAAAGGCGGAGAACCATCTCGGGAATGGTGTCGAATTCGACCTGTGCGGGCATGGACGGACGAAGACCAGTGTGAAGAATGCGAGCACGCAGGCCCTACCTGTGAGCCTGAGCGCTGTTTCTGAGAGTGCTGTGTTCGGTCACGCGTCTGCCCCCACGGCGTTCTCAAGAGACGCGTACCCGTCGTCACTGAGCCGCGCCACGAGGCCCTCTTTGATGCGCCGCACCAGCCCGGGCCCCTCGTAGACGAGCGCCGTGTAGAGCTGCACCAGCGAGGCCCCCGCGCGGATCTTGGTGTAGGCCGACTCCGCGTCGTGCACCCCCCCAACCCCGATGATCGGAATTTCGCCGTCGGTCGCCCGGTAGAGGTACTGCACGAGACGCGTGGCCCGTGCCTCCAGGGGGGGCCCACTGAGCCCGCCCGCCCCGATCTCGTCGAGCCGGTCCGCAGACGTCTCAACCCCCTTCCGGTCCGAGGCCGTGTTCGTCGCGATAAAGCCGTCTATGTCGTGGTCCGCCGCCACCGCAAGGATCTCTTCCAGCCGCGTGTCGAACAGGACGCGGTCGCTGAGGGGGGGACTCAGTTTGACGAGCACGGGCACCGCCAGCCCCGGCGCCTTTTGCTCCGCCGTGATGGCGCCGAGCAACGCATCGAGGGCCGCCGGGTCCTCGAAGGTCCCTCCGTCCGGCGTGTTCGGGCACGACACGTTGAGCGTCACGTAGTCCGCCTGCCCGACCAGTTGCCGAAAGCTCGTCCGAAAGTCCTCCAGGGCCGCCTCCCCCATGATGTCGGGGTCGTGGGTCTTGGCCAGGTTGATGCCCAGCGGGCGCGCCCGGTCCGACCGGCTGTGCTCCAACCGGTCCGCGACGGCCTCCGCCCCGTCGTTGTTGAGGCCCAGACGGTTGATCAGGGCCTGGTCCTTCGGCAGTCGGAAGGCGCGCGGCGTCGGGTTGCCCGGCGCCGGCTGGGCACTCACGGACCCGACCTCCACAAACCCGAACCCGACCGCCTCCCAGAACGGCACCGCCCGGGCATTCTTGTCGGCCCCCGCGGCCAGCCCCACGGGATTGGGAAAGGTGTCGCCCCAGAGGCGCTGCTTGAGCCGCTCGTCCTCAAACTGATACCGCGAGGCCACGAGTGGCAGGACCGTGCGCTGTGCCACCCGCGCCCCCCACAGGCTTGCCGTGTGCGCCCACTCGGGATTCAACCGAAACAACAACGGCCGGAGAAGACGGTACATACGGGCTCGGTGTCGTCGGGTAGAGGGTGAGGGTTCATCAATCACTCCTCCCATTGGACCTGTACCCGGGACGCTTCGTTTCTCCACGATCTGCAACGTTCCAATCCCCCCCTCCCATGCCCACCCCCCTCTACCAGGTTGACGCCTTCGCCACCGTCCCGTTCGCCGGGAATCCCGCCGCCGTGTGCCTACTCCGGGATGACCGCGACGCCGACTGGATGCAGCAGGTGGCCGCCGAAATGAACGTGTCGGAAACGGCTTTCCTACGTCCCTGGGACGAGGAGGCAACCTACCAGTTACGCTGGTTTACCCCCACCGACGAGGTGGCCCTCTGCGGACACGCGACGCTCGCCAGCGCACACGTCCTCTGGGCGACCGACCACGAGGCGGCCCGCCCCGCCCTTCATTTCGAGACGGCGAGCGGGCGCCTCACGGCCCGGCGCGACGACGGATGGATCTGGATGGACTTTCCCGCCGATCCGGTGGCCCCGGCCGATCCGCCCACCCCACTTCTCAATGCCCTCGACGGAGCAACGCCAGAGGAGGTTGGATGGAGCGGGCGCGACTATCTCGTTCGCCTGCCGGACGCGGGCGCCGTGCGGGCCCTGCAGCCGACCCTCTCGCCCCTACACACCCTCGATGAGGCACGGGGGGTGATTGCAACCGCCCCGGCCGAGGCCGACGACGTCGACTTCGTGTCCCGGTTCTTCGCGCCCCGCGTGGGGGTCCCCGAAGATCCCGTGACGGGGTCCGCCCACTGCGCCCTCGGCCCCTACTGGGCCGCCCGGATGGGACGCACCGAACTCACCGGCCGGCAGGTGTCTGCGCGGGGCGGCACCGTCCGCGTGCACCTCGACACGCCCGACGCGGAACGGGTCGCGCTAGGCGGGCGGGCCGTCACCGTCGTCGACGGCCGCCTCGACGCGTAGTCCTCATTTTGCCCTACCATCCAGGCCGCAGGATGACCCCGAAGTCCCAGTTTTTGGTACGTTGGAACGTGCGGGCGTAGAACGCCTCCATGACGATCGCGCCCAGCACGTTCACGCGCGCCGACACGCCGGCGCTCGTCACCGGTTGCGCGGCCACGGTGCGTTCCGTACTGCCGGTGCCCAGGCGCCCGGTTGCGTCAGCCCCAATCGTGCTCGAGGAGAAGGACAGGTCCGTCAGGTCCTCGTTGGTCCACGTCACCCCGGCATCGGCGAAGGCCACCAGGTCGGTCGGCAGGTACTCGAAGGTCGCGAGGCTCAGCACCTCCGGCCCAAGAAGCGGGAGGCGTAGCTCGACGCTCCCGAGCGCCATGCGCGTGCCGTACAATCGCCCGACTCTGCAGGATTCAAGATTGGCTCGACAATTCGGCTCTTCGAGCAGCGAATTGAAGCTGTACCCCCGCACAAAGCCGGCTTGGTAGGGATCCCCGAGCGTTTCGCTGATGAAGTTGTCCGTCAACTCTCCGCTAAACTCGTTCGCCCCGTAGTTCCCGCGGTGGAGGCCCCGCACCGCAAGCGTGACGGGCTCGCGGTAGAAGTACCGCCGGTAGTCGGCCAGCACCGACACGAAGTTCCGGGACCCGAACTGCGGCGTCACCTGAAAGCGATAGCGCCCGCCCTGCAGGGGCGACGTCAGGCCCGATCGCGAGAAGTCCCCGACATACGCAAGGCTCGTGCGCGCGAAGTAGATGGGATCGCGGACCGTCCCGGCATCGATCTCTTGGGACTGCCCGAACCGGTTGAACGCGCGGACGGTCTGGCTGAAGCCGTAGCGTGTGCCCCCTACGCCAAGTTCGAGCCGGTTCGTCTGGGAGAAGGGATAGCTCGTCTGCGCGCCCACCTGCGTCCGGAAGATCCGGTTGACGATTTGCACAAACTGGCCGCTTCGGGTACGCCCCACACGCCCACGGGCCGACGGCTGGTGCGAGATGCCCACGCCGTAGTTGAATCGGTTCTCCTGGTTGGAGTAGAAGACGCCCCCGCCGATGTCTTTGATCGTCCCGTTGGCCTGTACGAAGACGCTCAGGTTCCGATGGCCGAGAATATCACTGAACATGAACCCGATCCCCCCCGCCACCTGCGTGCCCACGGGCCCTCCCACCGAGGCCCCTACCGAAGGGGGCACGATGCGGTCGAGGCGGAGCCGATTGCTGGCCTTCGTCGTCTGGGTCGTGTCCACGTCCGTCAGCCCCGTCGTCGGATCCTCCAGGTAGCTGCCCACGAGGCCGTCCCCCTTCGGCTGCACCGGGGGAAGCAACGCGGCGGTGTTGGAGGCCTCCTCCTTCGGCGTCATCCGCTCGCCCTTTGTCTCCTCCGGCGAGAGCCCCACGATGGAGTACCCGCCGTTCGAGAAGACCGAGAACATCATCCGCCCGCTCCGCCGCGCCACCGACAGGGCCGGGGAGAGGGCCGTAATGCCACTCACGCCGGTCTTCAGCTCCGTCACGCGGTAGGTCGCCTCCTCGTCCAGGTCGTAGCGGTACACGTCCTTGAAGCCGTCCTGGTCGGCAACGAAGTAGATGCTGCGGCCGTCCGGACTGAACTGTGGGTTGTGCTGCATGCCCGTGGAGAAGGGCCGAATCGTGCGAATCTCGCCGGACGCGACGTCGATCAGGCCGATGCGCTCCTCGCCGTACTCCAGCGTCTCAAAGTTTGTCCCGTCCCGCCCGCGGTCCGTCGTAAACGCGAGGGTTTCCCCGTCGGGCGACCACGTCGGCTGCAGGGCCGCGTACCGGTCGTTGGTGAGCTGGCGCACGTTCTTCTGGTCCAGGTCGTAGACGTACAGGTCGCTCAGGCCGCCCTCCAACCCCGAAAACGCAATGGACTGCCCGTCCGGCGACCAGGCCAGGTTGTGAATGGCCCCCACGTTCTCCACCGCCGTCCGCGTCCGGATCTCGCCCGTCTGGACGTTGAACGTGTTGATTTCGTTGCGGCCGTCCGCGAACGTGATGAACGCAAACCGCCGCCCGTCGGGCGACCACGCCCCCGCCGAGTTGATAAACCGGAGCGCGTCGAAGTGTGGATTCGACCGGGTCCCCTCCAGTTCCTGCACGATCTCGCCCGTCTCCGCGTCCGCGACGAAGAGGTTCGTGTTGAAGAGGTTGCGGCGCGAGATAAAGGCCACGTAGCGCCCGTCCGGGCTCACCGCCGGGGAGATGTTGAGCTGGTTGTCCGCCCCGGGGTCCCCGATCACCGCCGTGCCCACCGAGTCCACCGGCGTCCGTCCGTCGGTGGCCGGCAGGAAGGCATCGCGGGTAGACTGCTTCCATTCCTCCGACAGCGAGTCGGCCGTGATGCCGAGCGTGTACACGAAGGCGGAGTCAAGCCCCACCCGCCCACTCATTTTGTAAAGGTCCGTGACGGTGGCGTCGCCGTACTTGCCGCCGATGTAGGCCATGTAGGCCTGGCCGTAGCGGTAGGGAAAGTAGGACTGCTGGTCGCGCGTGAGCTGCCGAATTGTGGGCAGGTCCCCGCGCACGGCCGCGTCCCGCATCCACATCGCGGTGTGTGAGTCCTGCCGCCCGATCGACAGGTATTCGGCCATTCCTTCAATGAACCACAGCGGCATGTTGCGCAGCGAGAACCCCTCGTTGTTCTTGCGCAGGGCAATGTCGTACTGAAACGAGTGGACGAGCTCGTGGCCGAGCACATGGTCGGTCTCCCCGTAGCTTCCTGTGAGCGGCATGATGACGCGCTCCTTGATGCTCTCCGTCACGCCGCCGGTGCCCTGTCCCAGTTGCCCGCGCACGGCATTGGTCTGCTGAAAATCGGGGCTGTTGGCGTAAAAGATCAGCGGCTTTTTCTTCTGAAACTCTCGGAGGAAGGTCCGGGAGTGGCGATCGTACCACCGCTCCGCCATCCGGGCCGCATCCTCAACGGCCTGCTGCTCCTCCGGGTAGAAGTAAATCTCAAACTGATCCGTCTCGAAGGAGCGGAAGTCAAACTGTTCGTACTGGACCTTATTCTGCCCGAAGTACTGGGCCGACGCCGGCCCTACGGCCCCAATCATCGAGGCGACCGAGAGCGCAAGGAGAGCGAGAGCAAAACGCACAGGAGATCGTTGCATAACGGCCAGGGACATCAACGAGGCTTTACGAAATTTACACCCGACGTACGGCCCTAGGTGTATTGGTTGGAGTACGGAAGGGTTCAATCGTTACGCTCCCCCAAATGGGAGCGTGCCCGGAACGGAACTTGCACCTTTAAGACACGCATCCCGTCGACAATGCCCAGGGTTCGGTTGAGATGCGCGTCTAGACGGCGCGAGGTTTGGAGTCCGCCTTCTCCGAAAACTAAAACTTTTGGGCAGAATTGAGGGTCCGCCACGGATGGAACGAGACTGTTTGCTCTCGCGACGGCTCAGGACCCATTTCGCGCCTTCCGCCGTTTGGGCTCAAATGATGGGCTGCCCCCCACTGTCATCCTCCGACGCACACTCGCCGCCCCGACCGCGCCTGCATGGATGAGTATCGCACCCGCGTCCGGATCTACGCCGGGGTCGTCGTCTTTCTCTTTTTCCTGCTCGGCCTTCGTCTGGTGCAGCTCCAGGGCTTCAACGGCGCGTCCGAGGACGGCACGCCGCCCGGAAGCGCCGTGCGGGAGCAATCGGTAGAGCCGGCACGAGGGGCCCTGTACGCCCGGGACAGCACGCTCCTGGTGGACAACCGGCCCACCTACACGATTCGGATCACGCCCCGGTACTTTGACGCGTCGAAGGCCCCGCTGCTGGCCAATCTACTGGGCGTGGCCGACTCGACGGTGCGCCGCCGACTGCGGGAGGCGCGCGAGCGGAATGCCTTCCGCCCGACGCCCTCGTTTCGGGAGGTCTCGTTCGACACGTTCAGTCGCGTGCAGGAGCACCTCTACGAACTGCCCGGCGTGTCGTACGACGTGGAGTTGAGGCGGCGCTACCACACGGCCGCCCGGGCGGCCCATGCCCTCGGCTACGTTCACGAGATTGACGAGCAGGCCCTGTCCCGCATGCCGGCGGACTACCGGGCCGGCGACCGCATCGGCCGCACGGGCCTGGAGCACGCCTACGAATCGATCCTTCGGGGCGACCGGGGGCGCGAGATGGTGCTCGTGAACGTGCACGGGACGGAGGTGCGGGAGTACCAGAACGGCGCCATGGACACTCCTCCGGTCGGCGGGCACGATCTCCACCTCACCCTCGACCACGAGGTGCAGGCCCTCGCCGAGTCCCTCTTCGTGGGGAAGCGCGGCGCGGCCGTTGCCCTCGACCCCGACACCGGCGGCATCCTTTCCCTCGTCAGCACGCCGGACTTCGACCCCTCCCTGTTTGCCCGGTCGGTCAGCACATCGGCGTGGGACAGCCTCCGCTCGGACCCGAGCGATCCGCTCTACAACCGCGCCACGCAGAGCGGCTATCCCCCAGGCTCCACCTGGAAGCCGTTCATGTCCCTCGTCGCCCTCGAAACCGGGATGCTCACCGCCTCGGAGCGCATGGACTGCCCGTCGAGCTACCAGATCGGGCGCCGGGCGTTCAAGAACCACAACGGACAGGACGAAGGGCGCATCACGGTGGCGAAGGCCCTGGAGGTGTCCTGCAACACCTTTTTCTACCAGGTAATGGAGAATATGAGCCTGGCCACCTGGCACGATTGGGCCCTGAAGTTCGGGTTCGGCCAGGAGGTGCCGCTCGAAGGATTCCGGCAGGAGCCGGGACTGATTCCGGACTCCTCCTATTTCGACCAGACGTACGGCCGCTGGACCGACGGGTACACCATCAACCTTGGCATCGGACAGGGCGACATGTCCGTCACCCCCCTCCAGATGGCCCGGTACGCGGCGGCCCTCGGCAACGGCGGCCGCCTCCCCACGCCCCACCTCGTCCGCAAGGCCGTCCACCCGGAGACCGGGGCGGCCCGGCGCCCCGAGCTGCCTCCCCCGGACCCAATTCCGGTCGATCCCTCCCACTTCGACGTCGTGCAGGAGGGCATGCACCGCGTCATGACCGACGGCACCGGCCGGTGGGTTCAGATTCCCGACATCCCCAGCGCCGGCAAGACGGGCACGGCCCAGAACCCGCACGGCGAGGACCACTCGCTGTTCATCATGTTTGCGCCGTACGACGACCCGGAGATCGCCCTCGCGGTGGTCGTCGAGAATGCGGGCTACGGGGCCACCGCCGCGGCCCCCATTGCGAGCCTGATGGCCGAACAATACCTGACGGGCTCAATCGCGGACACGTGGGAGCGGCGCTACTGGAAGCGACGCCTGCGGGAGGAGGTGCGCAGCGCCCCGGAGGACGGCGCGCCCTCCCCCTCCACGTCTCCCTCGGAGACAACGCCCGCCGTCCAGGCCACTACGCAACCCGCCGCCCCGACGCCCGCTGACTCGTCCCGCCCCAGTGCCTCATCGCCGACCGATCGCCCATGAGTCCCCCAGCCCGGAAACTGGATCCCTGGACGCTGCTGCTCTGGTTGGGGCTCGCGGCCGTGAGCCTCGTGGCCCTGTACAGCACCACCCACGGCCCCGCGGCCGAATACATCGGCCCAGGCGTCCAGGATAATTTCGCCCGTCAGTTTCTCTGGATTGGCGTGTCGATCGCCGGCATTGCGGCCACCCTCCTGGTGCCCGTCCGGTTTCTCCGGTACGCGGCCTATCCGGCCTACGCCGCGACGCTCGTCCTCCTCGTGTTGTGCCTCGTGATGGGGGTAGAGGTGCATGGCACCCGCGCATGGCTCGCCCTCGGGCCGCTGCGGCTGCAGGTGTCGGAGCTGGCCAAGGTGGGAACGGTCCTCGCCGTGGCGCAGCTGCTGTCCGAGCGCCACACCCGAGCCGGGCAGGACTTGAGTTTTGCCCTGAAGGCCGCGGGCCTCATCGTCGCGCCGGCCCTCCTCGTCATCCTCCAGAACGACCTGGGCACCGCCCTCGTCTTCTTCGGCCTCGTGCCCATCATGCTCTTCTGGAGCGGGCTGTCCCTCTCGGTCCTCCTGCTTATGGTTTCGCCCGCCATCGCGGGCTACTTTGCGCTGGTGTCCACTCCGGCCGCCCTCGGGTTCGCCGTCCTGTTCACGGGCGGGCTCTGGGCCTACTCCGGCCGGCGCTCCATCGCCGCCCTGGCGGCCACCTTCACCGCCGGCGTGACGGCCCTCATCTCGTTCGTGCTCCGCAAGATCCTCCAGCCCTACCAGGTCGACCGTCTGCTGTCGTTTACGAACCCGGGAGCCGAGCAATTTCGGCAGGGCGTGGGGTTCCACCTGGTGCAGTCGAAGGCGGCCCTCTATTCCGGTGGAATCTGGGGCACGGGCTTCATGCAGGGGCCCCAAACCCAGGGCGCCTACGTGCCGGAGCAGACGACCGACTTCATCTTCAGCGTCGTGGCCGAAGAGTTCGGCCTCGTGGGGTCGCTGGTGGTCCTGGGCCTGCTGGCCGCCCTCCTCCTGCGGCTCATCAAGCTGGGGGCCGACGTCAAGCACCCATTCGGCAGCATCGTCGCCGCGGGGGCCGTGGGCGTCTACCTAATCCACATCTTCATCAACATCGGCATGGTCACCGGCATGCTGCCCGTGATCGGGCTTCCGCTGCCGTTCCTGTCGTACGGCGGCTCGGCCATGCTCGCCAACACGGCCCTGCTGGCAATCGTCCTCAACACCCACATGCGTCGGGAGGACCTCTCGATCTACGGATATTGAGGGTGGAGGTTGAGCGTGAGGGGTTGAGGGGTCGAGCGTTGGGGTGCACCTCAACAGTGGGTGTGCACTGCAGAAGCGCTGGTTTGGCGTGCGACGACCGTGGCCCGACTGCTCTCGGCTGACAGACCGCCGAAGCACCCCGAGACGCCGCCGTCTGCGGTCCGTCATCGGCCGTTTTCGCGAGGGGGGCGCACCAGCTCGCGGACGTGGAATGCGCCCATCGTTGTACATCGGCCCCACACACGAACGGCCGCAGGGGCCAGGCTCCCACCGGGCCCGACCCTGCGGCCGTCGCGCTTGCCGTAATGATGAGCGCCTGTCCCCGCATTGCGAAACGCGCCTCCCCCTCCCCCCGGAGGAGAACACCGCTCGTTCTCCTCCGGGCACAGGGAAGTGGTGGAGGGGCCGCGCCGCTACCGGGCAACGACCTCGTCCGCCTCGGGCGCCGGGGCCTGACGGTCCCCGTCCGTCGTGAATTCCGGGTACGCCTCGACGTCGTGCTCCATGCGGTCGAGCCCGACCGTCTCTTTCTTGCCGTTTAGGCGAATGCCAATCGCGGCGTCGACGATCGAGAAGACGAGGTAGCTGACGGGGAAGGTCCACAGGAACGCCGCCGCCACGCCCACAACCTGCACGCCCACCTGCGACAGGCTGAAGCCGGCGGAGTTGAACAGGCCCGCGGCGATGGTGCCCCAGGCGCCGGCCAGCCCGTGCACGGCGATGGCCCCCACCGGGTCGTCGACGTACCACTCCAGCGCGCGGGTGCCATAGACCACGACGGCGCCCGCGATGGCCCCCGTGAGGATGGCGTACGGCGGCGTGAGGGCCGCGCACCCCGCGGTAATGCCGACCAGGCCGCCGAGCACGCCGTTCAGCGTCATCGTGGCGTCCGGCGTGCCGCCGTCGATCCAGGTGATGGCCATGGCCGCCACCGCCCCGGCCCCCGCCGCGACGAACGTGTTCATGGCAATCTTGGCGATCGCGGTGGACCCGGCCGTCGTGGAGCCCGCGTTAAAGCCGAACCACCCGAGCCACAGGATAAACACCCCCAGCGCCGCCAGGGGAAGACTGTGCCCCGGAATGCTGCGCGGCGTGCCGTCGTCCGCGTACTTGCCCACCCGGGGCCCCACGACCAACGCCCCGGCCAGCGCCGCCCAGCCGCCGACGCTGTGCACGACCGTCGACCCGGCAAAGTCGATGAAACCAAGCGCCTCCAGCCAGCCGCTGCCGTTGAAGAGGCCGCCCCACGCCCACGCCCCAAACACCGGATAGATGAGCCCCGTGATGGTGACGGAGAAGATCAGGTAGCCGCTGAACTTGATGCGCTCGGCGACCGCGCCGGAGACGATGGTGGCCGCCGTGGCCGCAAAGACCGCCTGGAAGAAGTAGAAGGCGTAGACCCAGGTCTGCGGCTGGTCGCCCGTGCCGGTGAGGAAGAAGCCGTCGGTCCCGATCAGGCCGCCCCAGGAGGTGCCGAACATCAGCCCGAAGCCGACCGCGAAGAAGACCAGCGCCCCGGCCGAGGCGTCCATCACGTTCTTCATGATGATGTTTACCGCGTTCTTCGCCCGCGAGAAGCCGGACTCCAGCAGCGCAAAGCCCGCCTGCATAAAGAAGACCAGCGCCGCGGCGAGGATCGTCCAGACGTAATCCAGATTCGTCTGTGTTTGCTCGGCCGATTGCAGCGCCTCGGCAACGTTTGCGGGGTCCGACAGCGGCATGGCCGCAGCCCCAATGGGTACGAACAGAAGACCGACGACGGCGAGAACGAACGTGCGTATCCGCATTCCGAAGGCGAGTATTTTTTGTGGTGGGAGCGATACTGACGCCACTTACTCTACCAATACTCCCCTAAAACCACAAAAATTCGACCTTCATAAAAGCGCTCCCAACGATTACGGAACCGCTTCCGGGCGTTCTTTTAACAGGATCACCACATTTCAGGAGCTCCTGTGCGGACGCTCCTCCCACCTCGTCACTCCGCCGTCGGCTCCGGCTGTCCCGACGAGAGGCCGTCGCCCGATTCGCCGACGGGGGCCGTCTTCTCCGCGTCGGTCTGCGCGGTTCGGGTGCGCTCCAACTCCTCCCGCAGGTAGGCCGACGTGTGCGTGTCGGCCTCCGCCAGGGCCTCGGGCCGGCCCTCAAACAGGATCTCACCGCCCTCGCGCCCGCCCTCCGGGCCGAGGTCGATCACGTGGTCGGCCTGCTTGATGACGTCCATGTTGTGCTCGATGACCATCACCGTGTTGCCCTCGTCGACGAGCCCGTGCAGGACGTTGAGGAGATGACGCACGTCCTCGAAGTGCATGCCGGTGGTCGGCTCGTCGAGAATGTAGAGCGTATCGCCGGTGCCGGGGCGGGAGAGCTCCTTCGAGAGCTTCACGCGCTGCGCCTCCCCGCCGCTGAGCGTGGTGGACGACTGGCCGAGGGTGAGGTAGCCGAGCCCCACCGCGTCGAGCGTCTTGAGGGTGCGGACGAGGCGCGGCTGGTTCTCGAAGAAATCGACCGCCTCCGCCACGGTCATGTCCAGCACCTCGGCGATGTTCTTGCCCTTGTACTCCACCTCCAGCGTCTCGGGCCCGTAGCGCTTGCCATCGCACGCGTCGCAGGTCACGTCCACGTCCGGCAGGAAGTTCATCTCCAGCGTGACCGTGCCGGTGCCCCCGCACTTATCGCAGCGGCCCGGGTCGGTGTTGAAGCTGAAGCGGCTCTTGGTGTAGCCGCGGATCTCTGCCTCCGGCAGCTGGGCGAAGAGGTCGCGCAGGTAGTCCATCAGCTTCGTGTAGGTGGCCGCGTTGGAGCGCGGCGTGCGGCCGATGGGCTGCTGGTCGATCTCGATGACCTTGTCGACGTGGTCGATGCCCTCGACGCGGTCGTAGGGCAGCGGCACCGTCTTGGCGTTGTGGTGGTGCCGGTGTAGAATCGGAAAGAGCGTCTGGTTGACGAGGGTCGACTTGCCGGAGCCGCTGACCCCGGTGACGCAGATCAGCGTTCCCAGCGGAACGTCCACGTCCTCCCCCTTCAGGTTATGACCCGTGGCCCCCTTCAGCGTGATCGACTCGCCGGTACCGTCACGGCGCTCGTCGGGCAGCGGGATGACGCGCTCGCCCTGCAGGTAGGCGGCGGTAAAGCTCTCGAAGTCGTAGTGGTCGCTGTCGTAGTCCGCGGCGCGCTCGGCCACCTGCTGCCGCGCCACGCCGTTGTCTTCGATCTCGTGCTCGGCCGCGCCATTGGCCGCCGTACCGTTGGTCTGCTCCACCGGATCGACCGTCAAGACGGACGGCGGGCCCGTGGTGATGACGTGTCCCCCGTGGATGCCGGCCCCGGGGCCGAGGTCGACCACGTGGTCGGCGGCCTCGATCATGTCGCGGTCGTGCTCTACCACGACGACCGAGTTGCCGAGGTCGCGCAGGCTTTCGAGGCTCTCGATGAGGCGGTCGTTGTCGCGCGGGTGCAGGCCGATGGTCGGCTCGTCGAGGACGTAAAGGACACCGGTCAGCTGCGTGCCCACCTGCGTGGCGAGGCGGATCCGCTGGCTCTCGCCCCCGCTGAGGGTGCGGGCCGGGCGGTCGAGCGTGAGGTAGCCCACGCCCACCCCGATGAGGAAGTCGAGCCGCTCCCGCACCTCCTTCACGATCGGTTCTCCGATGCGCGTCTGTCGCTCGGTGTCGAACGGGACGTCCTCCACGAAATCGCGGAGCCGGGTGAGGTCCATCTGCGCCAGGTCGGCGATCGACTTGCCCCCGATGCGGTAGTGTAGGCTCTCGGTCTTCAGGCGCCCGCCGCCGCAGGCGGGACAGTCCATCTCGCGCATGAACGACTCGGCCCGCCGCCGCTTCTTCGACGAGCTCGTCTCTTCGTAGGTGTGCCAGATGTGGTCGTAGAGGCCGTCGAAGCGGTGCTTGTACTGCACCTCGCGGCCCTTGTAGCCGTATTCGATCTCGAACTGCTCCTCGCCGGCCCCCTCCAGGATCACTGCCAGCTGCTCGTCGCTCAGGGCCTCGATCGGCGTGTCGAAGTCGAAGTCGTACGCCTCCGCGACCGCCTCCAGCTGGTTGAAGATCCAGATGTCGCGCGGCTCCCCGAGCGGGGCCAGCGCGCCCTCGTTGATCGTTTTCTCCGGGTGCGGGACGACGAGCTCCGGCGCAATTTGCTTGGCGGTCCCCAGCCCCTCGCACTCCGGACACGCGCCGTACGGCGTGTTGAACGAAAACATGTTGGGCGAGGGCTCCTCGTAGGAGAGGCCCGTCTCGGGGTCCACGAGGTCGCGGCTGAAGAGGTGGTCGCCCGTCTCCACGCCGTCGGGCCCGTCGACCACGTCCGCGATGAGGGTGCCGCCCCCCATCTCCAGGGCCGTCTCGACGGACTGGCTCACCCGCGAGCGGATGCCGTCCTTGATGGCGAGGCGGTCGATGACCACCTCCACGTCGTGTGTCGCGTAGCGCTCCAGCTTCATGTCCTCCTCGTAGGTCCGCATCTCCCCGTCCACGCGAAACCGCTCGAAGCCCTGCGCGGAGGTCTGCTCGAAGAGCTCGCGGTAGTGGCCCTTGCGCCCCCGCACCACCGGCGCCAGGATCTGCAGGCGCGTGCCCTCGGGGAAGTCGAGGATCCCGTCCACGATCTCGTCGTCGCTCTGCTGCCGCATGCGGTTGCCCGTCTCGTGGGAGTAGGCGGTGGCGGCCCGGGCGTAGAGCAGGCGCAGGAAGTCGTACACCTCCGTGACGGTGCCGACCGTGGAGCGCGGGTTGCCGGAGACGGTCTTCTGCTCGATGGAGATGACCGGCGAGAGGCCGTCGACGTAGTCGATCTCGGGCCGCTCCATCATCTCTAGGAACTGGCGGGCGTAGGCGCTCAGGCTCTCCATGTAGCGCCGCTGGCCCTCGGCAAAGATCGTGTCGAACGCGAGGCTCGACTTGCCGGACCCTGACAGGCCCGTCACCACGACGAGCCGGTTGCGGGGAATGTCGAGGTCGATGGCCTGGAGGTTGTTCTCGCGCGCGCCGCGGAGGGTGATGTGCTCGGGCATGCGGGGAGTCGGCAACTTCGTGGAGGGGGATGCTCGGAGCAAGCGCCCTGCCGGGCCCTCGTGTTGCACCCCAAGGGCACTTCCTCGTTTCACTTGGGGCGCGTGATGCGTATTGCGTGAGGGCAAAGGCGCCTAGATTTCTACAGAAGAAGTTACACCGTCGGGGTGGGCACGCGTTTCTGGTTAGGACAGGGGTGTTACGGCAAGGATACGTTGCGTACCCCACCGAGAAATGGCGGGAGCGAGCCGACGAACGCAGTTCGGAATCCGAGGGGTCCCCTCTTCGACTTGCGCATTGCCCGAGCAGGGGCACGAAAAGCGGGCATGATTCCTTTTGAGGCGGTTCACGGACGAGGCCCATTCGACGTGAAGGACTCAGCGGCCTCGCGCCGCCTGCGCCACCTCCTCCCGCACCACCGTCTTGCCGATCGGCGAGAGCGTGAGGCCCGCAATCTTGACGTGCTGAATGCCGAACGGGATGCCGACGATGGAGACGTACATCACGAGACCGGCCAGCCACCAGGCCAGTCCCATCTCGAGGCCGCCGATCAGAAACCAGAGGATGTTGCCGAGGGTGCGCATTGCGTCGTTACGTTTTTTCCCAAGTGGTAGGAGTCGTCTCTTTCCCGACTGCTGTTCTTCCGGGGAAGTGCCCCTTTCCACCGGACCCTACGTTGGACGGTGGAACGTTACGGCTCGAAGCGAGAGATCATCTCGTGATCCGGACACTCTCCACGAAGGCGCGTCCGGAACGTCGAGACGGATGGCGCGGCCTCAAAACGGACGAGGTGGGCCGGACAGGTACAGTCCGACGCCCCAAAGCCGTCGACCGGGACCGAGGCGCCGGAGAGCGACCGGAGCACCGCGGCCCACGTGCACTCGCGGCGCTCGGGGTCGTGGGTGTACCAGACCGCCTCCAGCGCCGTGGCCGCACGCAGGTAGTCGACGTGCCAGTGCAGCGCGCCATCGCCCCGAGCGTGCCGCCCCACCCGGGCGCGGAGCCCGCCGGGGCCGAAGGCGCTCCCGACGTAGACGTACACGCCGGGCCGGACCGTCATGGCGCCGAGGGCGCCCACCTCAATCTCCTGTCTCTCTTCATTCTGGAGCAGCAACGCGTAGGTACCGGGCGCGTCCGTCATCGGGCCGAGGTGGTCGTCGCATCCGTCTTCCAGAACGCGATGCCGCCCGCCTGCGGCCCCACCTCGACGGACGCAACCCGCTCGTTCGACCGCAGGTCAAACACGTCGACGGCGCCCGGGTCGTCGCCCCGCCCCTCCGCCGAGACGAACGCGTAGCGGCTGTCGGGCGAGATCACGACGCCGTGCGTGACGGACTGGCTGTTGGCCAGCCGCGCCGCCCGCTCGCCCGTCTCCAGGTTCCAGATGCCCGTCTCGCCGGTCCCCTTGTAGGAGACCACGAGCGTCGTGCCGTCCGGCGACACCTCCAGGTTGTACGGCGCGGTCCCCTCGCCCGTCGGCAGCCGCTGCGTGACCGCCCAGTCGTCCCGGTCCACCACGACCACCTCGTCGGCCCCATTGTGGGCCACGTACGCCAGCGGCCGCGAGGGGTGCGGGTCCACCCATGTCGGCTTCGGCGTGCCCTCGCCGGTCGTGAGGGTGCGCGTGACCCGGCCCGTGAGCACGTCAACTTCGTGGAGCGTCCCGTCCATCATGCTCACCGAGTAGTGCGTGCGCCCGTCCGGCGCGAAGCGGGAGCCGTGCGGCATGATGCCCGTCTCGATCCGGTCCACCTCCGTCATGGCCTCCGGATCGAC
Organism: Salinibacter ruber DSM 13855; assembly: GCF_000013045.1. NCBI lineage: Bacteria > Pseudomonadati > Rhodothermota > Rhodothermia > Rhodothermales > Salinibacteraceae > Salinibacter > Salinibacter ruber. The sequence goes on from NC_007677.1 coordinate 2,976,166, forward strand.
GACCGACACGGTGCTTGGCTCCGGCTCGCCGTGCAGGTTGAAGTTCGCAACGTAAAGCAGGCCCGTCACGGAGGAGACCTCCATCGTGGCCGGAAACATGCCGACGTGGGCGGTGTCGACCTTCGCGTTCGTCCCCGTCTCGTACTTCGCGACGCGGCCGTAGGGCTTGCCGTGGGCGATGGACACGAACCAGTGCTCCCCGTCCGGCGCCACCGTCATGCCGTGGGCCCCCTCCGTCTCGGGCGCGATGTAGCCGACAGGAACGGTTTCCTCCACGGTCGCCGATTCGGTGTCGGCATCAAACCGCACCAGGGCCACCTCGTCGGCCGACTCGGACGCGACGTAGGCGTAGTAATTCTGGGCGAGGGCCGGCGCTGCTGCCAGGCCGAACAGGCAGATGACAAGGAGGAGCGTCCGGAGCAGGTGCATGGGGGTTGGTTGATGGGTTGGTCGGTTAGTGGGTTGGTGAGTTGGGGCCATCGGTCCCTCCTCACTCGTCAGGCCTCACGCATCACGTCCTCACGCATCACTCTTCCCTCGTCAGCTCCACCGCCCAGAGGCCGGAGTTCCAGTCGGAGAAAAAGACGTGCCCCTTGTACGGCTGCGGCCCCCAGGCCATCGCGGCGTTGGGGATGCGCCCCTCGGGGTCGTGGGATTTGAAGTGCGCAATCTCGCGGCCCTGTTCGTAGAGGTTGCCCTTCAGGTCGCCGGACAGGTCCACCACGCGCAGCCCGGCGTTGTAGTAGGCGACGTAGAGCGTGTCGCCGTCCACCCAGAAGTTGTGCGAGCCGGCCTCGGGCACGCGGTACCGCGCCTCCTCGGACGGGGTCTCGGGGTCGGTGACGTCGACGAAGTGGAGCCAGCCGGCGGGAATGGTCGGCTCGTTCTCGGTGTTCAGGCCGTTGGGGAAGGCCTCGTCGCCTGCAACGACCCAGTCTTTGCCCGTCTCCGCGTCGTCGTACGGAAACGCGGCGTGGTTCCAGCCGCTTGGGTAGGCGTAGCGCCCGATCTCGACCGGATTCGAGGGCGAACCGCCCTTCACGCCGTTGCCCACGTCCACCATCACGACCCCGTCGTCCCAGTTCGACGAGTAGGCGATGCCGTCGTCCACCCACACGTCGTGGATCGAGTGGCCGGGCGTCTCGAGCTCGAAGTCGGTGACCCGGGTCGGGTTCGCGCGGTCCTCGATGTTGATGATTTCGTAGCGGCGGCCGTTGCTGAGGGCGTAGACGTGGTCCTCGTAGATGAACAGGTTGTGGACGCCGCCGGTGAGGCGGTTCGTGTACTCGGTGATGATCGACACGTCGGTCGGGTCCGAACAGTCGAGAATCACCATGCCGTTCTTCCGGTCGGACGCCCCCTCGCGGCTGATGATACAGGTGCGCCCGTCGTCGCTCACCTTCACGTCGTTGACCGTGCGCGCGTCGACGGTGACCGTGTCGACCGGCGTGATGTCGGACGGGTCGGTCACATCCCAGAAGTAGGCCTCGCCGTCGCCGCCCCAGGTGCCAGTGATGGCGTAGTCGCGGCCGTCCGGCGCCTCCCACACCCAGAGGTCCGAGGTGTGCACGTTGGAGACGCGCCCCCGGCCCACGACCTCGATCGCCCCCTCCAGGCCGCGCGGCGTGACGGAGACGGTGTGCGTGGCGGTGTGCCCCCCACTCGTGGCCACGACAGTGTACTGCCCGGCGTCCTCCGCGACGAAGCGGCCGTCGGCTCCAATCTCGGCGGTGGCGCCCGGCGCGATCTCTTCGGTGTGGTCGGTGCGCACCGCGTACCGGATCGGGGCGTCGCCCACGGCGGTGCCGGCCTCGGTGCGGGCCGTCGCCGCAAAGTCGAGCACGTCCCCCGTGCGGGCCGAGTCGGCCCCGCCGCTCAGGGTCAGCGACGCCACCGGGTTCTCCCTCACGTCCACGGTCGTGGTGGCCTCGTGGCCCTCCACTCGAGCCGTAATCGTCACGCGTCCGGGCGCCTCGGCGTCGATTCGGTGCAGCCGATCCACCGTGGCCACCTCGGGATTGCTGCTCTCCATCTGCACGGCAACATCATCGCGCACCTGCCCGTCTGCCGTCCGGGCCTCGGCGACGAAGGGCACCTGCGTGCCCGCATAGACTTGCGCCGGGGCCTCGGCGAACGCCACCTCACCGACCGGGGCCTGGGCAACCGTCACCGGCACGCGCTGCACGATGCGATCCTGAGACCCGGTGCCGGGCCGCAGCGCGATGATCTCGTGGGTGCCGGGGGCCTCGGCCGTCACCTCGCCGCTGCGGGACGTGAGCGCGCCGTCGCCCCGGGCGTAGAAGACGACGGTCGTGTCGCGCCTGCGCTCCCCGTCCGCGTTCACGTAATAGGCCTCCAGCTGCTGGCTCTGCCCAACCTGGAGGGTGGGACGAGTCGGCTCGACCTTTAGCGACTGGCCGTAGGCGGACGGGGCGAGGAGGAGCGCAGACGCGACGGCGGCGATTCCCGTCGCGAGCACGAGGCGAATGGACATGAGCGTGCAGGGACGAAGTGGAAAACAGGGGCGCGGAGAGGAGCGTGTTCACACGCCCTTTCCACCAGCCGTCTCCCCCAAGGTTTCTTTTGCCGGCACGTCCTCATCGACTGCGCGTCCGTCCAGCCCGCCTCCCTTCGTCTCCGGGCTACACGATCTCGTCCGGCCCGTACTTGAGCACCGGCCCGCGGTAGCCGAAGACCGTCTGCAGCATCTTCGTGACGGTGGGCGACTGCTTCTGCACGTACCACTGATCCGCCACGCGGCGCACCCCCTCGCCGTAGGCCGGGTAGGGGTGGATCGTGTCGCCGATGTTGCGGAGCGTGACGCCGTTGCGCATGGCAATCGTGAACGCCGTGATGAGCTCGCCGGCCCGCTCGCCGAGGACGCTCGCGCCCAGGATTTTGCCGGTGAGCGACGTGGCGTGCACCTTGATCTGACCGGTCGTCTCGCTCTCGGTAATGGCGCGGTCGAGCTGGTCGTAGGGGAAACGGTAGGTCTCGTACGAGACGCCCTGCTCGTCGAGGTCGGCGGCGTGGGCGCCCACGTGCGCCAGCTCCGGCTCCGTGTAGGTGACCCACGGCACGTGGTCGGCGTCGATTTTGGAAGGCACCTTCAGGAGGGCGTTCGTGACCGCCACTTTCGCCATGTGGTTGCTCATGTGCGTGAACTGGTAGCGGCCCGTCACGTCGCCCACGGCGTAGACGTGGCCCTGGCTCGTGCGGCAGCGGTCGTCGACGGTGATGCCCTGGCGGGTATAGTCGATGCCCGCGGCGTCGAGGTGGAGGCCGTCGACATTGGCCGTACGGCCCGTGGCGAGAAGCAGCGCGTCGGCCTCCACGGGGCCCTGCTCGCCCGCCGAAATGGTGATGGTGCCGCCGGACTGCGCCACCTTCTCCACCTGCGCGCCTAACACGTACTCGACCCCTTCCTCCTCCAGCGTCTCGCGCAGCGTGGCGGCCAGCTCCGCGTCGTCGTTGGAGAGGATGCGGTCGGCCATGTCGAGCACGACGACCTCCGTGCCGAGCCGCGCAAAGGCCTGCGCCATCTCGGTCCCGATCGGCCCGCCCCCCACGATCGCGAGCCGCTCCGGCTGCTCCTCCAGCTCGAACAGCGACTCGTTCGTGAGGACGTCGACCTCGCCGAGGCCCTCGATGGGCGGGACGAGCGGACGCGCCCCCGCCGCGACGATCACGTAGCGGCCCGTCACCTGCTCGGTCGACCCGTCCGCGCGCTCCACGCCCACGGTGTGCGCATCGATAAAGTGCGCGTCCCCCTCCCGCACGTCGATGTCCAGGTCCTCGAAGATTTCCGGCGCGTCGGCCTCCTCGTACACCTCCTGGCGCACCTGGCGGACGTGGTCCATCACGCCCCCAAAGTCGACGTCGACGGACTGGTCGGTCAGGCCGTATTTGCTGGCCGTCCGGGCCTGGTGCACCACCGTCGCGGCCTTGAGGAGCGTCTTGCTCGGCACGCAGCCGGTCCAGGTGCAGTCGCCGCCGAGGGCGTCCCGCTCGATCATGGCGGTCTTGGCGCCGAGGTTGGTGGCGATGCCGGCCGCGGAGAGGCCGCCGGCGCCGCCGCCAATCACGAGGACGTCGTAGTCGGTCGTCATGGAAACAAGGGATGATGATGAGACCTCAGGGTGATGTACTGTACTGCTTGGAGCCTCAGTCGTTACGACGGGCCCGCCCGACACACGACCCCGTGTCACGCGGCCCACAGGCCACGCAGGAGACCGCCCCGAACAGAACGACGGCCGCAGGCCTCTGCTGCCCCCCGTGGTGCGGACCGGAGACGTTCCCACCGGACGCTCGTGGCCCCACACGGGCGACAGGGCCGTGGGCCCCAGGGCCTTAGTTTCAAAAAACATAATTTGGCTCTGCCGCCTCGGCCCGCGATAATTGAAGGCGCAGCCCCTCGACCGGGCGGTTCTCGTTTTTCTTTGTCCCGTTTCCGAAGGGGCACGCCGACGCTCAGAGTCGGCAAGACGATCTTTTCGATGCATCCTCCCTCCCCCACCGTTCGATGCCCCAACTGATTCTCTCCCTCCTCCTCGGCGCGTGCCTTCTCGGCGCTCCCTCTACCGCTCGTTCGGCCCCGCCGCCCCCAATTGATAGCCTCCAGATGCGCCTCACCCCAATGATCTCGGCCATACTCGCAGACGGAGACGGGGACGGCACGCCGGACCGACTCGGCGACACCCTGGCCGTCAGCGGACGGGTGACCGCGGCTCCCGCTCAACTCTCTCACGTCCGTCCCAGTGTGGCCACCCTTCAGGACGACACCGACGGGATTCACGTTCGTCTCCCCGACGGCCCGCTCGTGAGCCGGGGCGACAGCCTCGTTGTGCGGGGACGGCTCCTGCAGGCGAGGGGCTTGACGGCAATCGACGTGGCACAGTACCGAGTCGTGCCGTCGCCCCCCCGCACCCCGGTGCCGGTCCCCCTCACCGTGGCCACCACCGTCGAAGACCACTATGAGGGCTGGCTCGCCCGAACACGGGGACGGGTCGTCGACAAGCGACGCACCTCCAGGGGCCGGTCTCTCGTGCTCGAAAGCCCGGACGGGTCCTCGTCGGCCCGGCTGTCCCTCTTCGTTGCCGACCGCCACGGAGACCGGTTCCGGCTGGATCGGTTCGAGACGGGGGACGTCGTCGAGGCGACGGGCATCGTAAGCCAACACGGAAACCGGTACCTGATCGAGCCCAGGGACGACGGCGACCTCGTGCAGAGCGGCCTGACCTGGGAATACCTCCGCGTTGCCCTCATCATTCTCGGGGGCCTGGCGACGGGGGCCGTGATCTGGGGCGTTGTGCTGCAGGGGGCCGTGGACCGCCGCACCCGCCAACTGAAGGAGGCCAAGCGCGAGAGCGAGCGGATGCGGAAGCTGTTCGAATCCGTCTTCGAGAGTGCCCCCGTAATGATCATGCTGCTCGACGAGGACAACCGGTTCGAGCGCATTAACAAGCAGTTCGAGGACGTCCTGGGGTGGACCGAGGAGGAGCTGTTGGCACGGGACGATGCCTGGACGCTCTTGTATCCGGACGACACGGATCGACGCGAGACCCTGGCGTTCGTGGACGGGGCCCCGACGGACCGCCTGGAGTCTCGCCCCGAGACCCGAGATGGGCACCAGCTGATTACAGAGTGGTGGCGAACGGACCTTGAGGAAGGGCGGCGCCTGTGTCTGGGCGTGGAAATCACCGATCGCAAGCGTCAGGAACGGGACCTGCGCCGGGCAAAACAGCACGCCGAAACGGCCCGGCGGGAGGCGGAGGAAGCCAACCGGCTCAAGTCGGTCTTTCTCGCGAACATGAGCCACGAGATTCGAACCCCGCTCACGTCCATCATTGGGTTCGCCGAAACCATTGGGGACGCGGCCGGGGACGCGGCTGGGGAAAACGTTGTGCGGTTTGCCCGCCTCATCAAAAACAGCGGACATCGGCTCCTGAACACGCTCAACGCAGTGTTGAACCTGTCGAAGTTGGAGACGGGAGAGATGGACCTCTCTCTCGAACCGGTCGACCTGACCCAGGAGGCCCGAAGCAGCGCCCGTCAGCTTCTCCAGAAGGCCGACGAGCGTGGCATCGACCTCCATGTAGAAACCCCCAATCGACCGGTGGTTTCGCGGGCGGACAGCGGGGGGGGTTCAGATCATCCTTCGCAACCTCATCTCGAATGCCATCAAGTACAGCGCGGAAGGGTCGCGGGTGTGGGTGCGCGTCCACGAAGACGACGCGGGGGCTGCGGTCCTGGAGGTAGAAGATGAGGGGATGGGCATGGATCCGGGCGAGGTCGAGGACCTATTCGGGGCGTTTCGACAGGCCTCCGAGGGGCACGACCGCACCCACGAAGGGACGGGCATCGGCCTCGCCGTAACGAAAAAGGCGGCCGACGCGATGGAGGGGACGGTCACTGTTGAGACCGAACAGGGAGTCGGCAGCCGATTCAGCGTGCAGCTGCCACGCGCCGAGGGCGTCGAGCCTCAGCACGCCACACGGCCGTGACGAAACGCTCCCCTGCCCGCAGCGAGGCTGGACGATTGCCCCCCATTCTGCCTTCCGTGAAATGCGCTCCTCATCTGCATCGGATCGGTGCCCCCAAGCCCCCACCAATCGTGAGAAATCCCCCCGCAGGGGACGAATGTGCTGCGGGACGCCCTCTCACCAGGTGAACGCAGAGCGAGGTGGCCCCGGGTTGCCCCCGATGGTCTCCGTGCGGGCCGAAAGGCGAAGAGAAGGCCCGTCCCCTTGGCCGCGATGCTGGGGGACACGAGCGAGGACGAGGGGGCAGCGAACGGAAGCGGGAGCGCCGGGCATTGACGCGATCGGTTCTCACGAAGTGGCACGGACGCCCCGAAGAACGGGCGGGCGGCAACGCCGCTACGGAAGCGGCGCAGCCCAGAGACTACTTCCGCCCTTCGGTCAGGGCGCTCGGGTATTTTCGCGCGAGCGCCTTCGGCATCGAGGCCGTGCCGTCCCCTGCCGTCAGGTCTTCCCCCCAGAGGGCCTTGCTCTTGCGAAGCGGCCGCCGGAGGGGGCTTCGAGCGACGCGGGGCGCATCGTGCAGCGATCGTTCTTCCCGCTGCCCTGCCGCACCGTGATCTGCTCGTACTCAAAATCCAGGTCCTTGACTCGCAATCGACGTGCCTCCGAGGGCCAAAGCCTGGCCCCGTAGAGCAGATGAGCAACGAGGCCGTCGAGCCCGTCCGTCTCTTCCAGGAGCGCCTTCACTTCCTCCGGAGTCCGAACGACCGGGGGCCGCTCCGGCCCTTGAGCCCGCTCGAAGTCGGATCCCGCGTCCCACCCTGCGCCGAGCACGCCCAAGCTGGAGAAACAGAAGGGCGTTGAGGGCCTGGTTCTGCGTGGCGGCGGCCACGTTTCGATCCATGGCGAGGTGGGACAGGTAGTCCCGAACCTCTTCTTTTCCAAACGCACGCGGATGCTGAGTCCCGTGCTGCTTGACGTAGCGGACGATCCAGCGGTGATAGGTCTTTTCCGTCCAATAGGTGTATCCTTTTCGGCGACAGGCCGCCCGAACGCGATTCAAAAAGGGGGACGAGCCACCCGAAGACGAGTCCGGTGAAGACGAACCGGCCATGACGAGGAAGCGGAAGACATTTGGCTTGATGTACACAGAAGAAAACTGTACACTGTAAACGCATACACTCCGGTCGGCATAACGTTATTATCCGGATCGGTTCGGCATAACACTCATTCCATTTTCGCAAATGCTTGGATCTTATGGACTTCTCCGATCCATCGACTCATATTATGCCGATCGTCATAATGTGATATGACGGAATGGATCCGTATAAGATATGTTATAGCGCCGCTCACTCTCCACCAGCTTCTATATTTCGATGCCCTGGCTAGATAATCGGTGTAGAGGGACAACCCAGAAGGGACACCGGACCCACTTGGTACGAGTAGGCGAACGCGCTCCGAACAGCCTTAGTGGACCGAACCAACAGGAGGCTTTGACCTTAACAAATTCCCAGAGAGCTGAGGCGGTAGTAAGTGCTTTAGTCAAGGGCAGTCGTGTCCGCTTGCGCTACTTTGACTGGCCTGACTATGCAAAGCATGACACCGAATTAGACGCGCCTAATTTAGCGTACGTCTACAACATGGGGAGGGATGAGTGTGGATGGAAAGATATTGGGGTCTCTGGTGGTCTATCAGACGCAGAGCTCGATATCTACAAATCTGATGATCGTGACGGCTTTGCACGGGTTAATGTGGTTGGGAATGAAGACTTAGGTATCCAGAAAGGATTCGATGAGTACGGCGGGGGTTGCCATATTTCTATTGGGGTGAGCTCTACGTTTGGGATCAAGGGAGGAAGATGGACTAACGAGGAGGTGAGTATCGGAGGGGATGGTAAAATGGTAATAAAAAATGATGGAGGTAAAGTAGTATTTTCAGAAAACCTACCCGAGTCATATGGTAGTCAAGAGCGGGGTAACCATTGGCCTCCTGCTGAAAATGCCGCGGAGGTAGCCTTTGAAGAGTCGCCTCATGGATCGATCGAAATATTAGAAATGGGTTACACCTCCGAAAAAGCCTCTCTTTATGGGTTTAAGAGATTGTGGGAGTGGGGGGTAAAAAACTGCAGTTTGCCTTCTTTAACAAGTGGCAAATAAGGCGCTATAACACGGCGCTATACCTGAAAATGGGCGCGGGCGTTGTCAGGCGGGGGTAACCGAGCGGGTTCTGCTTCGCCGACCAGGAGTGACGATACCGGGAAATGGTAACTTCGTGGACCGGGGCAATCTGTTGTATCGTCTTCTGCCGGACCTTTTCGCGCCCATTTCAGCTAAGCTCTACGTTATGCGGCGATACAATCATTTGTAAACAAACCGCTCTCACGGAATCCGCATTGCCATGACAACCATGACAAGAGGACTCGCCGAGGAAGTAAAGCGACGCGCCTTCCGCGAACTCCGCCAGCGTGACGAGGAGGGTAGTTTCCTCGGCCTGAACTACCGGCAGAAGCAAGCCTTCAACGAGAAAGATGTCGCCGCCGTGCGCCCGATTCTCGATCAGCGCCTTAAGCGCACCAAGCGTACGCTCTGGGGGATGGGCCTCTCGGTCCCCATCGTGCTCGTCCTCGAGTTATACCTCGAACTGTATTGGTGGCCGGGTTCGGCGGGAGAAGGGGGCGTGCGTGGGGCGCTCGGGTTAGCTGTTTCAGCACTGTGGGCAATGTTCTTTATGGGCTACGCGTTGAAGGTAGCGCTGCCGAGAATCGCGGCTTTCGAGCGTGCGCGCGTGCTTTTCGAGGAGAACGCATCGAATTCGGGTCCGCATCAAGGGGTTGGCGCCACCGAGGAAGAGATCGCCGCATAACCAGCGGCTGCACGTGGACGCAGGGCCGGTGCGTTTGGGTTGCCGCTGCGCTAACTTGAAGACTCATTGTTTCAGCCGACCGGCAGCGTGCCCTGCGCCGGTGAGCCGCAAACCGTTATGCGTGTGCCGAAAAGGTCTCGTTCTTCGAGATAGAACGAACGAATCCAATGTATGAGCAGCTGTTTTCTCGGTTTACATTATTGAGTAGAGCGCGAGAAGAGCAGTAAAGGTCCCGTGCTTTAGCCGGGACATACACGGACTCTCCCGAAAGCTTTCGGGACGAAGTGAGAACAACCGCCATGTATTTGACTCGCAAGCTCAAATTGGGCCAGACCGACCAGCTTGACCGCCTTGCGCGGCAAGCGGGAGAACTGTGGTCTACCTTGACGAAGTGGCACTGGCGCTTCGCCCGTCGCCAAGGCTACTGGCTCTCGAAGGGACAGGCCCAGAAGATGTACTGTAAAGGCTTCGACGGGCTGCATAGCCAATCTGCTCAAGCAGTGGCAGACAGCTTCTACGACAGCCTCCAGAGTTGGCGTAAAAAGCGCAAGAACGGAGACTACGAGGGGCTCCGCCCGCCCTACAAGCAGAAGCGGTATTTCAAAGTCCAGTGGAAGTCAGGGGCAATTAAACTCCGAGACGATGGCGTGCTTCGCCTCTCCAATGGGCGAGGGAACAACCCGGTGTTGATTGACTGGCCTTCGGAGAAGGAACCAAAGCGCGTTGAGATTGGGTGGGACGGAGATCAATACGAACTCCGATGCCAGTACAATGTCGAAGAAGATCAAGAGCCGAAGGGCACTAAGAAAGCAGGAGTAGACCTCGGAGAACGGCATCTTGCGACTGTATATGTCGAGAACGGAGAGAACATCAGTGTTCACGGCGGACGGCTTCGTTCGCTCCGCAGGCAACACAACCGAATGTTGAGCACCCTGAGGTCGAAGATCGACCGCAAAGAGAAAGGAAGTAGGCGTTGGAAGCGGCTCGCCAGAGCCAAGGACCGGCAACTGCGGAAGATCCGAAATCAAATCGAGGACTTCCTGCACAAGGTCACGACGCGGCTGGTAAATGTCCTCCACGAGAGACGGACAGGAACAGTTGTAGTCGGTGATCTCACGGGAATCCGAGAGCGGATCAAGTACGGAGACCGAATGAACCAACGCCTACACCAGTGGGCATACTCGAAGTTCGAGCACATGCTCACCTACAAGGCCCAGCTTCGCGGAATGACCGTTGAGCGGGCCTCGGAAGCCTACACCTCACAGACGTGTCCGAGTTGCGAGCACAGGCATAAGTCAAATGGCAGAGACTTCAACTGCCCGCAATGCTCATTTGAGGGGCACCGGGACGTGGTAGGAGCACGAAATATTCTGAACGAGAGGTATCCTGGGGACGAACCGACAGGTTCTACCCAGGTAGCTGGCGAGATGGCTTCGCCCACCGGAGTGCGGTATCGTCCGCACATGCGAACCGAGCCGACAGGCTCTGAACCGCAACGGTGTAACCCGGCGACCGCTGGTAAGACCTGCACAGAGCCGAGAGGCTCTAGTAGGCAGGCGGGCAGACCCGTGGGATAAGGGCAGAGAAGCCCGCAGAAGAATCTCCCGGCTTTAGCCGGGGGAGAAGTCAAAGAGGCGTTCAAGTCCTCCCTCGAGGATCCGGATATCCATCTGAGCTACACGGATCGACAACGGCTCAAGGCCGGGGAATACGCCGAAGTCGCAGCGGAGAAGCTGCCCACGCTTGAACGCAGAATCTATTGGGCAAAGGCATACGCTGCAGTCGCGACAGTGCTGTTGATTTCTGGGGGCGTGCTAACGGGGCTCTCCTACGTGGGAGTCGGTGTGAACTGGACACTGGAGGAATTCGCCTTTCCGCTCTACCTTGCTTTTTGCATGGGGTTTGTCGCTTTAGCAGGAATGTGGAGGATGGTAAAGTTGGAGAAGCAGCGTCTCCTCTGTGAACTAGTGGTGGCTCAGAGTGAAGAGGAGACCGCCGAAAAGAAAGAAAAGGCAGCCGCATCCCCCCCGATGTAGCGAACGAGGGACCATCGCCACTGTCAATTGGGACTGGGCGGGTCGGCTCGGCGCCGCGGGTCGGACGTGGCAGCACGAAAGGGTGGCGTCTTCGACCTTCGATGTCTTCCTTGGATGAATGCGGGAGGTGACACTTTTCCTTGCCCGTCGCGAGCCCATCTTGTCCGTTGAGCGGAGGCACGAGGCCGCGTCCCCTCGCAACAGTTGAGGCGCTCCCGGATTCAGAAGACGAGGGCCCCCAACGTCCCGACACCGCACACTCGAAGCGGCCCCTCTTTCCGGATCAAGGATATGACTCGTCTTCTCGCGCTCGCAGTCGTCCCCGCGGTCCTTCTCGTCGGGCACGTTTTCCACCGCCCGGCCCCGACGACGGACGCCCCGGGCCCACCGCTCACAGACCCAAACAGCCCTGGCAGTCCCCCTTCGTCCGGCCCCCCCTCCTGTCCCGCGCCCCTGATGCTCTTCACCTTCGACGGCGCCGATACGGCCCCGTGGCGCGTCGAGAACGACGGCGTGATGGGCGGGCGCTCGGAGGGCTTCGTCGAGGTCGCCGACGGCACGCTCGTGTTCACCGGAGAGGTGGTCACCGAGGGCGGCGGGTTCACGTCGGTCCGCGCGGCGTCGCGGGCGGACCTGTCGGGCTACGACGGGATCGAACTTCGCGTCCGCGGCGGGGGGCGCACGTTCGAACTCGACGTCGACGACGGAACCCGGAGCCGGGGGCGGGAGGTGAGCCGCCGCGGGCCGGTCCCGACGCGCGACGCCTGGACGACCGTCCGCGTCCCTTTTGACTCACTGGAGGAGACCGCATACGGCGAGCCCGTGCGCGTCGACCCGCTCGACCGCTCGGCCGTGCAGTCGATCGGGATCTACATCATCGACGGACAGGACGGCCCGTTTCGGCTGGAGGTGGACTGGATCCGGGGGTACCGCGAGGCGGAGTAGGCAACCGGTTCGAGGGGCGGGGCACGTCATGCCTTCGGGTTTGAGCCGCACCTCATTCGCGGATTCCCGCCCCCCTCGGCCTCGGCCCTCCCTTTTCTACGCAACTGAGGCGATGTCCCAGCTCGAGTACCACAGCGATTACGGTCCTCGGTCGCCCGCGAGCCGCCGCACGCGCCGCGGCAGCCACCACGCCAGGGCGCCCGTCGCGATCGTGAGGACCACAGGGATGCCGAGGGTGAGTGCCCACCCGACCTCGGGGAGCGTGTTCGTGGCCGACGTGGCCACGTGATAGGTGCTCCCCTGTGCGACCACGAACAGGACCAGCGTCGCCGTGGCCGTCCCGTACAGAAAGGTCTGCACGTGCCCCGCAATCAGACGCTGGTCCGCCGGCCGCAGGGCATCGTACCGCTGCTGGTCCGGCATGCTGACGGCGGCGGGCCTCGTGCCCACCCACCACGCGGCGCCGTAGAGCCCCCCCACGACGACGATCGCAATGGTCGGGAGGACCATCCAGTGCAGGAGCGTCGCGTCCCAGTAGGCATCCGCCGTGCCGCCCAGGCCGAAGTGGCGCGGCACCCGGGCGGGGAGCGTCGGAAACACCCACAGGCTTCCCCCGACGAGGAGCAGCGAAAGGGCCGCATTCAGACCGTGGGTCAGGCGATCCATCGCGGGACGAGTGGGTCAGCGCGAAGGCGTCGCGGGCGCGCTACACGGCCTCCGGTTAGAGGCACATACCGGGGAGCATGAGCGTTTGGTAAGACAAAAAGGGGCACCAGCGGCTATGGTTCCGGCTCCGGGGTCGCACCGCTTGGCACCTCGGCGGGGGTCGACCGGCTCTCCAAAACGACGGCCGGTTCGAGGGGGCGGACGGCCACCGTGTCGCCCGGCTCGTAGAACCGCCGGTTGTCGGTGTGGACGAGGTACTCGCTCCCGCCGCAACACACCCGGTACGTGATGTCGTGTCCCTTGAACGCCCGGCCCACGACCGTCCCCACCGTGCCGTCCGAGGCCTCCGGCGCCTCCAGCGCGAGGTGCTCCGGCCGCATCGACACCAGCACCGTCCCCTCCGCCGCCTCGTTGAGCCCCACGCGCCCCAGCGGCGTGTCCGCCTCGGTGCCGGCGGCCTGCGAGAGCAGCAGGTTGGTGCGGCCCAGGAACTGGGCGACGAAGAGCGTACGGGGGTGGTAGTAGACCTCCTCCGGCGTGCCGATCTGGTCGAGCTGCCCGCCCCGCATCACGGCCAGGCGGTCGGCAAACGAGAGGGCCTCCTCCTGGTTGTGCGTGACGAAGACGGCACTCATGCCCTTGTTCTTCAGGAGCTCCCGCACCTCCTGGCGCGTCTCCTGTCGCAGCAGGGCGTCGAGGTTGGAGAAGGGCTCGTCGAGCAGGATGAGGTCCGGCTCCGGGGCGAGGGTGCGCGCGAGGGCCACCCGCTGCTGCTGCCCGCCCGAGAGGTGCTGGGGCCGCCGGTCTTCGAAGCCGTCGAGCCCCACCATCTCCAGCACCTCCTGCGCCCGGGCGGACCGCGCCGCCTCCGACGCCCCATCGAGCCCAAACGCCACGTTCTCGCGGACCGTGAGGTGCGGAAAGAGGGCGTAGTTCTGAAAGACAATGCCCACGTCCCGCGCGTCCGGCGACACGTGCACGCCGGGTCCGGAGAGCGTCTGGTCCCGCACCGCGATCGTGCCCGCCGAGGCCTCCTCAAAACCCGCCACACAGCGAAGCGTCGTCGTCTTGCCGCAGCCGCTCGGGCCCAGGATCGAAAAGATCTCCCCGTCCTCCACCTCGAACGACACCTCGTGGACGACGGGCGGGGCCTCGGGCCCAAACCGCTTGGTCAGGTTCTGAACGGAGAGGATCGGGGTGCTCATGACAGAAAATGGCACCTATCGTCGGCCGGGGTCGTTCCCGGCGTGCCGTCCAGCGACGGCACAATTGAACGGGTCTACGTGCGCTCCGCAGCCGCGGGGCGCTCGCTCGCCTGCTCGCGGAGCAGCAGCACGCCCACGAAGAGCGCCGAGACGAACATGATGGTGAGCGCGTAGGGGGCCGCCTGCCCAAACATCGCCTCCTCCGCGTAGCTCCACGTGTTGAGGGCGAGCGTTTCGAACCCGATCGGCGCCAGGAGGAAGGTGAGGGGCAGCTCCTTCATGGCCGAGAGGAAGACGAACGCCATGCTCACGAGCAGGCCGCGCCGCACGAGCGGAAAGGTGACGCTCACGAACGCCCCGAGCGGCGAGCGGCCCAGCGACCGGGCGGCCTCCTCGAGGTGGGGCGGCGCCTGGTAGAGCGCGCTCCGCACGGGGCCCACGGCCTCCGCCATGAAGTGAAGCGCGTAGGCCGTCACGAGCAGGGCCAGCGTCTGGTACGCGAACGGCACAACCCCGAGCGAGAACACGATGAGCGCGAGCGCAAAGGCCAGCGGGGGCGTGGCGTAGCCCAGGTAGGCAGCACGCTCGACGACGCGCGTCCAGGGAGACGGGTGCCGCACGCCCAGGTACGCCACCGGCAGCGCCAGCAGCGCCGCCAGCACGGCGGCGGGGGCGGAGGCCGACACCGAGTCCCAGAGGGCCGCCCCCAGGCCGGCCCAGGGCACCCCGCCCGCCGCCGCGTCGGTCATCCAGTACCCCACCGTGCCCGCCGGCAGGACCACCGACAGCCCCGCCACGCCCAGCGCAAAGGCATACCCGCCCCAGCGCCAGCGTCCCAGCTCGTACCGGACGGCGGTGCGGCTCGTGCCGCTCTCCGTCCGGTGAAACAGGAGCCCCTTCAGCAACCGCGCCTCCAGCAGCAGGATCGCGCCTGTCAGGATCAACAGCATGAGCGCGAGGCAGGCCGCATAGATGCGGTCGTAGGAGGCCGCGTACTGGATGTAGAGCGCGTAGCTGAACGTGTCGTACCGCATGAGCGACACGACCCCGAAGTCGCCCAGCACGTGGAGGGCCACCAGGAGCCCGCCCGACAGGAAGGCCGGGCGCAGCTGCGGCAGCACCACCTGCACGAAGACCCGCCACCGGCCGCGCCCCAGCGCCTGGGCCGACTCCTCCAGGGACGGATCCAGCCCCAGGAAGGCAGTCCGGAGGTTCAGAAAGAGGTACGGGAACGTCGAGAGGCTGAGCGCAAGCCAGGCCCCGGTGTAGCCGCTTAGCCGGGGCACCACGAGGCCGAGTGTCTGCGCGAGCGTGCCGTATTCGCCCGTCGTGGCCATCAGGGCGTACGCCATCACGTAGCCGGGCACCGCGAGGGGGAGCACGCCCAGCAGGGTGAGCGCCTTTCGGCCCGGGAGGGCCGTGCGGGTGGTCAGCCAGGCCAGCGGGAGCGCCAGTGCGCTCGTGCCCGCGAGCACGCCCGCAGTGAGCCCCACCGTGTTCCACAGGAGCCGCAGGGTGCGCCCCCGCACCACCAGGTCCCACAGCGTCCCCGGGTCCGCCTGGAAGGCGCGGAGCAGCAGGTACACCAGCGGAATGAGCACGCCCCCCAGGACGACCGCCACGGGGATTGTCACGTACCAGCGGCGGCGGATCGTGTCCAGCACGCGAGCGGGAGATCGGTTTTGCGAGTGCGGGTGAACGGACGGACGCGTGGACGCGTGCGGAGTGCCCTCCTCGTTCCTCCGCACGCCCACACAACGTCCCGGCAAGGCGCTAGAGCGCCCCGGCGTCGCGGAGCAGATCGAGCGTCGGCTCCATGTTCTGGAGCTTCTGCAGGTCGAACTCCGGACTCATCTTCAGGGCCTCGTCCGCCGGCATCAGGTAGTCCGGCACCGACGCGCCCGACACCACGGGATACTCGTTTACACGGGTCGCGGCGAAGGACTGCGCCTGTTCCGAAAGCAGGAACCGCAGGAACCGGTTCGCCGCGTCGGGCTGGTTGCTCGTCTGCAGCGCTCCCGCCCCCGTTACGAGGGCAAGGTTGCCAAGGTCCCCGTCGGCAAAGTGATACATCTCAACCGGCGCGGAGGCCCGGGGCGTAGCCTCCTCCTCGTGCTCCTCGCCCTCTTCCTCCTCCCCCTCGTACTCGCCCTCCGCCCCCTCGTACTCGCCCTCCGCCCCGCCGTGCTTCAGGCGCAGGACGTAGTAGTGGTTCGTCAGCGCCACGTCAATCTCGCCGGCCTCCAGGGCCTGCACCATCGGCGTGTTGGAGGTGTAGCTGTTCGGGTTCAGCGCCTGCATGTCCGACAGCCACGTGCGGGCCGTCTCCGCCCCTTCCGTCACACGGAGCGCCGTCACGAAGTCTTGGAAGCTCGAGTAGGCGGGCGTCCATCCAACGCGGCCCTCAAACTCCTCGTGCTCCGGCAGGTCGAGCACCGAGTCGGGGAGGTCTTCCGGGCTCACCGCGTCGCTGTTGTAGGCCAGCACGCGGAAGCGGGTCGTGACCGGGGTCCACCGCTGGTTCGACGGGGTGAAGCGGGCCGCGCGATTCGCCAGCGTGTCGGGCAGCTCGGTCAGCAGGCCGTTGTTGACGGCGTTGCCCAGGGCGCCGGTCGTGTTCGCCCAAAACACATCGGCCGGAGACTGGTCGCCCTCCTCCTGGAGCGCGGCCAGCAGCTGCGAGTCGGTGCCGTAGCGCACGCGGACCGGCACGTCCGCCTGCTGTCGGTACTGCTGGACGAGCGAATCAACGAGGGCCTTGCTGCGGCCCGAGTAGATGACGAGCTCGTCCTGCTGCTCCCCGCCGCATCCGAGCAGGGACAGGACCAGGGTGACGACGAGGCTGAGGCTGAGAAGTCGCTTCATGAGAGGTGCGTGTAGGGTTGGGTGAGCTGAATTTGTTTAGATTGATTCTAAAGAAGGCGGGCGAGAGATGACACGGGACGCGCCGGGGGACGCGTTTAAATCGCAGAAACTCCACACAAATCGCAGACTCACCCGCCTCCGCTCGACTCCTTCGTCGCCGTAGCCCCACGGATCCGGCCCCGCAGGCCACACATGATTGCCTTCGCGGCCTGGGTCTCTTTTCTTCGTAGGTACGCGACTCGTCCCCTGTGCACTTTCCTCACGCCCCCGATGGCCCGCCGCGTTGTTCTCGCCCTGCTCGTTGCGCTCGCCCTTCCCGCCCTCGCCCACGGCCAGGACGCACCCTTCTCCCGCATGGACGTGTTTGACCTGGAGTGGGTGACCAACCCACAGGTGTCTCCCGACGGCAGCCAGATCGTGTATCAGCGGCGGGGCATGGACGTGATGGAGGACCGCCGCACCTCCGCCCTCTGGCGCCTCGACGCGGACGGCACCGACCACACGAAGCTGACCTCCCGCACGGCCGACGAATCCTCGCCCCGCTGGTCCCCGGACGGCTCGAAAATCGCGTTCACCAGCTCGGACGAGGAGCACGGCACCGAGATTTACGTCCACTGGGTGGAGCAGAACAAGACCGCTCGCATCACGCAGTTGGAGAATGCCCCGAGCGGGCTCTCGTGGTCGCCGGACGGAACGCACCTCGCGTTTTCCATGCACGTGTCGGCCCCCGAGCCCACGCTGGCCTCGCGCCCGGAGCCGCCCGAGGGCGCCGACTGGGCGGAGCCGCCCCGCGTGGAGACGCGCCTCAACCACGAGTCGGACGGGACGGGCGTCCTGGACTACGGGCACGACCACCTGTTCGTGGTGCGGGCCGACGGCGGCCGCGCCCGCCAGGTAACCGCCGGCGACTACAACCACTCCAGCCGCCCGGTGTGGACGCCTGACGGGGAGGCGCTCCTCTACTCGGCCAACCGCCACGACAACTGGGAGCGCGAGCGCCGCAACTCGGAGCTCTACAGGGTGCCGGTGGACGGGGGTGAGAGCACGCCGCTGACGGACCGGTTCGGCCCCGACCACACGCCCCGCGTGTCGCCGGACGGGGAGACGATCGCCTACCTCGGGTACGACGACGAGGTCCAGACCTACCAGGTGACGCGGCTCTACGTGATGGACCGGGACGGCTCTAACCGGCGGGTGGTCGACCTGGGCCTGAACCGCTCGATCGACGACATCGCCTGGGACGAGGACGGCGAGGGCCTGTACGTCCAGTACGAGGACGAGGGCACGACCAAACTGGGGCACACGACCCTCGACGGCTCGACCTCGGTGGTGGCGACGAATCTGGGTGGCACCTCGATCGGCCGCCCGTACGGCGGGGGCGACTTTTCCGTCTCTGAGGCAGGACGCCTTGCCTTCAACCAGACCTCGCCCGCCCACCCCGCCGAGCTGGCGGTCACGCGCCGGGGCCGGGACACGACGCGGCGGCTCACGGACCTGAACGGGGACCTCCTCGACGACCGCACCCTCGGCGCCGTGGAGGAGATCCGCTACTCCTCCTCGAAGGACGGGCGCGAGATCCACGGCTGGGTGGTGACGCCGCCGAACTACGACCCGGACCGCGCCTATCCGCTGATGGTGGAGATTCACGGCGGCCCGATCTCGAATTACGGCGACCGGTTCTCCGCCGAGATTCAGCTCTACGCGGCGGCTGGGTACGTCGTGTTCTATCCCAATGCGCGGGGCAGCACCAGCTACGGCGAGGCGTTCGGCAACCTGCTCTACAACGACTTCTCGGGCGGGGAATACCAGGACATCATGGACGGGGTCAATCAGCTCGTCGAGCGGGATTACGTGGCGGCCGACAGCCTGTACGTCACCGGCGGCAGCGCGGGCGGCACCTCCGCCGCCTGGATCACGGGCAAGACCGACCGGTTCCGGGCCGCGGCCGTGCAGAAGCCCGTCACCAACTGGATCAGCAAGACCCTGGCGGCGGACAACTACTACGGCTACGCCGAGTACCGCTACCCGGGCCAGCCGTGGGAGAACCCGATGGAGTACTGGGACGTGTCCCCGGTCTCGCTCCTCGGCTCCATGAGCACGCCGACGGTCGTCATCGTGGGGGGCGACGACCTCCGCACGCCCCCCTGGCAGGCGAAGCAGCTCTACAACGGACTCAAGCTGCGCGGCGTAGAGGCGGCCTACGTCGAGATCCCGGGCGCCTCCCACGGCATTTCGTACCGGCCCAGCCAGCTCATCACGAAGGTCGACCACGTGCTCGGCTGGTTCGACCGGTACCGGCAATAAATTCTCGGGGCGCCGGGCAGCTCTCCTCTCAGCCCGCGTGCCTCGCCGCGAGCCGTTCGATGGCCTCCATCAGGCGGGCGGGCTGCTGGGCGCGCTTCCGCTCGCGCACCCCCTCCGTGAGCCGCCCGGCCCAGTCCGCCCGGACAAAGCGACCGATGGCCCGGGCCAGGGCCTCCGGGTCCTCGGGCGGCACTACGAAGCCGGCCTCCTCGTGTGGAATCGACTCCGCGAGGCCGCCGACGTCGGTCACCACCATGGGCCGCTCGAAGTGGGTCGCGATCTGGGCGACGCCGCTCTGCGTGGCCGACACGTACGGCTGCACCACGAGGTCGGCGGCGCAGAAATAGGTCGGGACCGCGTCGGACGGGACGTAGGCGTCGTGCCACTGCACCCGGTCGTGAAGCCCGTGCCGGTCGATAATCGCGCGGTAGCGCTGCGGGTCGTCGTACGGCTCCCCCGCCACGACGAGGCGCAGGTCGGGGTGGTCGGCCAGCACGTCCGGCATCGCCTTCAGGAGAACGTGCAGCCCCTTGTATTCCCGCACGAAGCCGAAGAAGAGAACCACCGGCGCATCGTCGGGCAGGCCGAGTGCCGCGCGGGCCTCGCCCCTCGGGACGGGGTCCCCGAAGCGTTCGTAGACCGGGTGGGCAATCTGTTCGATCTGTGCCCCAGGCCCGGCCAGCCGCCGGGCATCGGCGGCCACGGCGTCGGACATCACGACGTGCCCGGCGCAGGCGTCAAGGAAGAAGCGGCTGAGCGCCGCGTCGCCGAGATGCCGCTCGTGGGGCAGGGCGTTGTGCACGACGGCGAACGAGGGAATGCCGTAGTGCCGCCGCAGTCCCCGCGCAACGACGCCGTAGGCGGGCGCGAAGAACGGCATCCAGTACTGAAAAACCACGGCGTCGGGGGCCGCGTCCCGCAGGTGAAACCCCGTTCGGAACCACGAGAACGGGTTGATGGAGTCCAGCGGGCGGGGGGCGCCCCGCACGACCGGGGGCGCGTCGCTCTCCGGCTCGTACTGCGTCTCGCCGGGAAAGAGGAGCTCGGGATACTGCCGCGAGAAGTTGACCGGCCGCACGTCGTGCCCGCGCTCGTCCAGCCCCGTCACCGTCATCTCCGTGAAGTGCGCAATGCCGCCCCGGTACGGGTGCATCGGACCGAGGACTGCAATCTTCCATTTTTCATTGTCCCCTTGTCCCATTTTCCGCTCTCGCTTTCTCTTCAAAGACCAACTACCCCCCTTCCACTTTCCCAAATTGAAAACCGCACTACTGTACGCCACACTATCCCTTCATCATCGACCGTCGACGAAAGCCAATGTCGAAATGAGACGATGAGAAACTGACAGACTGACCTGCTACCGATTTACAGTGCTCATGTCCGGGTAGCGGTCGCCGGCCGCCACGCCCTGGGGCGCGATCTCGTCGATGCGGGCAAGCTCCTCCTCGGAGAGGGAGACGTCGAGCGCCGCAATGTTTTCGTCGAGGTGATCCGGATCGGTGGTGCCCGGGATCGGGACGATGTCGTCGCCCTGGTGCAGCACCCAGGCGAGGGCGAGCTGCGCGGGCGTCACGTCCTTCGCGTCGGCCAGCCGGTTCACCTCCGCCACCAGGTCCAGGTTCTTCTGAAAGTTCTCGCCCTGGAAGCGCGGGTTGTGGCGGCGCCAGTCGTCCTCCGGCAGGTCCTCGGGCGACTGGAAGCGGCCGGTGAGAAAGCCGCGGCCGAGCGGGCTGTACGGCACGAAGCCGATGCCCAGCTCGCGGCACGTCGGCAGAATGTCGTCCTCCGGGTCGCGGCTCCAGAGCGAATATTCCGTCTGGAGCGCCGTGATGGAATGCTCCTCGTTCGCGCGGCGGAGCGTGTCGGCGGCGACCTCCGACAGGCCCAGGTGCCGCACCTTTCCCTCTTCCACGAGCCGCCCCATGGCCCCCACCGTGTGCTCGATCGGCACCTCCGGGTCCACGCGGTGGAGGTAGTACAGGTCGATGGTGTCGACGCCGAGGCGCTGCAGGGAGTCCTCACAGGCCGTCTTCACGTAGCTCGGGCGGCCGTTGAGGCCGTGCATCTCGCCCGCCTCGTCCCGCACGATGCCGAACTTGGTGGCAATCGTGACCCGGTGCCGGTGCGCGTCCAGCACGCGGCCCAGAAGCTTTTCGTTGGTGAAGGGGCCGTATATGTCGGCGCTATCGAAGAAGGTAAGGCCGCGGTCCAGGGCCCGCTGGAGCGTCTTGATGGCCTGGTTCTCGTCGGGCGTGCCGTAGAAGTCAGACATGCCCATGCAGCCGAGGCCGACCGCGGAGACGGTGAGGGTGCTGGTTCCGAGCGTGCGTTGCTTCACGGTACGAGTGGGGTCGGGAGACAGAATTGCGTAGTAGAAGGAGGTGCCGCGCAGTCCAACGCCTCCCCCCACGGGCTGTTGCGCGGCTCGCCGAGGGGCCGCGTCCACGGGCCCGAACGGGGCGGAATGGGGCGGAACGAGCCGCGCGTTCCGGCACGCGGCGGCGGATGCACGGGCGGGTCCCCGTACGTTGATGCTCACGCCCCCGCCGTGGCCTGCCGCAGCCGCTCGGCGATCTCCTCGTGCCCTTCCGCGGCGGCCTGCTCGGCGGCCGTTTGGCCCTGCTCGTTCGTCGTCGTGGGGTCGGCCCCGTGCTCCAGCAACAGGTCCACGAGTGCCGACTCCCCGTACGTGGCCGCGTACATGAGCGCCGTCGCGCCGCGGGCCCCGGTCGCATTCACGTCGGCCCCCGCCTCGATGAGCACCTCCGCCGCCTCGGCAAGGCCCTTGAAGCAGCACCCCATGAGGGGCGTGCTGCCGCTGGGGTCCGACCGGTTCGGATCGGCCCCGTGCTCGATCAGCAGATCCGCCATCTCGGGCTGATCGCTGTAGGCGGCGATCATGAGGAGGCTGTGGCCGTGCTCGTTCGTGTGGTTGGGATCCATTCCCTGTTCGAGGAGCCCCTCCATGGCCTCGGTGTCGCCCCGGCGAGCAACCTCGTGGCCGTCGGCGTCCCGGGGCTCGGTGTCCTGCCCGTCGCCGGTGGGGGACGGGCTGTGGGGATCAGCGGACTCAGAATCGGACATGCGGTCGGGGGGTGTTGGGAAACAGGTGCGAGTGCAAAACACGAAAGAGGGGCGAACGCGAGGTCCGCCCCTCTTCGGGCTGTCCATCCGTGACGGAAGCTAGCCCCCGTCATTCGGGGAACGGACGACCGTCTACTCAAGATCGAACCGGTCGAGGTTCATTACCTTCGTCCAGGCGTCTACGAAGTCGTCGACGAACTTCTCTTCCGCGTCGCCGGACCCGTAGACCTGCGACAGCGCCCGGAACCGGGAGTTGGACCCGAAGATCAGGTCCACGCGGGTGGCCTTCCACTTGACCTCACCGGTGTCCCGGTCTCGGATTTTGAAGTGCTGCTTGTCCTCCGAAACCGGATCCCACTCGTGACCCATGTCGAGCAGGTTCACGAAGTAGTCGTTGTTCAGCGTCTCCGGGCGGTCGGTGAAAACGCCGTACCCGTCGGCCTGCTCGTGGGTGGCGTCCAGCGCGCGCATGCCGCCGACGAGGACCGTGGTCTCGGCGGGCGTCAGGTTGAGCAGATCGGCCTTGTCCACCAGAAACTCTTCGGGGGTCCAGTCTTGCCACGGGTCGTCGGCGATGTAGTTGCGGAAGCCGTCCGCCTTCGGCTCGAGGTACTCAAACGCCTCGACGTCGGTCTGCTCCTGCGTGGCGTCGGTGCGGCCGGGGGTGAAGGGCACCTCCACGTCGTGGCCCGCGTCCGCCGCGGCCTTCTCGATGGCGGCGCTGCCGCCCAGGACGATCAGGTCGGCCAGCGACACCCGCACGTCGTCGGTCCGCGCGTCGTTGAAGTTTTTCTGGATGCCCGTCAGCACCTCCAGGGCGTGGGCCAGCTGGGGCGGCTCGTTGGCCTCCCAGTTCCGGTGCGGCTCCAGGCGAATGCGCGCGCCATTCGCCCCTCCGCGCTTGTCGCTGTCCCGGTAGGTCGACGCCGACGCCCAGGCGGTTTTGACCAGGCGGGAGACGGACAGATCGGTCTCCAGGATCGCCTCCTTCAGCTCGGCGATCTCCTCGTCGCCGATCAGGTCGTGGTCGGCATCGGGCACGGGGTCCTGCCAGATCAGGTCTTCTTCCGGGACCTCCGGACCGAGGTATCGCTCCTTCGGGCCCATGTCGCGGTGCAGCAGCTTGAACCAGGCCCGTGCGAACGCGTCCTCAAACGCATCCGGGTTTTCGCGGAAGTCCTCGATGATTTCCCGGTAGTCCGGGTCCCGCTTCAGGGCCACGTCGGTCGTGAGCATCATAGGGTCTACCGTCTCCGACGCGTCGTGGGCGTCCGGCACGACCCCCTTCAGCTCATCGCTCTTCGGGCGCCACTGCCACGCGCCGCCGGGGCCCTTGTGGACCTCCCACTCGTAATCGAGCAGGAAGTCGAGGTAGCCCATGTCCCA